>DFGA01000045.1:6625-9146 GCA_002371615.1 Lachnospiraceae bacterium UBA3762 | reverse complement strand
GCAAAGAGAGCTTCTTTGCAACTGTTGAGAAATCCGGGGATCTTCAGAAGAAGCGGATAGAGAAGAAAGCAACCGAGAAGAAAGAACAAAAGATTAAGGACAAAAAGAAGGCTGAGAAGAAAGCGCAGGAAGAGCGCATTCAGAAGACAAGAGAAAAGAAAGCGGAAAAAGCTGATACGAATGATGAGGATAAAGAAGAAATCGAATCCGTAGATGATAAAGAGTATGTTACTTTTGAGGCAAATTCGATGGATGAACTTCTTTCCAAAGTTCGTACCTATACCTATAATAGTGCATCCTCAAGAGTGATGACTGATTCTGAGAAAATGCTCGGAACACAGGTGGATTATAAGGGATAGGGAGGTGACGGATATGTCGATCAATCTTTATGGTAATGTAAACGGAACCTATCAGCCGCCTAGTGTAGATGTATTTGCTCTGGCTAAAGCGCAGAATAATAAGCCCGTCCTGTTTAAGGATACGGAAGCAGGAAAGAATAATCCTGCCGTCAAGGTAAACATTTCTGCAGAAGGTCTACGGGCCTTGCATGGAACAAAACTTCCGGGCAGTATGGACATTAAAGCTGAGCAGGAGAGAATGTGGTATGCATCGGAACATCAACCGGTGGAAAGCTTCAGAAGTCGGCTGGCAAGAGAATTTCAGCAGGGAACGGAGAATCTTCGGGCTGAAAAACCTTATGGTAAGGTGACTATAGAGGAAAAAGAAGATATTTTGATGAACAGTTTCCGCAATATCGCTGATGAAATAGTAGCAGGTCATGATAACGGAACCAGAGTCCGGTTCATTGAAGATCAAAATTCCGAAGATGGCTATCGTAAGCTGTCAAAAGATGAAGAGCTGGATATCCTTCAGCAGGAATTTGAGGAATTCACCGAATCCCGGTTTGGGAAGAAACAGCAGGAAGCTGTTGAAATGGTGAATAAACAGATGGAAGAACTGCAAAAAGTTCTTGAGAGAAGCGGAAAGAGCAGTATCAGACAGAAAGCGTACCAGACGGAAAAGATACCGGAGGACTTTTTGGAAAAGATACTGGAACGGGCAAGAATGCATATTGCGGGACTAAAATAGTATTTTGACATAACATATCAGGTATGGAATGCGGGAGGGCACAGAGCCTTCCCGTTTTACATTTCACAGCAAAAAAACAGCACTGACCGTCTATTCGTGACATAACTGTAATAAATTCTCAAGATGTTTCCGATAAACATATCAGCATGAATAATATTGACTACGGATGGCACCTTTTTCAATGGACTGATTGAGAAAGGTGTCTTTTGCCTAAAATGAAAAAAGTAGCTTTAGGGTAATTCTGTCAAGAAAACACATAATGGGAGGCTATATTTATGAGAATAAATGGTCAGTCAAGTATGAATATTGCTCAGATGCTTCTAACTGATGGTAGTAGGACATGGGTGTCTAAACATAGCAATATTCTGAAAAAAGGATGCCGAGATGAATATATTCAAGGGGTAATACAACCGAGTTTTACTTACTCTAAGAATAGTGCAAGATCCAGTATATCAAGATCTGTGATTGATACAATCAATTTTGGGTACATGGGAATCCATAAGAATCATGGTGAATCGGTTAATTCGATTAAAGTAAATGGCACAGAATATTTAAAAAAAGATATTCCGGCAGTTAATCCCAAATGGTGCACACAGATAAAGGCAAAAAATAACGTAATTCATTTTGATAACGGACAGTATTACAAATATATCGATACAGAAGGTAATACACATACTTTTTCATGCGATCATGACAGGCTTACTCAGCCATATTCTGATCTTATTTCTGGAAGACAAAACAGTAAAAGCTTTGGAATAACAAAGTTTTGGAATATGTTGTCAAAGGATGGAACATATTTAGGTTTATACTATAGTGCTACTGAACAGAAACAGTTTCTGAATGATGCCGGAATCAAAGATGGATTCTTTTCTGTAGAAAGTGGTGCAAGGAAGCAAGATTACTTCTATTCCAATGGAAACGCAGGAGTGGCTGTAAGAAAGTTTGAATATGATGCAGTTTATGATATGTTTGCTAACAGAGGCAGTGCTTTGTTTAATGAGTACGAGGTTGGAACAGTTATTAAAGTTGGCGGAAAAGAATACGCCATGAATGCAGATAGGAAGTTTGATATTCCATATGGAGAAGATATATTTGATATCCAGTTTCCAAAGACATCGGAAGGGTGCTATACGAAATAATGCGCCTCAAGCGAGTATACAACCTCCAAGGACTGGAACTTGGCGGATGAACAGAGAAAAGATACAGGAACTTAAGGATGATGGAATCAGAGCGGTCCCATCAGAAATGTTTGGACTTATAGGGAAAACGCCGATTCGTGACATATAAGCGTCTATTTATGACATCAGGTTAATGAAAAATAATGATCATTCCGATATATATGATAACTGAAAAAGCATGGAAGCGTGTTTTCAATGGATTGAATTCATAGAAGTACACGCTTTTTTATTGTAGAAATGTTTCTTCTTGAACC
>DFGA01000045.1:0-6515 GCA_002371615.1 Lachnospiraceae bacterium UBA3762 | reverse complement strand
TATAGCGTTATAAATAGTTATCATCCCCAAAGGGCAAATATAGAAGAAAAACAAATTTCATACTCATTTGCTGATATGGTTCAGAATAAGCTGGATGATGCTGATAAAGCCAGGGGCGTTGATGAAGCACACCGTCAGTCATGTACTGGAAAGCCGGTATGGCATTGGCATGATGGCCCGTTTGGATATAGTGCTGAGGTATACAAGAACGAAGGGAGCACTTCAGAATATACTGTCAAACTAAAGTATGACAATGGCAAAGAAGAGGAAAGAATCGTTGATGCTGAAAAAGTTAATGCTTCCTCCTGTAATATGGTTGATCTGTCGGTAAGAATGTACCATTTGGATGCGGAGGGTAAAATCGAAAATCCTGCGCCCGATTTGATAGTGGCACATTTATACTTGCAACACAGGACTCCTAATGCAAATGAGAACACCATTGTTGATTACAGAAGCTGGTTTGAACAGCAGCTTGATTTAGAACTGAATAATGATAGGAATTGGAAGAACATCAGTAGATTGACGAATCTTTTAGATTATCTATAAAAATATGATATCGCTCGGACCTTTCCGGGGAGCGGTGCGGCTCTGAATGACAGATGGGCTGCGGAAAGGAGTACTAATGACAATAGGTGGACTGGGAACATATGGTTCAATTTATGATGTACGGGTAAATCAGTCGACAAAAGCAAAGAATACAGCATCGAGTGATTTCTCAAAAACAATGGATTCAGCAGCGGAAATGTCAACTGTCCGTAGCAGAGAATCTGTACATGAATCAGTAGTTACAAGACATACAGAATATACAGATCCTGTAACAAATGAAAAGGTTCCTGTTGATATAAGGTATACGACGTCTTATTCAAAAGATGGAATTGTATGTGGAAAGAGGTCTGATGTTGACGGGAAGTTATCTGCGAGAGAACTTTGGAGCCTATCTTTTGAATCTCCCGGCGATTATAAAAAGGTTCAAGATTTTTTGAAAAGCTTTTCAAATGATGAGAGATTGACATTTGCAACACAGGAATCGTTTTGGAATGATTTTCTGCAGGATGATTTTGATATCGAGGGTTTTCGAGCATTCTACGATTCTACCGATAATGGCAGAATTGATATAGAGAAAGCTATGTCTGAAGGTAGAACGATGAGAGAAATCTTGACAGCGCAGAATGCTGAGTATTTGAACAACAATCATTTTGTCGGAAAAGTGTATTCAGAAGAAGATCTTCAGCCATCGTGGTATAAAAATGGGCAGATACAACTAAGCGAGGTATATGATCCCTCTGTCCCAAGTTCAACAAGGATAACTTCTACCAGAGGTATAGAAAGAACAAATCTGGTTACCAATGTCAAAGATATGACGTTGGAGGAATACAAGAATTATATTCATGAGACTATTTCCTCTTTGCCACTGTGTTCGGATAAAATGGGAGATTATTTTTCAATCAATATTTCTGATGATGGATTTAAAGCTATGCAAGATGATCCTGAGTACGAAAAATGGGTTTTGGATGATTTAAAAACAGCCTTTGCTACACCAATGCCGGGATGGGCAAGAGCTATCGGCGGAACGAAATATCAGGTAGTCCATTATGGTGCTACAAAAGAAGAATGTCATTCAACAAGTTGGTGGACAGGATATCAGAATGGAAGCGGAGGTAAGGTTTGGGAGGCACGATCCAAAGGTAGCTTCTGGACAAAGCGCGGAGAACAGAAAAAGGTTCAGGACAAGATAGATAAGAAAGCCGCTGAAAAGAAGGAACTGGAAGAAAAATGGCTACAGGAAGCGGCTGAGAAGAGACAGGCATACATTGATTTTCTGAATGGAGATAAAGTATTTAAGACAAACAGCATTTCGGAGCTCAACGATTTCTTTCAGATTCCGTCAGATCCTAAAGTAGCAGGGATATTATCAGCGTATGAAGTCGGTACATTTGCGGGTGGCGGACTGATATAAATAATCATAGATAGTTGAATACCGCTCGGACCTTTCCGGGGAGCGGTGCGGCTCTGACTGACAGATGAGCTGCGGAAAGGAGATTTTTATGCTGTCAAATGTAGGATGTTATTTGGGAACAAGTTCGTACTATTCACAAAAAACAAAAGTGAGTACGGGACAGTCAGTGACATCATTTGGAAATACGGCGGGCATTCATCTGCACATGACAGACCCCGATGGTGGAGATAATGCATTGACGTCTGTTGGGTTTCCGGATGGATCCAGTGCATCGGTTTATTCTGCAAAAGGATATTCCGAATACACAGTAAAGTACTGGAATTCCAATGGCAGTATTAGTGAATATGAGTACGATGCCGATGAAGTAGATCCAGGGAATGCACGTTATCTAGAAATGCTTGCATTTACTTCTCATCTTGATTTAACGGGGCAAACAAAGAATGCCTTTGGTGATTTTATCAGTGTCGCCAGTGGAGTAAACGGAGATATAACATATAATTCTGAAAACATACTGTCACAATTTGATTTTAGACAAATGACAGAAGATTTTATGGAGGCACAGTATAGGTTTGGCAATATGGCCGGATATCTGTCTGTCAAGAACTTGTATGATCACATGATGCCGGATTCTCCTTTGAGAAAGGCCCATTCGAGAGATACATTTGATGAATTCTGTGAGTTCATGGATAAAATGTATGTTGAGCAACGTGCAAACGCCCCGGAATATAGAAATCAGTTTCTTGAAATGACGGATCAGGGCGTACAGCAGAAGAACGGAACAGGGCTTTCTGGAGGACGTAATTCAGAGATCAGAGTGTCAAACTTTAAGGAAGTTGAGACGGCGAATTATAAGCTTGTTCCTGAGCTGGAGATAGGCGGACTTCGCATCCTTGTAGATGGTAAGAGCGCAGGTGTATTTAAGCCGGAGCATCTTAAGATACAGGAGGATGCTCAGACCGGAACGAGGGTCATGATCAGTGAATTGCCCGGATTTAATGGCAACTGGTATGATGCGATTCCTGTAACCGAGGAACTGGAAAGTGCGTTATCGGAGGCTATTGGAGTAGAAGAAGTTCCGCATCAACCATTAGAGGGATACTATATTGGTACGCATGCAGGAACAGGGATCAAGTATGTTATGAGACCTGGAGATGAGGGAAGAGGTGGTCAGGTGCTCTTATGTAATGCCTTTGATGAGGCAAGGTTTAAGGCTTTAAGTGAGGAATATGAAAGGCGATATCCTAATTTAATGTCTTCATCAATCGGTGGAGCTTTTTATGCGAGTTTAGAGATTCGTGGAATGGCACACAGTGGAGCAAACGGTATCATCACGACTCATCCTGATGGCATCTCATATAACGATAATGATGATCCCAAAAAGAACTGGTCAGCGAAGATTGATGAAAAGACATGGAATTTGTTGTTAGGATGGTTTAAGAATCATTCTCTTGATCATGAAAAAATGACGGGCTTTAAATACTGGGATGATATTTTTAATCAGATTGGCGGATCCTACGAGAGGATATGGTCAGATGATGAAATAAGGCAAGGACATTTGTATCAGTAGGGAGGATTTGAGGGTACAACATGACTAATACAAATTATGTAAAAATCGGTAAGGGTGAACAGATCAACGGAAATCCCGAAGCTAAACCATCTGAGAAAAAGAGTTCGGCACAGATCAGGGCTGAATTTATCAAGGGAATCATGGATAGGATTAACGGAGATGATTTCGAGTCTGAGGAAGAACGGCAGGCATTTGAGAATAAGATCCAGCAGAAGATAAAGAGTGGAGCCAAGCTATCTGCGAAGGAAATGGCTTATATCCGCAGAACCAATCCATATATTTATCAGCAGGTTGTCAGGGTTCAGCAGCGCAGAGAGGCCTTGAAAGAACAATTAAGGCACTGCAGAACAAAAGAAGAGGCACAGCAGGTTATGAGCAATGCCATGACATCCATCAGTGACAAGGATCCTGCAAGAGATGCGATGATTGCCGCCGTACAGAACGTAAGTCAACAGTTCAGAGATTCCGAGGCATATCAGAAACTGCCTGATACGGAAGAAGATTTAAAAAAGGCTAAGAAATCCGATAGTCCGATGGAGGATCCCTTTAAGGAGGATGCAGAGGAAGATGATGGTAGCACTGTGTCTTACAGTTTCGGATCAGGAGGGTACCAGGAGGCAGTGAGTGGGGAAGTTGCATTTAATGCAGGAGCATGATAATATGCTGCTATTTTAATAATCCAGTAGCAACAAGTGTTATTATATGGTAAAATATATTACCAAGCAATATGATTTATAAGAAAGTTACATAAAACTGTTGACAGGAGTGTAAAAATATTCGTTACCAGACCATAGTATTCTGTTGAATTGTATATTTATAACATAAGACCAAAAACTGATTCTGTAATGCAGAAACGGGTTTTGGTCTTGTTGTTATAATCGGGAATTTTGAGGTATTTCAATGCGGAGGGTGGAACAGATGGCGGAAGAGTTTGGACAATATAACTTTAATTTCATTCATTATGCCATTCAAAAAGCAGAGAACACGTTTATAATCTTGATAAACCGGAACTTCGTGATGAAGAGAAAACCGTCGAAGAAATGACGGATGAGATGGAAGATGTTAAAGTGGCTTTAATAGGCGGACAGGATGCTTGGGGCTGTCAGAAGTAAAGAGATACCGTTTCACTTTCTGCATGTGCAGAACACAAATCAGGTCATTGAGAACATATACAGCGTAGTAAAGGCGGAAGTAGAATGAAACCCGTGGTATAAAAAGGCTCTATCAGGATTGGAGGAATGATATGAACGGATTCGACAAGATACCCGAGGAAAGGAAGAGGCGGCTTGATGAGCTGTTTGAAGCTTTTTCCGTAATAGGTGATGATACCTATGTGTATCTGTGTGACATGCAGTATGATTTTTCGAGATGGTCAAAGGTGCTTACAGACGCTTTTGGCTTGCCCGGTGAATATATGTATGGAGCAGGAGCTATATGGGAGGAACACATTCATCCCGAAGACAGAAATGCCTTCCACCGTGGAATAGATGATATATTCAGCGGTAGATCAGGCGGACATGATATGCAGTATCGTGCAAGAAGGAAAGACGGGGAATACGACGTCTGTACATGCCGTGGGATTGTGATCAAGGATGTATCCGGTCAGCCCGAGTATTTTGGCGGGGCAATAAGAAACCACAGTCAGCAGAGCCATATAGACCGATTGACAGGGTTACGAAATCAGTACGGGTTTTTCGAGGACATTCGAAGCCATATAGATAGTAAGATACCTATGAGGGTCTGCTTGATAGGAATCAGCAAGTTTGCAGAGATCAATGAGCTATATGGATATGCTGCAGGGAACTCTGTCCTTCAGGGTGTAGGTCGTTACCTGATGGATCACGTAGGCAACAGAGGCGGCACCTTCCGCATGGATGGTTCTAAATTTGCAATAATTACCGAGACCCAGACATATGAAGATATGGAGAGTACATATGAAGGTCTCAGAGCACACTTTCGGGAAGGCATAAAGCTTGGAGATGACTATGCTCCTTTAGAATTACACGCAGGAACTTTTGCCGTAGATGATTTTACGACGGATGATCAGACGGTGTATTCCTGTCTGACATATGCTTATGATGAATCAAAGTTCAATAAGCAGGGCGATATCGTGGAATTCTGCAATAATCTAAGGACTGATAACATAAAGAGCACGGCAAAACTGCATTCCATACGAAATTCAATCAATAATGAGTTTGACGGGTTTTATCTTTTGTATCAGCCTGTGGTTGATGCGAAAACGGAAAAACTGATAGGAGCGGAGGCGCTTCTCCGCTGGAAAAATGATAAGTATGGCATGGTTCCTCCGGATGAGTTCATCCCGGTATTGGAAAAAGATCCATTATTTCCGGTGCTTGGAGAATGGATACTTCATACGGCAATGACTGATGCAAAAAAGATACAGGAGATCCTGCCCGATTTTATTATCAATGTCAACCTATCCTATGCGCAGCTTGAACGGCCTGATTTTACGGACAGCGTTTGGAATATAGTTAAGAATACGGGGTTTGATCCGCAAAGGCTCTGTCTTGAAATAACGGAAAGATGCAGACTGCTTGACATGAAGCTTTTAAATAATGTCATGACAACGCTGCGCGCAGGTGGGATTCGCATAGCACTTGATGATTTCGGCACGGGATTTTCTTCAATAGGACTTCTTAAGAATCTGCCGTTTGACACGATAAAGGTTGATAGGGGCTTTGTACAGAAAATTGAGGAAGATGATAGGGAACGAAGACTTGTTTATAATTTCACCGATGCAGCCAGTATTTTTGGCTCCGATGTCTGCGTGGAAGGGATAGAGACATCCGGAATGCGAAATATACTGAAAGAGATGAGCATACATAGTTTTCAGGGGTACTTTTACTCCAAACCGGTTGAGGTGGGAACAATTATTTCCGGTTTGAAATCGGAATCGGGAGAGATGTGCTTTAAAAATCCGTAAAAGCGGGTTTTGAAAATAAAGAGCAAACAAGGAATTTCAATCTATCT
>DFGA01000035.1 GCA_002371615.1 Lachnospiraceae bacterium UBA3762 | reverse complement strand
ACTGATGAGATCGCAGGCTGCGCGGCTGCCATGCGGGATCATGCAACCCGGGTAGATACCGGTATGGATGTTTTCGAAATAGTCGGAACAGGCGGAGACAATGCTCACAGCTTCAATATTTCGACTACAAGCGCATTAGTTGCGGCAGCAGGCGGAATGAAGGTTGCCAAACACGGAAACAGAGCCGCGTCTTCAAAATGCGGAACGGCGGATTGTCTGGAAGCACTGGGTGTAAACATTTCCCAGAGTCCCGGCAGATGTATAGAACTGTTAAATGAAGCGGGCATATGTTTCTTCTTTGCCCAGAAGTATCATTCTTCAATGAAATATGTGGGTCCCATCAGGAAGGAGCTTGGTTTTAGGACCGTGTTCAACATTCTCGGACCCCTTACCAACCCGGCAAGTCCAACGATGCAGCTTCTCGGTGTATACGACGATTATCTTGTGGAGCCTCTTGCCCAGGTACTTGTAAACCTCGGTGTAAAGCGGGGAATGGTCGTATACGGTATGGACAAGCTTGATGAGATCTCACTGTCATCCCCTACAAAAGTATGCGAGATCAAGGACGGATGGTATAAAACATTTATAATCACTCCCGAGGATTTCGGATTTAAGACATGTGACAAATCAGAACTTGTGGGAGGAACACCGGAGGAAAACGCAGCAATAACACTTGGGATATTAAAGGGCGAGCCGAGTGCCAAAAGAGATGCGGTACTGCTAAATGCAGGAGCTTCGCTCTATATAGGAGGTAAGGCCGAATCTTTCAAAGCCGGTGTGGAGCTTGCTAAAGAACTTATAGATTCGGGCAAAGCCCTTGAGGTTCTTCACAAGTTTATTGAAGTCAGCAACCGACCGGATGGAGACGTGAACTAAGCAACATAGCCCTCAGACAGTAAGGAGACGTGAAAATCATGAGCCGGACAAATACAATACTGGATGAACTTGCCGAACACGCCATGGCACGAACTGAGGCGGCAAAATGCAGGGTGTCTTTGCAGGATATGAAAACGATGGCTTTGAATATGCCAAAGGGTAACCTCGAGTTCGGGAAGGCACTTTCGAAGGAAGGGCTGTCGTTTATTCTCGAGTGCAAGAAGGCTTCCCCGTCAAAAGGACTGATAGCGGATGATTTTCCTTATGTGGATATTGCAAAGGACTATGAGAAGGCCGGGGCTGACTGTATATCGGTCCTCACCGAGCCGAAGTGGTTCCTCGGAAGAAATGAATATCTGAAGGAAATTGCGTCTGCAGTGTCGGTTCCGTGCCTTCGCAAGGATTTTACCGTGGATGAGTACATGATATATGAGGCCAGGACCCTCGGAGCGGGGGCAGTGCTTCTGATAACTGCCATTCTTTCTGCCGGACAGATAGAAGAATATCTTGGTATATGCAATGAGCTGGGAATAAGCGCCATCGTGGAGTGCCATGATGAGGGCGAGATTATGACGGCTGTTGATACAGGGGCAAAAATCATCGGGGTCAATAACCGGAATCTCCATGATTTTAGCGTGGACAATTCCAACAGCACAAGGCTTCGCGATCTGGTACCGGCGGATCGGGTATTTGTGTCGGAGAGCGGGATAAGGACGCCTGAGGATGTTGCCGCGGTGCGAAATGCCGGTGCGGATGCGGTACTTATCGGAGAGACGGTTATGAAGGCGGCCGATAAAGCGGCGGCACTTGATAAGCTCAGGAGTCTTGTATGACGAAGATCAAACTGTGCGGACTAAGCCGCAAAGAGGATATATTGTGTGCGAATGAGCTTTTGCCCGATTATATCGGCTTTGTGTTCGCGAAAGGAAGCAGAAGATATGTAAGCCATGATGACGCAAAGAGGCTGAGAGAGCTTGCGGACAGCCGGATAAAGACAGTGGGTGTGTTCGTGGATGCACCGGAGGAAGAGGTTGCGGCGCTTGTAAGGGAAGGAATTATCGATATCGTACAGCTTCACGGTGGCGAGGACAGAGAGTATATCGAAAGGATAAGGTGCCTTGGCGTAAAGGAAATAATCAAGGCGTTTAAAATTACCGGCAGTCGTGATATGGAAGCGGCAAAAGTCACATCAGCCGACGTGATCCTGCTTGATTCGGGGCAGGGCGGCGGCCTGGTATTTAACTGGGAGCTTATCGGGGATCTGAGGAGACCCTACTTTCTGGCCGGAGGACTTGACTGCGATAGTGTTGCAAAGGCCATTGCGACACTGTCACCCTACGGGGTTGATGTTAGCTCCGGAATCGAGACCGGCGGTATAAAGGATCCCGACAAGATGCGCAGATTTGTCATGACGGTAAGAAGCATGATGCTCAAGAATTAAGAGATTTGCAATAACAGGACTTACAGGTATACAAAAGTATCGGAGGAAGGCATGAAAGATAACAGATCAAGGGGCAGATTCGGGCAGCACGGAGGGCAGTACATTCCGGAAACGCTGATGAATGCCGTTATAGAACTTGAAAAGGCATATGACCATTACAGGAAGGATCCGGAGTTTAACCGGGAGCTTACTGAGCTTTTCAATAACTATGCGGGACGTCCGTCAAGACTGTATTTCGCGAAAAAGATGACGGAAGATCTCGGCGGTGCAAAGATCTATCTGAAACGAGAGGATCTGAACCATACGGGAGCTCATAAGATAAACAATGTACTTGGTCAGGCGCTCCTTGCGAAGAAAATGGGCAAGACGAGGCTAATCGCCGAGACGGGAGCCGGGCAGCACGGAGTCGCAACCGCTACGGCAGCGGCACTTTTCGGAATGGAGTGCGTTGTGTTCATGGGCGAAGAAGATACGAAGAGGCAGGCTCTTAACGTGTACAGGATGAAACTTCTCGGTGCCGATGTGATCCCTGTAAAGAGCGGAACGGCAACCCTTAAGGATGCGGTTTCGGAGGCAATGAGAGAGTGGACGAGACGGATCGACGACACGCATTACTGCCTCGGCTCGGTTATGGGACCTCACCCGTTTCCCACCATCGTCCGCGATTTTCAGGCTGTGATCTCGAGGGAGATAAAATCGCAGATGCTTGAGGCCGAAGGACGGCTTCCGGATGTGGTATTAGCCTGCGTAGGAGGCGGCTCGAACGCGATAGGGACATTTTATGATTTTATAAATGATGATTCGGTGCGCCTGATCGGATGCGAGGCTGCGGGAAGAGGCGTAGATACATATGAGACCGCAGCAACAATTGCAACCGGAAAGCTTGGGATATTCCACGGGATGAAATCATATTTCTGTCAGGACGAGTACGGACAGATCGCGCCGGTGTACTCGATTTCCGCGGGGCTTGATTATCCCGGGATAGGTCCGGAGCACGCATATCTGCACGATATTGGAAGAGCGGAATATGTACCGGTAACCGATGAGGAGGCTGTGTGCGCTTTTGAATATCTTGCCAAAACAGAGGGCATTATACCGGCGATAGAATCGGCTCATGCCGTGGCACACGCCATTAAGATCGCACCCAAAATGAAGCCGGATGAGCTTATGGTGATCACGATATCCGGACGCGGAGACAAGGACTGCGCAGCCATAGCCAGATACAGAGGGGAGGACATCAATGAGTAATATTTACAAGGCTTTTGAAGGCAGGAAGGCATTCATACCTTTTATCACATGCGGTGATCCCGACCTTGAAACGACAGCCGGGATCGTACGGGCTGCGGTGCGGGCCGGAGCATCTCTTATAGAACTGGGGATCCCGTTTTCGGATCCGACGGCGGAGGGAGAGGTTATCCAGGCGGCAAACATAAGGGCATTGTCTGCAGGAACTACAACAGATAAGATATTCGGTCTTGTAAGGGATCTTCGGAGGGATGTTAAGATTCCCATGGTATTTATGACGTATGCCAATGTGGTGTATTCATACGGAGCGGATGATTTTCTCTCAAATTGCAGCAAGACGGGCATCGACGGACTGATACTTCCGGATCTGCCCTTTGAGGAGAAAGGGGAATTCATTGATGCATGTCATAAATACGGTGTGGATCTGATATCTCTTATCGCTCCCACGTCAAAATACAGGATATCAATGATCGCGCAGGAGGCCGAAGGGTTCATCTATCTGGTATCAAGCCTGGGAGTAACGGGAGTCAGGAGCGAGATAAGCACGGATCTTGAGTCGATCGTTAAGATCATACGCGAAAATACCGATATAAAATGTGCAATAGGTTTTGGTATTTCGACACCGGAGCAGGCCCGGAAAATGGCGTCGATATCGGACGGAGCCATCGTCGGTTCGGCAATAATAAAGATTATCGAACGATATGGCAGCAAGGCACCGGACCACGTATACGAATACGTAAAGTCCATGTGCGATGCACTTGAAGGTACGGCCCCATAGTGGCGTAGCTTTCGGGGCGAGCCTGTAATGGCGTAGATAATAAGGGGTAATAATATGAACAGCGAGATCAAAATGAGCGTATCCACAATGACAAGAAGCAAGGACAGCAAGGCTGTGTACGTTCTGTTCGAGGATGGGGCAAAATCAGCCGAGTTTGCCCTTCCCGAATGCCGGAAGGTCAGTAATAACGGCTTTTCTGACGAAGAGATCGCTCAGCTCATTGATTATATTCAAAACGAGCAGGATTCAATCTATGATGTTGCCAGGAAGATTAATCCGATGAAGGCATTTCTCGGAGAAACCAAGTAACGGCAAGGCTTTGAATAAAACTCTTGATGAACTGTTCTGGGAAGAATGAGGCATGGAAACAACTGACTCAGCCTTTGCAGATCATATTCTCGATCTCTTCGGTGAGCCGGTACCAGTGCTGCACGGTGTTCTCGAGAAAGAAATAGTGCCTGATGTAGAAAACAAGAAGTACAAAGAGTATAAGAAACATCGGAAGCGCTGCCGGGATCGCTTCCGGACAAAACAGTATAAGGGCTATTGAGAACAGTACAAGAATCACAGTTATAAAGACAACTATAAGATGAATGAGGCGCTCATGCATAAGGTATGAGAGCCTTTTTTCATGAGAGGCAAGGAGCCGGGCAAGCTCATCGTTTTCGGGCTTTCTGTTAAGCGTCTCTTCCAGCTGTTTTTCGTATTCGCGACACCATTTGGTAATACCGATGCCGTATTTGTCCTTGTTTGTTTTGTTCATAATGATATTTTAACATATTTTGACCATATTTTTCGGGCTGTAAATGTTGTATGAAAATTTAAGGTTTGGTACAATATGTAGTGTTGCTTTCGGAACGGGAGATGCAACGCAAAAACGCGGAGGTTGAGAGATTGAGCAAGGATATTGATAAGTCAGAAGAATTAACGGAAGAAATTACAACAGAATCTGTAACTGACAAGTCTGATATAGAGGATATTTCCGAAGAGATTAAGGAAAAGCCGAAGAAGAAAACGAAAACCAAAGAAACAGATTCAGTGTCCGTGCAGACATTTAACCGGAAAAAGAAAAACTCATGGATCAAGTGGGTGATCATAGCTGCCGTAATAGCCGGTATCGTCGGCTTTATCATATATAGGGTTGTAAAGGTTTCAAAACAGGTTGCCGAGGCTCTTGCAGCCGGAACTACCCAGGAAGCCGAGATCACAAGAATGGATATAACCAACTCCATCGCGACCACGGGTACGATCCAGAGCAAAGATGTCAGAACACTTACGAGTCCGCTTGCCGGAGTTAAGATTGAAGAGGTTAACTACAAGGTCGGTGACATGGTTGAAGAGGGTGCCGTAGTAGTGACCTTTTCGGTCGAAGATATCAACAAGAAGATAGGACAACTTGAAGAGGACATAACCGAGGCAAAACAGGCCAAGGCACTTGACAGCGGAGACCGTAACTATACGTATGTAAATAATTATGACCTTCAGACATACTCTGTGGCAACATCATATGAAAAGTTCCAGAAGGCCGGTAAGGATCTGCAGAAGGCTAAGGATGATCTTGCAAAAGCATGTGAGGAAACGGGGGATTATAAGAGAAAGTACGAAGAAGCTAAGGAGAAGATTGATGGGAAAAAAGACGAGTTGTACAAGTCACAGGCTAAGTACAATGAAGATGTAACCGCCGGAACTCTTGATCCTACAAAAGAAGAGGGAATCAGAAGACAGGCTGAAATCGCTGAAATACAAGCTAAAGTGACGGAATATGAGTCTGTCATAAAAACATACGATACCGGAATAGATACCTATATCAGGGCCGAAGAGACAGCACAAAATGCCGTAGACACTGCACAACGCAACTATGATCTTGCATACGTTGATTTTAACAAGGCCGGATATGATGCGGGATTCAGTAATGCGAAAACGGATTATAACTACAATAAAGGAAATCTTCAGGCAAATGACGCTGTTAAGAACCTAGAACGTCAGAAGGAGCAGAATGAGGATACGCTTGAAAACTATATCGTGACTGCACCCATATCAGGTCTTGTTACAGAGGTCAATGCGCAGGAAGGAAACGGCTATCAGGCAAATACCGGAGCACTTATGACTATACAGGCGGTTGATGTTTTTGAGGTTGCTACCCAGATAGATGAGTATGACATCAACAATGTCAAGCTCGGACAGCGTGTGGTCATCATGACTGATGCAACGGGAGATGACGAGTTAGAGGGAATAGTGAGCTTTGTGGCTCCCACAGCAACACGTCCGCAGACAGCAACCGGTTCTACATCAAATACATTTGAAGTAAAGATAGATGTTCTTAACAAAGACGAAAGGCTGCGTCTCGGGATGAGCGCGAAAATAAATATAATCGTTGATACACACAGGGATGTTCTGGCGGTGCCATATGATGCAATAGAACAAAAAGAGGGCGGGGCAAATGTTATATATGTTCTGGACAAGACCGCCTCAAATGCTGCTCCGGAAGAGAACAAGAGCGGCGGGATACCCGTTATAGGCATTGACGGACTGATGAAGGGCGCAAACAAGGAAGACTCTGCTCCTGCAGCGCCTAAAAATACATCGCCTCTTGCGTCGGTTCAGGGGGCAAGAGAAGTTCCCGTACAGATCGGACTTGAGGGGGATTATTTTACGGAAGTCATTTCGCAGGACATAAAAGAGGGAATGACCGTATTGGTCAATAGCCAGGCAGGAGAGCTTCCCGATGGTTTTACGATGATGATGGAAGGCGGATACTAGGCCGGTCATGGAACAAAAGATTATCATAGACATGAAAGATATCGTCAAACGATATTATATCGGTAAGCCCAATGAACTTGAGGTTCTTCACGGAGTCAGCCTAAAAGTTTACGAGGGAGAATTTGTTGCCATAGTCGGGCCGTCAGGCTCCGGAAAATCAACTCTTATGAATGTTATCGGCGCACTCGATCTGCCAACAAGCGGACAGTATTATCTGGACGGTTTGGATATGTTCGACGCAAGGGAAGATGATCTTTCGGCTATCAGAAACAGGAAGATCGGATTCGTGTTTCAGACGTATAACCTGATCGCAAGAACTACGGCACTTAAAAATGTAGAGCTCCCGATGCTTTACGCAGGTATGGGCAGAAGGGAGAGAAGTGAGAGAGCAAAGGAACTTCTCAGGCTTGTGGAAATGGATGACCGGATGAGTCATAAGCCGGATGAACTGTCCGGTGGTCAGAAACAGAGAGTTGCCATAGCAAGGGCAATGGCTAACGACCCGGCAATAATACTTGCGGATGAGCCGACCGGTGCGCTTGATTCGGGGACCGGAAGGCTTATAATGGATATTTTTCACAGGCTTAACAAAGAGCAGGGGAAAACTATCGTGCTTATAACGCATTCTCCGGAACTTGCGGAGGAAACGCAGCGTATCATGACGCTTCATGACGGACTGATAATAAGTGAGAGGAAAGGTGGCGGAAGAGTTGCTGCTGGGTGAGAATATTTCGATGGCCCTTGCGGCCATCCGTGCCAATAAAATGAGGTCGTTTCTGACAATGCTGGGCATCATTATCGGAATCGGCTCGGTCATTGCAATTCAAACGGTGGGCAATTCCGTTACTACGTCATTCGCCTCTACGATGACAAATATGGGTGCATCCAACATTTCGGTGGGTGTCACACAGAGAGAGACCGAAAAGGTCAAGGGAGATGAAAGCGGTCTTGAGTTTGAAGGATACAGGATCATTCGTACACCCGAGGAAAGTGATTTTATTAAGGATAATATGATCGCGGATTTCCTTAATAATTTCAGCGATGAAATTGAGTATATTATACTAAGTGAGAGCCTCGGAACGGGAAAAATCACGGAGATAAAGAACAGCGCAACCGTTGCGGTGACCGGAGGGGACGAAGGGTATTTCAAAGGTCAGAACCTGACTCTCCTTGCGGGACGCGAGATAGGAGATAAGGCAATAAAAGGCGGCAAAGCAGTATGCCTTATATCCGACTATGCTGTAAGAAAACTATACAATACCGAAGATTATGATAAAGCGATCGGAAAGGTTGTGGAGGTAGTCATAGGACAGAAATTCTATGATTTTACGGTAGTGGGCGTGTATAAGCTTGATGACTCGGGTATGCTGTTCGGAGCTAATGCCGACAGACAGACGGATCTGTACACGACGCTGGGATGTGTGAAGAAGCATACACATTCCGACGGATATCCGAGCTTTACGGTTGTAAAATCACCGGACGCACAAATCGACACAAATGAGCTTCGGAGCATGATACAGATATTCTTCGACAGATATTATCACACGAACCGGAATTTTGAAGTTACAACATCAAGCTTTGAGAGCATGCTTGAAGAACTGACCAAAATGATGGGAACTATATCAACAGCCATCTCTATAATTGCGGGGATTGCGCTTCTCGTCGGTGGAATCGGTGTTATGAACATAATGCTTGTATCAATATCCGAGAGGACACGTGAGATCGGTATACGAAAGGCACTTGGGGCGACAAACAGCTCCATCAGGCTTCAGTTTATCATAGAGGCAATGGTGCTGTGTATTATCGGCGGAATTATTGGTATAATCATAGGTGTTACGGGTGGATCGATTGCCGCCAATGCCATGGATGCCGAGGCACACGCTTCGATAGCGAGTATTGTTGAGAGCGTGGGATTTTCCATGGCCATCGGATTGTTTTTCGGGTATTATCCGGCTAACAAGGCAGCCAAGATGAATCCGATAGATGCATTAACATATGAATAAGTTGTCAAAAGGGACGGTTCTTTTTGACAACATTTGACAATGGCTCTCAAACAAAGGAGGGAAGACAGGCTATGAACGAATTCTACACGCTAAACGATGGTTCCAAGCTTCCGAAGATAGGTTTCGGAACATACAATGAGGAATTTGCGGACAACAAGGATGTGATATTGCAGGCTATCGAGTGCGGATATCGCTTCTTTGATACCGCATCGCTGTATGAGACGGAAAGGTCTCTCGGAAATGCACTTCGCGAGAGCGGGATCGCAAGATCGGATGTCATTATAGAAACAAAACTGTGGATCGATGAGATGGGAGCCGAAAATGTTCCGAAGGCTATTGAGCGCTCGCTTAACCGTCTGCAAACGGATTATGTCGATATCTATATGATCCATTGGCCGAGACAGACAGGAGCAGACGATGAGGACTGGAAAACTCTTGATATCGAAACATGGCGTGCAATGGAAAGCCTCGTGGATCAGGGAAAGGTAAGACGTCTGGGACTTAGTAATTTCCTTCCACATCACCTCAAGAATATACTTGATAATTGCAGGATACGTCCTGTTGTTGATCAGCTGGAACTCCATCCCGGATACTCTCAGGAGCGTGCGGTTGCATTTTGCCTGGAAAACGACGTTATCCCGATGGCGTGGTCACCGCTGGGAAGAGGAAGGGAAAATGCCACGATAGGCAATTCGATACTTGTAAAACTTGCAAAAAAGTATGGAAAAAGCATTCAGCAGATAAACTTAAGATTCCTTCTGCAAAAGGGCATACTTCCCATACCCAAGGCATCAACACCGGAGCATATGAAGTCAAATATGGATGTATTCGATTTTGAAATCAGCGAGGACGATATTTCCATGCTGTCATGTATGCCGCAGACGGCATGGCTTGAAGAACACCCGGATTTCGTGATTCCTGACAGGAAGAGCAATATGAATCAGTGATATCTGTAATATCACATTTATTAATTATGAATTAGAGACGAGCGATGCGACCGCGCCCTGTTGGCGAGGGAACGACATCGCTTTTCTTATGCCTTGCTTTATCACGTTTCCAGAGTAAACAAAGTATCTGAATGGCGTAGTATTAATAATATGTATATGATAAAATTTTCAAAAAGACAAAAAGACAAAGAAAGTATATACGTATATACGAACTGTTGTTTGTACTGTTTATAGGACATTATGCATGATATTGTTAGATTATTCTTTACCATTAGTAGATTGCAATAACTGAAGATTCAATGTATGGTTTATAACCCCGTTGTGTAGAGTTAAGGAGGCAAAAATGAGAAAAATCGATAGTTTTATTAATCTGTATTCTGTATCTAAAACACTTAGATTCAAAGCTATTCCTGTAGGAAAGACACAGGAGAATATTGATATCAAGAGATTAATTGAAGAGGATGAGGAACGTGCTGAAAAGTATAAAAAAGCAAAAAAAATTATCGATAGATATCATATTGCTTTCATAGATAGGGTTCTCGATAAGTTAGAATTGTCTGATCTCACAGACTATGTTGTTTTATACAATAAAAGAGACAAAAGTGATGATGATAAAAACAAGATGACAGAGTATGAGGCTTCATTTAGAAAGCAAATCGCAGATTCATTTAAACAAGATAAAGAGTATAAGCAATTATTCGAGAAGGCGCTCATAGAAGATTTATTACCTAAGAAATTAACAGATGATGTCGAAAAGGCAATTATCAAAAGCTTCGTAGGATTTAAAACTGCATTTGAGGGATTTAATCAAAACAGAGCCAATATATATAGTGAAGAAGAGAAGAGTACATCAATAGGTTATAGATGCATAAATGAGAATTTGCCAAGGTTTATATCAAATCTTAATTGCTTTGAAAAAATAAGGCAGGCACTTGGTGAAGATACTATTACACGTTTAACAAAGGAACTTGAACTTGATCCATACTCTGCTGAAGAGTGCTTTGCTATCGGATTCTTTAATAATGTTTTATCAAATAAAGGAATAGTTTTCTATAACACGGTAATTGGCGGATTGGTCACGAAAGATGGAGAAAAGATCAAGGGACTTAATGAGTACATTAATCTATACAATCAGCAGAATAAAGGTACAAAACTTCCGTTGCTAAAACCATTGTATAAGCAAGTACTATCAGAGTATGAAGGTCTCTCATATAGAAGTGAAGAATATAAGAATACTCAGGAAATGATTTCGGAAATATATGATGTTGCTGGAGAGAATAGTGGTATTTTTGGTGCGCTTGAAAAAACAAGAAAACTGTTTGAGAAGATAGAGACTTATAACCTTTCGGGCATTTATGTTGCTAATGGGCCTTTTATCACGGAAATCTCAAAAAGAATAACAGGGGATTGGGCAAATTTCAGAGATAATTGGAGTAGAAACTATGATAGTAATTATTCCGGAAGAGTACCTCAAGGCAGCGAGAAATACGAGGAAAATCGGAAGAAAGATTATCAGAAGACTGAGAGTTTCTCTTTAGTAGAGATAGCTGAATTCCTCTATACGGAAGATGAGGATTATTCGATAAATAGTATTACTGCGATGTTCAAGCAGAGAATACAAGACTTAATTAATGATATAAAGAATTCATATGATGCTTTAAAAGATCTTTTTGCAAGTGATTTTAATGATATGCTTGGGAAGGAAAGTGTCTATAATATCAAGATGTATCTTGATCTGCTTAAGGATTTGGAAAAAGAATTAAAGTCTGTTCAAGGGTCTGGTAAAGAAACGGGTCGTGATGAAGTGTTCTACGGGGAACTGACTGAAATAGTAGATTCGATTCTTAAAATGGATAGTTTGTATAACCGCGTGAGAAATTTTGTTACTAAGAAACCCTATTCGACCGATAAATTCAAGTTATATTTTGAAAATCCACAGTTTTTAGGGGGATGGGATAGAAACAAAGTCTCTGACTACAGGGCAACCATACTACGGAATGAAGGAATCTATTATATTGCAATAATAGATAAATCTAATAGTAAGATTTTGGAAGGAATTGAGGAAACGAATGTAGACGAATGCTATGAGGTGCTGGATTATAAGCTTATTCCCGGAGCAAGCAAGCAACTTCCGCATATCTTTTTCTCAGGAAAGGGAAGAGAGAAATTCAACCCATCAGAAGAGGTACTTCATGCTTATGAAACCGGATCATATAAAAAAAGCAGTAAGACATTCAATAAAGCTGATTGCCATAAGGTTATCGACTACTATAAAGAGGCTATTACACATTACGAGTGGAATAGTGTATTCGACTTTAGATTCTCTGATACAGATAGATATGATGATATCAGCGGCTTTTTCCATGAAGTAGACGCTCAGGGGTATAAGCTTTCTTTCTACAAGGCAAGTAAATCCAAGATAGATGCACTGGTAGAGAGTGGAAGTATATATCTCTTTAAACTGTACAATAAGGATTTTTCGCCGAACAGGCACGGGACTGATAATCTTCATACAATGATTTTTAAGCAAATGTTCTGTGAGAGCAATGGTGGAAGTATTAAACTGTGCGGTGGTGCAGAACTATTTTATAGAAAAGCAAGTATTAATAAAGAAAACATGATAGTTCACGAGGCAAATAAAAGTATAAAGAACAAGAATCCGCTTAATGAAAAGAAGGAGTCCGTGTTTAAGTATGATTTGATAAAGGATCGAAGATATACTGAGGATCAATATGAGATTCATATACCGATTCAGTTGAATAGAACTCCTCTCGGTATCCAGAAGCTAAATGATGAAGTAAGAAAAAAACTTGCAAGTGATTCCAATCCGTACATTATTGGGATTGACAGGGGTGAGAGAAACCTTATCTATATCTGCGTTATTGATGGTAAAGGAAATATAGTTGAACAACACTCTCTTAATGAGATCGTTAATGAATACAAAGGAATAAGTATTAGAACTGACTATAATAATCTTCTATCAAGAAAGCAGGAGGAAAGACAAAGGTCAAGACAAGATTGGTCGGGCGTAGAGAATATAAAAGAACTTAAAGCAGGGTACATCAGCCAGGTTGTTCACAAAATCTGTTCTTTAGTAATTAAATATGATGCAATCATTGCAATGGAAGATCTTAATTCAGGATTTAAGAATAGTAGAATAAAGGTAGAAAAACAGGTTTATCAAAAGTTTGAAAAGGCATTAATTGATAAGCTTAATTATCTGTCGGACAAGGGAATTGAAATTGGTGAAAATGGGAGTGTTACTAGAGCATTTCAACTTGCGAATCCATTTAAGAGTTTTAGATCAATGGGAACGCAAAACGGGTTTATTTTCTATATCCCGGCATGGCTTACCAGTAAGATAGATCCTGTAACCGGATTTGTGGATCTTATTAAACCGAAGTATGTTAGCATAACGGAGGCTCAAAGTTTTATAAAATCCTTTGATGGAATTAGATACAACAACAATGAGGATATGTTTGAGTTTGATATTGATTATAAAAAATTTCCCAGATCAGATGCTGCTTACAAGAAAAAATGGACTGCATACACAAATGGGACACGAATCAAGACATTTAGAAATCCGAAAAAGAATGGAGAGTGGGATAATGAGGAAGTTATTCTGTCTCGGGAGTTCAAAAAACTGTTTGATAGATATGAAATCAAATACTCTGAACTTGATATGAGAGAAGATCTTTGCAGGCAAAGCAATAAGCAGTTTTACGTTGAGTTTATAAGTCTTGTGAGACTTATGCTTCAAATGCGAAATAGTATTACAGGTAGAATGGATGTGGATTATATTTTGTCTCCGGTCAAAGATGATGGCGGTAACTTCTACGATAGTCGCTATGCGGGAAAGAGTCTGCCGCAGGATGCAGATGCCAATGGAGCATATAATATAGCTAGAAAGGCATTATGGGCTATCGAACAAATTAAGGAATCTGATGATGTTTCGAAAGTTAAGCTTTCGATTTCAAATAAAGAATGGCTAGAGTTTGTTCAGAAGTAGGAATGAAAAGTGGGAGATGAGATTTTAATAACCGAACTTAATGATTTTATTTTCTGTCCGGTATCCATATATTTTCATAGGCTATATGGCTCGTTAGAAAACATGACTTATCAATCTTCCGCACAAATCAATGGATCTGCTGCTCACGAAGCCGTTGATCATGCTACATATTCAAGCGAAAAAGACATCATAATGGGGTTGGATGTTTTTTGCGAGGAATATGGATTGATTGGAAAGATTGATATATACAATAAATCCAGACATATTCTACGAGAAAGAAAAAAGAAAATAAAAAATGTTTATGATGGATATATATTTCAGGTATATGCTCAGTGTTTTGCATTGAGAGAAATGGGCTATAAAGTTGATGCTATTGAATTGTATAGCATGGATGATCATAACACATATAAGGTTGATCTGCCTGAGGAAAATGAGTATATGTTACGAAAATTCAAAAAGGTAGTTGAAGAAATAAGGCGGTTCAGAATTGAGGAATTCATACAGAATAATGGAGAAAAGTGCAGAAAGTGTATCTATGAAACCGCATGCGACAGGTCGATCTGTTAAACAAAGGGAGAAACTATGCTAAGCATTAATGATTTTCTTCACAAGCAGATAATTGTATATTGTCCGGCTCAAGGCGATAAAATATCATATAGGAACGATAATTTAATAATCAAGGATTGTGAAGGTGGAATTAAGTATCAGATTACTTGTTATAGAGTATTCATGCTAATGATAATAGGGGACTGTTCACTTACTACTGGGATTATCAGACGAGCGAAGAAGTTTGGGTTTAGTATTTGCTTCATGACTTATTCCTTCAGATTCTATGCTAAAGTTAATGCTGGTTTAGAAGGCAACTCGTATCTTCATGAAAAACAATATAAGTATTCGGGTAATGAAATTGGGAATATTCTTATATATAACAAAATACTAAATCAAAGGAATCTCCTAAATAAAATAAGATTGAAAAGCGATTATGTAAAGGAGGGTATAAGAATACTAGATAGGTATTTGGATGAATTAAAAACCGAGGATATACTTGAAAGGGATTCGTTGTTAGGAATAGAGGGAAATGCAGCAAGGGTTTATTTTCAAAGGCTATATGAACCATTTCAATGGAAGGGGAGAAAACCACGTATAAAGTATGATTACGTTAATAGTCTGCTGGATATAGGGTATACATTATTGTTCAATTTCGTAGATGCTATACTACAAGCATATGATTTTGACACTTACAAGGGAGTTCTTCATACCTGCTTTTATCAGAGAAAATCACTAGTATGCGATATTATGGAACCATTTAGACCAATCATAGATTGGAGAGTAAGAAAAGGGATTAAACTTGGACAGTTTAAGAAAGATGACTTTAAAGAGGTTAAGGCTCAAAGCCAGCTTGAATATAAAAAGTCTTCTGAATATACGTCAGTTTTTATGGAAGAAATATTGGATCATAAACAAGATATATTTCTATACATAAGAGCGTATTATAGAGCGTTTATGAAAGAAAAAGGCAAAGATTTATTTCCGGTATATGACATAGTAGAAGATAGTATTAAATATGGCGTGAGTGTATTATAATGATTGTGATAAGTTATGATATATCAGATGATAAGTTTCGTAACAAATTCTCAAAGTATCTTACCCGCTTCGGACATAGGATACAGTATTCGGTATTTGAGATTGATAATAGTGACAGAATCCTTGAAAATATAGTGAACGATATAGATAATAGATTTAAAAAAAGATTCTCCCAAGGTGACAGCGTAGTGATTTTTGTGTTGTCTTCTTCATGTAGAACAATAAAATACGGATATGCTTGCAATGAGGATACAGACTTAGTGGTATTATAAACTGCAAACCTTTAACCTAATATGGCTTGAACGGATGATATCAGGGTGCTTTTTGTTAATAATGTATAGTTTGACCTCTAAAATTGGCCATTTTTCAAATGTTTTTTGTGAGATTTGACAGTGTACGAGCCTAGAGGTTAAAGAAAATTTCTACTATTGTAGATCAATTGATTTTCTATGATTGAAAGTTGGCCTAGAGGTTAAAGAAAATTTCTACTATTGTAGATATAATCCGGAAAATCTCACACTCGGGGCCTAGAGGTTAAAGAAAATTTCTACTATTGTAGATTTGCTGCTTTTGCAACCAATGCTGAATGCCTAGAGGTTAAAGAAAATTTCTACTATTGTAGATCTAACGGTTTATATTTATCAGCCATAGCCTAGAGGTTAAAGAAAATTTCTACTATTGTAGATAAATAGGCTCGTCCTTTGTATCAGGAGCCTAGAGGTTAAAGAAAATTTCTACTATTGTAGATAATATTCAGTTCCTTTTCTACCACAATTGCCTAGAGGTTAAAGAAAATTTCTACTATTGTAGATACCTCTTATCATGCACCTACATCAGCAAGCCTAGAGGTTAAAGAAAATTTCTACTATTGTAGATAAATACGGGAGAATGACCGAGGATTTCGCCTAGAGGTTAAAGAAAATTTCTACTATTGTAGATTTTAATGTTCCAATTGTAGTTTCTGTTGCCTAGAGGTTAAAGAAAATTTCTACTATTGTAGATTACTGGTGTTATGAATGATACACCTAGTGCCTAGAGGTTAAAGAAAATTTCTACTATTGTAGATATTACCCGATAAACGGTTTTACCACTGGCCTAGAGGTTAAAGAAAATTTCTACTATTGTAGATATGGAAATCTGCTTGAACTTTGGAAGCCGCCTAGAGGTTAAAGAAAATTTCTACTATTGTAGATGTAATGAGGTTCTTCTTGATTTAACACAGCCTAGAGGTTAAAGAAAATTTCTACTATTGTAGATTAAAAACTATTCCCGTCTTTTGCTTTGCCTAGAGGTTAAAGAAAATTTCTACTATTGTAGATCAATTTGTTAATGATAAAGCAAGTTTTGCCTAGAGGTTAAAGAAAATTTCTACTATTGTAGATAGGACGATCACACCGACAAGATATAAGCCTAGAGGTTAAAGAAAATTTCTACTATTGTAGATTTGTTGATGTAGCGGTTGTTGATAATCGCCTAGAGGTTAAAGAAAATTTCTACTATTGTAGATATAAGACATGAAACAAGAAATTTTGAGCCTAGAGGTTAAAGAAAATTTCTACTATTGTAGATCTTGAAGCTCGGGCAAAAGGAGTTTAGCCTAGAGGTTAAAGAAAATTTTTACTATTGTAGATAACACGTGACAGATGATCCGGAGACAGCCTAGAGGTTAAAGAAAATTTCTACTATTGTAGATTAGTACTGGTTATCGTAGTGATAGCATGCCTAGAGGTTAAAGAAAATTTCTACTATTGTAGATTAAAAACTATTCCCGTCTTTTGCTTTGCCTAGAGGTTAAAGAAAATTTCTACTATTGTAGATCCCTTGCGGTTGATTCATGGTGCTGGGGCCTAGAGGTTAAAGAAAATTTCTACTATTGTAGATAAAATGTTAAATCAATCAACAATTAGCACGCCTAGAGGTTAAAGGAAATTTCTACTATTGTAGATTAATAGGATCCTCAACCACGGTACATAAGCCTAGAGGTTAAAGAAAATTTCTACTATTGTAGATCTTGCTGCAGAGCATTTTAAACGTAAATGCCGCCTAAAGGTTAAAGAAAATTTCTACTATTGTAGACTTGCAACAAGATTGTCTGTAAAGTGTCTAAGTGTGAGCAGTTTCGATTGTCCGAGCCTACTATTTTCCACTGTAACAATTGCACAAAAATCGAGAACTCGTATCATCGATATCCGCTCGATTTTTGTTTAATTTTCCGATATTAACACTTCTCTGTTTTAGAAGTATACTGAACCCATAAATCAGTTCTGTGTTTCACGAAAGTTTCCATGACCGATTCCGGTCAAAACTCCACTTGAAACAGTAATAACGTAATCTTATAATAAAATGGAGAAGCACTTGAGGGAGAAAAAATCAAGGATTAACTGGCACAATGGCTTTGTGTCTGCCATGAAGCTTGATCTTGCAGATAACGAGAAGGATCTTCAATACAGTAAGGAATATTATCTTACAGGCAAACACCAGCGCATCGACCTGCTCATTATCAAGAATGAGGAATCGGCAATTATTCATAACCCAATAGGTGCCGTATTCTCAAAGTACAACATATGTGAGTACAAGAGCCCGGGGGATTCGCTGACATACGGAGATTTCTTCAAAACACTGGCTTACACCGGGTTGTACCTTAACGAGAGAGAAATACACAGTGATCATAAGATCAGTGATTATACAATGACCTTTGTAAGAGAGGGACACCCATACAAATTGTTTGACAGATTGTCGAATGACGGCATCATCATAACAAAGACCGTCTCTGGCATATACAGTCTTAAAGACAAACTGCCGTTTACTACGCAGGTCATCGTTACATCCGAGGTATCAGGCACGGATTGTCCGTGGCTTAAGTGCCTTACCAGACGTGGAACACGTCAGAATCTTGAAGACATAGTAACAATAACGCCGGCTCTTAGTAAAAGTAATAAACCGGAAGCCGACACCATAATGGATATATTTACATCCGCCAACCAAAAACTGGTTAAACACGAGAAGGAGGTCGATCCGAATATGTGTCAGGCAGTAAACGAACTCTTCGCTGATGAGTTAAAAGAGATGGAACAAAAGATGAAACTCATAATAGCTGACAAGGACGCTCTGATTGCTGATCAGAACTCTCTGATTGCTGACAAAGACTCTTTAATTGCCGACCAGTCTGCCTTAATCGCCAAGCTTCAAGCCCAGATCGAGCAGTACGCAAACAATGCATAAGCTATTTGAGAAAATCGTTGATATCGCAATGTATTTAATACTTCTTGTCCAGATGCTCTATGTGTTTACCGGAAATGTTGCACATGAGCTTCTTGGGATGGGACTTTTTGTGTGTCTGGTCATTCACTGCATTCAAAAACGGTGGTGGTTCAGGTCGCTCTTTAGCGGTAGCTGTACTGCAAAGAGTGTTGAGCGAAAAGTATTCGATGTAATAACTATCCTTCTGTTTATATCTATTATCTCTCTTATGTTTAGCAGCATGGGAGTATCCAGAACTCTATTTCCATGGTTTGATATTCTTGGTTATGTCAGCCTTCACAGATACCTTGCCACAGCTGTTCTGTCGCTGGGTGCGGCTCATGGCATGATGCATTTTGTTATGCGCACGCAAAAGAAGAAGCGTGCGATTTTCATTATGATTGTGGCGGTAGGAGCGTCACTTGCCATAGGGCTGTCGCTTGTACCGTATTTAAACAGGCATGCGAAGAAGGTGGAAATACACCTTACGGATGCGGTTTATGGAGAGAAGACCGGGTGGAATGGTAACAACGCGCTTATCGTGTATTTCACAAGAGTCGGTAATACGGATTTTGCCGAAGATGTGGATGCGGTTTCAGGAGCCTCTCTTATGGTAGCGGACGGTGAACTTGTGGGAAGCAATGAGCTGCTGGCCATGATGATGTCGGATATAACGGGGCTTGAAACCCGGGCAATAACAGTAACCGGAAAGCGTTATCCGTCAGACTATGACGATACTGTAAGTGTAGCGGGCGCGGAAAAGAGAGAAGCAGCAAGACCTGATATTGAGCCGCTTGATATATCGGGTTATGACGATATCATCCTGATATATCCCTTGTGGTGGGGAGATATTCCGATGCCGGTTGCGACCTTTTTCGAACAAAATGACTGGACCGGCAAAAACGTATATCTTATAGCTTCGCAGGGCAGCAGTGGATTTGCGGCAAGTACAGAAACCATTAAGGGACTTGCCGTGGGAGCTAATGTTACGGAGGTTATGAGTATCTACTGCGAAGATATCCCTGATGCACGACAGAGCCTTCTGGAATGGGTCAGAAAGCCTAAGGCGGAGTAAGGGAAAGGACGAATTGGACTGATGAAAAGATTTGCAGCTTTAATTGTTTGTGCAAGTATGGTGTTTACCCTATCCCTTGCCGGGTGCGGTAAGAAACCGGAAGATGTATCAGTTAGTGATACGGATGATACTGTACAGCTTGGTGATGTTCAGGATGATCCCCAAAAGAGCGAGGAGAACTCCAAAGACTGGGTAACCCTTGACGGAAAGAGTGCAAAAGATGCCGGGGATGAAATGCTGACGCTTGTTACACACTCGCTTACATGCAAATCGGATGACGGAAAAGTACTTGCGACAGGGACACATCCGGAGATAATCCTGTCTGAAAATGCAAGAAAATCATATCCCAAACTTGTGGATGCCATTGCTGAGCTAAATGAGACATGGAGCACTGAAACCAGAAGTGCAGTCAGCGAGTATGGGTATTACAGAGATGACGATGATTATTTCGGTGATGCTCCGTACGCGAGTGAAACTACTGTGGAAATCCTCAGATTTGATGATCATTTGATGTCTATGAGAATGAAATACTATGATTTTTCCGGAGGAGTTCATCCAATGCATGCGGTAGGGTCTGTAAATCTCGACCCCGTTACCGGAAAAGAGATTATGCTCCGGGATGTCCTTGCGGATACGAAAGGCACGCCGGAGATAATTAAGGAAGAGCTGTACTCGCAGTATCCGGATATCACTGATGAATTTGAGTCGTTCTCATACACGGGTGACGAGGAAAACGCCGGCTTTGCCCAGATGCTTGCGAAAAAACTGGATGAAGATTCATTCACATGGTTTCTTCTGCCTGATGGACTGGGCATCACATTTTCGCCATATGAAATAGCCTCCTACGCAGCAGGCTATATTGATATAGTTTTACCTTATAAGGATTACCCCGATCTGGTACAGAAAGCGTACATCCCTGAAGGGGAGCAGGATATGGGAAAGATCGTTAAAACCCAGGAGGCACAGTCTGAGAACCTGCCGGCCGAGCCTTCGGATTATTATGAAGAAGATGGCGAGGAATACCTCTATTGGGAGGTAGGAAATCCAACATGGAATGAGTTTTATCTTAATGAATATGAGAACCCTGACGCAGAGCATATCAAGCTTAAGAAACTGACAGATGAAAAGAGCGAGTGGCTTGACACTGAAAAATGGGCTTATGATAACGGATTTGATGTCGCAAGATTTCCTTATGCAGACGGTAATTATTATTATGAGGCAATCAATCCGATAGAATATGATTATATGTTTTCGGAACTGCTTATCTATTATGGCAAAGGATTGGCTCTGGCGTACGATCTTGACCTTAATACTCTTCTGAATGGGCCGGATGAGGATACGGGGAAGTATTCTGCTACTACACAATACATACGATGGGCCCGGCTGGTCGATGGAATAGTTTACGTATCGGTGGGACACAACGGTTATTCATCAGTGGAACCTCTTTCAAGCTACATAGTTGCGATTAACGCGAATTCCGGTGAAGTAGTATGGAGAAGTGACCCGCTTGTAAGTAATGCAAATAACTTCCAGATCGTGGGAAATACGATCATATGCGGATACGGATTCACGGCAGAAGATGACTACATTTATCTGCTCGACCTATCCACCGGACAGACTGTTGAGCGTATAAAGGTAAGGTCCGGTCCGGATCAGTTTGAAGTAGTAGGTGATACACTTTATGTTGCTACATACAATACAGCATATACATTCAAAATAGAGCAATAAAACAATAACGGGTGCATATCGATTTGATATGCACCCGCTTCTTTTTGCAATTCAGTTGGGGTTAGCCCATAGTTACTTCCACGTTGTATTCCTTAACACCGTCTTCGATGGGAACGATGCAGCCGTCAACCGATTTTCCGTTTACGGTCATGCTGGCAATTCCCTTTTCGACATTTGAAGGATTCTTAACATTTATGTTGTAGGTAGCACCTCTGAACTTACGTGTGATCTTAAAATCACCGAAGTCGTGAGGTACGCAGGGATTGATCTGAAGTCCCTTGTGTGTCGGGTAAACACCGAGAATGTACTGTGAAATATTTGTAAATGTCCATGCTGCGGTACCGGTAAGCCATGAGTTCTTACCTTCGCCGGGAAGATAAGCATCCTTACCTGCAACCATCTGGCAGTATACATAGGGCTCGGTCTTGTGGATCTCGGAAATCTCCTCTGTATATGCGGGGCAAGTCTTCTTGTATATCTCAAATGCCCGGTCTCCGCGTCCGATAACGGTCTCCGCAATGGAAACCCAAGGATTGTTATGACAGAATATTCCGGCATTCTCCTTGTATCCGGGCGGATAGGAGCTGATCTCACCGAGTTCAACATGATATGTCGTGTAAGCAGGCTGCAGGATCATTACTCCGTATTCGCAGTCAAGGTATTTTTTGACAGAATCAAGAGCTTTTTCGGCAAGTCCTTCTTTGACACCGATACCTGCAAGTGAGCAGAAACCGTTTGACTCGATATAGATCTTACCTTCTTCACATTCTTTGGATCCGATCTTGTGGCTGTATGCATCGTATGCTCTTACGAACCACTCACCGTCCCAGCCGTCCTTAAGAACGGCGTCATACATCTTCTTAACTTCATCTCTTGCGCGGGAAGCTTCGGCATCATCCCCCAGCTCTTCACAGAGCTGTGCATACTCTTCGCCGTATTTAACAAACATTCCGGCAATAAATACGGACTCCGCAACAGGTCCCTCGGAAGGTCCGAATGTCTGGAAGGATTCACCGGGATGCTCCGAGAAGCAGTTAAGATTAAGGCAGTCATTCCAGTCGGCACGTCCGATAAGAGGAAGATTGTGAGGACCTTTGTGGTTAACTATATAATCGAAGGATCTCTTAAGATGCTCCATAAGTGTTGTGGCAACACTCATGTCATTATCATAAGGAACCATTTCCTTTAAGATGGAAAGGTCACCGGTCTCGCGAACATAAGCGGATGTTCCGGCAATAAGCCAAAGAGGATCGTCGTTGAAGCCGGATCCTATATCGGAATTCCCCTTCTTCGTAAGAGGCTGGTACTGGTGATATGCCGATCCATCCTGGAATTGTGTTGAGGCAATATCAATGATACGCTCTCTTGCGCGTTCAGGGATCAGGTGAACGAAACCGAGCAGATCCTGGTTGGAATCACGGAAGCCCATTCCTCGGCCGATACCTGATTCATAATATGAAGCGGAGCGGCTCATGTTAAATGTTACCATACACTGGTACTGGTTCCATATATTTACCATTCTGTTGACTTTGTCATTATTCGACTCAACAGTGTAGATTGAAAGCAGATTCTTCCAATAATCGCAAAGCTTGTTAAAGGCTTTTTCAACATCCGCATCTGTCTGGTACTTGGCAAGCATTTCCTTTGCGGGCTTCTTGTTGATGATGCCTTTTGATTCCCATTTATCCTCTACCGGATTCTCGCAGTAACCGAGAACGAAGACGTATGATTTTGTCTCGCCGGGCTGCAGGTCAACGTTGATCTGATGAACTGCAACGGGTGACCAGCCGTGAGCGATTGAACCGGTGCACTGACCCTTTTCGCATACTACTTCGGGATCGTGGTTGTCGTGATAAGCTCCGAGGAAAGCGTCTCTTGAAGTATCGAAACCGTCGATCTTGGCATTTACGGAATAAATAGCGTAATGATTACGACGTTCCCTGTACTCTGTCTTGTGGTAGATCGTGGAGTCAACGACTTCAACCTCCCCTGTTGAGAAGTTTCTCTGGAAGTTTTTCATATCATCATCTGCATTCCAGAGACACCACTCCACGTATGAGAAGAGTTTGATGCTCTTAGCTGATGAAGAGTTGTTTGTGAGTTTGATCTGGCTGATCTCGCATGTATCATCGGTAGGAACGAATGAGAGCACATTTGCCTCGATATCTTTCATCACGCCTTTAAAGCGGCTGTAACCTATACCGTGGCGGCACTCATACATATCAAGTTCGGTCTTGGTGGGCTGCCATCCGGGATTCCAGACGCAGTCGCCGTCTTTGATATAGAAATATTTACCGTTTACATCAGCAGGAACGCCGTTATAACGGTAACGGGTAAGCCTTAAGAGTTTCGCATCCTTATAGAATGAGTATCCTCCGCATGTATTGGAAATAAGACTGAAAAAATCATTGGACCCCAGGTAGTTGATCCACGGAAGAGGGGTTTTCGGGGTTGTAATGACGTATTCCGCATTTGCGTCATCGAAGAATCCGTATTTCATATTTTTGTCTCCATTCTTTTCTTGAAATAATAATGTTTTCGGTTCAGAAAACGTTTAAGTAAAATGGTAAAAAAATAATAAACCGATAGGTGTAGTATATGATAAATCTCCCCTATAAACAACAGAAAAATTATAATTATATACATATTTGTTAAATGTAACAAATTCTATTTGGAAATTTGTACCAAAAAAACGAAAAAAAATGATAGAAAAGTAGAAAAATTTGATATATACTAATTAACGAAAACGATTAAGGAGCAATAAATATGGTCTCGATGAAGGATATTGCAGATAAATGCAATGTTTCTGTGGCGACAGTCAGTAAAGCTCTAAACGATCACAGTGATATAGGGCCTTTGACCAAGAAGAGAATAAGGGAGACAGCCGAAAAGTACGGATATCATCCTAACGGTTCCGCCAGGGCACTTAAGACGAAGCGTACCTATAATATAGGTGTGCTTTTTGTCGATGAAGGAAGAAGCGGCCTGACCCATGATTATTTTGCCAGGGTTCTCGACAGTTTCAAGAGAGTATCGGAGGAGTCCGGATATGATATTACGTTTATAAATGCGATGAGTCACAATATGTCATACCTTGATCATTCAAGGTACCGCGGCGTTGACGGGATAGTTATAGCCTGCGTTGATTTTAACGACAGGGATGTGCTGGATCTTATCAACAGTGACATTCCGGTAGTGACCATAGACCATGTATTTGATAACCGGATATCCGTTGTTTCCGATAATATCGGAGGCATGAGAGACCTGGTGGAGTATGTGCATTCACTGGGACATGAGAGAATCGCGTATATTCACGGAGATGACACAGCGGTTACGAGAAACCGTGTTGCAAGCTTTTACAACACACTTCAGAGACTCGGTATCGAGATCGATGATAATTACACTATAGCATCGGCCTACCGAAATCCGAAACTTGCCGCAAAGTATACGAAGCAGCTTCTGGAAATGAGGAAGCGTCCGACCTGTATCCTGTATCCCGATGATTATTCTGCGATCGGAGGATTGAACGCAATAGAGGAAGCGGGGCTTTCGGTTCCCGATGATATTTCGGTGGTAGGATACGACGGATTGTATGTTTCCCAGATCCTGTATCCTAAGCTTACGACATATGAGCAGAACAGCGAAGAGATAGGACGCGTTGCAGCACAGTCGCTCATCAATCTCATTCAGGCACCGAAGACCGCACTTATAGAGAAAATCATGATCCCCGGCAAGATACTTACCGGGGGGTCAGTTAAAAAGATCAATTAGATATTTGAATATCTTAAATACGCGCAACACCGGTTTTGCGGGCTGCTTCTGCCACAGCCTTAGCCACAGCCGGTGTTACTTTTTTGTTAAAACTGTCAGGAATTATGTATTCGGCGCTTCTGTCTTCATCCGTAACTATTCCGGCGATGGCATAAGCAGCCGCAAGCTTCATCTCTTCATTAATGTCCGATGCACGCACGTCAAGGGCTCCGCGGAAAATCCCGGGGAATGCAAGAACATTGTTGATCTGGTTCGGGTAGTCGCTGCGCCCTGTTGCCATTATGGCAACCCCTGCCTCTTTGGCTTCCTCGGGAGTGATCTCGGGAACGGGATTTGACATTGCAAATATGATAGGTTTGTCAGCCATCTTTGCAACCATTTCTTTAGTAAGGATTCCGGGGCCGGATACACCGATAAATACATCAACCCCTTCTATAACATCAGCAAGGCCGCCTTTTTTCATTAAGCGGTTGGAAACTTTTGCCATCTCTTCCTTTACGGGATTGAGGTTATCGCGGCCTTCGTAGATAGCTCCTGTCCTGTCGCACAGTATGACATTTTTAAGTCCTGTCTGCATCAGAAGCTTAGTAATGGCGATTCCGGCTGCACCCGCACCGCTGACAACTACTTCGATATCTTCAATTTTCTTATCAACGAGCTTTAATGCATTTATGATGCCCGCAAGAACTACAACAGCGGTTCCGTGCTGGTCATCGTGGAATATCGGAATACTGCAGCGCTCCTTTAACTTTTTCTCTATTTCAAAGCATCTCGGTGCTGAAATATCCTCAAGGTTAACACCGCCGAAAGATCCTTCAAGAAGAGCGACGGTATCAACAATAGTATCCACGTCGTTTGACTTGATGCAAAGAGGAAATGCATCTACATTACCGAATCTCTTGAAAAGAACGCATTTTCCTTCCATAACGGGCATTCCGGCTTCTGGACCGATGTTTCCGAGTCCGAGTACCGCAGAGCCGTCTGTTACTACAGCTACAAGGTTGGATCTTCTCGTATATACATAGGAGAGGTCAGTGTCTTTTTCTATTTCAAGACAGGGCTGGGCTACTCCGGGAGTATAGGCGATCGCAAGCTGCTCCATTGACTCCACTTCGCAGCGGGGTGTGACTTCGATCTTTCCCTGCCATTCTTTGTGCTTGATAAGTGCAAGTTCTTTTGGGTTCATGATTTTCCTCCTAAAAATAAAAAAAGGCGTTCTGCCTAATATGACGCTCGCCATTTGGATTCGACTTCGTCGAATAGAGGCTCGCGGTGTAGGCAGGGTCCCACCGCTTTGCGGTTCCCCCTACCAACATATAGTACTGTAGCCCGAAGGGGGAACCAACGGGCTACGATGAGGGGAGTATAAATAATTAATAAGGGGTCGTAAATGAGAATCTATTGAAGGGGAGATTCTCGCTTACGAATGTTATTATATTATGGATGATAAAAAAAAACAACCGTTTTTGGAAAATAGTATCAAAAAAGTTTTGGGACACAACATCTTGCGGATTGCGTATTTATGCGGCTTTCTGGACATAGGCACCACCCGGAAGCCGTATATACAAGTGCTTGAAAAAAAGACCGTGATAAGGCACAATATGTTGATAGGAGGGACCCGATTCACGAAGTGAATAGGGAGGAGCCTGTCTACACCGCGAGCCTCTATTCGACGAAGTCGAATCCAAATGGCGAGCGACCTCTTAAATGTTGCTAGGAGGGACCTATGAAATATACTCTTATGGCACCATGTCATTTCGGAATGGAAGCGGTGCTCAAAAAAGAATTATTGCAGCTCGGATTTAATATAACTGAGGTCATGGACGGCCGTGTGATCTTTGAAGGGGACGAAAGCGCGATCGCAAGAGCAAATGTATTCCTTCGCACGGCGGAAAGAGTACTTCTGATAGCGGGTGATTTTACGGCAACGACGTTTGATGAGCTGTTTGAAGGAATCAGAAGCATCGACTGGGCGGAATATATTCCCGGGAACGGGAAATTCTGGGTAACAAAGGCAGCCAGCGTCAAGTCCAAGCTGTTCTCGCCGTCAGACATACAGTCTATTGTCAAAAAGGCGATGGTTGAGAAACTGAAGGAGACGTACAGGACAGACTGGTTTTCCGAGGACGGGGACAGTTTCCCTTTGCGTATCTTCATTAATAAGGACAGAGTTCTGGTCGGGCTCGACACAACGGGTGAGTCACTTCATAAGCGCGGATACCGTAAACTTGTGAGCCACGCGCCCCTTGCGGAAAATCTTGCAGCCGGGCTTATAATGCTGACTCCGTGGAAATATGACAGGATACTTGTAGATCCTTTTTGCGGGTGCGGAACGATACCGATTGAAGCGGCTATGATGGCAGCGAAGATCGCCCCGGGAATGAACAGGGAATTTACGGCAGAGGACTGGACTCACATCGCACCGCGTAAAACATGGTACGAAGCGGTAGATGAAGCAAACGACATGATCGATTTGAATGTGCATCCGGATATTCAGGGATACGATATCGATGATGAGATGATAAAGGCCGCAAGACAGAATGCAGAGGATGCAGGCGTTGCGCAGATGATACATTTCCAGAGACGTCCCGTCTCGCAGCTTTCGCACCCGAAGAAGTACGGTTTTATAATCACGAATCCCCCTTATGGTGAAAGACTTGGAGAAAAGGATGAGATAACCGGTATTTACAAGGAACTTGCCGACAGATACGCATCCCTTGATTCCTGGTCGGCATTTGTTATAACCGGATATCAGGATGCTGAGAAATACATGGGACGCAGGGCGGATAAGAACCGCAAGATATATAACGGAATGATGAAGACATATTTTTATCAGTTCAACGGACCTAAACCGAACGGGAAAGGGAAGGGAAATATTACGAAGTGAAATCTTTGAGAACGAATCTTCCTCGCAGCGAAAGGCTGAAAGAGAAAAAAGAGAGACTTAAGGACAGAAAAGAGAGACTGAGAAGCTACAGAAAGTGGACGCTTGGTAATATTGTAGGCGACCTGGATCTAAGACGTGCAGACGGCGGAAGAAGGAGAAAACGTTTTACTCAGGCTTGTATAATTGCCGTTATGGCTGCGCTTAGTATAGTACTGTACTGGTTTTGCTTCCTCGATACGACGGTGTCAAGTGAACTGTCGGTTTTTATATTCCTGTTTTACCTTGTTCCGATCTCATTTATTTCGGTATTATACGGATGGGTCGGAGGGATCATATGCTTTACCCCGGTTTTTATCGTGGCGATATTTGTATCTCCCAGCTATGCGTTTTTCCTGTTCTTTCATCTGATCGCAATATATATATTCAGCTATATAAAAACAGCCGATATATGCAAAAGCATCCCAAGAACGATAATAGCAGGTCTTTGTTCCGGAATGGCACTCTCGCTTTCATATTATCTTATATTCGTGCTGATCCCCGGAGAATCATTTTCCGAAGTCACGATAGAGAGTCTGGTGCGGCATATCATCAATATAGTTCCCCAGTCCGTTGTTATATGTCTGCTCATATACTGGTTTTCGAATAAATGTACCGAATCGTTGAAGAATAAGCTTGGGTGCGAGGGGAATGATTCAAGCAGCTTTATTAATTTCATGCGCGACGGAAAAGGGCACGGATACAGAAGTCTTTCGGGAAAGATTTTTGCGCTGTTTCTAGTAGAAGCCATATTTATGGGAATAGCCGCAGCGTTTTTTACAAACAGCCTGATTCCGAAAATGGTGGAACAAAGCCGGACTGAATCCACTCCCGCTCCGCCACCGAAGCCGGAAGAATCCGGGGATTCCGGGATGAACGGCAACGGATTTAATGAACTGTTTAAACCGGGCGAATTTACTGATGCATTTGAGAAGGCAAGAACCTATAATCCCGTGAACAGGTTTGCATACGATGATAAGGGAATAGCATTCGACCTGAAACTTATCATGATGCTCCTATGTGTAATCCATCCCATAGTGCTGGTATCTAATTTCATAGGACAGAGGCTGATAGCAAAGCCCATAGTGGACATTACCGATGCGGTAAGCGGTTTCGGGGATGATGTGGAACAAAGACTTGAGATAGAGAAAAGGCTCTCGTCAATAGATATACACAGCGAGGATGAGATCGAGGAGCTGTACGGTGTTGTTGACAAAATGGTCAAGGAGCTTAACAGCTATATCGATGAGATGAACAGGGAGCGTCAGCTTGAAGAAGATCTGCGGGTAGCCAAGGCGGCATCGGAAGCCAAGAGCACGTTCCTGTCAAACGTATCTCATGAGATAAGAACACCTATAAATGCGGTGCTTGGACTTGACGAAATGATTTTGCGCGAAAGCGCGGATGAGAACATAGTAAAATATGCGGCGGATATCAAGAATTCGGGAAGGACTCTGCTGGCACTTATAAATGATCTGCTTGATTTTTCCAAGATCGAAGCCGGCAAGATGGAGATCGTACCGACGGAATATGAGCTTAGTTCAACTATAAACGACCTTATAAATATGGTAAGAGAGAAGGCAAAGGATAAGGGGCTTGAGCTCATTGTGGATGTGGCAAGCGATACACCGCACGTTCTGTACGGCGATGAGATCCGCATTAAGCAGTGCATTCTTAATATATTAAACAACGCCGTAAAATATACACACAAAGGAAGCGTTACCCTGAACATTTCCGGGCGGCGTAAATCGGATGATGAGATATGGCTCTTTGCGCAGGTTAAGGATACCGGAATCGGGATCAAAGAAGAGGATCTGGCAAGGCTTTATTCTCCTTTTGAGCGGATCGAGGAGTCAAGAAACCGTACAATAGAAGGCACCGGCCTCGGAATGAGTATAGTCAAGCAGCTTCTTGACATGATGGGGACATCGCTTAAAGTGTCTAGCGTGTACGGAGAAGGGTCTGATTTTTCCTTTGAAGTAGCACAGCGTGTTATCAAGTGGGATCCGATAGGCGATTTTAACGAGACTTACCGCAATTCCGTAAGCAGCACAGCCAAGTACAAGGTCAGCTTTATCGCTCCGGACGCGGACATTCTGATCGTCGATGATACGCCGATGAACTTGACCGTTGCCCAGGGGCTTCTAAAGCCGACGAAGGTGAAGGTTGATACCGCACTTAGCGGAAAGCAGTGCCTTGAGATGATACGGAGAAAATCATACGATATCATTTTTATGGACCAGCGGATGCCGGAAATGGACGGGGTTGAGACTCTTCATACTATGAAAGGGCTGGGGGCGGATGACAATCTGTGCAGCAAGGCGCCGGTTATCGTGCTTACCGCAAACGTTGTGGCCAATGCCAGAGAAGAGTTTATAAAGGAAGGTTTTGACGATTACTTAAGCAAGCCGATAGATGCCGCGAAGCTTGAGAAGATGATAAAGGACTATCTGCCGAAGGACAAGGTTAAGGCACCTTCCGATACGGAACTTACCGAAGATGCACCGGAACAGGAGGATGATTTTGTAAGGCGGCTTGGGGAGATTTCGGGTATCGATGCAAAAGCTGCACTTGCAAATTGTATGAATGCGGATATATTAAAAGGTGCGGTTCATGATTTTTGCGTTTCGCTAAAGAGTGAGCCCGATAAAATAGAGGGGCTGCTGGCGGACGAAAATATCAGGGACTATACGATAGCCGTTCATGCGCTGAAAAGTTCGGCAAGGCTTATAGGAGCGCTGGAGCTTAGTGCGTTGGCTGCGGAACTTGAAAAGGCGGGAGATAGTCTTGACAGGGAAAAGATCGATGCAAAGACACCGCAGCTTCTTGAAATGTACAGAGGATTTTATGACAAGCTCATGCCGCTTGAAGCAGGGGGCGAAGAGGATGATCCGGATCGGCAGGAGATAGATGCGGGAGGACTTGCAGAGGCATATTCAGCTATCCGGGAAGCCGTGGAGGCGTTTGATTACGATACGGCGGATGATGTTGTGAAGATGCTGAGGGAGTACAAAATACCGGATGAGGAATCCGAAAAGTTCACGCGGGTGTGCGATCTTGTAACGAGACTTGATCGTGATGCTCTTATGGAGGAATTGTGATGGACAAGAGAGTTCTGCTTATCGGTGAGACAGTCGGATTTATGATGAATGCCATCATAAACGGACTTAAGAAGGAGGAATATGAGGTCGTAGAAGTAACGGCGAAGATCGGCAACGTGGGGAAACTGTCTGATATTCCGAAGATAGTTATCCTGTATCTCGATGCGGAACTTGCTGCGGACTCGGAGTTTCTCGTGTATCTCAAAGACGTCATCATAGAAAAGGAATTGTCACTCTTTGTTGTCGGCAATGACCAGGAAATAGAAGAGATAGTCGAATTTATCCCCGAAGAGATAGTGACCCGAAAGGTTTTGAGACCGCTTAATGTCAAGGAACTTGCAGGATATCTCGATGCGGAGGTTGAGCGCGGAAGAGCAGCGGAAGAGCTCAAGAAGATTCTTATTGTCGATGATGACCCGACGATGCTTCGGATGATCAAGTCGCTTTTGGATAAGAGCTATCGCGTATATATGGCAAATTCGGGAATGAATGCGATAACGTTTCTGGCTAACAATAAGGTCGATCTTATACTGCTTGATTACGAGATGCCTGTCATATCCGGTGCAAAAGTACTTGAGATGATCAGGAGCGAAGTTGCGACGGCGGACATTCCGGTAATGTTTCTTACATCCAAGAATGACAAGGAAAGTGTTATGCAGGTATTGTCACTAAAGCCTGAAAAATACCTGCTTAAAACGATGCCTCCCGAGGAGTGGCTGTCTAACATAGATGATTTTTTCAGAAAGGTTAAACGACCGACCGATTGAGTAAATGTTGATAGGAGGGGCCTGATCAGACAATGAAGATAATATTTGCAACGGGAAATGAAAACAAACTCAGGGAGATACGGCAAATAACAGAGAATATGGGGATAGAGATCGTATCGATGAAGGATGCCGGATACTATACAGAGGTTGAGGAGACAGGAACGACCTTTGAAGAAAATGCCTATCTTAAGGCGAGCGCTATCGCAAAGAAGTGCAATCTTCCGACGCTTGCGGACGATTCGGGACTGGAGATAGATTATCTTAACAAAGAGCCCGGGATTTATTCGTCAAGGTTCATGGGTGAGGATACACCGCATTCCGTCAAGAATGCGGAACTCCTGCGGAGAATGGAAGGAGTCCCTGACGAAAAGCGGACGGCACGCTTTGTCTGCGCAATCTGTCTTGTTCGACCGGATGGGTCAAGCGAGACTGTCAGAGCAACCATGGAGGGGCGTGTGGCATATAAGAGTGCCGGGAAGAACGGCTTCGGTTACGATCCCATTTTTTTCCTTCCGGAAAGAGGTTGCACTTCGGCCGAACTTTCACCGGAAGAAAAGAATGAGATTTCTCACAGAGGCAAGGCGCTTCGGATGATGAGGGACATTCTTGAGAAAGAGATTGCCGGTTGACTGAGGTAGTCATAACATGAAAGTATTGATTTTAAGCGACACACACGGATATAATGACACGATGTACGAAGTTATTGACAGGGAAGCTCCTTTTGATATGCTCATTCATTGCGGGGATCTGGAGGGGGCATATGATGAACTTCGCACAAAGGTCAACTGCACACTTCACGTTGTAGCCGGTAACAACGACTACGACCCGGATATGGACAGGGTAAGAGTATTCGATATAGGAAAATACAAGGCGGTACTTACCCACGGGCACAGATACCGTCTGTATTCCGATCTTTCTCCATTGTTCTATCTTGCGGTTGAAAATCACGCTGATTTTGTTTTCTTCGGTCATACACACGTTCCGATGATAAAAGAGGAGGGGCCGGTTACGCTTATCAATCCGGGTTCGCTTACATACCCCAGACAGCATGGCCGCAAACCGTCATATATTGTGGGTACAATAGAGGATGGAAGCAATCCCGTATTCGAGGTCAGATATTTGTAATGACTGATTTTAACGAAATTTTTTGTGACAATATTTTGAACATAAGCACCGTCGGGCGTGATGATACACATGTTTCCGACGGGGTTTTTGCATATGAGCCGACGTCGTATCTGGTCCTTGACCGGATGCATGAGAAGGGAATGTTCAGTGATATCGATCTGCTGGTGGATTACGGCTGCGGGAAAGGCAGAGTGCCTTTTTATATTGCATATTATTGTGAACGTGCGGCAATCGGAGTGGAGTCGGAGGATGATTTTTACAAAGCTGCCGAGAAGAACAGGGAGAATTTCAAGCTGTCGGGACTTGTGGAGTTCGTGCACATGAAGGCGGAAGATTATGTCGTTCCCGACAGAGCCGATGTGTTCTTCTTCTTTCACCCGTTTTCCGAGACTGTACTCGAAAAGGTCCTGGGCAATATCGAGGAATCGAATCAAAGATGCCGGCGCAGGATAAGGCTCATAATGTACTATATGACCGCGGAATACATTAAGCTGATGAAAAATCATCCCGAGTATGAGCTTATATCCAAGACGGACTGCCGCGACCTGTTCAAAAACCGGGACGGAAGGGATTTTGTGTTCTGGTATGAGAAGATCAGTTGACGATTGGGGCAAAGGGTGGGTATAATCTTCTTACAAGCGGTTCCCCCTATCAGCATACGGGGTGTGGCTCAGTTTGGCTAGAGCGCGTGGTTTGGGACCACGAGGCCGCAGGTTCGAATCCTGTCACCCCGATGATTGATTTGATCCCGGAAGCTCGCTGTCAGAGCGGCTTGCGGGATTTTGCTATCTTGAAAAATCACCCTGATTTTTGGTTACCCTTGGTTACCTTTTTTACCTTCCAATAATGCTTTTGCTTCGGACAGGTTTATGCCGGTGTAATAGTGCTTTGAGGCACTTTGGGGTGAATTGCCGTACAGAACGGATGCAAGATATATGTTTCCTCCTGAAGCATTGCAGACCCGGGTTATTCCGTTTCTGCGGAAGCTGTGAGGCCCCTTTGTAAACTCTCTGGATATTTCTATACCGAGCTTCCCGCACATACGTTTATAGAGGCGATAGACAACTCTGTTGTTGATGACTCCATTTTTCTGAGAGTCATCGGGGAATAAGTACGGACTGGCGGGATAAAATCTGTCGCAGGCTGCCTTCAGGCGATCAATAAAGTCGGATATGTCTGATGTTATCGGAAATTCTCGATCCTTGTAGGTCTTTGTGTGATAGACGATCACAAGATCTTTATTGCTCTTATCCGTTATCTGTTCTTTTGATATACGGATACTGTTCCCACTTATATCCGACCACATCATAGGCGCGACCTCTCCTCTGCGCAGTCCCATGATGATCTGAAGTTCCAACGCATAAGCCGGAATGTACCCGGGCTTTTGCGATTGCTTCTCGTGAAGAAAATCAAGCATACGTTCTACATCTTCGGTACTGTGAACTCTCAGATGAACAGCAGTATCTCTTGCGAGCATATCGTTAAACTTCTTGAAATCGATCCTCTTATAAGGGTTATCGATTATCCAGTACTGTTCGTATGCGAGCTTAAAGGTAGAACTGAGGATATTCCTCATATTCATGAAAGCCTTTTTCTTCAGATCATTCTGCTCGAGTGTGGTAAAACAGAGTTTTTCTATATCTGTCTTGGTAATGTCATCAATATGCATGTTTTCAAACTCTGTATCACCAAAGAACCGCTTGTAGTTTGACCTGGCAACATTTATGGTGTTCATTGTTGAAATAAGCTTTTCGGGATCCTTTATATATCTGGTCTTCTCTAACATTACTGCTTCAAAAGCATCCTTAAAAGTCTTACGACATGAACCATTTACGCCTTTCTCGTACTCATATACCTTCTCTTTTAACTTTTCAAGGTTCTTGGCTTTTATCTGCTTACGGCCGCCTGCAGCAGACAGATAAACATGATAATACCCATCACTGCTTGGCTTTGTCGGAAATGTATAAGATGATAAGATCTGTTCTTTTTCCATCTTTTGGTACCATTTCCGCAGATCCTCAAGTGATAGAGTACCACCCGTATGATTTTTGTTCAAGGTCCCCCTCTTCATTTATGAATTTGTAATCCCCTTAAAAATACAACGCCAAGTAGGGCCTCCAGGTGCAGTTGCACCTGAAAAGCCCTGAATAGTACCTGACACCGGTCAGAAAGGACAATTGTATCCCTTCATTTCGATCATGGCCTTTAGAAAACCTTTACAATTGATAAAGTCAGCATCATCGGGGATATATGATTTGTCGGAGAACTCTTCGCAGATGTGTTTCTCCATAAGTTTTGCTGTCCCGCCGATGAATATAAGATCGGTGGAAGCTATATCCCAGTCTTTCAGTACCTTGGCTATCCTTGACAGGTGATCCGTGAGAACCTTATCTATGATCTCATCGGTTTTTTCATAGCCGTCAACATAGCCCATTTTAAGAAAGATCTCTATATCCCTGTCGTTGAATGAGGCGTCACAATAGGCATTAAGCCTGTTTCGAAGCTGTGAGACGATCGAGAACAGCCCAAGCTTCTCTGTCTTGCATAATTCCGGCTGAAGATCTCCTTTATCAAAATAGCTGGCATTTAAGTTAAGCCCTCCGATATCTATAATACCGGTCCTCTTCTCGAAATGATCCGGCAACATGAACAGTGCTCCGAAGCTTTCCGGGAATACACAGCCTTTTTCTTTTTCGATGTAGTAATACCTGTCTGTGCCGTTTATCCTGATATCGACACGTCCGTCAGGAAAAATGTACTCGTAAAAGTCGGCCTTCATCTCTCCGTTAGAAAACACTGACAGGGGACACCCGATCGAGGGGATCACCGTATCCCCGTTTTCGGTAACAAGAGCGATGGCAACCAATGTCATGATCTTGTGGATCATATCCTTCTTGGAATTGCTGTAGCTACTTTCCCCGCCGATCACTCCAACCATCCAGTCGCCATATATCTCCGGATCACTTCCTTCCATGGATACAATGTACTGCGATTCTTTCATGCACAGCTCAACAAGGGCATTTCGCTTTGCTACATTCGTGGCTATGATCTCTGTTCTTATTTCTGATGTGTTCGTATCATAAGCACATACTTTTGTGTTTGCTTTTCCGCTATCTACTGAAACTATTTTTAAATTCATTATCTAACCCTCCTATCATTATTTATAAGTCTGTGAAACTGCTTTTATTTACACCGCTGAAAATGGAACTGTTAAACGTCATTACTGTTTTCGTCTGAGGCTGGCTTTTGACTGTTTCATGTTCAGGTGGTGCTTTTGCCGATTGGATCATTGATTTTGTATCAGATACTTCGGTCGGATGAGTATCAGCATCCATGACAGTTTTTGCATTATTTGCTTCGGAAACCGGAACCGGATCTCGGATGTTCACGGTATACCCTGCTGACCTGTGGCCGCTGCGTATGCGTTCGTTTGCCCATCTCTCGATTTCGGTTATCATACTTCTTTCGTCGAGATCGTCGATATCAAGTTCCACAACAAGGGCTGCGAACACCCTGTAGATCAGATGATTTCTTCTGCCACGTGATCCGGCTATTATATTTCTGAACAGAGCCCAGTGAGGTTCATTCATGTATTCGTCTCCGTATTTTAAGTACATTCTCAATCCCATATGTCTCACCTCCTTCCTGCCAGGAATTAAAGTAGGATGTTTTGAAGTGTTTTTCCCCTACATAGATAAATAACGGAAATAAAATTGAGTTTGGAAAAGATTTTGAAAAAAAGTGAGAAAAATCAAAATGAAAAGAAATCATGATTAACAAGCACAGATAACGTGCCCTAAATGGCCACATTATCGCTTGTCAAGGGAGCATCCCTTATACCCTGTCGAGCGTAGCTCGAAGAAAGGATGCCCAAGTATATCTTCGTATATACAAAAATATCCCGGGACGCCTTCGGACGTCCCGGGACTACCGCGCTCCGGATGAACCGATCAATAAAACATTAAGAGTGATCATGCATTTGAGATCGGCTCATCCTGCGCTTGGTTTATTGATTTTTACCGCAAAATGCACATCAGGCGAAGCCTGACCGGGTGAAGGGGGACCCCTTCCAAGCGATAATGTACCCGTTTAGGGCACGTTATCTGTGCTTGTTATTTCATTTTTTTGAAGTTTGGGGTATATCTCATTTTTTGTTGATTTCGATCGTTTTATATTCAACCAAACGAAAGATGAACCGATCTCACAGCCTGTTTTTTTCAGGAACCATACAGATCGGCTCATCTGGAGTGCGGTAGGGCAAACGGTAGTGCGGCAGATTAAGCCGACAAAATGGAAGGGTAACGGATAATACTCATGTTTCATAGTCGTTTTATGTCATTTTATAGTCGATTTATGCACTGGTGGTTGATTATATGAAAAAACGGGCGATTATATAATCAGAGGCAGTATTGAGGCTTCTGAAAAATGACAGATGGGAGGTGAGAGCATGTACAGAAGTACGAGTAACTTAGGGGCAATTCTCGGGTATGGAGGATATGGTAATTCCATATACAGTAACCTGTCACAGATATCCAGTCTGAGATCCGGAGCATATTCGAAGCTTACAAATGCATATTATGGAAGATCCGGAAGCAAAAATGCGATACAGAATACCAGCGCATATAACAGGCTCAGGACAACAGCGTACAATTCGCAGACAGCATTGAAAACGGTCGGAACGGAGGCTGCTGAACTGACAACATCTGCAAATGTCCTTACCGATACCGGGAAGAACAGCCTTTTTGCAAACGGTGATACTTATGATGCTGATAAGGCCTTCAAGGCAACGTCAGATTTTGTAAACAATTATAATGATACGGTATCAGCACTTTCAAAAACTGACAATACCAACGTAAGAAGCGCCGGAGCAAGCATGACAAGAATGACAGGTATCATGAAGGACAGCCTTTCCAAGGTTGGTATCAGTGTCGGAGTCGATGGAAAGATGTCCATTGACGAAGAAGGCTTTAAGAAGGCAGACGTGAACACTGTAAAATCATTGTTCAATGGAAACGGATCATATGCAAAGATCGTGTCAAACTCCGCACAGAGAGTTCAAACGACCGTAAACACCCAGCAGCTTTATGGTGGGAGTGTATATGGTAACAGCGGGTCATATTATAGCGCTTTAACCGGATACGGCGGATATGGCGGATATGGCGGTCTGTATTCCGGATATGGATTCAACAGTTTCTTCTGATAGGCATCTAATTCTGTTTTATTCATTCAAGGCACTCTGTATGTCATCGGCAGGGTGCCTTTTTCAATTCACGCGAGAAAAGTGTATCTCATATTATAGTCGTTTTATGTCATTTTATAGTCGTTTCACGACATGGAGGTTATTAATGGCGTGATCCATGTCGATAATAGTTATGAACAATTGGATTTGTTCGTTCATTGCATGTGAATGGAAAAGGATTTCAAAAACAAGCCAAAGGAGGGCAAATGCATGGCAATTGATTTAACCACACTTAACACTACCGAGATCATACCGCAGAAGGTATACAATTCATACAATTCCTATAAAGCTGATCAGAATAAGATCAGGGAAAACTGGGAAGAGAAAAAGGCGTCTGCCACAGATCTGATCGAGGAATCAAAAAAGAACGGATCATACAGAGAAAGTGCTTCGCTTGAAGGTGCCGGTGTAATCGGTATTACTGCCGGGAAAGGTGCGTATTGTAATTATTCGCTGGATGCGTTCTTTAGGAAAGATATGCCGCTTTTATCTGATGATAACGGAAATTTCACAGTTGGAGGCGCAACATTTACCAGAGAGGAACTTGAGGAATGCCGCGCGGTCATGAAGGCTTCGATTGATGGAATCGGATGCGGAATCGGCAAGAATACGAACATAGATTACAGAAACTATGCGGAAATGGAGATTGCGGCAGGCGGTGTCAGGGCATATGCCAGCGAGAATCTTACAGAAAAACAGGCGGCGGTTGTAAATAAAGCGATGCAGGAATACAACGACGCACTGATAAAACTTGAAAAGGATACACTTGAAAGAGTAGGTGCCGTTGATATAACGGGAAATGAATTGTCCAATTATTATGGAAAAGCTCAGCCTATCCCTAAAGAGGCACTTGATCGAATACATAGTTTCAATAGTAATTCGAAGCTAAATAGCGGCGATGTTGGAACTATTCAGTCTGCAACTAATGAGGAACTTATAAACAAGATCAGGGATATGTTCTCAAAACTTGACTATTCTGACAGTTCATCGCTTAATCCTGTTACAGAAAAGTATAAGGAACTCATTACTCCGGCTAAGATGTCACTTGGATTTTCCTCCGCGAATGGCTATTTGTCACAGGTATTGAATCAGGATGTGTCAGGGTTCCAAAACCTGTTCAAGAACATGATGAATGTCATAAGATATCGTTCTATAGATTTCAAATTATAATTGAGACAGAAGGAAATACCATGAAGGTTGAAAATACAGCATTTTATATAGGCGAGAGTGTGACGGGCACATCAAATCGAGAACAGGGTTCGAAGATTGGACAATCAAAATCATCAGGATTATCAATAAATGGAAGTACATTTGCAGCCCAGAATGATCCCATTGCAGCTAAAAGGGAAGGATATGATGAACAAGTTGGCACTCGTTGAAGAGGACATGAAGGGTGCTACTGTGGATGAAAGATCATAATACTATTGGAGGATGTGAAACATGCGTATTCTCACTAATGTATCTAAAGCGGAGCTTGACTATCTTACAACGCAACCGACTGCAAAGAAAATGATCGAAAAGGTTAAATCGGAAGGCATATATATCCCTGAAGGAGATGCACAGGCTGCGGCTGATTTTGTTGCAATGCGTAATCAGCAGAAACAGGAAGCTTCACTGAAGATATCTGATGAGGGTATGGCTGCGCTGAAGAAAGAAAACGAGGCAAAGGAAACTAAAGCAACTTCCGAGAGAAAGGATTCCAGAGAGGAACAAATCAAGGAGAAGATCGCCGAGTTGAAGAAAGAACTGGCAGAACTGAATTCCAAGCATCCAACCGATGAGAAGGCTAAAGAGGCTCTTAAGCAGAAAGAGAATGCGATCATGCAACAGATTGATGCTCTTACGATGCAGCTGATACAAATTCAGAAACATAACAGTGAATCAAATTCATAAAGGATATTGATTGGTGCTACCATTCAATATATATCGTCGGGTCACGCCGTAAACGTGGCCCGATAACTCAAAAAACAACATGCTACGGATAGCAATGGAATTCAAGGATGAAGAGCAAGGGATCCTTGGATTCTTTTTTATGAAAGGGGCAAATGATTATGGTGCAAGTGCAAAATGAGATATATGGATTTCGTTATTATGATCAATACGGTAATCATCAGACAGTTTCACTGCGAAGGGATGATCAGGGAGGCCTTGCCAGAGTAAATGATGATGGAAGCGAGGAGGCGCTCTTGGAACTAAAGGGAATAAGCGTATCAGATGCGCCTATCCCGTGCGAGAACTACAACAATCTTAAGAATTCCGGTGCGGGCTCTATTCTTGGTTGGAATACGATTTTTCATGAGTCTTTCGATGTGATGAAGGAGTATTATGCCGGAAGAACATCCTGTGAAGATGTATCGGAATACATCAGGAGTCTTTGCCATTTCAGTACATCGTCTAAATCTCAGATTACGGAGTCACTGTCGGTGATATACGAACATATGTCACGGGCAAATACAAGAAATGCCGTCAACCAGAATATGAAAGAGGCAGAAAAGCTGTTTTCGGATACAGGACTGAGAAAAGATATCGGTGATTATTACAGCGATCATAAAGGGATAATCTATTACAACTCCACATACTATTTTTCTTGTGAAAGTATGCAGAGTGTTATAAAGAGTACAATCGACGATATAGCACAGCGATATGGAGTGGAAAAACCGGAATACGATAAACTCGAAAATAAACAGACATTTATAGACGGTGGGATCACTTATAACGGAGTTTGGAATCACGAGACTTTTGAAACAAATCATTATCATACAATGTCAGGTATGAGTTTTATAGACAACGATTACACCCCTAAAGATGAATTCATATACTGTGAGGCCAGTATCCGATTGAGTGAGGAACATAGTAGTGACAGGCTGCAGTCTATCGTAAAGGATTATGTTAATGCTAACCTTCTTAATACGGATAGTGGCAAAACACATAGTATACTGATGGAACTGGAGAGAAATAGTCATAACATATCGGGGCATATTGACAAGAGAAATATAATTCACCGAAATCTTGCCGAGTATGGAATTCAAATAAACAAAACACCGGATCGATTATGGCATTCGGATTATTTCGGGATGTTATGTATTTGATCATATGAAGCCGAACTGAGATTACTACCACGGAAAAAATAAGACAATAGAAGAAAATATGCTAAGGAAGGCGCTTGAGTTCAATGGAATGATCACTGGATTCAGGCGTCATTGTATTTCAAACAGGAGGGGCTGGCCATGACAGGAACATCGATTGAAGCAACTTACAGTTACAGTAGATATGCAAGTAATCAGACAGTGAGCAAAAGGACGGGGCAACCATCTTTTTCGGAAAAGACAGATGAAAAGGGAATAGAGGATGTTAAGAAGGAATCCCAGAGGGGAACCGTAATGGCTGAATACTATTCAAGAAAGCCTCAATACAAGGAAAAACAGATAGATAGGGTAAACCTGGGGTACTCCGTATTGTCGTCCGCCGGTCTTTCGGCGGAGGATATGGAAAACATGTCCATGAGCGAATTCAAGGATATTATAAGCAGAACAATTGCCGGTATTCCCCATCACGGAACAAGGCCTTATGACGAGGAGACCGTTCTTATAACGGAAGAAGGCTGGGAAAATATGAAAAAAGATCCTGACTACGCAGCTTGGGTAGTGGGGGTTATCAAAGAAGACCGGTCTGTCAGCAATCCTTTCTTCGGCATGGGTGACAAAGGGGCGTTCATAGTGCAGACTTTTGGAGCGTCACCATCAGATTATAAGGGACAAAGCTTCAGTAAGATATACGGTGGTACTGCTGCTGGGGCACGTTCGGCTTATAATGCAGCGACAGCAGGAGGAGGGATAGTAACACGAGGCCCGCAGGCCGAATTACAGCCTCCGGCTGATTATAATCTTTGGGAAGAGAAAAGAAAGGCACGGCAAAAGAAGCGTAAGGAGCTTATTGAAGCTGATATCCAGGCGAAGTATATGCAAAAAAAACGTCTTAATGAGATGTATGAGAACAAATACTATCAAAATAAGGCTTTGGAAAGCTCAAGAAATACAGCACACTTTTTTGATACGAGGAATAATACGCCTTCAGTGATGAAATCGCCTGCAAGTATAGCTGCATCATACGAGGCGGCCTTTATGACAGCCGATATAGCGGAAATGTTTTAGGGGGATGTATGAATAACATGATTACTATCAGTAATATGAGCCGGGCATTCCGGCAAAACCCGGTTCGCACATCAAATAGCATCGGTGATAATAGGAGCTCTTTTTCGGAATGCATCCAAAAAGAAACGGAAAAAAACGTTCGTGAGAGCAACAATCCTGTAAGAAGCGAATATGAGTACCGGATGTATTTGAACGACAGGCTGCAGAATCTGTCATTTGATTCATCTAACAGAATGGATACGACGATGATATCGTTTTCGGATGCCGGTATCCGAAGGATGATGGATGATCATGAATACGAAGAATGGGTGGTCAGCCAGGTTAAGGCTTTGTTTTCGTCAAATGATCCGTTTAGTACTCTAGCTGGCGGTAAGTTTATAATAATGCGCTTCGGAGAAAACGAATCGGACCTTAGCATTAACGTGGAGCGGGCCGGTTTTCCGAACGGGCAGGACAGTATGATGCCCAAGGTAAGGAACGAGGATGACGGATTCTGGACACGACGAGAGGAAACATTTAAGGAGCAGATGGAGATAAACAGACTTGTAAAACAAAAGGAAGCTGAAGGGTTTTCGGTCATGATCAATCCTTTTGCTATGGAGCTGAGTGCCAACAAAAAAGCAGGATCATAGTCGTTTTATGTCATTTTATAGTCGTTTCAGGAAATGGCCATATATTTCACTTTAAAAATGCCGATATAAATACAATAATTCAGAGGGGGAAACGGGGAGCATGAATGTCTTTATTTGTGACGATGACAGAAAGGATATAGCCAGGCTGAAAGCGCTGATCGATGACTATGATTCAAAAAAACATATCGGATTTACAGTATCAGGATACAGATCCGGTATGGAAATGCTTGAGGCCATAAGAAAAGGAAGGAGTGTAGATATCATCTTTCTTGATATCAACATGGACATCATGGACGGGCTGACGGTTGCCAGGAAGATACGGGAACTTCGTGAAGATGTCCCGATCATACTTGTAACCACGTTTATGAACTATGCGCTTGACGGATATAAAGTCCGGGCAAGTCGTTTTCTGATAAAGGATGATCTTGATAAGACATTCCCAGAGTGTATGGATGATATCTGCGGTGAAATACGAAAAAAACTAATACAATAGTCTTTTCCTGTGTTGAAGGAGAGATCAAACTGAAAGCCTCGGATATCGTATTGTTTGAAACATCCGGTCATAAGAGCCTGATCCAGTTGCGTGACCGGACATATCAAATCTATGAGAAGCTTGAGAACTTGGAGGAAATGCTAAAAGGTCAGGGCTTTCTGCGCACTCATAAGAGCTTTCTTGTGAACATGGTGCATATCCGTAACATCAACAGTTATATCCTTACACTTGATAACGGTCGGGAGATGTCCGTCCCGAAAGCAAGATACAAACAGGTTAAACAGGAGTATACATTGTTTGCGGGGAGAGAGTTATGACAGAATGGCTGGTTTTGATTGCCACGTGCTCTTTGGAAACGGCATTGTGTCAATACTATTATGATTCTTTCATGTTCTTCAGGTGGGACAAATCCCAAAGAATCATATCATTCATTTTGGTTACGATTATGGGCGCAGGAAATGCTGTTTTATTTGAAATACTGCCCGATAAGTATTATCCGATAAAACTGTTAACATATATTGTTATCCACATGATTTTTGTGAAAACATGCTACCTATCAGGTTGGATAATGAGCATTTTCTTTTCAAGTTCCTGCATTCTTTTACAGATTCTGGTTCAAACGGAAATATATGTATTGTTCCGCTTCAAGCACGGAGATAACCAGATTTTTATAAATATCATGTGCTGGGTATCCTGCTTGATTGTGTTTTTCATAGTGGTCTTCCTTCGAAAAAAGCTTCCGCTGATAAAAGAAATATACAAGAAGGAATCTGATGAGTTGTCGCGTTTTATATGGCTCCCGCTTTCCATGGTAGTAGTCGGACTGTTTTCCTATGCGTATTTTGTATCGGATTCTGATATGGGACTTTTTGAAATCTCAATCTCAGCTGTATTGATTGCGGTTAATATCGTTTCTATGTTTCTGTTGCAGGAGGCATTGGTTAAAGATGAGAAGTTGAGACTATCCGAGATACAAGTTGAGAGAAAGCAGAACCAGCTTCAGGCGTTTCATAATATGCAATCTTTATATGAACTTCAGGGACGAAAACTTCATGATTACAAAAAGCAGCTTGCTACATTGCAGGAACTGATGAAAAGTGGAGATGTTGATACGGCGATCGAACTCACGGAACAGATAACCAAGAATATAGCCGTTGAAGCAGCTGAGATAAATGTCGGGCATCCGGTGATCAATGCTGTATTAAACCAGCAGTATCGCGTTGCAAAGGGCAAAGGTATCGGTATGACCTTCGCCATCAGCGATCTGAAGGATGTGACACTCCCGGATGATGATATCGTTGTTTTGCTTGGAAACCTTCTTGAAAATGCTATTCATGCATGTGAAAAAGTCATTAAACAGGGTCGCACGGCTTCCATCAGTGTAAAGTTCGTGGAAAAGGACGGAAGGATCATACTGAATGTCCGTAACCCGATCAGTGAAAAAGTTGAGATAGTGGATAATAAGGTGGTTAACCCATCTGAAGAAGGACATGGCATCGGATTATCAAATGTGGAATCGGTAGCCGAAAAGAACGATGGTACATTTGCAATATCCTGCGATGATAAGGAATTTACAGCAGTAGTTATGATATGAGGAATAGTCGTTTTATGTCATTCTATAGTCGTTTTAGGACATCCCTATAATATCAAAATGAATAGTGTCGATAACCTTATCAGATAACATGATATGAGCTATGGATAGCGGCTGTGTTCAAAGGATTGAACTTTGATACCGGCCGTTTTTCATGAGAAAACATATCTGTTTAGCAACAAAATACAAACAGTCAAACCGCTCGGACCTTTCCGGAGAGCGGTGCAGCTCTGACTGACAGATGAGCTGCGGAAAGGAGAAAACGTATGTCAATAGCAGGTTTAGGAACATTTCAAAGCAAGACAACTTACTATGCCATGTTTAGGGGTGGAAAGGGGAAAGCTGTCTCCGCGCAGGATTCTTTTGAAGGAAAACTGGCACAGGATGATTATGGAATCGGAAATGATAAGAACATGATCACGGAAGTATCCAAAGAAAGCTTAATGTCTAAGGATTTGGATGCTACGTGTATTCCGATCATGAGTAAAGGATATGGCGATCCGGCTGCGTATACCAGATGTATTACGGCCAATATCAAGACAAAGGAGGCGTACGCGCAGCAGAATTCCAACGGAGAAGTGATCTATTCATACTGGGAGACCGAGCAGTCATTCAATATCATCATCAATTCTGATGGTAAAGACAAAACATACACTATAACCGGTATAGATGAAAATGGCGAGGAGTTCGAAAGAGCATTTGATCCCTATGATCTTGATCCAAAGGATATGGATTATCCCGAGTTTGCGGCGATGTGTATGTACATAAGACAGACAGATGAAACGGCTGATCTGATAGCAAGCAGCTATTTTACGGATACGAGCTATTTCGACGGGATATTTGATAGAGGTGATCGCGTTAGCCTGTTGGGCCAGTATGCTGAAGAGTATGGTGATACAGAGCCTTCTCTTGCAAACCTCGCAAATAAGATATTTGACGCTATAAATACCTTCTTCGACAGAACGATGAGAGAAAGTGGATTTTACGATGAGGCATTTTCACTTTTGTTTGCTGATCTTGATGATATCGAGACACAGGAAAAGATAAGTGCGATCAAAAACGGATATACCTATTCTGACACCACAACCGATGCGGTATCTGAAACAATTGTTTCAAAACATAATCAGTATACAGATCCTGATACTGAAGAGATTGTTCCTGTGAACATTAAATATATTACAGCTTATACGGACCAGGGCATTTCATGTAAGGAAATATCAGATGTTGGGGGAAAGATATCGCAGAGGGATTTATGGAGTCTTTCGTATGATTCCCCGGACAGTTATGAAAAGGTCCAGGAGTTCTTAAAGAGTTTTTCGAAGGATCAGAATCTTACATTCGCTCCACAGGAGAAGTTCTGGAAGGATTTCATGAAAGATGATTTTGATATTGACGGATTCCGCGCATACTACGATTCCACCGATAACGGAAAGATAGATGTTGAGAAGGCCCTACAGGAGGGCAGGAAGCTGGGAGATATCCTGACCGAGCCTTATGCTGAATATATCAACAACACTCATTTTATCGGCAAGGTGTTTACGGAACAGGAAATGTGGGATAACTGGAACTCCCAAATAGAAGCAAACCAAAGGGCTTTGGGCATAAACAGTACAGGAGATAAAATGCCCACTGATTCCGCCGACAAGGTTCGTGCAATGAGAGAAAAGGCATTTCTGGGTATTGGAAAGAATGCTTCGGAGAACGTGAAAAAAGCCTGGCTGGATGCTGCAGATGAAATCGGGATGGACGGGCAGGGATTCTCGTCCACCGGAACACTTGATCATATCCCGCAGTTTATGATACAACGATTTATCCGTCAGTATAATGGATATGATCCGGACGATGTTATGGGAAGTACGATCAGCTCAGCTATCCAGGCGGCTCAGAACGCTATCTATTCTCTTGATCATCCCCTAGAACCGTATTCAACTAGGAGTTCAAAGGTGATTGCAGCAAGAGAAAAGGAAAGAGCTTTCTATGAGCGCTTTATAGAAAAACTCATGGGAATGACTGCATAAAATAGCTAAGGGGGACATATATGAGTATAGGTGCTATTGCATATAATCACAACAATACATTTAAGCCTTTAAGCAATAATTCCAGAGTTAATAATAGTCGATCTGATAGCTTCGGAAGTACACTTTCAAACACAGCTATACAAAATCAGACCGGAGCAACAAAAGGGATTGTTTTACATGGTAAGAACGATGCTGATGTGGGAGAAGAAGCTGTGGGATCATGGGCATCCATCCAAACCGGTGTCAGTACAAGTGTGTATAAGCCGGATGATTTTTCGGAAGAGAATCCATATTATCACGTAAAGATATGGAAGCAAGACGGTACGGTAGAGGAGAGGATGATCGATGTTCTAAATTACAATCCGAAATCTGCGGACAGCTTTGAACAGTAAGCCTTTGCTTGTTATCTGGATAAAGAGGAGGGTATTCCTGTAGTAAACTACTTTCTGAGTGAAACAGAAAGCTCGGAGGCAGATTTGTATCAACCCCGCGACTGGGTGAAAGCATACAAAAACAGAATGCAACAGCAATACGATGTTGGTTATCATGAAGGCTATATGCGTTACAAGAAGATGTATGAACGTCTGATGGAGCAGTTTATGAAAATCGGTATATAAACCAACAAAATCAAATAGGAGCTAAGGAAAGTGGCTGTGTTCAATGGACTGAACTTTGAACACAGCTTTTTTCATACACAGACATAGGACAAACAGACAAGAGAATAAGGACTGGAGGGAAAGACTTATGAGGATTGCAGACAGTACGGTAAACATGATGTCGGGAAGAAACTATACTCAGACCGGGATGAAGAATGGAGTGGTCGGTTACGAAAGCAGTTTTATGGGAATGATCAACAGATACAGTTCCAATAAAGATAATGCCGTCACAAAGGATACTTATCAATCAGGTAAGGATAACAGCGGGATGGGCTCGTACAATATGGATGATATCGGTTATTTCAAGGGACTCGGGAAAATAACATCCGGAAGCCTGTTTGGGGCAGGAGCGGGTGCTTCCGCATTTCAGAACAACACGCTGGCTGCGATGTTTAAGAGGTTTGCGTCATACGGAATGATGGGCGGTGCAAGCATTGGTGGTTATTCTTCAAGCATGCTCACATACTCCGAAACCGAAGAGACAGGGTTTAATGCTTGTGGCAAGGCATGTACTGAGGACGGTCGGACGATTGATTTTAATGTAAATATACTTATGAGCCGGAGCTACATGGAATATATGAACGTGAGGATCCCGACTATGGCCGATGCACTGTTTGATCCGCTTATTATCAATATAGGATCCGATACAGCAGATGTGAGGGATCAGACCTTTAAGTTTGATCTTGATGCTGATGGAAAAGAGGATGAGATATCCATGCTCGGTATGGGTTCAGGTTTTCTTGCCCTGGATAAAGACGGGAACGGTAAAATTGATGACGGCAGCGAGCTGTTCGGGGTAAAGAGCGGTGACGGTTTCGGTGACCTCCGCGAATATGACAGCGACGGCAACGGATGGATTGATGAAAATGACGAGATATTCTCAAAACTTAAAGTATGGTGCAAGGATGAGAACGGCAATGATGTGCTGATGGATCTGAAGGAGGCTGATATCGGAGCCATATACCTTGGAGAGCAGCAGACAGAGTTTACGCTTGGCGGAACGGACGGATACAGAGATGGGGTGATCAGATCCACAGGAGTATTTCTTCGCGAAAGCGGAGGCGCTGGTACAATACAGCATGTGGACCTGTCCATGAAACAAAACGGTTTGGGCGAAAAGGTCAGCGGTGAAGATACAATTATGGATGTCGGTACATCTGATAACCGAAACCAAAGCAATGCCGCCAGGAGACAGGAAGAAAGACGGCGTCAGGCGGCGAAGGAAAGGAAGAGAAAAGCTGATGATAAGGCGGCAGCAGACGCAGTGTATAGAAGACGAATGGAAAACAAGGAGTATTTTAACAAGCTTCAGGAGAAGCGCTTCATGGATAGAAAGGAATACCATGAAGAATTGAGTGAGGAGCAGATGGAGAGATTGCTTGAGGATCAGGAGGCGGTATAGTGAATTTTTTTTATAATCCCTTCTTCATATATGCCGACTTCGTCATAAGACGGAGCCGGCATAAATATGTATTGACACGTGAATTGACTTATATCTGCGTGTTTGACGGTCATTATCCTCAGGTGTATAATGAAATCGTTGATATGAATGAACGCATTTTGTGATGGATGGAAGTTGTATTGACCAGGAAGAAGACCCAGGCATACCCAGCTGAGATATATAGAAAAATAGACGATTTTAGACTTTTTGATGATACTTTTATGTCAAAGGTTTTTGATGGTCAAAAGGATGAGACGGCCCTTCTTCTGCAGATTATTCTGGCAGATCCTGGAATAAAGGTTATTTCTGTTCATTCACAAGTAGAAATAAAGAACCTTCAAGGCAGGAGTGTTCGATTAGATATTAAAGCAAAGAATTCAAAGGGTACGATATTTGCAGTTGAGGTTCAAAGAGCTGATTCAGGAGCAATACCGAAGCGTGCCAGAGAAATTAGTAGTTTAATAGACGCAAATTCCTTGAAAACGGGACAGAACTTTAGTAAACTACCGGAAACATATGTGATCTTTATTACTGAACATGATGTGCTAGGCGATGGAATTCCGATTTATCACATTGAGAGAACGATACAGGAATCCGGGAAGTTGTTCGGTGATATGGAGCATATCGTCTATGTGAATGGTGAGATACAAGACGATACCGATCTTGGTATGTTGATGCACGATTTTCACTGTACGCAGGCGAAAGACATGCATTATCCGTTGCTAGCTAATCGTGTTAAGTATTTTAAAGAGACTCAAAGAGGGAGGAACACTATGTGCGCAATCGTTGAACAATATGCAAAAGATGAAGTTATGGAAGCTAACCGCCAGGCAATCATAAAAGGTTTTCGAGGCGGTCTTACGAAGGAAATGGCTAAGACGATGTATCCTCGTATGAGGAAATCAGTTATTGATCGGCTTTATATTGAGGCGAAGGAACCGACTCGGGGTGGACGATCGACTAAGCGCTGAAATAATCGTTGAGATCACGAAAGGCACAACCTATTTATAGGCAGTGCCTTTTATCGTTTTTCATTGATTTTATTATCTGTTTTCTAACACATTGTTTTATAGAAACGAAAGCAAAGTATTAGCGTAGAGTTTGATTGAACTGTTGGGCATGATAACTATTTGATTAAGGTGTAATGAATAGATGATGGAAAATGTATTTATTGTTCTAGGAAATGGATTCTCAATTGACCTGATTGAAAAAATGGGTAAAATGGATGAAATAGATTTAACCAATTTGTTTAAAAAGGGAGAGAATGTACTTTATCCTAAAACGAAAACAAGAGGGTTTTTGTCTAGAAAATATACCCCCAATTTATGGAATTTAGGTGCTAGAACTTTTATGGCATCAAAAGACGCAATGCAACTGGTAACAGACGTTATTACATGTGCTAATGTTTACAATCTCTCTATTGAGAAGCGTCCAAATGAAGAAAGAGAGAATGAGAGTATTTATTTAAGCGCTTATAGCGAATTAACATCATATTTGAGATATTTATTCATTTACTACGATATGTTGGTGTCGGATAATGATATATTAGGACAATTAGATAAAATAGAATTACTTGAGTATATAAAAAAATGTTTAAAAAAAAAGAAAAAGATTTATATTATCACTTATAATTATGATGTTTTTTTGGAGCGTATATTACGATTGGCGGGTATTGGTTATTCTGTTTATGCTTTTGAGAACAGTGATGCCGATGTTATAGTATTTAAGCCACATGGTTCCATTAGCTTTTCGTTTAGAATAAAAACCGAGGAATTCACTCCATACAGTATTAAGGATTTAATAAAAGAAACATTATCGCAAAATGCAAGTGATTTTGAAATCAAATATGATTTGGTGGACGACTTTCCTATTGTAAACGCTATAATTCCACCTGCTGGAGATCCTGAACGTTTTGGGTTTGGCTGGATTAGGGATATTCGGAAGGGAATTGAGGAGATATTAAAGAAAAGCACATCTAACGATGAGATGGTGCTTTTTGGATTGTCTTATTGGTATGTTGATAGAAATGAGATCGATGAAATATTATTATCGATAGACAACAAAATTGATGTTCAATTTATAAATCCCAAACCCCCAACGGAGTTGGAGGCAGTTTTAACAAGTTTGTTTAGAAATTACATTCATTATAGTAAAGGTAAGCTTATTGTGGAGGATAAAAAGGATGGCAAGTAACAGATACTATAGAAAATCTACATCAATCACAATATCGAATTTTTACGAACAGTATCAATTGAATAAGTACAGGTTCGATCCGCCATATCAAAGAGATATGAATGTTTGGGATAGAGAACAAAAATCTTTTTTGATAGATACGATCTTTAAAAACTTCCCCATTCCGCCTATTTTTTTAGAACAAAAGATCAATCCGGAAACAGGAGTGACAAACTATGATGTTATAGATGGTAAACAGAGACTAACAACAATTATTGGTTTTATTAATAATGAGGTTGCATTACCCAAAGGATTTGGAAAAGATGTATATGGAAATAACAAGTTGAACGGGCTTCTATTTGGTGAAATAAAGGCTTTGGCAAAAGATGACGAAGAAATCAGGTCACTTATTTCTGATTTTTGGGCATATGCTATATCTATAGAGTATATCGAAAACCCAGATTATAAAATTGTAGATAGTATTTTTGATAGATTGAACAGAGAGGGAAGTAGACTTAATTCTCAGGAATTAAGAAAAGCACAATACTATGATGCGCTGTTATACAATGATATAGTTGATTATAGAAATGATGAGTACATAAAAATACTTACTCGAAAACTAAATAAGAACAGAATGGAGGATATAGGGTTTATTACGGAATTGTTTCTTGTTACTTTTAGTGGAAAAATCAATGATGGAAATGAGAGCGAGATTGATAAGGTGTTTTCTGATGTTGTGGAGAGATATGGGGAAAAACAGTCTGTTGAAACAAAGAATATGTTTGAAAGGACGAAGCAACTACTAGAAAAATGGGACATTAAATACTCGTCGTACAAAATTGAAGGTGTTAGCCATTTGTATGCATTGTGGTTCGTGGCCCTATATACTGTCAGCAAGAAGCTGGATGATGAGTCCATCCCTGATAAACTTATGCAGTTTTATAAAGATTTACGAGGGAAGAAGTCAATACCTCAAACATTAGTATATCAAGATTCGATGCAATCTGCGAGTCGTTCTAGGTCTGCTAGGAAGAAAAGAATAAATGCCATTTTTGACTATCTAAACTATCCGAGAGTAGATTGATATATGCGAAGAAAACTTGATTGGTTGGTATTTTTTTGATGAAGATGAACGCTCAAGAAATCGTAATGCTCCTAATAGGAGCAGCTATTAGTCTGTTTTCGTCAGTAGTTACTTTATGGATGACAGATGTTATAAACAGAACCGGTAGAATTCGTATATTTTATAGATTTACAGGATTGAGGGATTATATTTCGGGATGGGGATTCTTCAGCTCTGAAGATGGTGGAATGCAGTTTGTTGTTCCGGTATTATTTGAAATACAGAATACCAAGAATACTCCTTTTGTTATGAGGGATGTTAACTTGGTATTATTTCGTGAAAAGAGAATTGTTTCTGAAATGACTCAGATTACGGATGCAGAGAGATATGGATCCAATCGTATTGAATATGGCCTTGATAATGGGTCTTATTCTTTTGTGATTGAACCGCATAGTATAAAAAAGGTAAGATGCCTATATACGCTAAAGATAAATCAAGGTGAGATAGAAGAGAAAAAGTTTGAGTTTATTAAATTGGTATATTACAACGAGAATAATCATAGGGTTGAAAAAACGATAAAGACGATTAGTGGTGATTGGAACTGTAAGAATTTTGGAACAGAAATCAAATGGAATATAATTAGATAATTCCTGTGACACTTTTTATGTTATGCGTATTAGAAAATTCTAGAATATTATTAATATGAGTTGGTTACTTTTTTGGTTACCCTGACGCTGGTTGAGGACCTGCGGAGCTCCTTTCTTACAGTATTTTCAGCGTTTCGGTGGATCCGGTTCGAATCCTGTCACCCCGACTAGAAAAAGAACTATCTTTTGTTGATTTTTCAATGATAGATAGTTTTTTAATTTCTGAAAAATTGAGTATTTTTGAGTATCCAAGAAAGGAGGAAGTGTTCCAATCGGTTATCTATATTGATTTTGACACATTTCACTTCTTAAGGCAGATTTCTGTGAGTTCAGTTACCGTTTTTGGTTCTTTAGATTCTTTTCCCAATTTTTTTAGACGCTTTTATATATTAATAGAAAACAAAAAGGAGGTTTCTAAATATGCAAAACACAATTATTGTTTTTCTTATTGTAACTATATTCGTAATGCTTATCGTATCGGAATCCAAGAAGTTGACGTGTTCGTCAGCCATAGGTTATGTATTGCATACTATCTATAATTGGATTAAGTCAATAATACCAAAGAATGAAGTTTACTATCCAACCGGGATTGGATATGACGCGAATGGAATCTTTTGTCCGGGAACAGCAGAAAAGGAATTTGAGGATTTGGGGCAGGTTCTTGATACGCTCGGTTCAATCTCTTCCGGAGAATCGGGAGCCTTATTTGGTGCCGGTTGCATATATGCAGCACCCATAACCGGTTCGGGATAGGACATGACGGGGATCATCCCCTGGCCTGTCGGATGATTACCGAACTCTACATATACTTTTGCATTTGGATCGTGGATCAGGTGTACGCAGGCAGCATACAGCAAATCAAGTGTGATCACATCATCGGGGATATCTTCATAGAAGATCTTCCTGATCGCCTGAAGGATTGTTACGAGTTTTAAACTCAACCCGTAATTGTTTTGTAATAGGGAGTAGTACTTTTCTTCTTCCGCTGACATATATTTGCTGCGGGACAGATACACTACTCCGCTTTTACCTCGATCGTTTTTTGACATATTCATCACCTCTTTCGCGATTGATAAACCTGGTTGATTGTTACATTTTTCTAATACAGGGATTTTCGGTTTTTTAAGACATTTAAGATTTCGGGGTAGTGCAAAAAGTCGTGATTTTTACCGATAAATAATATGAGGTATTTTCCTGTTAACTTAAGTATGAAAAAAGGGGAACAAAGAGACATAAAGGAGGACAAAAGAGGGCTAAACAGTCTATTCACGTCGTATTAGCGTCTATTCACGTAATCAGGGTTATTCTTCAGTATTATGTATTCGATATAAATTATACGAGGACATCGTAATGGATAAATGGATTTTGATTTAAGGCAAAGGAGGGCCAAAGCATGTCGATTACTCTTTCCAGGTACAAATCATTATCAATTATTTTCCCGAAGTGTGAATTATGAATAATATGAACACTAACAGAGTCTTGTTTGAATGTGTTGAGGGTACAGTTACGATTCGATCGTCAGAAATAATATATATCGAAGCATATGATCATAAGAACGTCATTCACACAAGAAGCCAACAATATCATATTTATGAAAGCATCGATAGCCTGGAGATGCGATTAAAAGAAAATGGACTGATAAGAGTTCATCGTAGTTATATAGTCAATATCGATCATGTGCAAAAGATCAATAATTATGTATTGACTTTAGATTGTAATACGGTAATTCCAGTTTCAAAAGCAAAGTATAAACACATAAAAGAGCTGGTTCTACATGGAGGGAAACTAATATGAAGATTAACGGAAACGAGATATATACCGGCGCATATGCAAGAAGGCAGGAGCAGGCACATGAAACGGACATTAGATTATCCTCCGAACAGACAGATAATCTTGATAAGAGCATTGAGAACGCATTTGGTTCGATCGCAGCATCCAACGGAAATGTAAATGTTTCGGTATCAAAAGACGATATGGATTTTCTTTGCAGCGAAGATGGCTTTGCAAGGATGAAGAAGGATGCCGAGGATTTATATGCAGCAAATATAAGGCAACAGCAAAAGATAGCTGAAGGAAAAGATCCATCAGATAAGTTTTGGGATAATACGGGAGATCAGTGGCTGACATTCAGCAAGGCACTCGATGACGCAGGTTTCTACGATAATATGAGTGACGAACAGGTTCGGGAATTTGAGGGACTCTTGGAGAAGGTCACTTCGGGTATGGATAACCTCAGTAAGAGCCAATACAACATAGGGATTGATTTTGGCTCATATAATGCGGGCGGAAAATACTTCATGAGCCCAGCGGAAGCAGCTACCGCGCTTGAAGCATCAACAGAAGCTCTCAAATATATGTCAGATAAGCTTATCCCGGATGATTTGAAAGAAGAATTCAACGGACTCATTGATATGTATAAAAAGCATAACGAGGAAATACTGTCGGAGTACCAAAGCCCTATGGAGAGCTTCAACAAAGTTGTTGCTGGTATACAAAAAGCAGGTGCATCGTTTATATCGAAGAAGCCTGTAGCTGATTACAGATACACGGGGATGCTTGGTGAAGTGGACAAAACCGAGAGCGATAAGAATGAATATCGGAGCAAGGTCGCGGATATATTTGCAAAATATGCCGGAAAGAGCGATCTGAAGACTATCATGGATATGCTGAAGGCTCAATATGAGGAATATGCCACAGATGACAGCGATGATGAAGGCTTCAGGCAGTATGTCAGCAAAGAAGCCGGCTATCTGTTTGACAATATCGAAAAATATTGGGGTATACTTCTCGAGAAATAATTTCCGAGTTGGTATTCATAGATTTAAGAAACGGATTTCGTGATTATGCAAAGGAGGGCGCAAACATGGCAATTAATCTATTCACACTTGACACACCGGAGATTCCACATCAAAAGGTGAAAAAGCTGGGAGATTCTTACAGGGCTGATCAATCAAGTATTAAGGATAACTGGGAGGAAATTAAAGCCTCCACCAAAGGTGATCTGATAGAGGAATCCAAAAAGAACGGTTACTACAGGGAAAGCGGAGCCATTTACGAAAGCAGCAGCGAATACAAACCAGCTCAATGTGCTAATGGCGGATTTTGTAATTATCAATCGGATGCTTTTTTCAGGAAAGACATGCCGCTTAATTGTGGAGTTGACGGAAACTTTATGGTTGGTGGTGCAGTATTCTCAAGAGAGGAACTGGAGGAATGCCGAACAGTTATGAAGGCTGCGGCTGAAGGCATAGGATGCGGTATAGGAAAGAATGCGGATATATCGTACGTCCACTATGCTGAAATGGAGATAGCAGCCAGCAGCGTCAGTACATATGCTTCGGGAAAACTGAATGAAAAACAGGCGGCTGTTGTGAATAAAGCGATGCAGGAATACAACGAAGCGTTGACCAAACTGGAAGAGGATACGCTGGCAAGAACTAATGCGATCAAGGAAAAAGAAAGACAGATTGCATTAGGAAAACAGGAAGAAATCGCAGAAGAGTTTGGTACAAGGAGATATGATACGGTTCATACAGATAGCGTAAGTCTAAACCGGTCAGAAGATAAGGGTGATGCTTTAA
>DFGA01000062.1:322-2993 GCA_002371615.1 Lachnospiraceae bacterium UBA3762 | reverse complement strand
ACATTGGGGGATAGACTGGACGACAGATAATGCAACAGAATATCTTCATGATTTTTTTGAACAGAAAAGATTTGTTGGATTTGTATATGAAGAAAACGATGAAGTGCTAGGTTGCATATTCGCGCTTCGTAAGATTTCAGGCAGCAAAGAAGAGATTTACATTAATGAGATGGCAGTACTTCCTGAACGGCAAGGTCAAGGAATAGGTAAGCAGTTATTAAATGCAGTTAAAGATTACAGTAATGATAAAGGACTTGTAGGTATTGTTCTTTATACAAGTGAGTATGCGCCAGCGGCTAAGTTTTATGAAAAGAATGGGTTTAAGTTATCAAATGGAACTATTTGTATGTATTGCGAGTAATTAAAGTATGTTCAAATTTCAGTTTGTCGGGATATTGGAGAGAATAAACGCTAAACGATAAAGAAGAGACCAGATACATAGGATGGGAACCGATTATCCGTATATTGAAGCAAAAAGGAGATAATCGACATGAACAGTTTTTTTAAGTTTATAGTCGGTACAGTGCCTTGGATTACCCTGGGTATCTTGTTCGCCATGTTTTTTACAAGAGAAGCAAAACGAAAAAATGGATTTCTACTGATTATGGTAATTCTTTTTGGGTGCGTGGTGGGTGTCTGTGGAAAAGAGAATAATGCTGCGGGTGAATCTTTTGTGAAAGATACAGAAGAAGTATTTTTCACAAAGGAAACAAAGAATGTGGAGGAAGAAGCAATAGAACAGTGGGAAAAAGGTTATGCCCTTCCGGTAGAAGAACATGAAAGAAAAGAAGCTGAAACTGACTGTAAAAAGGTAATGGATTATTATTATGATATTTATGAATCTGCAGATAAAGGACCAGCATCCAATGTTGTTTTGGTTGATGAAACAGTTCTTGAAATGCAGAAGAAATTAACAGATTCAGGGTGTTCGGTTACGACGGCGGTAACCTATTCTAATATGGAGAATTATGAAAGTGTTGACAGTTTTCTTGAAGAATGTATGGAAGGGAAAAGTGGTTCTGTAGTTATTTATGAAATCCACAACGATGGTGGACTTGGAAGAATGAAATTCATTTTTGATGGAACAGATATGTATGTTGTTAGTGCAAGGGGAATTTGGAATGTTGATAATAAGCCGGTGATTTCATATATTTCTCATACCAGACTAAAAGAATGGAAATATACAGAAAAGGGATGGTTTTGCTATGAGTTATGTGTACCGGAGCCGCCGGAAGTCAGTGAAATCATGGATGGAAGTTGTTTGATCAGAATAAAACCTATGACAAAGGAACAACGTGAAATGTCTGAACGTTGTGTTAGAGGGATTGGGTATCAGGGACAAAACCTGTTGTGTTCTAATTGGAATACAGAAAACATGAGAGAATTGGATTATAACGGAATGTTTGAATATCTGTATGGAATGAAATATGGAGAAAAGTTCAATTCCGAAGATTATCCAAAGGGCATCCCGAAAGAAGAATTCGAAAGTCTGATTATGGAGTATCTTCCGATAACAGCGGATCAGATACGAGAATTCGCAGTGTTTGATGATGAAAAACAGACTTATCCTTGGGTGAGACTTGGGTGCTTCAATTATGCTCCGAGCTTCTTTGGAACTTCTCTCCCAGAGGTTGTCGATATTAAAGAAAATGAAGACGGGACAGTCACATTAACGGTTGAGGCGGTTTGTGATATGGTCATTTGCGATGATGCATTCATAACCCATGAACTTACGGTAAGATTTGCAGAAGATGGAAGCTTTCAGTATTTGGGGAATGAAATCTTAAATAATGGAAACAGGCACATACCAGATTACCAATATCGGATTAAAGAAGCAGAGCATTGAATTGGAGGAAAGAAGAATGAACGTTACATATGAAAAGAAGAAAAAAATGACCTTTATCGGCTATCACACGGAGATTAGCCCGGAGGAAGCCTATCAGAAATGTCCTGAATTCTGGGACAAGGAGTATGCAGCGAAATATGTAAGACTCTGGCAGACGATGCAGCCAGAAAATGCTGTCGAAAAAGCGATCCTTGATAACGGAATCGGCATGTACGCGATCTGTACAGAAGGTGAAAATGGCTTTACATACTGGATTGCCGGTCTGTACCGGGGCGGAGAGATACCGGAGGGACTGGAGCTATATTCTTTTCCGGCGAGTGACTGGGCAGTTTTCACAGCAAGAGGCCCCATGCCGGATTCCCTGCAGACTCTGAATACGGCAGTGTGGAGGGAGTGGTTCCCGAGTGAGGGGCGAAATTACAACGCGAACGGTACTACGACGCTGGAGGTCTATTCTGCTGGAAATCCGCAGTCGCCGGACTACGAGTGCGGTATTTGGGTACCGATCCAAAGAGCATGACAGAAAGAAGAAAGATGTGAGCTTATTGCGGACAGGAGAATCATCAGATGAGTCGAGTCGTTATTCCTGTTTTCGATACTGCCGTCATTCACGCATAGGAAGCAGTACTTGAAGCACTCAGATAGAAGGCAATAATGTCTGAAAAGACAGTCGGAATGCCGTGAGAGATATACAGTGATGGAGGTTATGAGCATGGATAATATGACTGCGCTTGTCAGCGCATTCGCAAGAGCGTATCACTATAGAAACAATCATACATGGGTGTTTGCGGATCCTATCGCAGAGAAAATGTTGACGGATGAGGA
>DFGA01000062.1:0-141 GCA_002371615.1 Lachnospiraceae bacterium UBA3762 | reverse complement strand
CCTTTTGCGAACGTGCAATCGAAAATGCAGTAAGAATCGGGTGCGGACAGGTAGTGCTGTATGCTTGCGGATATGATACATTTTCTCTGCGAAATCAACATATGGAGCTGAAAATCTTTGAGCTGGACAGGCCTGAGATGA
>DFGA01000071.1 GCA_002371615.1 Lachnospiraceae bacterium UBA3762 | reverse complement strand
TTGACTACTAATAGTTTGTCACCTCAAATTCAATCAACACAGGAACCGTTATTCCTGAAAAAATATCCTCTACAATTATATTATATCATCAATGCATATATGATTCAGTAGATTTTTAGTTTTCAACTTTCCCCTGCTAATAAATAGACTCATGCTCTCTCCTAAAAACCTTTACGCTCTTTTGCCTTCTCAATAAGATCAGATGATTCGGCAAATGCTTCCTTTAAATACTGCTCATGCCACTCCTTACCGGCTTTTTCACCTGCTTTTATCTTCTCCCAGGCTGCATGCTGTTCTTCTTTTGATCTATACGTTACTCCGGCAAAAACATGGGGATGGCGCCTTATCATCTTCTCGGAAACCGTTTTAGCCACATCATCAAAAGTAAACAGTCCTTCCTCTTCTGCTATAACACTATGGAACATTACCTGCAGGAGAAGATCACCGAGTTCTTCTTTAAAATTTTCGGCATCGCCGGTCTTATCAAGGATATTTATCCCGCTGATGACTTCTGCTGCTTCCTCTATGCATTCGGGCTTTAAGCTCATATGTGTCTGCTGCCTGTCCCACGGACAACCATTTTCAGACCGAAGTGTTTTTACTATTTCATATAAATGCTGTATCTGTGTCATTACATTCTCCGTAATCACTCTAATGAGTATGTCATCATCTCATATTTTAGTCGGCTTCCTTCCATAATCTCCGCAGGTAGCAGTGCCCTTGCGACAAGTTTCAGATCATCTGATTCAATATCTGTTCTTTTAAGATTTGCGTAGTCGCCGTCTATGCTTACTACTTCATAATACCAGGTTTCCAATTGTTATCCTCCTATTCTATCCCAAGCTCCTTACAAAGGGCATCATATAGTTTCTGTTCTTTTTCTTTTACCGGTTTTGTGGCATCTTTAAAGGAGTGGTCAATGACGTCGGCATCCTTTAATACCTCATCCATTGGGGCGTCAACTACACCTTTATCATCATGATGGTAGATCGCAGAACATATGATATCCGCCTCTTCAGGTGATTTGATACAAAGCTTTTCAAGGATATCATAAGCTGTGCAGCTGCTGATACTCCATACAGATGACCTGCCGCATTTAGCATGTCATCGGGATCTTGCATCTGAGAAAGTTCCGTATTTACATGTTTTCTTAGCTCTTTTATCTTTCCCATATATCGAATTCCTTTCAAATCGTTATATGCAAAATGTCTTTGGCTTTATGTCATTTTCTTTCAAGTATTCTTCTAACCACATAAGATGACCATCCCGGCAGGCCTTGATAAAATCATCAATCGTTATTTTAGAAAAGAGTTTTTTCGTGTCATCCTCTGTGAAATCATAATACTTCTCACTGTCGTAATCCTTACCATACACGAAAGATTCCAAACGAAGGCATCTGTTGCGAATAGCACCAGTAAGAGCCACATTTTTCTCGTTATATACTACAAATTCCTGATCTCTTACAGGTGCGGATAGATCATCATCTTCAATCGCTTCATCCGAAAAAATACCGTCCCATTTTTTCAGAACTTCGTCTATTATCTTTCTATATTTCTCAAAATGCATCTTACGCACAAGAAATACAAATGATCTCTGTGTTCCCTTATGAAAAGTAATTACTATTACTCTGGTCCCGGGCATTGTCTTTCGCATAATTCGCATATATTCCTGCCACTGCTGCTCAGTTCTTCTCCCCCTATGACAATAATATACTACGTTATGCCGGGTTTCCCAATATTTAAGCACTTCACTTGGTAATACGTATTTTTCTGCGCATTTATCAGCCGGATTATCCTTTACATATAATCCATTATCCGGATCCAAAAACACAAGTTCTGTTCCGCTAAGCTCCCAGATACTATCCCATAACCACTGGTATCTGCTTTTAGTTCTTTCAGATGGTGTTCCTTTAAAGTTCAGTTTCTTTGAAAAGAAATAGGCTCCCGGTAGAATATTACTTTTTTCTATTGCCTTTATAGTTCTCTTTTTACTGGAAACTATTTTTTTTAACTCATCATACACAATCGGAGAATACTTCCGATATTCATCTTTTTCCAAATACACTCTGAATTTGCCGTCATTTGAACCATCATCCTCTGTCAGATACCAGTTCACTCCAACCTTGACACCGGCATCAATAAAAGCACGAAGCAGTGAGTATTTACCATAATCCCCGATATCGCCGACATACTGGTTTTTCATTCTTTCAAGCCTCCACCTGATTATAGTCGTCACCGACCACCTTATCTTCCTGACACTAATATCTAATAACGTAGTATATCACATATAGCCAGCTGAAAAGACCGTGTATTATAGCCCATAATACCGAGTGCCAGTTGACGTAGCTGATGACCATAGCTAAAGCACTGCCGAAGGTGACACCGTGAGTGACGGTCTTTGTAACTTTTTCTTTTTTTCCATTGTTCTTCTCCTCTCCAACATAAAAGCCCGATCATAAGACCGGGCTTTTATGTTATATGTTCATGAACAGTTTATTTTTGACGGCGTACTTTGAGCGTTGTCATTTTTTTCGTGCCGAATCCGCATGTAGATCTTTTCAATCCCTTCGATGGAGAACTCTTTAAAAAATTTCCGTAATTCGTCTAGGCTCATTCTCTCGACAGCTCTGATATCACGCTCGTTCATATGAGTATATTAACATATTGGGGGCGTTTGTGGGAATAAAGCGTAAAAATAAGAACCGGGCGCTGACCCTGTGCAGCACCCGATGCTTAAATGTTTGGGAGGTTTACAAAATGAAAAAGAGTTTTTTGGCTTAATTTCTTATCTTTGATAATTATATCGTCACATATGCCCTCTTTCATAACCCCTCAAGATGATTTTAGCTTTTTATTAAATCAGAAATTCCCACCGTTCCATCCCCAGTCTTACCTCGCTTTCCTATGTAGCACACCGTCGGTAAGATTGGTTATAACATCCGGAGCATTAATCTTTATTGTCGCATCATTTCCGGAATAATCCATATCTATAGTATATACAAAGCCTTCTACAAGATCCCATCCCCCGATCTCCGGATTATCGATTTCACAATGATCAAACGTGATTCTCAGTTTTCCCGGCTCTGTTATTTCATAGATTCCGCTATCTTTATTTCGCCACCCGGTGCATAATGCGTTTCCATCCCCGGATAATTCTATACTGTAGCTTTCTGCCCAATTATCAAATAGATCATAGTTTTCCGTATACCATATACCAACCGGTGACTCTCTCAGTTTGCCTTTATAGTTTTCTGCCAACTTGTTGTAATCTTCTATAAAGGTTCCGGTATAATACTCCCAGGCCTCGTCCATATTGTTGCCGAGCCTTATATACAGATAATCCGTTGTATCGTTAGATGCTATAAAACTCTTTTCAAATCCGTCAGCACTGCCGTCATATGTCACTTCATAGGAATAGCCATCATATGCATTTCCATCCTCGTCATAGCTGGAGTCTACTTCTATAGTGACCCTATATACGTTCTCTGCCACTTCTAAAACTTTCCTTATATGTGATTGAGGCAATGCATCAGACTCAAACCAACCACTTGATATATCTGAATCCTCGTAGTTTTCAAAATAACACCCTCCCGTAAGGTTACCCCAAACTCCTGCGATTTTTGCAGTAAAATCCTCAAAAGGATCCTGCGCAACTATATCTTCTGATTCTTCTTCAAATTCAATCGGCTCCGGTGTGGGAGTACTTATGGTAGTAGGTGTTGCAGTTGGTGTTTTCGTATCTTCCGTCTGCTGGTCATAATCAGATGTACTTACCTCCGTAGTACACCCTGTAAGAATAACAGCTATAATCGCAAAAAGTATAAGAACTCTTTTCATAGTCTTCTCCCTCTTTGATTTATACATTCCTACGCTGTCCATATCATTCATCAAAATAGAAACAAATTATACTAATAAGGCTTGCGGTTGCGAATATCCGATTGTCTTCACGGATCACTGCCGCAACCACCCTGACAGTCTTCATTTCAATTAATCCTCCGGAATGCGGTAGAACCTACCCGACACCCTCTCTGACTTGAACACGTTCACAAAGGCGGCGGGATCTATTTCGTGCACTGCGTTTACGACCTTGCTGACCTGAGTGGCTGTAACGACGGAATATACCACAGACTTTGTGCTCTCATCTTCATATGATCCCCTGCCGTAGATAATCGTTGCACCATGCCTTGTCATGTCATAGATACGCGAACTGACCTCGTCCGGTGCCGTTGTCACGATAAAGAGCGTTGCCTGCTGGTATTTTCTGTAAAGGACGTTTATGACTGCCGTAGAAACATACTGGAATATAACCGAGTACAGGGCTATCTCCCATCCGAAAAGGGCGCCCGCAATAATCAGGATTACAGTGTTTATGACCATTGCCACGTTGAATCCGTTTATGCCTTTTTTCTTGTTCAGGTATATCGCTATGAAGTCAGTCCCGCCTGATGTTGCGTCCATGAGAAGGCAGAGGCTGACCGCTATTCCGTTTATGATACCGCCGAATACGCTTATGAGAAGGATGTCGTTTGTGATCACGAAACCCGGGATAAGGTCAGTCAGAACGCCTGTCAGGACGATCACGATGCATGAGAGCGAAGTGAACTTTTTCCCGATATACTTAAAGCCAATGTAGACTGGCACCGCATTGATGAGAACATTTATGGGAGTGTATGGTATGGCCACCCCGAAAAACCTGCCCGCAATCTCCTGTATCAGGAGCGTAAGTCCTGTCGCGCCACCCGGAAGCAGCCCGCCGGTCCTTACAAAAGATTTGATATTGACGGCAAATACCGCCGAAGCGATGACCACCACCAGAATCCTGAGGGACATCCATCTGTAGCTGTTGTTTCTGATTTTCTCGTCCATAGTTTTACCTGTAAAATGCATCGCCGGTCTTATCGAGGATATTTATCCCGCTGATGACTTCTGCTGCTTCTTCTATGCATTCGGGCTCTAAGCTCATATGTGTCTGCTGCCTGTCCCACGGACATCCGTTTTCAGACCGAAGGGTTTTTACTGTTTCGTATAAATGCTGTATCTGTGTCATGTCCTCTCCCGTCAGGAAATACTGAATATTTCTTTATAAACTACTCTCCCTTTAACGGTATCCGACCGCATCAGGGACACTTTCTTTACCATCATACTTGCATCCGGGATCCCGACGTTGCCGGTTTTGCCGGATGATTTTCTGATAAGAGTTATATGTGGGGTAAACTTCTTGTTGTCATAGGATATTCCGGCGGCATCGAATGCTTTTCTAATATCTCCGGCAAGATTACTTATGCCCTGCCCTCCGCGGGTCCCTATATACAGAAGATCTCCGAAATGCCCAAGCTGTGTAAATCCGAGCCTAAACGGCTTGAACCTTACCGTAGATAAAGCCTCTTCTATAGGTTTACTGTTAGGCACTTCACCGACAAAGCACAATGTCAGATGGAGGTTTTGCACCGGAGCATAACTGCCGGTCACGCCAGCCTTCTTAAGATCATGTAAAATCTGCACCGCTGCCTTACGCATCTCGTCAGACAGCTCTATAGCCACAAATAGTCTCATTTTGTTCTCAACTCTCCAAGGAATATGTCATCATCTCATATTTTAACCGGCTTCCCTCCGTAATTTCCGGCGGCAGCAGCGCTCTTGCAACCAGTTTTATATCATCCGATTCAATATCTGTTCTCTTAAGATTTGCGTAGTCTCCGTCTATGCTTACTACCTCATAATACCAGGTTTCCACTTGCTATCCTCCTCATCCTATCCCAAGCTCTTTACAAAGAGCATCATATCTTTTCTGTTCTTTTTCTTTTACCGGTTTAGTGACGTCTTTGAAAGAGTGGTCAATGACATCTGCATCCTTTAATACTTCATCCATTGGAGAGTCCACAGCACCTTTGTCATCATGATGGTATATCGCAGAACATATGATATCCGTTTCTTCAGATGATGTGACACCAAGCTTTTCAAGGATATCTCTTGCAAGATTGGCTCCCTTGTGGGCATGATCATCATAAGAGCCGCTCTCATATGCAAAAAGGTCATGAAGAAGCCCTGCCATACCGGCAAGCTCCGGATTCATTCCTCTCTTCTTTGCAATTAGCTGTGCAGCTGTTGATACTCCATACAGATGACCTGCCGCTGTTAGCATATCATCCTTATCATCCATGTTCGAAAGACTCTTATTTACGTATTTCCTAATATCCTTTAATCTTGACACGATCTCCTCCTGTAAATACATAAAGACCCGATCATGTGACCGAGTCCTTATGTATTTTAGTTCATGAACAGTTTATTTTTGACGGCGTACTTTGTGAGCTTTCATTTCTTTCACGCCGGATCCGCATATAGATCTTTTCGATCTCTTCAATGGAGAACTCTTTAAAAGCTTTCCGTAATTCATCAAAGCTCATTCCGGTCCTGGCCATATTCTCGACAGCTCTTATATCGCGCTCGTTCATATGAGTATATTAGCATAGATTTCGTCTTTTGTGGGGACAAAACATCAAAAATGTGGCTTATTTTGTGAAATACAATGGCGGAATCATTCCCGATAAAAGTCATCGGGCTCCGGCCATAACCTGTACAGGGGATATCCTCCCCATGGATCCGGCTGGGCTGCCCATATCTCCATCTGGCCGTTATCTTTTCGCTTGCAGATCCTGTACCGATCTATATCTTCATACCCGAATCCACCGGGAAGTGAGACGCTGCCCTCTTTCTTTTTCGAAAACTTTGGTGTGATAGCTGAATTCATCTCAGTGGTGCTAAGGCCCAGCTCTCTGTTTATAACTCCGTAAAAACCGGCGCTTCCGTTGGGGCTTCCTCCGTGGAAGGCCGCTACACCTCCGTTAAAGCAGTTGGATACCCTGTTAGTAGACTGTGTACCGCTTGAACAGACCAGATCTACGTTATATGTCGAAGTAACACCTTTTACCTTTGCAGAGACCCTTACATTTAGCCCACCTCCGGATACTCCCCATTTCTTATATGCATCATAAGCCTCCGGATGTTCCACAAATGCAATGTTCACGGCTCTTGCTATCTGACCGGCTGTGTATATATCTTTTGACTTTCTTGCCTTATCAACGTACTTTACAAAGGTCGGAGTGAGAAGGCCGACAAGCACGGCCATGATGGCTATTACAATTATCAACTCTACAATTGAAAACCCTCTGTCAGAGTTTTCCTTATCGAACGCTTTCATGCAATATTTCCTCGGTTTCATCAATTATTATCGCTTCCCCTCCATTTCATAATAAGAACCGGGCGCTAACCCTGTGTAGCGCCCGATGCTTAATTGTTTGGGAGGTTTACAAAATGAAAAAGTGTTTTTGGCTTACTTTCTTATCTTTGATATATATATCGTCACATATGCTCTCTTTCGTAACCCCTCAAGATGATTTTGGCTTTTTATTAAATCAGAAATTCCCACCGTTCCATCCCCAGTCAAGTGATGCTGCATACTTAATGTACATATGATCCGGCTTGATACCAAGAACTTCCCCGTATATCTTTGTAAGCTCCGCAGTCATCTTCTCAAATGCCACTTTATCTTCTTTTCCATATACGTTTACACCTACAAATGCAACCGGTTCGCTGTCATCACCACGAAAATACATCTTAAGGTCATCTTCAAGATTGACCATCAGCCAGGATTCACTCTTTCCGGGAATTATTGAAATAGCTTCCCCAAGACGCTTCTTAAGCTCTGTATTCTGCTCCGGCGTTGTTTTTACACTTACTTTTGAATTAATGAATGGCATATGAATTCCTCCTCGAAAATATCTGCAAATAAACAGGAACAAATACAGTCTATCACAAACAAATACATAACTAAAGAAAGTATAAAAATCTGAACTTGAAGAACTCTGCCTTAAGACTTCCTCCTCTTGGATACTCAATAATCACAAAATAAAAAAGAACCAAAACCCTTTGAAAATCAAGGAATTCTGGTTCTATTCCCAATCGGAGTGACAAGATTCGAACTGGGTTCACCGAAACGCTGAGAATACTGTAAGAAAGGAGCTCCGCAGGTCCTCAATCAGCGTTAGGGTAACCAAAAAGGTAACCAATCATTCTAGATTTAAACTACCGCAGCCTCTTTGGAAACGATAAATCTGCTTTTTTCTTCATCAGATAAATCGCAAGGCTCAACTCCCCTTGTCTTGGCGTAGGCTATAAGGCCTTTATAGTCTATGGCAATAGGATTCAAGACTTCCTCAGGTTCCGGAGTATTCTTTAACGATTCATAATATCTTTTATAATTCATCATCTGTCCATTCATACGTGTAAATCTCCTTTATCCTCTTCCCGGCTTCTTCAGGTATCAGAATCTGATAGGGATGTAACATATGTATTCTGATTGCATCAAAGTTTTCTACATAATGTTTTTCCAATGTCTCGTTAGCCGCAAATCCGGTCATCTCACAGTTATATCCATATTCTTCGGATTTTGCGGCTGCTATTGCAAATAGATGGCCACCCACACCTAAATACTTCTTCTGCTCCACTATTTGTAAGTTGTTATGAGGAGCCGCAACCATCCATGAAACAAACGCCGCCTGCATATCCGTATCATTCCGTATAGCAAGTAGTCCTTGAATATCTACTGTTCCCTTGATTACCAAAGCGTAGATCTCATTATTCTTTGCCAGATCTGCCCAGGAAGTATACCAACCATTCTTTTTATTATATTTTTGCAAAAAGCTGGAACGTTTTATTCTGATGACTTCTGTTTCGACATTTTCTCCTGTCAGGGCATCCTGCAAACACGGAGCCAAAACGTCAATATCTACGCAAATCATAACAAATCCTCCGTATATATTTTACCATATCTATAATGGTAAAACTATAATAATCAATACATAATAAGCGGTGTAAACCCTCAATCAGTGAGGCTTAGTAAAAGACTTACCTCTCATACTGTATCTTCATAAACTGTTACGGTTGCCATCGTATCGATCACCTCCGTTTCTTTATCATTTTATCACATTTTATATACGCTATTCATTTTTATTATAAGCGAAGCAGATGGGATTGCATGGGTTAGCGCCATAAAACGACAGCCCTGATATCACGACCAGCATAAGCCGAAGCAAGGGGAACTCAGTTCCCTCTTATCTCCTGGCGCATAAAGCCCACATACGATATCGTAAACGCAGCAAAGGTAAGCGCCAGCAGTCCTACCAGATGAGGCCAGATCAGCAGCAGGCTCTGACCCAGCGGCAGGTAACCGCGCAGTGCCCCTACCAGCTGGGCGTAGGACACGGCGTTGATCGCCCTGGTCGCGGGGTTCATAAGCACGGAACCGGCCTCGGAATAAAGATAATACGGAGAAAGACGGTTTAAGTTAAGATTAAGGTCATAGTTTTTAAGGCCGTTGACCGCCTGCTCATACTCTGTATTGACAGGATAGGCCGCATTCGCCATAATTCCGGCTAAAAGGCTCATGAAAATCGCGAAAAAGAGCCACAAGGCGATCGAAGAAAGAGCCGAGGTCGTTGCGTGTCTGGTAAAGACCGAAAACAGCATGGCCATTGCCAGCCAGAAACAGACGTAAATGTCAGTAAAGATCAAATAGATCAGGAGCCTCACAAGCTCCTCACCCGTGGGTCTTATCCCGGAGCAGAGAAAGCCTGCGCAGCCTACCGCGATTCCTGTGCTGAAGATCATGACAGTGATAAGCGTACTTGAGGCCAGGAACTTGCCGATAATGATGGAATCTCTGTAGATGGGCTGTGACACAAGGCGGTTTAAGGTGCCGCTATTTTTTTCCGCGTTGATCGAGTCAAAGCCCAGGATAAGCCCGATGAACGGCCCGATCAGGGCGATCAGCGACATATACGAGGGTATTGAACTTCCGCCTGTGGAAAACAGCTTTAAGAACATGAAGCTTGCATCAAACGAAGCCTTCGGATCCGCTGCCGCGTCTTTAAGCGCGCTGCCTATGCCCGTAACCGCGCCGTAAACGCTTGCGATCGTCATAGCGATCACCAGGATCAGGATAATGATGAACCTTTTTCCCGTTACGTGATCTGCCATTTCCTTCTGGTAGAGAGCCGTAAGGCTGTGATAACGGATACTCTTATTGTTATGCCCCTCTGCGGCCGAAAAGGCGTTTCCTGCTGCCGTCTTTACCATCACTGTCATCTCCTTCTTTTTCAGCTTCTTCAAAATAGACACGGTAGATCTCATCGAGATCCCCGCCCTTCTGATGCAGATGCAAGAGCTTATATTCATTCGTTATAAGGTACTTTGTGATTTCCTCCCGAAGATCCTCCGAGGAATTGATTACAAAGGTATTGCCGTTCTTTGTTATCCCGGTCATTCCCTTAAGTCCCTCAATAAATCCCAGAAATCTGCTGTCGCAGGGCTCGGTCTCAATCTCCAGAGTGTAGTGCCCTTCCGTCTCGATCTGGCTTCCGAGCTCATCGATACCTCCGCAGGCGATCAGGTTTCCGTCCACGAAAATACCGACCCTGTCACAGATCTGCTGGATCTGGTAGAGCTGATGGCTGGATACCAGGATCGTCTTCTTATCCTCAACGCTCAGCTGCTTTATAAGGCTTAAAAACTCCCGCATACCTTCCGGATCAAGGCCCGTTGTGGGTTCATCCATTATGATGACCTCCGGATCCTTAATAAGGACGTCCGCGATCCCGAGACGCTGGCGCATACCCTTTGAATAGGTCTCCGTCTTCTGATCCGCAGCGTGGGTCATTCCCACCTTTTCCAGCAAACCGTCGATCAGCGGGTTGATCTCATGCTCCGGAATACCGTTAAGCCTCGCCATGAAACGAAGGTTCTCACGTCCTGTCATATCGCTGTAAAACCCGATGTTGTCCGGCATATATCCGGTGATCCGCTTTACCAGCATGGACTGCCTTGTGCAGTCATGCCCGTCGATCAATGCCATTCCATGAGTAGGTTCGGTCAAGCCCAGGAGCATTAATATTGTTGTTGTTTTTCCCGCACCGTTCGGTCCGAGCAGGCCGAAAATCTCTCCCCGTCTGATCTCCAGATTAAGATGATCCACGGCTGTTTTCGAGCCATAAGCCTTTGTCAGATCCATGATGCGGATAATCGGTGTATCTGTCATAGCCTGCCTCACTGTTTATCTTCTTCCAAACTTTCGAATTATGTAAACCAATCCGGCAACCAGGGCCGCGATGATCACAACCGCCACAATTCCCCAGCCCGTATGATTCTGTACGGCAACTCTCAAGTCGCATTCGGATTTGACCACTTCATTTGACGCAGTGACAAGAACCGCGTAGTCCCCGAGGATCGCATCCTTCGCAGGAGTAATATGGGCGGTCACTTCTTTGCTCTGTCCGGCGGGAATATCACTGATGGTGTCCTCGTCAAATGTGACCTTCCAGTCGGTGGAAGCCTGTGCCTTAAGGCTTATATTGCTGAGGTCGATATTGCCCGTATTCTGTATGGAAAGAACCACATCCTTCGACTCACCCGCATAGGTACTGGTGGAAAGATTGCCATTGGGCGTAGTCGCCGTAAGGCCGTAGGTACCGGTGATCTTAACGGTAACCGGGAGCTTGAGTGTCTCTCCTGCACAGTCCACCATGAGCGTGAGAGGATACTCACCTGCCATTACATTCTGCGCGGGTGTGACTGCCACAGCGATCGAAGAAGTTGCGCCGGCTTCTACCGGAACTGAAGATGTTGCGCTGCCGGCATCCGAAGGAGTAAAGGTTACGTTCCAGCCCTCCGGCGCTCCCTGAACAGACATTGAATAGGTCTGATTCTCTCCGCTGTTGTTGGTAAGCTTCGCGGTATAACTGAATTTTGTTCCGGCCGAACCCTCCTGCTGAGCGTAATCCGTGGTGAAGGTATCAACACCGAGCTTTTTCTCTTCCGCATCAACCTTGACGGAAAGCTTTAATTCCTCGTTCACGCTGCCGCCCTTCGCGTTCAAGGTGATCGTGTAGGTATCCTCCTTCGCATCCTCCGGAACGGTCAGCGAATAGGAAAGCGACGGGGAATCCTCTTTTTTCTGATGAGCACCTACATGAACCATGGACACTTCATTTGAGGTGTTCTTGAATGCTCCCTCCCAGCCCTCCGGGAGATCTTCCGCTTCAAGCGCAACCGTGGTCTCCTTCGAACCGGTATTTGTTATATAGAGCGGAAATGTTGAGGCTCCGCCTGGCTTTACCGTAACCCCGGGGTAGTCTGTGCTAAAGACCACCCCACCTGCCTGACTTACCGCCTCTGTCTGGCTGTTCGTATCTGCTTCGTCCGCAAAAACCGCAGCCGGCATAAGCACCGTAATCGCCGCCAGCACTCCGGCCGCCAACAGTCCGCAAGCAAACCTCTTTTTCTTTCCTGTCACAAATCCTGCTGTCCTTCCCATGATCTGTCACGCCTCCTTAAAAAAAATGTAAGGATCGTTTGCGATATTGGTCAAGCACCTCCTCCGCAACGCCTGTACTGAAAGTTAGTCCCAATTTGTGACGCAAATTTCATAATTCCGTGTTTTTTCTGTGAACAAAAAGAGCTGCCGTAAAACGGCAGCTCTGATATCACTCTATCCCCTGTTTAAAATTCCAAAATCTTGTTTATAACAATAAGAAACGAGATCAAAAAACAGCCCCAAAAAGAGTCAAAAAAACACCTAAAAAGCGTTCGTAATATGTTACGAACGCAAATCGCCCTTTTTCAGGCCTAAAATCTATTATCAAAAATTGCTATTTTTTGTATAAATCTTTGCATAGATGAATCGTTCTTTAACAGTGAGGCTCGGAGTTTCTATATCAACACTAAAGAAGCAAAAAATGATATTTCCGAAAACATGGCCAATCTATTGCCTGTACGAAAAATATGGGAGGAGAAATAGTAGTTAAAAATTAGCTTGCAATGAATACATGTTCTAACAGGGATTAAGAATGAAATAAAAGCGAAAAGTTAGAATAGAGTTAGAATAGGGACATAGTAACGGGAGCTTCGGTTTCCCGAAACTCCCGTAAACACAACGTCGGAGTGACAAGATTCGAACTTGCGGCCTCTACCTCCCTAAGATAGCGCTCTAGCCAAACTGAGCCACACCCCGATATATGCTGTAAGGAGACACCTTCCTCCCGTCAGCAAATGATATTCTATCGAAAACCCCCAATATTGTCAAGCAATTTTCACGAAATACCCACGATTTTTTGTGCTATTAGACAGTATTCATTTTAATAATAACGTGTGATATAATATTCACATGGGTATTAATTCTTACGGACTGTTCAGTGGCGGTGGCGCCGGCAGTCCCTACAACGACAGGAATTATGAACTGCAGAGGCAGCTTCAGGCCAGACAGCATCAGCTGGATGACCTTGATAAGATGCCTTCTTTGAGTCCGTCCCAGCAGGCAAAGCGCCAGCAGCTTCTGCATGCCGTTGACCATTTGTCCGGCAAGCTTAATCCGAAGCCCGAAGTTACGAATGCTACTGCTGACGATACAGCAGCATCCTTAAAGCTTAACAGCATCGGACGCCGCGATACCGAAGACGGCATCATGATACCCAAGTCCAAAATGGATGCTGCCTCAGCATACTCCAAGATGACACCGGCATCAGGCAGGGGTCGTGTCGGATATGCCGATAACGAATATACCAACTCAGGTTCTGTTACATATAAAAATCCGGGGCGTTATGACGGTAATGCCACAACACCCCAGGATACTTATCTCAAAGGTTTCTTTGTCGATATTAAACTTTGATCAGCCTTCTATGAACAATACACCGAGTGTCCCCGGCCCGCAGTGAGAACTGATAACGCCGCCGGCTCTTGTCTCGAGGATCTCGTCAAAATAGCCGATACTCTCTAGATAGGTCCTGACCTCTTCAACCATCTCACGGTCCGAACTTGTATGCGTTATGAATACACGCTGTCTTCTTGCTCCCAGCAGTTCGTCATGCATATCCTTTACGTAATCCATAACTACCGCACGAAGCTGTCCGCGATACTTTTTGGCCACACCCATCTTACCGTCCCTTACAACTATCTTCGGATGGATCTTGAGAATACCTCCGGTAAGTGCTGCCACACTTGAGCATCTTCCGCCTCTGGCAAGATATGTAAGTGTATCTATAACAAAACTTGATCTGACCTTCGGTCTTAATCGTTCGATCTCTTTTACGATCTCGGATGCGGAATACCCTTCCTGTGCCATAACGGCTGCCTCAATAACCAGAAGGCCTATCCCCGTGGACAGATTCATGGAATCGATCACATGCATTCTGTCGGTTACACCAAGGTCTTCGGCAACCATACGAAACACATTCTCGGTCGTGGACATGGAAGATGATATCGTAAATACGATTATCTCATCACCGGCATCAAGCATGGGCCTCACAAAATCCGAGGCATCCTCATAGGAAACAGCCGAAGTTTTCGGTGTCGACTTATTCCTGTCGGCCCACTCGAATATCTCCTCCTGACTGATCTCAACACGGTCACGATACTCCTTATCTTCCAAAACTATATGAAGAGGTATGATGGTAATATCGTAACGGCTTACTAATTCATCGGAGAGATCACATGTGCTGTCCGAACAAATTCTAATCATAGGCAACAGCCCCTATTATGCAATTTTTGACTTCGCAAGTTCAGCAAGTGTTGCAAATCCGTCAGCATCGTTAACTGCCATTTCTGCAAGCATCTTACGGTTGATATCAACATTTGCAAGCTTGAGTCCGTACATGAGTTTGCTGTATGAGATTCCGTTCATTCTTGCTGCTGCGTTGATACGCGCGATCCACAGCTGTCTGAACTGACGCTTTCTCTCTTTTCTTCCGGCAAATGACGTGTTAAGAGCACGCATTACCGACTGCTTAGCAACACGATACTGGTTGGAGCGAGCTCCTCTGTATCCCTTTGCAAGTTTTAATACTCTGTTATGTTTTTTCTTGGCGTTCAATCCGCCCTTAATTCTAGCCATCTTTACCCCTCCTTACTGCAAATACGGTGTAATCTTCTTCATATTCTTAACATTTGTCTCATCCGTTATAACCGCATGTCTTAAGTTTCTCTTATTCTTGGTGGTCTTCTTGGTCAGAATATGACGTCTGTACGCTTTGTTTCTCTTTAACTTTCCCGTACCCGTAACTTTGAAACGCTTTGCAGCGGATCTGTTTGTCTTAATCTTTGGCATAACTTCTTCCTCCTAATTCTTACTTCTATTTTAACTGCATCTGCTCTAACGCTTTTCAGTTAAAAACATTGTCAGTGACCTGCCCTCGACTTTCGGAGCTTTCTCAACGACCGCAACATCCGCAAGAGCTTCGGCAAAATCATCGAGAATGTACTTGCTGTTGTTCATATGAGCCATCTCACGGCCGCGGAACCGGAGAGTAACCTTTACTCTGTCACCCTTTTGCAGGAACTTCTTGGCCGCAGCGATCTTGGTGTTCAGATCGTTTGTATCGATATTCGGAGACATGCGGATCTCTTTGATCTCTATGACTTTCTGCTTCTTCCTTGCTTCCTTTTCCTTACGTGCCTGTTCATAGCGGAACTTTCCGTAATCAATAATACGGCACACCGGAGGCGCTGCATTTGGCGCGATCTTCACGAGATCCACACCCGCCTCTTCAGCGAGTTTCATCGCTTCATCCACACTCATGATTCCGAGCTGTTCATTGTTTTCGCCAATTACACGAACTTCCTTATCACGGATCTGTTCGTTGATCATTAAATCTGCTATTGTCTTACCCTCCTTACAGCAATCAGGCAAAATAAAAAATCTGCTCACACACAGTAAGCAGACACAACCCTTGGTAAAAATCATTTCCCCGGTATTAACGCTCGCTAAACCTTCATTCGCCTATGGCAAAATCATATGTCGCGAGGTGAGATTTCTCTGCTTTCCTGTATGTAACATAAGTTACCTTTGAATATATATCACACTATCACATGCCTGTCAAGAAAAATGAATTACGACCTGTCATTTTGTCCAGTTGATCAGAAATGAGATTGCAAATGCAAAAAGGGCAACTACCGGAAATACTATCCACGCAATCTTCTGATCGTTCCCGAAATAGCGCAGTACATACCACAGGCATATGGAAAGCGGTACTGCAACCGAACATATATACATAAGAGCCCTGTTTGGTTTTATATCATAGTAAAGTTCATGCGTTTCATTAAGAAGTGCACGATAACAGGCGATCCTGTCAATGCACGGATACGCTATAAGGGTAACAAGTGCAAGTATTATAGAGCATATAATTCTGCCGTATATTCCCGCAAGAGCAGTATCCTTCATCGCGATTAGAAGCATTATGTAAACCAGCCCGCCGGTTACCATAAACACCAAACCGTATGTGATTTTGCTGATCAACACTGGTCTTGCAGTTTGGTAGGCAAGTCTTACAACCTCTTCTCCCTCACGCAGCGAGATACCATCCGGTCTTGTTATGTAAACCTTTTGGGAACGGATAACACCAAGTACATTAACGACGCACAGAAAAACCGATATGGCAACCGCGGCAACTATCGTAATGATTTTTCCCGTATTGATACTCTTGGAATAGAACAGTCCGCTTACTGACAGTGCATACATGGCAAAAAATACGGCAAGCGCAAAGAGCTGCACCGCAATCGCGGTCGCCGTCATCTGCGCCTGTCCGTTACGAGCCTTCATATAGTTGACTATTCTCTCATCGTTCAAATCTTGTCTTCCCCGCGACCCTCTTCTATCCTTTTAACATAGGTTTCGGGATCTGCTTTCATGTCGATCAGCATCCGGAATGCATTAAGCACCATGCGCTCCTTGTTGCATTCTCGCGGATTCTTGCCGATCTCCCTGATCAGATTATACTTATCCATCTGAAATACATACAGATCCGTAAGGCTGTATCCGCTTACATTGACCGAGTCCTTGAGGCTGTGGTTTCCGATATAGTATTCCAGTTCATCATAAACCTGTGTGTCGGCAATAATATCACTCCAAAGCGCATCCGACCATTCACGGTCATACCCGCAATAATCGCACAATTCATAAAAGCGCTCACACACCTTGATCTTTGAAGTTGCGATGATAATATTCTGATTCATTTTAAACCGGCTTACTTTTCCGCCTGCTCACTTACTTCCTCTTTGCGCATTATACGCTCATCGATCTCTACCCGCAGGTCCTTAATAAATGCATCAAGATCCTTGGAACCCTCATCTCCGAGGTAACGGCTCCTTACGGCAATATTGCCCGCTTCTTCTTCCTTCTGTCCGAGAATGAGCATATAAGGTACTCTCTGCAGTCTTGCCTCTCTGATCTTGTAACCGATCTTTTCAGATCTGGTGTCGATCTCGGCACGGATGCCCGCGCTCTTTAACTTCTCAAGAACCTTTTCCGAGTAATCGAAATACTTATCTGAAATAGGCAGTACCTTAACCTGTATCGGAGACAGCCATGTGGGGAACTTGCCCGCGCAGTTTTCGGTAAGAACACCGATAAATCTTTCCACGGAACCGAATACAACTCTGTGAATCATAACCGGCATATGCTCGGCACCGTCTGATCCTGTATATTTAAGGTCAAAGTTCTGCGGCAGCTGGAAGTCAAGCTGGATGGTTCCGCACTGCCACTCTCTTCCGAGGCAGTCTTCAACATGGAAGTCGATCTTCGGGCCGTAGAATGCTCCGTCACCTTCGTTGATCTCGTAGGGAAGTCCCATATTCTCAAGTGCCGACTTCAGGCCGTTCGTTGCCTTCTCCCAGTCTTCAAGCGAACCCATATGATCTTCGGGCATTGTTGAAAGCTCGATGGTATATTTGAACTCAAGCTTTTCATATACTTCATTTATCAGTTTAACGATATGCTCAACTTCTTCGCCGATCTGATCCATCGCAATGAACTCGTGTGCATCATCCTGATGGAAAGCCCTTACTCTCATAAGGCCGTGTAAAGCTCCCGATTTTTCATGCCTGTGAACAAGTCCTACCTCTGCATATCTGATAGGAAGCTCACGATATGATCTCGGCTGATTTTTGTACACAAGGATTGAGCCCGGGCAGTTCATGGGCTTGATGCAGAACATCTCATCATCGATCATGGATGTGTACATATTTTCACTGTAATGATCCCAGTGTCCGGAAGTGATCCACAGTGACTGATTCAGCATTACAGGTGTCTCTATTTCCTGATAACCGTTGCGGTAGTGAACCTCTCTCCAGTATTTCATAAGCTCATTACGAAGTATCATGCCGTTAGGCAAGAAGAACGGAAATCCCGGGCCTTCGTCAGCCATCATAAAGAGCCCCATCTCTTTGCCGATCTTACGGTGGTCACGCTTCTTGGCCTCTTCAAGCTTTGTAAGATAATCTTCGAGATCTGATGCCTTCGTGTAGGACGTACCATAGATTCTGGTCAGCATCTTGTTCTTCTCGTTGCCTCTCCAGTATGCGCCGGCAACTTTCATGAGCTTGACAGCCTTGACGTTTTTCGTGGACATAAGGTGCGGTCCGGCACACAGGTCCGTAAAATCACCCTGCTTGTAGAAACTGATAACGGCATCTTCCGGAAGGTCCCGGATCAGTTCTACCTTATAGGGTTCCTTGGCGTCTTCCATCATCTTGATGGCATCGGCTCTCGGAAGTTCGAACCTCTCAAGCTTCAGGTCCTCTTTGGCGATCTTCTTCATCTCGGCTTCTATAGCCGGAAAATCATCTTCAGTGATGGGACGCTCGCTGTCTATATCGTAATAGAATCCGTCATCAATTGAAGGGCCTATGGCAAGTTTTACATCAGGCCACAGTCTCTTAATGGCCTGCGCCATAATGTGTGATGTAGTATGACGGAACGCATCCCGTCCGCCCTTATCGTCAAAGGTAAGGATGCTTAACGTACAATCCTTATCGACAACATGCCTCAGATCAACTCTTTCTCCGTCAATCTCACCGGCACATGCTACTCTTGCAAGTCCTTCGGAAATATCCTTTGCAATGTCTATAACGGACATCGAAGAAGCGTATTCTTTCGAAGAACCGTCTTTTAATGTGATTTTCATAATATAACTCCTATCTGCCTTAAACAAGGATGTGGGTTCCCCCTATCTGCCTATAACAAGGACGCTCGGCCATTTGATATCGCTTCGCGATGGGCCTCGCGGTGCAGAAAGGTTCCTCCCACTTCGTGGGCCCCTCCTATCTGCTTGCACCACAACACTTCTTATACTTTTTGCCGCTGCCGCAAGGGCAGGGATCGTTTCTGCCGATCTTCGGTCCTTCGTGGCGGACTGTCTGACTCCTCTTCTGCTCTTTGTACAGCTCTTTCTGCTTCTCCTCGTCGAAAATATCATTCCATTCGGTAAGGCCGTAGAGCCAGTCAGCTCCGGCAGCAACCATGTTCTTGTACAGAAGTTCTTTGTCAAATCCGAGACTTACTTCTGTATCCTCAGTCATTTCTTCAATGGGATTAGGCTTAACAAGACTGTCGTTGATACCGTCCAGAAATCCGGTCATTGTCATGATGTCTGTCCCGTATTTTTCGGAAAGCTCAGCAACCGTTCCTGTGACTACCGTATCCGGATCGGCCAGAAGCTTTTGGTAAATGCCCTTTTCAACCTCAAAATAATCAGCCCACAGTTTCTGGAGTTTATTTTTATCCTCTGTCTCGTTGTAGGCCATTTTACGCCATTTTTCAAGTAATGCCATTATGTTGTCCGCCTTTCCTAATTTATCCGCTGATCATATATGATCGTGAAAACCTGAATAAAAATACTAACTTTCAAACGTATATCGGGACATATTATATCATAGTAATGTTACACGTTCAATTACAGCCACCCTATGATTTTCTACCGTTAGTACTGGCTAATCTTGTCATCGGCATCATCCGTTGACTTGTCAATATCGTTTATTATCACATCATAGGATACATCATCATTAACGTGCACAGTAACCCTTTCTCCTATCTTGTGACCCATAAGAGCCTTCCCCATAGGGGATTCTATGCTTATATATCCGATGAGGGAATTGCTCCTGATCGTGGTCACTATCTTGTACTGCTCTATCTCTCCGTCATCAACGATTTCTACAGTGACCGTATTGTTGATCCCCACTTCGTCATCAGCCGATGAATCCTCAATGATATTGGCAGTCCTGACCATCCTGTCAAGATACCTGATCCTGGACTCGTTCATGTTCTTCTCACGCTTTGCGGCGTAATACTCAAAGTTCTCTGACAGATCTCCGTGGGCTCTCGCAATCTTGACATCCTCTATCAGCTTCGGGCGGAGCGTCAGCTTTCTGTATTCGATCTCTGCTTCCATCTTGTCGATATCCGACTGTGTTAAATTATCTCTCATAATTAAATCTACCTCTTTACACCACCTTAATCATAAATTGAAAATCACACTGCTTCACGAATTGTCCCACTCTTCCATAATGGTAAGCAGTTCTTCTTCTTTTGCATCGATCTCATTCTGTATCTCGGTCAGCTTGGAATACATACTTGCGTACTCCGGTTTACAAAGCTCTTCTTTTAATTCCTCTATTTCTTTTTCAATGGACTCTATCTTATCTTCAAGCTTTTTCTTCTGACGTCTCCTGCGGTCCGCCTCTTTACCGGCCAAACGCTCCGCTTGAGAATCTGTGATCTTATTATCAGCGCGGGTGTCTGCACTGATGCCACCAAGCGAGTATTTGTCCCGATTGCAGAGCGATCGAGACGTGGCGACGCCGACGAAGTCGGTGTTGGTTGTGAATCCTTCCGATCCTTCGGACAGGCCCCGAGCATTAGAACGTTCCACATAATCTTCATACCCGAAGGGATACAGCGTTACCCCGTCCACTCTCATATCGAGGATCTGCGTCGCAACTTTTTTTACGAAGTATCTGTCGTGTGATACGAATATAACTGTTCCCGGGAAGGATGCAAGCATCGCCTCAAGCGTTTCCTTGCCGATCATGTCCATATGGTTTGTCGGCTCATCAAGTATGAGCACATTCGGTTTTGTATGGAATATCTTTGCAAGACACAGGCGCACACGCTCGCCTCCCGAAAGAGCCGACACTTCCTTGTAGACTTCATCCTGCGTAAACAAAAATGCACCGAGCTGGTTTCTTACCTGGGTCTCCGTCAGATCCGGATAGGTATCATGATAATCGTCAATGACCGTTTTGTCAGAAGTGTACTGCGCCATCCTCTGGTCAAAATATCCTGTCTGCACATTAACACCGAATCTAAAATCACCCGACAGAGGTTTGATATCCCCCACAAGGGTTTTTAGGAGGGTTGATTTTCCGATCCCGTTGTCTCCCACAATGCCAAGTCTCTCGCCACGTTTAATATCAAGATTTATCGTAGCAAGCGGCCGGTCGTACCCGATCACAAGATCTTTGGCAAACAACAAATCTTTGCCGGTCTCAAGCTTCGGAGTAAACTCCGCCTGAAAGCTTTTTGTATCGTAATCAGCCGGACGCGCAACAAGCTCCATATGCTCTATCTGCTTAAGCTTCGATCGCGTCATTGCAACCTTTGAAGGCTTGTTCTTAAAGCGCTCCACAAGCTCGGTCAGACGTTTTATTTCTTTTTGCTGCGCGATATGATCTTTTAACTGCTTCTCGTACCGCTCTTTTTTCTGTCTGACGTAATCACTGTAATTCCCGCTAAACCTCGTGACCTGCCCGTAAGTTATCTCGTAGACAACGTTTGCTATTCTGTCTATAAACATACGGTCATGGCTTACGATAACAAGTGCACGGTTGTAGTTTTGAAGATACCCTTCGAGCCATTCGATGGTTCGCATATCAAGGTGGTTCGTAGGCTCATCGAGAAGAAGGATGTCCGGCTTTGACAACAGAAGCTTAATAAATGCAAGCTTGGTCAGCTGTCCTCCGGAGAACTCTCCCAGCTTTTTCTCCTTGTCGGCAAGCGTAAAACCGAAGGAAGTAAGCATGGCATCATACTCTTTTTCGTAATAGTATCCGCCCCGGTCTTTGAAGTCATCCATAAGCGTGGTATACTCACGGGCCAGACGCTCGGCCTCGTTCCCTTCGGCACTATCCATAAGTGTTACAAGTTCGTCGATGCGGTCCTTTTCTTTTATGATATCGGCAAAGACTTTGCGAATTTCAGTATCAAGGGTAACCGACAGGTCATCGAATGTGATCTGGCGCAGATATCCTATAGTCGGATTTGTGGAAGTTATGGATGAATCCTCACCGTCTACCTTGGTAAGTTCAACCTCGCCTGTAATGACTTTCAGAAGTGTTGTTTTGCCTGCGCCGTTTCTTCCGACGACGGCAATCTTTTCATTCCTGTTTCTGACTTCAAAATCAACGTGTTCAAGTATGGTATCGGCCGCGAACATTACGCGGCCGCCTTTGATCTGATATAGCATTGCCTCAATCCCTGCCGATAAGTGACCCCAGCATCTTGAAGCCGTATTTCACATAATTTCCGAACACGGAAGGATGCTTTACGCACTCTCCCATCTTCTTCAGTATATAGCCCGGACGAAGATAGAAGCCGAGAAGTATCTTCTTGCGGAGTTTTTCAACTTCTTCCTGGGACAGGTACTTCGTGCCTTTAAGCGCAGAATGGAAAAAATCACACCCGAGGGGTGAATCGGCTATCAAGTCCATTTCCTTGGCCGACTTGTACAGTTCTGTTCCGTAGAACGGCAGAGCCATCTTTACTTCGATGAAATCCGGTTTCTGCTTCATGATCATTTTCTTTGTTTCAAGAATATGCTCTTTTGTTTCCCACGGAAATCCGATAACATAGAATCCCCAGAAGGGAAGTCCAACCTCATGACACCACTTTGCGGCACGAAGATTCATTTCAACAGTCGTACCCTTCTTCAGAGTCTTCAGCATCTCATCCGAGCCCGACTCAAATCCGAAGGCCACCATAAAGCACCCTGCTTCCTTCATAAGTTCAAGCGTTTCCTTCGATAAAGGATTAACTCTCGAATTTGCGGAAAATGCGATCTTCCCGTGAAGCGGTGAGTTGATTATAAGTGTACACATCTCCTTAACCCATGCGGGATTAATTGTAAACGTGTCTGCCTTAAAGAAGAAGTTCCTGATCCCATGAACGTTATAGCATTCGGTAATCTCGTCCATAACATTTTGGGGACTTCTGAATCTCACACATTTGCCTGATATTACCGGAGTCAGACAGAACACACACGCCGAGGGGCATCCCCGGGATGTCTGGATCGTAGCCATGGGCTCGTCGGTATCAGGACGCACATACAGTTTATTGTTCATTAACTGACGGGCCGGGAAGGGTCTTGAATCAAGGTCTTCTCCCCAGCAATGGAACTTGGTCTGATGAAACGATCCGTCAGGATTTTTATAAAGGATCGAAAGTATATCATCCGGATTTCCTTCGCCGCGAAGAGCATAATCCGCGATCTCTCCTATAGCAAAATCAACCTCTCCGCCGATCATGTAATCAACGCAGGAAAGATCGAGCATATCAAGCAGTTCCTGCTCGGGATCGTAAAAGAGCGCACCCTTTATTACAATAATCGGATCATACTTTTTCTTCAGATCCGCAAGGAGCTTTAAGTCATCAAAAATCGTTGTATTGGTAATGCTCATCATGATAAGATCCGGAGCAAATTTTTCCATATCACTCTCAAGATCTTCCATGGTAGCCCCTTCGGTCTGGTAATCGCGAAGCTTTACTTCATAACCTTTCTGCAAGAGGATAGCCGCACCGTATCCGAGGTCGTTGCATGCACGCATAGCCTCAGCCGAAGCATCCTTGATATTTTGCTGGCACCTGTCCTCACCACGCTGGAAAAGCATTCCGGGCGGGTAAAACAGAAGTACTTTATTTTTCTCACTCATTTTTTCTTATTCTCCGTATTATACTTAGTCAAATATTTTCTTACGAGTACAAGTGCTTTTTCAGTCGCACTGTCTCTGATCTGCCGGCGGTCTCCTTCGAAGATATACTTTTTAACCTTTATCTTTCCGCAGACATTACAGCCGATATACACAAGTCCTACGGGCTTTTCCTCAGTGCCGCCGTCGGGTCCGGCTATACCGGTTGTTACAAGTCCGACATCCGCTTTCGTTGCTGCAAGCAGTCCTTTTACCATTTCCTTTGCGCACTGCTCGCTTACGGCACCAAACTTTTTGAGGGTTGATTTTTTGACCCCGAGATATTTTCTCTTTGCATCGTTTGAATATGTTATAAATCCCTCTCCGATAACATTGCTGGCTCCAGGCACATTTATGATCCTTCCTGCGAGAAGCCCGCCCGTGCAAGACTCGGCCGTCGAGATCGTAAGATGCTTGGCAATAAGAATGTCAACAACAACATCTTCTATCGGATATTCATCACGGTATGTTACATCACCCATACTATATCACCTACAGTTTTTTGAACACGTTTATGTTTTTGACAATATAGTCAACCATCGAGATCAGTGTAAGCGCAAGCGCGATCCACATAAGAATCTGAGTCAGTATATCAAACACCGGAAGATTTCCGATCATAAATCCCACCATGATCATCTGGAATACCGTTTTGAACTTTCCCCATTTGCTTGCCGCGATTACCACACCATCATCGGCAGCAACAAGTCTTATTCCGCTTATAACGAATTCCCTTGCAATAATCACGATGACAACCCATGCGGGTATACGCTCAAGTTCCACAAGGCAGATAAGTGCCGAACATACGAGAAGTTTATCCGCAAGAGGATCCATAAACTTTCCGAAGTTTGTGATCAGCTGGTATTTTCTTGCAATCTTACCGTCAAGAAGATCTGTCAGCGCAGCAATTATAAATACCGCAAGCGCAGTCCATTTACACCATCCCTCACAGGCAGCCCCGTTTACCGGGATCAGCATAAGCGCTACGAAAAACGGCACCGCTACAGCTCTCATTACTGTTAGTCTATTGGGAAGATTCATCTGTAAGCACCCCTTCTAAATCATATTCTTTCGCATCTTTTATCTCTACCGTTACCATATCTCCGGTAACAAGCTCTCTGTCCGAATACACAAATACAAGCCCGTCGATGTCCGGCGCATCCTTATAGCTTCTGGCAACATAGACATCATCATCGGGAAGATACCCGTCAACTATCACCCTCAGTTTCTTTCCGGTCATTTGTTCCGCCGCTTCGTAAGCTATCGCCTGCTGCAGCTCATACAGCTCATCCCTCCGGCTCTTTGCAACATCCTCATCAACCTTGGGTTCAAAATCATATGCCGCCGTTCCTTCTTCCGCTGAATAAGTGAACACACCGAGCCTGTCAAATTCCATTTCATTAACGAATCTGTAAGTCTCTTCGAAATCTTCCTGAGTTTCCCCGGGAAAACCCGAAATAAGCGTAGTCCTGATACTGATATCTTCTATTCTGCTTCGGAGTTTCTCTATTACGTCTCTTATCTGCTTCTGATCGGTGCGCCTCCCCATTCTTCTAAGAACAGGATCGGAACCGCTCTGGATCGGAATATCGATGTAATGACATATTTTCGGATTGGTTGACATAATATCGATCAGCTCATCTGTCACTTCTTCCGGATATGCATATAATATCCTGATCCACTCTATCCCGTCGATTTCTGATAGTTTACATAAAAGTTCGGGTAATGATTTTCTGCCGTATATATCAGTTCCGTATATCGTCGTCTCCTGTGCGACAAGGATAAGCTCTTTTACTCCCTGTCCGGCAAGGTAATGGGCCTGACTGATGAGCTCTTCCATGGGAACGGATCTGTAATGTCCCCTTATCTTCGGAATGATGCAGTATGTGCAGTTCTTGTCACACCCTTCCGCGATCTTCAAATACTCGTAATGTCCGGGAGTGGTGATTATTCTCTTGCCGTCAATTGCACTTTTATGATCGATCTTAACAGGCCGTCCGTCCGGTCTGACTGTATCCGGTCTGACTGTATCCGATCCGCCTGTATCTGCTTCGTCTGTGCGCCCGGCAAGCACATCTCCTATGACCTCTGCGATCTTCTCCCACCCGGTGGTGCCGATGATGGCATCAACTTCGGGGATTTCTGTTTGTATCTCTTCCCGATACCTTTCGGCAAGACACCCGCATACAATAAGAGCCTTAAGTTTGTTATCCTTAAGGCGTGCCATTTCCAAAACCGTATCGATGCTCTCCTGCTTGGCATCATGTATAAAGCAGCACGTATTAACAACGATAACGTCCGCTTCATTTTCATCATCGGTGATTTCATAGCCCGCATCAGCCATTATTGCGAGCATATGCTCACTGTCTACCAGATTCTTATCACAGCCAAGTGAGATGTGAAGCAGTTTCATTAAGTTTGTTCCTTATTCGTCAGCGAGAATCTTGATATCGCCCCTCTCAAGCTCTTCAATGGCAACCGAAAGAGGCTTCTTGCTGTCCGCATCCTTAACCATGGTAGGACGTCCGTTAACGAGCTGGCGGGCTCTCTTGGATGTAGCCATAACAATGGAATAACGGCTGTTTACAACAGGATGCTCTCCAACCTCAACCTCGCTGTTTACTACTTTCATAAGATCACTGTAAGACGGATGTAACATTTTCATTCTCCTTTATCTGCAAAAATATACTTAATAATTATTTACGCGAAAGGTATTCCTCGAATTCACGCTTCTTATCTTCTATGTAATCGTGGTTTCTGGACACCGCCATATGCTGGCACGTAACTATGGAATTGAACAGTTCAACACTTTCCTCAAGAACATCGTTTATCATAAGATAATCGTATCTGTCAACGACCGTTATCTCAAATCCGGCTTTCTTCATCCGCTTGTCGATAACTTCATCTGTCTCCGTGCCGCGTCCCTTCAACCTGTTATGTATCTCTTCAACGCTGGGCGGCATAACGAAGATCAGAACTGCGTCGGGATATTCGCGCTTAATGTTAAGCGCTCCTTCCGTCTCTATCTCAAGGATAACATTCATGCCCTTTGCAAGCTGCTCCTTAACATATGCTCTCGGAGTTCCGTAGTAGTTGCCCACATAGTTGGCATATTCGAGAAGCTCACCCTTTGCGATCATCTCCTTGAACTCATCTTCGGTCTTGAAGAAATAATGTACTCCGTCCTCCTCTCCTTCCCGCGGTTTGCGTGTGGTTGCGGAAACCGACAATGCATAATTATCGTACTTCTTCAGAAGTTCTTTAATTATGGTTCCTTTTCCCGAACCCGCAAAGCCGGATAAAATGATCAGAATACCCTTTTCGTTCATCTTGTGTTCCATAGCCTCTATGATGTTAGTAAGTAACACGGATTGCTTCGTTGCTTCGCATCTTTCGCAATCCTTGCAAATATTCGGAATCCGCTGATTTGCAGTAGCAAATCGCTACTTCCTCATATTTGGCAGATCACAAATCCATAACGCGATTCATGCACGCATGATCACGTTATGCCCTTGTGATCTTGTTACTCTATGTTCTGGATCTGTTCGCGTACCTTTTCGATATCGGTCTTTAAGTTTATGGCTATATCGCTTGTTGCAAGATCATTTGCCTTGGACAGAATTGTGTTAGCTTCCCTGTTCATCTCCTGGGCGATAAAATCAAGCTTACGACCTACTGATCCGCCCGTTTCGAGTATCTCCTTAGTAGTTCCTATATGACTGCGAAGCCTAACTATTTCTTCATCTACGCATATCTTGTCAGCATACAGTGTAACCTCGCCGAGTATCCTTGTCTCATCTATCTTCGAATCAGCAAGAAGATCCGCAACTTTTTCACACAGTGATGCCTTGTATTCTTCGATGATCTGCGGTGCTCTCTTTTCGATATCGGCTACATATGTAAGCATTGTGTCGAGCTTGTCGCACAGATCACGCTTTAAGTTCTCGCCTTCAGTGATCCTCGCATCAACAAAATGCGTTGCGGCTTCCCTTATGACCTTATCAAGATCGGACCATATCTCATCTTCATCGACATCAGCTTCTTCAAGTGAAAACACTTCAGGGTATCTTGAAAGCGTTGATACTCTCACATCATTCTCGATGCCGAACTCCTCCGCCATTTCCTTAAGATATGAGTAATACGCGCGTGCCATATCCCTGTTGTACTTAAGATTTAAGTTGTTCTCTGTATAATCTTCATAAGTGATAAATACATCGACTTTACCGCGCTGGATATAGTCTTTCAGAAGAGTCCTTATGGATGCCTCGAAAAAACTGAGTTTCTTCGGCATTTTGATCGAGCAGTCGAGATACCTGTGATTGACAGCCTTGATCTCAACCGTGATCCTGCGTTTTTCATCGCTGTATTCGGCACGGCCGAAGCCGGTCATACTCTTGATCATTATAAACCTCGTAATTAGCAAAACCCGGCCAAATACCCGGCCCGGTTAATTATATGCCCAATGCGCATAATAGCGCTCCATATATTATAGTGAAAGCAATTATTTCCGTCAAGTGTAAGCCAAATCATCGCAACACAGGGAAAAGCAATACATAACAATTGACAACACCTCAAATAAAACAGTGGGGAAAGTCCTTTTGTTTCATAAAATGAAGCGTAAAGAATTCTCCCCACTTTTCTCATATATTCTGACAGACTAACGGTATACCTCTGGTATTAATCTGTTACTTGAGTGTGAAAACTGTAATACTACTAGCCTCAGCAAGTCGGTAGTCGGCAAATTGTGCCATACCTTTATCACTCACGGTTCCTGTTATCAGATATGCACCGTTGTCTTTATCGTAGCAAATCGCATAAATACTACCGGGTGTCTTAACCGAAAGATTATTCCAGGTAAGTGTTCTCTTCTGACTCTTCTCAGTAATGGCAAGATCCCTTGTTGCATATACACCGTAAGAAGTAATCACGTTAGCCCCTTTTCCACCAAGGGTCTTTGCAAAATAATCAGCCAGGAATTCCTGATTTACTGTTGTAGCCGCATCAAGTGCATGAACCTTCATATCCATAATGCTGAAGGGATCCGCTTTTACCTGAGATATGACAGTCTTTGCGGGAAGCTCTGACTTGTATGTGTTACGATCAACATATTCCGTTTCGGAATTATCATCACCCTCGTCATCAGACGAACTCTTTTCATTTGCGAACAGGAATTCACTGAAACTCGTTACAACAAACGAAATGGAGTCTCCTTCAACCTTAGGTACAATTCTTTCTACATTGCCATTTTCATGCTTATGCAAAATCACAAGATTCTGTTTCTGCACACCCTTAGGGATAGGAAGAATGATCTTAACCGGTACTGAAAGTTCCGAAATGCTTTTCCCGTCGCTCCTCTCAAGCTTAATGCTTACCTGTACAGCATTATTATACATGTTCTTATCATAATCTAATTCTGCCTTAGGTGAATCCAGTTTTAATGTAACACTCTGATTATTGGGTGTGTTAAAAGCTGCCCCAATGATTTTGGGAGTTCCCTCAAATTTGCTTGCCGCAGAGCCTTCAACCTTAGGCGGATTAACAGTAACATTCTTCTGCTTCTTATACTCTTCCTCTGCCCGTTCTATTTTCTGGGTAGCTTCACTGTCTGTATTCAATGCCACAATAACATCTTCTTTGTTCTGGGCAAGAACTGCCTTGGATTGATCCGGATTATTTATAACTTCATCGGAAATCAGGTCATTAATCTTCCCTGAAGAACTGCCGGTAGGCTTAACATCATAATAATCTGAAAAGTGGCTGTCTCTTATTTTTGTAATATCCCGTGAAAGAGCAGCAACCTTCACCTGATAGTCGCCCTCTTCCTCAATCCAATTTGACATATCCAGAGTAATTATCCTGCCGGGGTATTTACGGTCAAATTGCCAGTGATTCCAACTCTTATCAGTCTTTTTAAGAAGAACCATAAATCCTGCGCCTTCGGGAAGTGTTGCGGTAACTTTATACCCGTCTACCTTAATATCAGTCGGAGTATCTAAACGGCTTTCAGGAGCCGTATATGTTATACTGCTGCTTCGTACGATCTCACTGTCCTCCAGGCTATCGTCGCCGTTTGCAACACTCTGTACAGTAAAATAATACTCACCGCTCCCCCAGTTCACACGGTCAGACAACCATATCGATGCTGTTCCGTCGCTTTTATAATTATTAGGGGAAATATGCCATGATGTCTTGAAGAGGACATCTGAACTTCCTTCTTTATAAACATTGACTTTATAATTGCCGGTTCCATTTTGGGAAGGCTTGAAATTCATTTCAATCATTCCGTCTCCCCACTTAGGATTAGCCGGAGCGTCAATTTTAGTGGCCGCTTTTGCACTTGTCGCCGACACCATAAGTAACACAATGATAGAGCATAGTAGAATTGCACTCTTTTTTATTACGTTTTTTAACATATCTCCTCCTTAAAATAATGCATAATCTAAAATAGGGCTTACATTATTTTTAAACGATGATAGTATATATATGTATATATATATTGTCAATATTTTGCAGAAGATAAGTGATGAAATTTTTTAGATTTTTAATAACATTTTTTCATCAAAGTTTTTATATAATTATAATCCATGGCACTTGACGGAATAACAATCAGAGCATTAACAAACGAATTGCAGACAAGCCTTGTCGGCGGCCGCATTTCGAAGATCATACAGCCCGAAGCCGATGAGCTTATGCTTACGGTAAAAACTCACGAGAGAAACGAGCGGCTCCTTATATCAGCCGGCGCTTCTCTTCCTTTTGTGTACTTAACCGATGAGAACAAGCAGGCACCGATGCAGGCACCGAACTTCTGCATGCTTCTTCGCAAGCACATATCCGGAGGACACATTACAGCAATTACCCAGCCGGGATTAGAGAGAATAATAGAGATCGAGATTGAGCATCTCGACGAGATGGGTGATGTAAAGAGTAAGATCCTTACCATCGAGCTTATGGGCAAACACTCCAATATCATATTCAGACATCCTGACGGAGTGATAATCGACAGCATCAAGCATGTCAGTGCCGCAGTATCTTCTGTAAGGGAAGTCCTGCCGGGAAGAAGCTATTTCATCCCGAAGACCGAGGGGAAGATTGACATTTCGGACGCAGAAAATATATCCTCATTATGTAAACCTATTCCTCTTATAAAATCATTATACACAACTTTTACCGGCTTCTCTCCAGCCGTTGCGGCAAGCCTTTGTGAAGAGGCAGGTCTTGACGGAGATCGGGGAGCAAATACATTTGACGAATCCGAATTATGTAAACTATCAGATGCCATAGATAAACTGGGCAGAACAATCGCGGCAAATGATTTTCACCCTGCGATTATTGTTGATGAAGGCGGTAATCCGGTTGAATTCGAAGTAACCCCACTTGCCCAGTACAGGCAACTGGACCACACGGAATTCAAAACCGTATCCGAAATGCTTATCGCCTATTATGCGGGCCGCGAGGTATACACAAGGATACGCCAGAAAAGCGCTGACCTTCGCAAGATCGTATCCACGGCACTTGAGCGCTGCGTCAAAAAGTTTGACCTTCAGCAGAAGCAGCTCAAAGACACGGAGAAGATGGACAAGTACAAGGTTTACGGTGAGCTGCTGCAAACTTACGGATACAGTGCACCGGAAGGTGCCGACAAGATCACCTGCGACAACTACTACACAAACGAGCCCATCACTATCCCACTTGACCCTACGATCAGTGCCATGGCAAATTCCGTTAAATACTTCGACAGATACAACAAGCTGAAGAGAACCAAGGAGGCTGTCAGCGCACAGCTTGAAGAGACCAGGGCGGACATAGAGCATCTGCGCTCTGTTATGACAAGCCTTGATATCGCGGTCGGCGAAGAAGATCTATCCCAGATAAAGGACGAGCTTACAGACAGCGGATACATCCGCAGAAAAAGCTTTACAAAACAAAAACGAACCGCAAAAAGCAGTCCGTTTCATTTCATATCATCCGACGGTTTTCATATATATGTGGGCAAGAACAATTACCAGAATGATGAGCTTACTTTCAAGGTCGCAAATTCCGGCGACTGGTGGTTTCATGCGAAGAAAATCCCGGGAAGCCACGTGATCGTAAAATGCGAAGGAAAAGAACTTCCCGACAGGGCATTCGAAGAAGCCGCTAGCCTTGCCGCTTACTACTCAAGCGGACGCAGTATGGGTAAGGTCGAGATCGACTATGTTCAGCGAAAAGAAGTCAAAAAGCCTTCCGGCGCCAAGCCCGGTTTTGTCGTATATTACACAAACTATTCCATGGTCGCAACCGCACAGATCCCGGATGGTGTATCTCAGTTATACTCGCTTAGGTTTCCTTCGCCATCGACGTAGAAGCCGTCATCTCTTCCTAAATATTTTTGTTGTTTGTGGTTCCGTTAAGTATCGGTCGTGCGATATGAATATTGAAGAATTCGATCAGAGGTCCCATAAAAAATGCCGTAATTATCGTACCTATCCCTGCAATAGTCGGAATCCGGGAAAAGTTCCCGCCTGATATCAGAAAAAGTGCTGTACCGAGAATAACACATACAACATCTGTTGCTATCCTGACATATTGAAATTTCCCTTTTTTCCAAGTGTTGCTTATGATGAGGGCAACAGCATCATATGTAGACACACCAAGATTTGCCGTCATATAAAATGCCGATCCGAAACAAATGATCACTATCCCGATCACAAGGCATAATACCCTGACAATTATCGAAGGATCAACTATGACCGTCTGAAGATATTCATAAGTAAACTGGGTTATATATCCGAGAAGAAACAGATTAATAAAAGTAGCTATGCCGATATAGTGCCTGTCAAATACAAGCGCAAACAGTAAAAGAACCGCGTTGGTAATAACATACAGAGTCCCGAATCCGATAGGAACGAGAGCATCAAGACCTGCCATAAACGACTGGAACGGATCGACACCGAGTGCTGCGATCTTGAAAATTCCGACGCTTATAGCACATATTATCACTCCGAAGAGCGACATGAATACTCTTTTGCCAAAATTCTCTGTTTTCATTGCAGTTTGATCTTATCGAGCAGCAGCTGGAACTTAACTTCGTTCCCTTCGAAACGTATCTGCCCGGTTTGCCATGCCTCGCGCATGTGAAGCTTCTTCGCTGCAAGCTTTAATATCACATCGGCAGTTGCTATTATCCGTCCGTCATTGTTGTAGTAATTGTAAGGTTCCACAACACATGCCCGTTGTGCGACCTCAATGTAAAATGCTCCGGCTCCCTCACCTACTATATCAACTTCTATTGCCACATGCTCGAACACCTCACGGGCATCCGCATTTTCAAATGTTTTTCTCACCTTCTGGACTATCTGTTCGTAAGTTACAGGTTTCTTTGCTGCCATAATATCTCTCCTTATAAACACCAGAATCACACCATACCATTCGCATCCTACGGTGTGTATCCTTATCAGTTTTATTCTATCATTTGGAAAAATATAGTCAATATGTTAGCGGATGCTAACACATCTTGCAATTCGATATTTTTAATGCCGGAATTTAATCTCTCCTGTCTCATCATTCATCGCATCGACTATGGCCAGAGATTCAACTCTTATTCCTCTTTCCCGAAGCCTCTTTCCGCCATCCTGAAATCCTTTCTCGATTATGATACCAACGCCCTGTAATGTTGCACCGCTCTCATTTATCAGTTCGATCAGGCCTTCGGCTGCACAACCGTTTGCAAGAAAATCATCCACTACGAGGATCTTATCATCCGCCGACAGATACTTCTTCGATACAATAACGTCATATACTCTCTTATGCGTAAACGATTCTATCTTTGTCGAATATACCGAGCCGTCAAGATTAATGGACTGGGTCTTTTTGGCAAACACAACGGGAACATTAAAATATTGTGCAACGATTGCCGCTATTGCGATTCCGGATGCCTCTATTGTAAATATCTTTGTGATCTCGACATCTGAAAAAATCCTTTTGAACTCTTTTCCTATTTCATTCATCAGATCAATGTCTATCTGATGATTAAGAAAGCTGTCAACTTTCAGAACATTTCCTGCCTTTACGATCCCATCTTTAATTATTCTTTGTTCAAGTAACTCCATTGATCTATTCCTTCTCTTCTTTGTTCTTGTAAATGACGTCTTAGCTGTGCGAATGTTTCCCCGTCATCTCTCCTCACGGAAGTAATTAAGTCCGAGGCTCTGCGGCGGCTGGTCCTCACGTCGGTTCCTCATACTTGTAAATATGAGCACGACAAGAGTAACAACGTAAGGGATCATCTTGTACAACTCTTTTCTCTCCATGTGATCCATTCCGGTCGGAATATACAGATGAAGTATGTACAGACCACCAAAGAGAATGGATGCGAAGATTCCAAGATCGGCTTTCCAGAGAGTAAATATTACAAGAGCGATCGCCAGCCATCCTCTGTCCCCGAACGCATCATTTGACCATATTCCGCATGCATAATCCATAACATAATACAGACCGCCAAGTCCTGCAATAATGCATCCGCTGCATGTAGCTATGTATTTGTATTTCGTTACATTGATACCTGCAGCATCCGCGGTTGCGGGATTCTCACCGACAGCACGAAGGCTTAAGCCCACCCCAGTTCTCTTGAGAATAAAGGCAGTTGCAATAGCGATCACTATTGCCATATATGCAAGAAATCCGTATGAGAAAAACAGCTGTCCGAACCATCCAGTACTGCCTGCAAAAGGCAACTGTGCACGAAAACATGCACTGGTCTTCGAAAGCGAGATAGAAGGAATGTCGGCTTTCGAAAGCTTGATAAGAGAGCCTCCGAAGAAGTTTCCGAACCCTACTCCGAAGGTTGTCATCGCAAGTCCGGTAACGTTCTGATTGGCACGAAGCGTTACGACCAGAAACGAATATATGAGTCCCATAACAAGCGAACCTGCAATCGAGCATAACAGCGGGATCAAAATCGCAAGCGCCGCATTAACCTCACCGGCGCCGACTGAGTTTTCGTAAAAGAACGATCCTATTACTCCGCTAATAGCACCTACATACATTACACCGGGAAGCCCGAGATTGAGATTACCTGATTTTTCGGTTACGATCTCCCCCGTACATCCGTACAGGAGCGGTATACCCTGGGCTACGGCCCTTGGAATAAAAGCAAGAAATCCTAACATGCTATTTCTCCTTGTTTTTATGATTTCTTATGTGTATCTCATAGTTGATAAAAAACTCACATCCGATGATAAAGAACAGGATTATTCCGGTAAGAATATCTCCGTATGACTGGTTAAGGTCAAACCTTGTCGCGATCTCACCCGCTCCTCTGTCCATAAATACAATGATGAAGCTTGTCGCGATCATCGCAAACGGATTAAACTGTGCCATCCATGATACAAGAACAGCAGTAAATCCACGACCGTCGGATATAGTTGCCGTAAGCGTATGATTGATACCGCCGACAAGAATGAGTCCAACAAGCCCGCAAAGTGCACCGGATAAAATCATCGTGCGGATAATGACTTTCTTCACATTGATGCCGACATAGACCGATGTCTTCGGCGACTCGCCCACGACTCTTACCTCGTATCCGTGCTTCGTGTATTTGATATACACGTACACAAACGCCGTAACCGCTATCGCAAGTATTATGGGAAGAAGATATTTGGATCCGAACAGCTGCGGAAGCCATCCGGCGTGTGAATTCTGATTGATGATACCGATCTTGCCCGAGCCTTTCGGAACCTCCCACAATATCGTAAAATACAGGACTAGCTGTGTCGCGATATAGTTCATCATGAGCGTAGAAAGCGTTTCATTTGTATTCCATATAGCTTTGCAAAGCGCGGGAATAAATCCCCACAGCGCTCCGAGTACAAGGCTTGATATAAGCATAAGGATCATCACAACAGCATTCGGTAATTTATCACCGAGACAGATCATGCATGCTGCCGCGCCAAGACCGCCCATAAGTACCTGACCCTCACCGCCTATATTCCAGAACCTCATTCTGAAAGCGATTGTAAGAGCCAACGATATGATAAGCAGAATCGATACATCCTGCAGTGTTATCCATGTCTTTCTAACCGAGCCGAATGCCCCCGATACTATTGAAGAATAAACTTCTATCGGATTAATACCTGTTGTAAGTCCCGTTACTACTGCACAGACTATCAGCGCTATGATGACCGCTATGATCCTGATCATAATTGCTGTTCGTACCGGAACCGTGCCGCGCTTTGTCAAATGAATAAGCGGCTCTTTTGCTTTATTATTCATTTCGGCCATCAGCTCCTTCCTTAAGTTTAGCGGCTCCGTCAAGGCTTGTCATCAGAAGTCCTATCTCATTCTTCGTAACCTTTTTGGCATCAACGATATCGCTTACTTCACCATCGCAAAGAACCATGATCTTGTCGGATATCTGCATCAGAACATCAAGGTCCTCTCCCACAAACAGTACCGCAACTCCCTTCTTCTTCTGTTCGTTTATCAGATCGTATATCTTGTACGAACTTCCGATATCAAGTCCTCTTACGGCATATGCTGTAAGCAGAACTTTCGGATGGGATGATATCTCACGTCCCACAAGTATCTTTTGAATATTGCCGCCGGAAAGTCTTCTAACCGGTGTATCAAGTCCCGGTGTTGAGACCTCGAGAACATCCACTACATTTTCCGCTACTCTCTTCGGTTTGTCGCGGTCCGTAAACCACTTATGACTCTCTCCGAATGTTCGAAGCATCATATTCTCGGATATATTCATGTTGCCCACAAGGCCCATTCCAAGCCTGTCCTCGGGAACAAACGAAAGCGCGACTCCGAGTTCTCTTATATCCTGCGGATGCATACCAATCAGTTCTTTTTCGGCTCCGTTCTCGTCGATATAAATAACCGAGCCCGAATCAACTTTCTGAATGCCGGCGATTGCCTCAAGGAGCTCCTTTTGACCGCTTCCCGATATTCCCGCAATTCCGAGGATCTCTCCGGAATTCATGTAAAAGCTGACATCCTTGACTTTCCTGACGCCCTCGATATCCGTAACATTTATGTTTTTGATAACGAGTCTCTTCTTTGGATCAACCGGTTCCGGCCGCTCAATATCAAGAGTTACAGCATGACCTACCATCATATCCGTCATTTCCTGCGGATTGGTTGATGCCGTTTCAAGCTGTCCGACATATCTGCCCTGACGAAGAATGACCACACGGTCGGATATCGCCATGACCTCGTTAAGTTTGTGGGTAATTATAACTATCGACTTGCCGTCTTTTTTCATGTTACGCATAACTTCAAAAAGACGTTCACACTCCTGCGGCGTCAGAACTGCCGTAGGTTCATCAAGAATGAGGATATCCGCTCCGCGGAAAATCACTTTGACAATTTCGACGGTCTGCTTTTCGGAAACCGTCATGTTATAGATCTTCTTGTCAGGATCAACAACAAATCCGTACTTGTCGCATATCTCCTTTATTCCGGCTTTGGCCGAGAGAACATCGTACTTGCCTCCCATACCCAATACGATGTTCTCCCACGCGGTAAATACATCAACCAGTTTGAAATGCTGATGCACCATTCCGATTCCAAGCCTGTAAGCATCTGCCGGGGATGAGATCGTAACCTCATTCCCTTTAACAAATATCTGCCCCTCATCGGGATAGTATATCCCCGCAAGCATGTTCATAAGGGTGGTCTTCCCGCTCCCGTTTTCACCGAGGAGCGAGACGATCTCACCTTTATACAGATCAAAATCAACAGCTGTATTTGCCTGCTTTAGATCAAATCTTTTGCTGATACCGCGCATACTGAGCACGGGCTGCGTGTTTTCCAAGATAAATGTCTCCTATTAGCCTAGAACAAGGTGTGTCGCCCCATGTGAATTCGACTTCGTCGAAGGGGCTCCACGTGCAGACAGGTTCCTCCCACTTCGCGGGCCCCTCCTATCAGCATACTAAAAAGCAGTGTCCAGAAGCGTGATTCCATCGATCTGAAGGTCGAAGTAAGGTGCGGAACGCATTCCGTCGCCGGACTCATTAAAGTATCCGTCCTTGATCGCCTCATGATCGCCTTCATAGTTGGCATCCGTATCAACATCAGCCATGTAAGTTGTAAGCTCTGCGCCTTCAACGGTAAACGTTTTCGTATCAAATACGTGGAGTTTGCCGGCAATAAGATCGGCCTTAGCAGCCTCAACAGCTTCTTCCGTTCCTGCTGCAACGTTTTTGCCGAAGTGGTCTATTACAACAGAGCCTGTCTCAAGTGTTCCGATATAGTCGGTAGGAATAGCCTCACCCTTTGCTGCCTTTGTTATTGAATCGATAAAGTAGGGTGTCCAGTCGATCTTGCAGTATGAGATATATGTTTCAGGGCATGCACCGTCTGTAGGTCCGTTGTATGAGCTGTTAGGTACACCGGCATTCTCGCAGGCTGTGGGACTTCCCATCGAATCGGCGTGCTGTGATATGAGAACACATCCGTCAGAGATAAGCTTTGTTGCTCCCTCTTTCTCGGCTGTCTCATCGTACCATGAACCTGTGAAGGTAACTTCCATCGTTGCCGTAGGACATACCGAACGGGCTCCGAGGAAGTAGGATGTATATCCCGAAATAACCTCTGCATATGTAAATGCGCCTACATAACCGATCTTAGCCTGATCTGCCGTAATCTTGCCGTCAGCGATCATCTCGTTAAGCTTCATTCCTGCTGCGATACCCGAAAGGTAACGTCCTTCGTAGATTGAAGCAAACGCATTATGGAAGTTTGCAAGGTTCTCGGTATGAGCCTTGGTTCCCGTAGCGTGGCAGAACTGGATATCGGGATATTCCTTGGCTGCCTCGATCATGTAATCCTCGTGTCCGAATGAATCTGCGAAGATGTATCCGCATCCCTGGTCAGCCAGCTCACATGCCGCATCATAGCACTCCTGTCCTTCGGGAATATTGGTCTTGATAACAGCCTCAATTCCGAGCTTCTCACAAGCCGCTTTGGCAGCTGTTATAAAGTTAAGGTCATAAGTTGAGTTCTCATCATGAAGGCAGATAAATCCTGCTTTGATATCAAGCTTCTCGCCTGATTCCGACGCTTCCGATGTCTCGGCAGATGCATCTGCCCCGGCCGCCGGAGCCTGTGCTCCGCAAGCACACAAAGAAACGGTCATTGCTGTTGCCAGTAGCAACGAAAATAGTTTTTTCATAACTGTCCTCCCGGAAAATTGTATTGTTGTGCAGTCACAAGATATGACTATTGATTCGTACTCATATACAATATATTGTTGAATGAGTTTCGTCAATGGAAAAAACAGATTTTCTATTGTTCGTCATTAAGTACAATTTTTGCCATCCGAAATTGTTGACTTTTACCATATGTATGTTATTATATATTCGCAAGCGAGAGCCATATATATTGAAACTTAATCGTTTTCGGAAACGGTACCGCTTCAAGATATGGTAGTATTGCTTGTATGAGGAGAAGAGATGAAGAAAGGTAGGGAAAAAAGATGAGAGATTTTTACATTACACAAAAAGGAAAAGAGACACTGTTTTTCGCTTCATTCAATGAAATGATGGACAGCTTCAATAAAATGGATGAATGCGACAAACACTTCTGCACTGTTCATGATGACAGCACAGGAAGATATGCGCCCGGATATGACATCGTATGGGCTCACGGCAATATCGCTCACGCTTTTAAGCATGTTGCTTAATGTTGGTTGTAAATCAGGAAACACTTGCCTTACATCCGAGGCAAGTGTTTTTTTATTTGACATCCCATATTATATGTCTTACAATTCCAAATGTTCCTTAGGGCAGGGTGCAATTCCCGACCGGTGGTAAGATGTAACGATTTCTGTGAAATCGTTACACGGCGACATCGACGAAGTCGATGTTGGTTGTAGATCAAACCGACGCTACAAGTCCACGAACCGCACAAAGTGCGGCTGATCCGGTGAAATTCCGGAACCGACGGTAAAGTCCGGATGAAAGAAGGAGAATAAACAAATGAATAATCAAAAGATTTCCACACGTGTCATGGCAGGTTCTGCCATGCTCTCTGCACTCGCAGTTGTTCTGCAGTTCATCGAATTTCCGATTCCGATGCTGATCCCACCGTTTATCAAGTTTGATCTGTCCGATCTGCCACCCCTTATCGGTGCTTTTGCGTACGGACCTGTAGCGGGTGTTCTGATCGAGTTTATCAAGAATCTGATCCACTGCGCCGTTACAAAATCCGCAACGGTCGGTGAGTTGTCAAATTTTATTCTCGGTGCATGCTTTACCGCAACAGCCGGGCTTATCTACAAGCATCACAAGACCAAGAAAACCGCAATAATCGGTGCTTTTGCCGGTGCTGTAGTAATGGGCCTTATAAGCATTGTATCGAATTATTATGTTGTATATCCCTTTTATTATAAAGCGTTTATGCCCGAGGAAGTTGTTCTGGCAGCTTACCAGGCTATCCTTCCGGGGGTAACAAGCGTATTGCAGTGCCTGTTCATATTTAATCTTCCGTTTACGATAGTAAAAGGTGTTATATGCGTGCTGATTGCGATCCCGATATACAAGCCTCTGCGGAAGATACTAAAGCAATCAGATCCACGATAGGAATACGTCATGAAACTTCCCGTAACACTTACAGGAGCTGTACAGCCCGGTAACAAAATAGGCAGACGGTTTTCCATGCCTACCGCAAACATATACCCTAAAGAGAACATTTCCGGGCTGGCCTACGGCGTTTATTATTCGACTATCAATATCGACGGGAATGACTACTTTGGAATAACAAATCTCGGCGTTCGCCCCACCGTATCAGAAGGTAACCGGGTAAACGCCGAGACCTATATTTATGATTTTCAGGGAGACCTTTACGGAAAAACCGTTTCAGTCACACTTCTTAAATTCCGACGAGGTGAGGTGAAATTCGACTCACTTGATGAACTATACCGAACCATAGCGGATGATTTTCGCGCCGGTGCCGCATTCCACAAAACAGACAGTCCGGTCTTGGACTGAAATCTATTCGAACTTCTCTCCATACGAGATAGTCCCATCTCTTACTACCACCTCCCTGAACGTTTGATAGTGGTCCATAGTGTAGAAATACCTCTTGTTGTTCGAAATAACAAGCCGTTTTTCCCCTCTCGATGCGTCCTCGGTATCAATATCACACTCTATATACTCCATTCCGCGTATATCCGGAAGGATCCTTTCATAGTTTCCGAATCTGTCCCCTCCGATGGCAGCCCCCTCTTTGTAGCCGGTAAGCCTTCCACGCTCCCAGCCGAGGGCTCTTGCCTTGTTTTTCTTTATGAAATTCGACGGAAGCCTGTTATATTTTTCATAATACAAGACCACGCTTTCAAGGTCGTAATAATAACCATCCTCCCTGATGTCATTTACAGCGTTATCGCTTTTTACCTGCTCGGAATCCTGATGGTTATCTTCTGTATCTGCGGTTTCCTCGACAGGAACTGCTTTGCTGATAGACTTTCGGGACTTATTGGAAGAATCCTCTTCATTTAAAGGTTCATCCTCTTCTGCTGCTATGATCTTCGTCAGATCAACAGGTGCATCTTCTGCTGCACAGGCCCCGAGCATGCACGTGATCAATACAAACAGTATAATCCTGCCAAACCGCTTTAACATTACCTCTCCTTTTCGCTCATACGGCGATAAAGTTCTTCTATAGCCTCAGTATACCCGGCTAATCCGTGTCCGGAGATTGTTCTTGCCACATATGACCGTATATAACTTACCTGTCTGAACTCTTCCCTGCTGTCTACATCGGATATATGAACTTCAATCGCCGGAATACCGACACATTTGAGCGCATCAAGCAGCGCCACCGAAGTATGCGTATACGCTCCCGGATTGATAACTATTCCGTCCGTTGTTCCATAGCTCTGTTGAATTATGTCAACCAAATCCCCCTCGTGGTTACTCTGGTAAAAGTATACTTCCACACCTATCTCATCTGCCTTCTGCCGGCACGATCTTATCAGGTCCTCGTAAGTCTGCCGACCGTAAATATCAGGCTCTCTTATACCGAGCATATTAAGATTGGGACCGTTTATAACAAGAATTCTCATCTTACTGTTACCTGATTTATGTAAACTATCAATGATCTTCTGCGCCACACCTTTAACATCGGTATCAACATCTATTACCGTTTCGGACGATGACAGATATATCGGCAGGCGCTTATAATAGAGCGCCTTAAGATTCTCATCCCCCTCAGACAGAGGCCTGTTCTTTGTGGCAAGTTCGGACAACTTCCGGTTCAGGAAAAACGTCCGTCCGTTAAGAGCAAGCAGCTCTCTGTTTTCCGGATCCAATACGACTCCGCCGCCGGTTGCGATCACTTTTTTGCCTGACTGCGCCGCCTTGTATACTGCCTGTTTTTCCAGGCGTCTGAATTCTTCCTCCCCGTGATGGGTTATGCAATATTCGGGAGTCATTTGGTTATCTGTTGTAAATATATCATCCGTATCTGTAAATTCAAGTCCCAGCTTCTGGGCAACAACTCTTCCCGCGGATGATTTTCCGGATCCCGGCATACCGTACAGTACAATATTAGACACACTGTCCTCTATCTCGGCTGTCACTTCCTCAATAAGCTTTTGCTCCCTGTCCGTAAGGTCTCCGACAGGGTCATATCCAAGATCATATCCCGCAAAAAGCTTTGATGCAAAATACCCCTGCGCCACAAGCATAGGCAGTCCGCCGGAAGCCTTTATTCCGCATTTTTGAGCGTTATATACGAGCCTTGTCCGCAAAGGATTATATACCACATCCATAACGGCCTTTAGATTGACATAATTATTAATTATGTCAACAATCTCTTCCTGCCCCTTTCCAGTAAGGACCGGACATCCCCCTATATCGGGGTACATTCCTACAGGGGTTGTATTAATGAGCACTTCACAGTTTTGATAATCATCATCATACGAAACATATTTTACGGGACATGCGGTGTTAAGTCCCATATCCGACGGATGCCTTGATACAACGGTTATTGATGCGGCACCGAGTCTTGAGGCTGTAACAGCCGCCGTTCTGCATGTACCGCCGCTTCCGAGTATCGTAACTGCTGCACCTTTCATATCGATGCCGGCACGTCCTGCCATATACTCGAATCCGTATGTATCGGTGTTATAGCCACGAACTTCCTTCCTGCCGGATGCTTCCTTACAAACAAGCGTATTTACACAACCTATCGCTTTTGCCATCTCGTCCGGAATACAATGCTTTAATGCCACCTCCTTGTAGGGGATAGTAACATTAACTCCGGCAAAATCAGCCATCTTAAAGAAACCGTCGATCCTGTCTTTGGGCACTTCAATAAGATCATATCTGTAGTCTCCGAATCTTGAATGCAAAAGCGGCGAGAAACTGTGCCCGAGCTTCTCACCGACCAGTCCGTATGTATTTTTGTTGTTTTGTTTACCGTCCATACTCTGTTTACTATTTGATTTCTGTTATTTCTCTGCTTTTTCAAACAATGCTTTGTACTGATTCCGGATCGTCACATCAGGCCCTCACTGCTCATCATATCCGCGATCATAAGCGCCGCCATTGCTTCAACACACGGAACCACCCTCGGCACAATACATGCATCATGTCTTCCTTCGATACGAAGTTCACACTCTTCCATCTTCTCAAGATCTACCGATCTTTGCGGCTTGTAGATCGACGGTGTCGGCTTAACCGCTACGCGGAAAATCACAGGCATCCCGTTTGTGATACCTCCCTGGATACCTCCGGAATTGTTTGTGATGCACCTGACCTTTCCGTCCCTGATACAGAAGTCGTCATTGCTCTTTGAACCGTAGTCGCTGCATACTCCGAAGCCTTCCCCGAATTCTATTCCCTTGATCGCGGGTATTCCGAACATTCCGTATGATATTACGGATTCAACACTGTCATAGATCGGATCCCCGACTCCTGCGCAAATTCCGGTGATTTTACATTCTATGCATCCGCCTACGGAATCGCCCTCGCGGCTTGCATCTTCCATGACCGATACCATTTTATCTCCGGCATCTTTCGACAGAACCGGAAGCGTATGATCCGCAAGGGGCGTCGTATCCTCCGATACCGGATCGAATGCCTCGTCAAATACATCTCCTGCCGAGAGAATATGCGCCTGAACCTTTATTCCCCTGCGCTCCAGCACCTGCATGCAAACCGCTCCTGCAAAGCACATGGGAAGAGTCATCCTTCCGGAGAAAAATCCCCCGCCGGCCATATCCATTTTACCGCCGTACTTTACATATGCCACATAATCCGCATGTGAAGGACGGGGTATAGTTCTCATCTTACTGTAATCACCCGATCTTGCATTGGCATTTACAAACTTTGCAACAAGTGCATCGCCCGTAAGAGTATCCCCATCCAGTCCCTTCAGGATCTTCGGCTCGTCCTTCTCTTTGCGGGCTGTAGTGTATCGCGCCATCCCGCCCTGTCTTCTCTTAAGAAACGAATTAACGGCTTCAATATCTATCTTCTCGCCCTTAGGAAGCCCTTCTACGGTAACGTCTATCGACTCCGAGTGAGATGCTCCCGCAACTGATATTTTTATATTATTTCCGAGTGTAAATGACATATATCTCCTTACCTGCCGCCCTGTCGTTAAAGCCCTGCATATTTTACATCATCACATGATTCATACCGAGTTGTTCTATTACATCATAAAATCCCGGATATGATTTGTTAACAGCCATTGCATCTTTTATTACAACCGGTACCTTTTCGGCAAAGGCTATCGCCGCGGCAGCCATCGCTATTCTGTGGTCGTTTCTGCTGTCTATGGTTATTGTTTTTTCAACCGGCCTGTTCATCCCCTTCCCGTGGACGATCATATTCTCATGGCCCTCATTACGAGTTATGTCAACCTTTACTCCGGCCTCGGAAAGCATTTCAGTTACGGCATCGATCCTGTCACATTCCTTGATCCGAAGTCTTTCAACATTTCTGAAAATACTGTCTCCGTCATTATATGCCGCTAACACGGAAAGCGCCGGAACAAGATCCGGTATCTGTGAACAGTCGGCGTCAATACTCCTGTAAGGATTGCCGCAAACCCTGTATTTGCAACATAGTCCGTCACCGGATCTTCTGATGCTGACTCCGAATTTTTCAAGGAGCCCCGTAATCTCCCGATCCCCCTGAATGCTTTCCGGATTAAGCCCTTCTATCGTTATGTCCTCAAAGCCACTGCCGCACCCGAGAGATGCGATTGACATGATATATGCAGCGTTTGACCAGTCACCCTCGGCATTTATCACAATTGCATCATCACCGCTGCCGGCATCTCTACTGTTAGGATAATAACACAGTCCGGCGGTTTCAAAGCTGACTCCGAATTTTTCAAGTACATCCACCGTCATATCAACATACGGTGCCGACTCAAGCCTGCCTTCTATCCCAAGACTTGATTTACCATCTAGAAAAGGCAGCATAAACAGAAGTCCCGTAATAAACTGGGACGAAACATTTCCCGCAATCCTGTAGTCTCCGGCACCGGGTTTCCCCGAAAGAGTGATCGGAAGATGATCGGAACTGACCGAAACACCTGCAGATCTTAACACATCGCAAAGCGGTCCCATAGGACGTTCCGGAAGTTTTCCCGAACCGGTAACGGTCACAGAATCCGCAAACAAAGGAGCTACCGGAAGAATAAACCTCGCTGTCGATCCGCTCTCCCCGCAGTCAAGAATAACCGGATCACTGTCCCCCCGCTCCTGTTTCATGGCCGCACCTTCAAATAGCGACCTTGCTACCGTAAACAGATAATCCTTTTCGTCCGAATCTTCCTTCGGGATCCTCTCAACGGATATGAGTCCTCCAAGCGCATTGATGACCCTTATCGTAGCTTCCATATCCCTGGATAATATATTGGAGCGTATGCTCACTTTATCCTTGCAAAGAGCGGCTGCAATGAGAAGTCTGTGAACGTATGATTTTGACGTTATAGCCGTAACATGGTTTGATACGGTCTTACCTTTTTCAAGTTTTATATCCATATATCAATGTGTGTTCTGTTCTGAATGTTCATCTTTTTCCTTGCGAACTCTTCCGTCCCGAAGGAGTTCCACAAGTCTCTTCCTGTCACGCTCCGACAGCGCCTTCCTGTATTCGGACAGATTTTTCGACAGAGCATCTATTTCGTACAGCAGCGCCTCGTCATTCGCAAGGAACAGATCTGCCCACATCTCCTCGTTAAGCTTTGCAACCCTTGTCATGTCCTTAAACGAGCCGGCCGAAAATCCGTACCGTTTATTCAGTGTCGGGCTTTTAATGTACGCAGATGATGTCACATGAGCAAGCTGGGAAGTATAAGCTATTACCGCATCATGCTCTTTGGCATTAGTGATCCTGACCTGAGCGAATCCAAGCCTTGGGAAAAAATCACACGCTGCATTCATCGCTTCCTCATCCGTATATTCATCCCGGCACAATATCATTGAAGCCCCGTCAAAGAGGTCATCGCACGAATTGGAATATCCGGCAACCTCTTTTCCCGCCATGGGGTGTCCTCCGATAAACCGAAGACCCATACCGGCAAGTTTTCCGGATAATTCATTGCATATTATCTGTTTGACACCGGTGCAGTCTATGACGATACACCCTTTTTTAAGCTTAGGGGCCGCTTCCTCTATCGTACCGACAACATCAAGGGGATACAGTGCAACGATGAGCACATCTATATCGCCATAATGCTCATCAAGCCTTCCCGAAAGGGTTTTATCGGATGTTGCGTCGTTCATGACTTTCTCCGACATATCCGATCCGTATACGGTACATCCTGTACGCCCAGCGATTGATTTTGCCATTGAGCCGCCGATAAGACCGAGGCCTATAACCCCGACAGCCTTTACGGAATTCATAGGTCTCTTACAACCTCCCTGATCTTATCCATGCCTCTTGATAATTCTTCGAACGCGTTCGGAGTGATGGACTGCTGGCCGTCACACCATGCATTCTCTGGATCATTATGTACCTCCACAATAAGTCCGTCTGCACCCGCAGCGGTGGCTGCGTATGAAACAGATTTGACATATTTGGAATATCCCGTCGAATGAGAAGGATCAACGATAATAGGAAGATGCGTCTTCTCTTTCAATACGGGGATAACAGAAATATCAAGAGTATTTCTCGTTGCCGTCTCAAATGTTCTGATACCCCTTTCGCACAGAATGACCTTCTCGTTGCCACCGGCCATTATGTATTCCGCACTCATCAGAAGTTCCGCAACCGTGTTGGCAAGTCCGCGCTTTAAAAGTATCGGCTTGTCAATAGTCCCGAGTTCCTTAAGCAGTCTGAAGTTCTGCATGTTTCTCGCGCCTACCTGTATCACGTCAACGTCTTCAAACATATCAAGGTCAGTAAGTTCCATTATCTCCGTTACTATCGGAAGACCCGTTGCCTTCTTCGCTTCAAGCAGATACTCAATTCCGGTCTTACCAAGTCCCTGGAAAGCATACGGTGAAGTTCTCGGCTTGAATGCACCTCCGCGGAGCATGTGTGCGCCCGCTGCCTTGACGGACTGTGCTATTCCCGTTATCTGGTCTATAGTCTCAACCGAACAAGGGCCGGCGATTTTTACGAAGTTTCCTCCACCGATCTTGACGTCTCCGACCGTAATGACCGAATCCATCGGATGGAATTTTCTGTTTGCCGCTTTGTATGGTTCCTGAATACGCGTCACGCTCTCAACTATGTCAAGCGCGCTTACAGCGTCAATGTCAACCTTGGATGTATCACCGATAAGCCCTAAGATGGTTGATTTTTCACCACGGCTGTAGTGTATGTCCAGCCCCAGATCGTCCTTTATCCATTTCTCCAGTTTATTGTACTTGCTCTCATCAGCATTTGGTTTTAAAACAATGATCATAATACTTTCCTCTTTTCTTTCTTGAGAGCCACGCCATTCAAAGTCCACTTCGTGGAGGCGTGGCCTACGTGCTGCAAAGTTTTCATAGAAAACTTTACACCACCTCCCCCGAATCGCTTTCGCGCTTTAACGCTTTTAACTACTAAAGTATATCCCCCGGTTTTCCATTTGTCAACATCATATAATATACAGCAAATAAAAGAGGACCTGCAAGAGCACAGGTCCTCTGATGATACCTTACATTAACTGATTGGCTCCGGGTAACCCGGCTGGTGCAGCATTATACGGAGACCTCGGATCCGTATCCGTAGGATCCCAACCTCTTGTTAAAGTATTGCTCTCATCAACCTTTATTATAGGTCTCGTAAGAGGATATACCAGATTCGGATCCTTTACTACATTTACGATAGTTCCCGGTACAGTATTGTCATATATCCATTTGGCATCGGCCAGCGCCAGACGGCAGCATCCTGCCGATGCAGGCGTACCCAGTCTGTTAAACTGCCTGTACTCAAGCGAATCCGGAGAACGGCGGTAATATGGTACGGAATGCATCAGTTCATGATTGTTAAACCTTACCGCATACCTTGAATACACGCCTCCGTTCATAAGATGCCAGTCATAGTAGTTGGAAGTCCTGTATGTTCCAACATAAGTGTTTCCGTGAACACCTGTTGAACATGCAAATACCTGAACAGGCACATTATTAAGGTCATAGGCTATGACCTGCTCGGTTGCGGTGTTGATCGTTATCGAGCTTATAGGACAAGGCAGAATCCCTGTCAGGATACCCGATCCCGGCACCGGAAAGGCGTAAGCATGTATTGGTGCAATCCATGCCAATATGCAAGTCATAATCACTATTACCCTGACACGCTTTGGTACTCTCATAATTTGTCACCCTATATGTCGGTCTAATTTGTCATCGTAACGACGATCTTGCCGTCTTTGACTGCAGCAAGCGAGAGGAAACTTACTTTTCCCTTCTTGTCAATCTTGGATGCAAGATCATAACCCGCAGGAACAGCCATCAAATAAGAATGTCCGTTATACGGATAGGCGATAAGAAGTCCTACATCGGGGCGGGACTTAAGTGTATTGATCATAAGTGTATCAAAACTTAATGCCTTGGGTGCAACAAGATTAACAACTGCTCCGGGCGCTGCAGAAGCTATCATGTTCGCGGCAATTGAAGTCCAATTTGCATCCTGTGCTATTGTCTGAGCTGCAACTGCGGGTGCGGGATTAACCCTCACACTTGTACATGCCTGATAACCGCCTTCATCACTTACTGCTGTAATATAACAGCTTCCGACTTTATTGGCCTTTACAACACCGCTTCCGTCAACGCTTGCAGTACTCCAGTCGCTTGTGTAAAAATGTATGCCTCTGTTTACCGCTGTATCAGGTTTAACGCCTGCAATTATCTGGTATGTCTGTCCCGGAGTAAGGGTTATATCGGTTGTACTTACCCATATTCCGCTTACATAGCGGCTCCTCTCCTTTTCCTCCTGGGCCTTCTTTAATGCATCGATCTCTGCCTGAGCTGCCTTTTTCTGTGCTTCAAGTTCAGCCTGATGCTGGCGCTCCATTTCTTCCATAACCCCAAGCGTAACAATCCAGTCGATATCGTGTTCATCTACATCCCCATCTCCGTCATGGTCGTGAATGTCATCAAGCACATTACTCTCATCATCGGTAATATCTACGAGGTAATCCAGAAAATCATCGTAATCATCGGCCCACACGCTAACCGGCGCTGCAAGGGTGCTAAGAGCGACTGTGGCTGCTGTGACACCGCACATTACTCTCATCTTTAATGAATCAAACATCTGTTAATCCTCCTTGTAATCATTATGTTTCACCAAATATCTTAATTCCTTTTATTCCACCTTGTCTAGTGATTTTTTCATAATTTCTCGGTTTGATGATGTGGTATAATAACAACACTCTAATATTAAACAATTTTTATCAATGTTATTCTTTTGTCTATATTTTTTCCATAACTGTATCGTTTGATGCGGTTGTGGAAAAAATGTATGCAGGGGTTTTATTCACTCATCTCCTCAAGCGCCTTCATTGCTCTTCGTTTTTCTGTTTCATTCATTGCTTGTTCCTCCTTCCGGAAAGCCAGTAGGAGAAGACAAGCACACTCTTCTTTCCTGCTTCATATTGTAAGTGGTTGGAATTTAAAGCAGGAAGGAGGTATTTTCAAGCAGAATCATGGAGAGCAGCTCGATTCCGCTTCGCTTCATCTCGCTGTATGTTGTCGCCAAGCGGTTATGATATAAGCAGGAGCACCGCTGCGCGGTGTCTTCATCAAAAGCAAAGGACGTGACTCCATGCAAGCATGGTCACGTCCCTTGCTTCCGATGCAGGCACTTCGTGCCTGCTCCTGCTTATTTATAGCCGTTTGGCTCGTTATCACTCATATTCGATCAGTTCAACTTGTTTACTACAATATATGGTAGTTGATATTATAATACGGCTACAATATGCATATATATTATCCACAATATACTCTTTTACCGAAAATCCTGTGGTCAAAGTGTGGTCAAACTATTATTGTATGCTCAAAGTCATGTAATCACGTCTGCTGATTATTGAAATTTCAAGCAGATTTTCCCTCATATAATACCTTAAAACATCGAAATCAAAACATACAGAAATGTTCGCTCATGAGTCAATCTACGTTTATCGTTATTTTGTTCTCCCAAACAGCAAATTTATCGCCTCATGCACAAGATTTTCTCCACTCCTGTAGTCGCTTGGTGAATTTGAAATAGTAAGAATATATCTATCATCACCATTAAGTACATACTTATCATGGCTTCCGGTTTGTTGCTCGAATCCAAGTGTTTTAAGCATTCTTGCGTCACATCTATCTCGTTTTATAGCTTCAGCAATCTCTTTTTTAAATATTTCCCCCATATTTGATTCAGTATTGTTATTAATTATATCGCTTAGGATGTGATAATCTCTCCTTTTTCTTTCCTCATCTCCGTATTCTGCCACAACCTTTCTAATCGTTTGAAGTATAATCCTCTTAGTCTCGTCATCGTACAACTGTTTTTCTTGATAATCAAAGCAAACCGTTTTTTCTCCCACCGGTGTTGATTTCTTTTCTAATGCATCTTTTAAAACCGCCACTTTATTCTCGAGATCGTTATTCTTGTTTTCAAGATCGTTGTTTTGCTTTTGCAGTTGCTTTATCTCTTCAGAAGCACTTTCAATTATCTCACAGTCCAAATTTCTTTTCTCTTTTAAATCTTCAATTTCAAGAATTTGAATTTGGTTTTCTACATCCGTATCATTTAGTTTTCTTGTTTTATTCCGAATTCTGATTGCACTTAATGAATTATTCTCATCAATATTTCTCATAGCCATTCTCACAAACACAGCTCGAGATATCTTATACCTAAACTGGTTGGGCGTAAGACTTGATTGCCTCAAATATCTGAATGACGCATCTGCGTAAAAAATATCTATTCCACCATTATAAGCATTTTTCTTATCAGTTAGTTCTTTAAGAAGTGAAGATGTCCCTATCGTTTTTTCAACAAGAACATGTGCACTTCCGACCATATCTCTCGCAAGTTCGTAAATATCCAATTCATAGTTTTTATCAACTCCAGCCTTTGGGAATACATGAGAAACGTAAATTACAGGAAGTGTATAAGATATCTTCCCAGATATTAATTCCACAATTATCCCACAATTACTCTCATCAATAAAAAAAGGTTCATCAGTCGTCGGAAGGTTAACGTCAGGAGCTCCTATTTTATCACGAATCAGCTTTTTGAATATATAAGGAACATTAAAATGGCTATCTAAATCAGCCGAAAGAATTGTTTTTTCTCTAGCCAATCTAAGCTGAATCTCATGTTCATTCTCGTCCAATACCAAATCCTCTGTCCATATTTCCTCATTCTCATCTACTATAGCAACCCGAAACGCTGCCACCCGCGATTCGAAATCTACCTCATATGAAAGGGTATTATTAAAATCCTTCCATTCTCCCGACTCCGAGCCATCCCATGTGGCAGTTTTAAAGTCTTTCGGTGCATTTTTCATTCCCTCCAGGCACGAAAAAGAGTATTCCATAAAGCACGGAATATCAAACGAATCTATTACATTGTACCTTGTATAATAAACAATCATGGTTTTATCCTCTCAATACAAATCATCAATGTCATTATGTAACTTCTGATTATCTTTCAACATCTTTCAACTATCACTTAAGTATTCGAAGAGTGGTGTTTCTGCTTATTTACCCTCAATGAGCATTGTGGATGTTTCAGATATTTGTTCAAATAACCTCTCTCCACGGATAGAAGAAATGCCCCCTACTAATCTATTCAATTCCTCTACCAGTGAATTCACATTAGTAACTTTCATTGTAAATGGTGCATCTGTTTCCAATAGAATTCTATTCGCCGGTATTTCCTTTATAGTCTCCTGTCCGCCCTTCGTCTTTAGCATTCTCGGATTTACAGAAAACCACGCTCCGGCCTCAATGGCTCTTCTTCTTTCAAATGTTGATCCAGTAAACCAGTGGAAGATACAGATGTTGTTTCTGAATGTTCCCGCATCACTCAGTTCATCAATCACTGTTCCTGTAGCTTTCACGCTATGGATGGATAGTATCTTTCCACCTTCATCAGAGCACGCATTAACTACCTTACGGAAGCAAGAAATCTGTTGATCTTTGAACGAAATAAAATCAGAATTAAAATCAAGTCCAACTTCCCCGATATATCTACTTTTCCTCATCAAACTTAGGAAAAGCTCAGTTTCATGTTCCCTTTCTGCTATCAGCTGTGGATGCATTCCAAGACCAACATGTATATTCTCAGCCCCCATGCAGAACTGTTGTTCTCGCTCATATGCCTTCGGCGTGGTTCCAACGGCTATAATGCCAACATTTGCCGTACGTAACTCCTGAATCAAAAGATGCATATTATCCATCAAATCCAGATGGAAATGAGTATCAATTAGCATTCTCTTTCTCCAGACTATCCTGAATCCATTTGTCTACTTCCATGAGGCCTCGATAATAGGTATCAGCAAGCTCAGCAAGATATTGCTCATCTGTATCGAGAGGCCCCGGTGTATGAATTAAAACATCTTTTGCCTCTGGATTCTTTTTGAGCTTATCAATGGCGTATTGGAATGATCTAATCTGCTCACCTATGGTTTCACGATTATTGACAAGTTTAATAACGCTACGGTACATGTAATCGGAAGCGTCCCAACTGCCAAATGCTTTGTACATCGCAGCTCTTCTAATAATACAAGGAAGGCAATGACCACAATGCTGATGTTTACCACTTCTGATACTTGCGCTATTAACAGATGAGCAGGAAAATGACTTGCCGATTGCAATCTTAAGAACATCTTTATTCAGGCACTTTTCCGCCATCTCACCCTTGGTTTTATTCCAATAGGGATTACTGATGGATACTCCAAACATTTCTCTAGCAACTTCATTCCATAGTTTCATATAGAATGGGTGTGTTGTCCTTGTGCTATGCGATCCAATTCTTGTCGCATCAAGAGGAACATTTAACGCAATCAACCCATTTTCTGGCATCAACAGCTCATTACACCCATCCGTTCCACTCATAGCAAATAATGCAATTGTAATGAAAAGAAAGGATCTGCTTCGCTGATTCATATCTTTATCAGCACCTGGCAATTCCAAACCTTCCAAATTTGTCCAGCAGTATGCATTTCCATGAGGCACATCAGAATATTTTTCATCGAGTACAGATAGCAGATTAGTCTGCCAGTGACGCACTCTGCTTTCTCCTGAATGGCTTACTAATAATGTTGCCTGCTTATTCTCCATGTAATTAATTGCAGCTATCAAGCTATCCATTCCGCCTGAGAAAAGCGAGGCAATTCTGTAGGTGTCTGTTCGGACTATTCCATCCTCAATTTCAGCAAATTCTTTAGTTCTTTTGGTAAAATTTATTACCCATAAATCACCTGTCAAAAATTTTAACATCCGCTCAAAGCGATTTTTATAGTCATTCCATCTATTGTGAAAGACTGGAATTGTTAACTGAATTTCCCTTGACCATGAATCCTGCGCTTGTTTAATCCGTGATATTTTCATATCTGCGATATATACCATCAGTCCCAAAAAAATCGCATCAAACCCAGTTTCTGTTGGGTATATTTTTTGTTTTTTTAAATCATCAATTGTTCTTTGAAGTCCATACCGCAATGTGCCAACAGACGTTATCATTGGAATCTCTGTAACGATTGTGCTAATATCCTCTATCGTCTCAGAAGTGATAGTCCTGGACTCATCATTAAAAGATGCTTTAAGATGATATCTATGCATAATTAATTACCTATCCCTTCAAGCAACTCAAATGTCTTTTGATATATGCGATCTGTAATACTTTGCGCCACCTCATTCGTCACTTCTGTATTACTTGTATATACCTCTACAAAAGCATCGGATACATCCTGCTTTATCATCTGGCGTACTGTATCTTCAATGTGAGAAACTGTATCTATGTTATCAGGTAGAACTATTGTCCTGTTTCCGATGTCGTTCAGGATATGTTCCATAATTAGCCGACTCATAAAGCTCTTGAGAACCAACTCGCACTCTTCTCCAGTTAACTGCTCTGTAGTTTTTGTGGCTAATGCAGGATCACTAATGACTTCAAAATATGCCGATCTCACCATACCTTCATCATTTGGTCCGCCATCCGGGCATATAAACTCAGCAATCTTCAAAAAAAATAGTTTTGCCGGCAACCCCTCTAGGTTATCAATGGATAGTTGTCTTGCGATTTCCCCAACACCACCACCCGATGACAACACATCTAAGACGCTATGCAGTCTTGTCGTGCTTCCACGGCCAGCCCCCAAGTGTTGAACTGCCCTAGAACTTCCCCCAAGAGATTTGCTAACATAATTTGAAATTGCTGTCCGTGCAGAGCCCAAACTACGTCCACCACTATTTATAAAATATGTGTAAGAAGTTCTTGGGCCTCTAAACCTGTTCGGATCGGCATCAGGGCGGATACCGCTCATAGCGTTTTTCGAAGTTTCGTCATCAGCAAGCGAAGTATGTTCCTCGCCCTCAAGCCACGAGGGTATCAGAGGAGAATGTCCATTTTGACCTTTATTTCTTGTTGATGTACCCATACCTTACTCCTGTGCCATTTTAGCCTTTTTTCTAATAATACCATTCTGGTTTTGCTCTTCAATCTTCTTATAGAATTCCATCAACTTCTTTCTTGCCTCGCAGTTTTTGGGAATACTTGCATCCCAATCACCAACAGACCATGCTCCTATTGTGGTAGCCGGAAGTGTTAATAAGAATTCGGCCAAAGGAATCTGAAGTTCTGTTTTGAATTCGACGTATCTTCTGATTCCATCAATAATCCTAGGCGTCTCAGTCGTTGTAAGATCTCTTGTAAATGCATCCTGAGAAGCAATCCGAAACAACTGTAAAGTCTCAGAAGCATCAAGAACTTCTATCTTCTTTTTATTATTCTTTACATTCATGCTACCGCCACGGAGAATGGACAGCAGTTCTCGCATTTTTTCATCCTGGCTGGTAAAGAAGAAATCCTCCAATTCAGTACAGACAAAGAAATAGGGCCTAAGATCCTCTCCTGACAAAGATGGTTCCAATTCCAGCCACTTTTTGACCTGGCTTTCCTCCAACATCTTTCCGAAGGCCTCACTTTGGGTTATGGGCTTTAGTGGTTCGGCAGCCTTCTTTACATTCTTTTTCCTTGTAGTAGTTTTTGATGTATTTTTTTCTACATTTGAAATTGACTCGGGTTTTGTCTCGCTTTCTTCTATTTCCATTTCTTCCTTTTCATCCAATACATCAAAGGCAGGGCATGAACCATCATCTCTAAGTTCACCAGCCAGTGTTTTATAGAAATCATAGTTGTATTGCTCCGCCAGCATCATCTTGGCCAACACATCCATCTTAAGGCCTTCGAATTTACGGTTTTTTGCTACCTGTGTTCGAAGTAACAACATATTCACAAATCTTTTTATATTTCTTGGATTGCCTGCCGTATTCTCTGCAAGAATCCTATCTATATTCTTCGCTATTCTAATACTTTCAACGGCACTGTCATACTCCTCCCCCAACGCGGATTGTATTTCTTCTGTTGCTAACGGCTCTAATGCCCAAGGAGTATGAAGTTTTGTAATTACCTTGTCGACAAGTTTTCTAAAACTCGCAGACTGTCCAGTTACAGACGCAATCATAAGGAGCATAACATACAGTTGGGCTTCAGCAATTCCTATTCTCGGTATATGAAATGGTACTTGAATTAATTTTTCAAGATACTTATCAGAATAATCGCCGAATGTATCCTTATGCTTAGGATCTTCCTTCCCGTCCTCATTTTCCAGGATGCGTGGGAAATATTCCTTTACGGAATACCGAATCATTGCATCATCTGCAGCTATAACAAATGTTGTATTCTCTAGCGATAGGAACATCCTAACTACTTCCAACGTTTCTATTGCAACTTGGGGAAGGCATCTATCCAAATCATCAAGAAGAACTACAAGTTTCTGAATATGTGCAGATTTGAATAAGTCTTTATAGTTGCTTCGGAACTCGGACATTTCCTTATAGCTTGTAGACTCCGAACTATTAAACAATTGCCCGGTCTTATTGAATAACTCGTTTCGTTTGTCATCGTCTAAAATTGCATTCTTAGCATAACTGAATCCAAGATCCACTAATGCCAATGGCGCAATCCCCGGGACTAAAGACACACCAATTCTACCCACAGTTTTTGCAAGACTTAACTTGTCAAGATTCTTCCATATGCTCTTGCAGTTTTTCTTGAGTTTTTCAAGACCGCCTTTTATTGGATGCTCCTTGTAGTATTCTTTCGCCTTCTTTTGAAGAGCTTTTACAATCGCACCCATAAGCGCAATCTTTGCATCCTCAAATCCTTGGTACTCCCAGCTATTAAAACGAACGGTACTAATGTCCGTTATCAAATCGTTGTCATCGATACCATCTTGTTCCTCAATTTTTTCAAGATCACTCCAATCATCCCAATCATTGGAGTCATCATCATTAGCTGTTACTTTTCTTTTATCATCAGAAGGTTTCAAAATATCTTCAACCATGGCAAGAATGCTAGATTTTCCAGCACCCCAGTCTCCATAAACACCAATAGAAACTGATTCCTTACCTTCTTTGATGATGGACACTATGGTCTCAGCAATAGCATGATTATTCAATTGATCGAGAATTGTTTCATTATCTGATAGGATCATTGTGTTTGTTTCCCTTACCTCATCTTCCGTCCATCTATAAACCAGCGATTATGTCGTTCTCATTCGGCATCAACATTATCATATATAGACAACTATGACTTAAACATGCCTATAATCAATATTTAGATGTATTATACATCATATACACGAATTTCTTAACCATTAATTGTACTCTTATCACACAAAACATCCCGAGGCGTAACGCCCCGGGACTACCGCGCTTCAGATGAACCGATCATCATGGTTTATGCTTCTATATGCATATGCGAGATCGGCTCATCTTACGCTTGGTTAACCGATGTTCCCGCCAAGGATTACAACCTTTTCTCTTAAACAACCAGTTCCCGGTTTCCTTCATTTCGGATGGTTTGTTGAAAGCGGTCTCTCCTTATATCTTTATATCTGTATATAGATAAGACAAGGCCGATCAGCATGTAGTCTACTATGCAAAACGAAATGCGACTCGTAAATATAGGGAGCACGGAACTCGTCATCGGAAGAAGTCCGAATACGATAAGGATATTGCTGATGCTTTGTATTGCTATTGTGATCCCACAGGCGCATCCGACTATAAATCCCAGACGGTTCTTCTGGCTAACCGAAATCCTTACCATGTATATTGCAAGAGCAAGCATACAGATTATTATCGCAGCAACAGCAAGTAATCCGCATATCGCAGCTACAGAGCCTACAACATAATCAGATCCGAAACCGGGCGTGTTCGACATGATATCGACTGCTTCTTCGCTTTTTCCTATGATCGCACTGCTTGCAAATGCCTTACCAAGCTGAGCATTGACATAGTTGATCCCGTTATCATCCGTTATACGGTTTCCTATTCCAAAATGAGCCAGCCAGTTTGCAATCCTTGCGCTCTGATATCCGTTAAGCCTGTATATAAATACCGCACCAGCTGTGATCATTAATGCAAATACTGTTTCAAACCCGCCATATACGATCTTTCTGTTAATACCGTACCAGTCTTTATGAACGGCAATAAACACAAGTATTGTTTCTGACAGCAGGATAAGCAGCGTAAACGGCGCAGACAGATCTCCCGTGATGAATGTTGATAGTGCCGGAAGTATCATCCAGAAGATGATCTGTGCAATACCCCACCTTCCGCCGCCTCGAAGCTCGTAAAGAATTCCTGCAAATAGAGGAAGATATAACAACATAAGTGCTCGCATCGAAAATGACACAGATCCTATACTGACCCATCCGCTCATACCATTAATCCTGTATCCGAGGGTAGCCGTAAGGATTGTGACGATCACAATGAAAATCCCTCCGATCAACCTGCTCCTTCCGATCAAAATGGTATAATCAGCACGATATACCAAAAGCATTGCGATGATACCCGCCATAATTCCGACGAGATGCCTTCTTGAAAGATCTCCCAATATGCTTCCGGTTACAGATTCCGAATCTATGTTTTTTGTGATCAGGTACTGAACTAATATACTCAATACGCTGATAAACAATATAAAAATCAGATATCTCCATTCCATGTGCGGTCTGTGGATCCTGTCAAGGTCTGCCCCAACACTTACCGGATCTCCCATTTCTTCCACTGCTTTTGATAATGCTTCTTCCCTGTCCATTCCGTCCTTTTGATATGAATCGGCCTGTTCTTCGATATGGGCATATATCTCATCTGAAACAAGTATCCTTGCATTCTTATCCCGGATCTGCCCCTTCAGTTCTCCCATATACTCTTCCAAACTCATGATCGATCCCCCCTAATATGCAATTGCCAGTACCCTGGCAACGGCCCCTGTAAACGTTTCCCACTCGGTGAGCTTAGTCTTCAGATACTTCCTACCGGCATTTGTTATGGAATAGTACCTGCGTGTCTTTCCAACTCCATCCTGTTCATATGATGTCAGATAGTTCTTTGACTCAAGCGTATGAAGGAGCGGATACAATGTCCCGGCTTTAAGTTCAAAGACATTCTGTGAACGTGACCGGAGCGTCTCGATCATCTCATATCCGTACATATCTTTCTCTGATAAAAGCTTTAACAGCATCGTTCCCATGCTTCCGGACAAGAGTGTTTTATCTATGTTACTCATACAGGCCTCCTTTATATCGAACATCTATATATTGATATTCTATATATTATATCGATATTCTATACTTGTCAAGGATCATTCTCTATATCAAAAAGACAGGGCGCATACCATCGGCGCCCTGCCTTTTCTGAACTCATGATTACGATATACTACCTTGCCGTTATGATCTCCTCAGCCATATCCAGCATTTCTTCACTGGTCATGTTCGTGTCAAACGATAACATACAATACATGACATCGTCCATCACAAATGTAACAAAGCTGGTATATGTCAGTTCTCTTTCATCACTGCCATAGCTTATGAAAAAGTGCGGATCCTCTTCCTCCCGTTTATGTTCCTCTTCGGTTGCAAGATCCTCCTCGGTTGCCGGGAGAAACAGATATTCATCACAGCTGTAATAGAGTTTTATCCCGTTTACCTCACGGGTTTCCTGTGCTTTATCGGCTTCATAACTCTCATCATACATTCTTGCCGGATCCATGTTTATCCAAACCTCTGGGGAGCCTTCTTTCACATACTGCAGATCTATGCCGGAATATGATTCTAAATCATTACCGTTTTCATCCTGTTCGGTAGAATCTTGTATTTCCATATGATCAAATATATACCCGTTGGAAAAAGAATCAACCGCAGTAACATTTAACCCGACTTTTTCCTCAAGCTCTGACAGTTTCCCAAAGTCATCTGTTCTCGATCCCAGTCTGTTATGGCTTACAACTACAGAAGCTATTCCGGCAGCCGCTGCAGTAACACCAAAGATCATAACGCATGCAGCGGCAATGATGACCGCCTTGCCCGCTTTTATTCCTTTTTTCATAACGCCTCCATTTCCGGGAGTACTGATCTTAGTTAGGTTCCCGATCATTTTCCCTTTTGTTTCGTCAGAAAACTCAAGGCGTCGCATGGATTCAATGTATTCTTCTTTGTTTATACTCATCACGGTACTCCTTTTACTCTTCGGCAAATGCCAGTTTCAGCTTTTTTCGTCCCCTTGACAGATATGCCATCACAGCTGATTCCTTCTTGCCAAGAACATCTGCTATCTCCGCTGCAGAATACCCTTCGTAGTAATACAGATATATGCTGATCCGGTAATTGGCAGGCAATTTCATGATTTCTTCCATTACTCCCGGATCCGGATTTTCCGGTGCGGTAAGTTCCGTGATATCATCAATTCCCGTAGTCCTTCTGAAAAACGCACTCTTAAGTTCATTCTTACATACATTTATGGCGGTCCTTATGACCCATGCTTTTTCATGTTCAGGGCTTTCGAATTCCGGGGCTGATGTCATAAACTTGAGAAAAACCGTCTGGCATACATCCTCTGCTTCGCAGGTGCTCTTCAGATAGTTTGTACTTATACGCAAGATCATGTCGGCATAACTCTCTACCAGCCGTCTTGCTTCCCTTTCATCCATACTCCTCTCGCTTTCCGAATATGTTTCTTTGAAGGCCTTCTATATATAATACAACTCAACTGCCCAAAACCTGACAGTTATTTTTCATTTTCCAAAAAATAACGGTCTCCCGTTTCACAAGAGACCGTTTTATCTGTATGTGTTTATCTCGTATGTGTTACTTCCTTTCCCATATCAGTACCGAAGCATCCATAATATCCCTAAGTTCTTCATCACTTGCAAAAGAAGGATAATGATTTGACATCTTTTTAGCGTATTCTTCGGGCACATAATAGGCCTTTTCCACACTGATTTTTTCCACATTATTCCCGCCATCTTTCGTTAATGTTATATCCTGTTTGCTGAAATCCTCGATTTCCGCCGTTTCTCCCTGTGGTCTGTTGTCTTCATATACAGTTGTGGAAAGATAAACAAATGCAATGACGCCGTCATCCATAATTCTTTGATTATCGTGCAGACAGTGATAATTCCTGGTTGTCTTAACGATGTCATTTTCAACATATATTCCGCTATCCTCATACGATATATATCGTTCCCTGACAAATACACCGTAATAAACACACAAAAAAAGTGATGTTATCAGTATAACTGCTATACCGACAGCTATCATACGCTTAGTCAAGATTTTCTTCCTGATCCTTTTTATGACTTCCTTATCGCGGTTCGCTTTATTTACTTCAGATCCGCCACCACTTTTAAGGCTTTCGTAAGCACCCTTACAATCGTCACATCCGGATAAATGTTCCTCAACCAGTTTCCTGCTGTCTTCGGAAAGAACATCATCCACATACAACGGAATAAGGTCCTTTATCACACTACATGTTATCCCCATCGTTCATTTCCTCCTTGATCATCAGCCTGGCTCTGTGATATGTGACACGAGCCCAGCTGTCTGTTTTACCAAATAGTTCTCCTATGTCAGAAAAAGATAGTTCCCCGAAAGTCCTCAGTGAAAATACTTCCTTATAAGGTTCCTTCATACAGTGGAGTATCTGATGAACTCTTTTTGCGTCAACACCGATAAAGTACTCTTCCTCCAAGGAAGCACTGCTTTCTTCGTATTTATCCGGTAATTCTGTCTGCCTTCCACGAGCTTTCAGATAGTTATAGTATGTATTCTTTGCTATCTGGCAAAGCCATACCTTTAAACTCGCTTCACCCCGGAAGCCATCAATCTTTTTCATGGCCTTGAAGAAGGTTTCCTGTGATATCTCTTCGGCCGTCAGAGGATCTTTGGAAATGGATAAGATATACCTGTACACAACGGAGAAGTATTCGTTATATACTTTTTCAATATCCATCGGTTTCGTCTCCTTCTGTATATATGACAACACAGTTTCGAAAACGTTACACCCATCTCTAAAAAAAGATATTATAAAACACGACCGTCTGTAGTGTACAGACAGTCGCTCTAATTATAGATACTATTATTTACCATATCCGTTAAAGCAAAACGGTAGGTCACGCGCTTACCGAAAATGACGGCATCTGCTCAAACATTTCCTGTAGTGGGCTCCAGTTTTTCAGATCCTGATCATAGTCTTCGTCATCTTCCTTGAACAGGCCCGGATCCTGATCCGTCTGTTTCTTTTTCTTCTTTGCTTCTTCGATTGTAGTTGGCAGCTCGTTATATGCCTTTGACTTTCGAAACTCTTCAGATATCCGATTAAACGAAGCGATCAGGTACTCCCTGTCAGGGTCGTTCTTGGATATACCGGACAGTGCCGCCGTAAATATCTGGTTTACTTCTTCTTTGCTCTTTGCGTGCTTTAGCTGTTCTTCAAGTGCCTCCGCCATCCTCTGTACTCTCATAGCCTCGGCGTATAGTATCGGATTGGTTCTTCTCAGATAATCAAGCTCCTTTTGTGAGAGTTTCTTTCCGGACTTAAGTTTTGCCATTATTCTAGCCTCCATCTCTCTTCGGTTCTCCTCCGACATTTCATCAACATCGTTGGAACCGGCAAGCAGGTACTCCACAAGTTCTCTCTGGGTTGTTATCTTCTTTTCTTCCTCTTTTTGTAATAATACATTCATGCTATATGTCCCCCTTCATACAAAAAGCACATCTTTCAAAAACAATCCCTTGAAAAATGCGCCTTCCATAGCCTTATCAAGTATTATTTCGGATTGTTTTTCTAAATCCTTTAGTGGTTCTGATATTATGTGTCAATGATCACTCGACAAATTCCATATGTCCCGTGTCATATCCGCAGTCGATCATAACCGTTTTCATCCTATATCCTATGATTGACGGAACGGGATACGTGAAGTACAACCTGCTCTTATCCCATTTGAGTTCCGGCTTTCCGTCAGAGCTTTCCGTATAGAACCATTTTTCATAAACATAGTTTGTGTTGATTTCTGTCCAGTCAACGGTATCGATCAATACTATCCCATACGGTCCCGCTTCTTTGCTGATTATTCCATACGCTTTGTATCGACCCTTGTTTTCTTCGGCCATCTTTATAAGGGCATCCGCATCCTCAGACCATTCAATAGTATTATTCCATTCAACGGGTTTGAAATTGTATTCATTAAGAACCCTGTCGATAACCGCTGTATAATCTGAATCATTTATATCCTGTTTCCTTTCACCATCCGAATCAGTTTTGGATGCAAGATATATTGATGTTGGACCGTCTGCACCTCCGATTATAGTTGTAGAAACATCGCTGTCAGATCCATATACAGATATCCCTATCAGATCCACATCTTCCCAGCGACATAATTCGTTGAGCATCTTGGCCGTAGTGTCATATTCATATAGTACGCACGGGGTTTGTATGTTTACATTATGTTTCTCGAAAACAAAATATCGGTCATCATCAATAATGATACTTACGTCAAATATGTCATGCTCCGCGTTATCGGCAATGCTTTTCATCAAAGATCGTATCACATCATCTGTATCATACGGATCACCGGTATCATCGGTTAGTTTCATATCATCTAACCTGACATTAACCTTTCCATTCTCAACATTAGCTGAAAAGTCATCGTTATCTGCATACAAAATGATTGTTTCGTCAGGGGTAAACTCGCTGGTTGCTTCTATTTTGCTGTTATCATATACGATAGAGTATTCCTTTTTGTCTGTTCCCGGTTTGGATGTTACAGCTTTAACAACGGGATTTGATGTAGTTGTCCCGCAACCTCCCAGGATTACTGTTAATACCGCCAAGAACAGAACTATCCGCATCTTTTTCATGATAATTGCTGTATGTTTTTACTCCAAATTATTGATATCACTGCTAGATACAGCCACTTCGGAAACTCCTGCAACCGACATTCCATCATCTCCAATTGCTATATCCACAGCTACACGATGAAGGGTGTCATCCTGGCCTTTATCCCAATCATATTCCTTCGGCTCTTCATCATCATCCAGAACAGATTTCTCTTTTTTATGTTTCTCAGCCATCAGCGCCCGCATCTTAGCAAGTTTATACAGATCAGGTTTCGTAGTCATAAGGAATGCTTCATCTTTCGTCGGCACAACGTCACCTTTGCCTATACTCGTAGCGATCTTTATGGCTCTGGCTTCATCCTCCATCATTTTCCTTTGTGCATCACCTGTCTGTTGTACCCAAACACTGTCATGCATGGCGGCGTTCATTTCATTTACTTTTTCATTTTCTTTCATGGCTTTATCAAACGCTTCCTGCAAAGCCCCTTTGGCTTCATCAGACAGTTCCAGGACATCACCATCCACGCTGAGGCGCCCCTTCTGGATTGCTGTAAGCGTATCCCCCATGTTAGTCATGAGAATATGCTTATGCTGTACATTGGTATTATCCGGATCTATGCTGGGATTCTTGTATATTTCCATTGAAGACTTGATTTTGATATCCATGGTTGTCACTCCTTTTAACATCTGATCATATCGTCAAATCCACCGTTCTTCTTTCAAGTGTCTCTCCGTACTCTCCCCGACCCTTGACCAAACAGCTATCAATGCTCTCTCTGGTAACACCATCCAATGCGCCCGCAGGAATATCCCTGCCAAGTTCCCACTTGGGATCAGCTTTTTTGCATGCATCATAGAACGCCTGCCTGTACGCCCGTTCATACTGCCCAAGCGTCCAGGTTCCTTTTAATCTGTCCTGCTTCGGAACGCTGAGCTGGTATCTTGTAAATACCTCGGATCGCCTTGTTGTATCGCCGTTTCCTACGCCATTTTCCGCCAAGAAATGCCGTTTTGTCTCATTAAACATATCCTGTCTTGACTCCTCGTAAACGCCGATGATCTTATGCCGCTGAGACTGTGGGATCCCTGTAGCATCCATGCCTGCCACACCGCGTGCATTGATAAGATCCCCATCCTTATCAAAGTTTGCCATAAGATTCTTTATCGCCTGCGGATTGGTATACCCCACCCCACCATGCGACGCTTCTGACATCTGTTTCATGGCTGCTTTATACTGTGCGCTGTTTGTATTTATACCATATTTCCTGAGCAGAGCCTTTCCGTTTTTGCTGTTGATCGGCATACCAGACATCTGTTGAAACATATTTCTAATATCTCTGATCATTATCATAATAGTCTATCTCCTGTTAAAGTGCCAAATGCAAAAGGTGCAGACAGCGGTATAAAGATCCACTGCCTGCATCCTACACTGGTAGTATATTACACAACCCTCGCCAGGAGCACCCTGCCTCTTCGAAGCAGGGTAGCTTATTGTCTTATATCATATAAGCAGCTATATTCAGGCAGTTATGCTTTCCTTCGACTTATAATACTCGTCGAATAACTTGTTAGTAGCGTCAATGGTCTCCTTGCATATTCCCGGGAGTTCATTGCCCCATGCCTTTGTGGCAAGTTTATATCCCTTCTCCATTGCTGCCTGCATTTCCTTCATCTTGTCGACATCATCGCCTGCAAGTGCACTTGCAAAATCAAACAGTCTCTGTGATGTCTGTTTGACTCCGAAGTAACCATCCTCGCTGATATCCTTCTGTGCCTGCGCTTTGTCTGCAGCACTCACACTAAAGTTTCCGCTGGATAACTTCGACCAGAAATCATCTCCTGTTGCTTTACCAAAAGCTTGCGCCTGATCAGAAATGGTCTTGTTTACTATACTTACAAGCTGCTGCTCACGCTGTCTCGCGTCTGCCTTCAGTTGATCAACTATAGCTGCCCTGTCGGTCGCATTCATCTTGTTGATGGAATATGTGGAATTATCAACCGGTTCATCAGACTTTTCATAGACAACTCCCTGATGGTAGCCCGGCCGGCTGCTGCGAATCCTCTCGTTATTTGCTTTCCACTCATCCAATTCCGGCTTAATTGATTCTGACCATTTACGGTGTTCTTCAAAATCACCCTTTTCCGCATCGGGAATATCAACACTCGTATGTCCCGCTCTGTAAGCCGAATAATCTGTTCCTATTGTCATTGACATTTCTCTTCACCTCCTTGTGATTTGTCCAAATCCATTTGTTTTCTTAAAAGAATCCATTGTAGTACAACCCGCTGTAATAACTGTTGTATGAGCTGTATGTTCCTTCGCTTCCATATGCACCGCTGCCATACTTGTTTTCTGCGGTACTTGCAGCAGATGCAATACGTGAGGCTGAATTCGATATGATATCAGCATATGAGTTTTTGCCGGAGAATACTGATTTTATCTTGCTGAAGTCAGCCTTCTTGAAATCTTCCTCGGAAACCGAGAGTTTCCCATCATCCCCGATACTTATACCCGCCTTTGACAGGCTGTTCTTCATGATATCGGTCATGCGCTTCATACTGCTTGCATTGTTATGAACAGTGGTGTCGCTTGTTCCTGCAAGTTTATCAATGGTGTCGTTATAATCTGTAACAAACTTGCTTACTGCCTCATACGCTTTATCCTTGTCATAATCCTTCTCGCTTGTAAACAGGCTTTCTTTCCCGCTATCTACAAGTTTGTTTGCGGATTTAACAAGTTCATTAGCCTCGGTTTCTACAGCATTTAAAGCTTTAACAGAATCAGCTGCCTTTGATGTATATAACTTGTCTGTAACATCAGATTTCTTGGCCGTGCTTTCCGTTTTCTTTGACGTATCGGTATTCTTCCCATAATATGCTTTTGTAAGCTTGGCGTAAGCGCCTGACTTTATGCTTGAATACTGCGCCAGCTGACTGTACAAGGAACTAGTGCTTCCCGTATTGCCCATTCCAAATAGTGATGTGATGTTGCTTAGCCCAAAGTTCGTCATCTTCTTCACCTCCTTTCTTATCCGATTATTTATCTCATGCCAATTAAATATCCCGGCCTTCGATCACTCAACTGATTCGGTAATAAACTGCTGCGGATCATATATAAGCTCCGATCCATCCGAATAAACATACATTTCTATCTGATCTCTCGTAATCCCGTTTATCAGATTACTGTCAAAATCATCACCTGGCTGCCAGTCGGGATCCACAGACCTTACAACGTCTATAAAATACCCTATGTATATTCTCTCGTACTGACCGAGTGTCCATGTTCCTTTCAGTCTTTCATCCTTGGGCGCCTGTTCCTGATAAGTCTGATACACATCTGATCTTTGCGTGTCACCGCCCATACCGTTCCACTTAATAAACTCTTCCTTGTTCAGATCGAACATCATCTGCTTTATTTCATCGGGTATCTGTATGATCGTCCTTCGATCCTTATCATTCTCCTCGGTAACAAGCATTCCCGGAACTGTTCCGAAACTAACCGGATCACCGTCTTCGTCAAACTGTTTCATGTTATATCTTAACTGCTCCTGTGCCTGTTCAACGGACATTCCCCTTGGAGGAAAATCAGTTGATTCACCCATCAGGGCATCATACGCGGCCTTATACTGCTTGCTGTCTGTATCTATGTTTGCGCCATAATCGATATCAAGCTTATCAAGCACAGGCTTCCAAGCCTCAAGATTGGTATGATCAAAGTCATTATCCATGCTCTCTGACATCCACTTTTCAAGACGCATATACTCTTCCGTAGTAAGCGCCAGTCTCCATCCGTAGGCTTGCGGATCCTTCAGATCGATATACATCAGCGTTCCTGTCTGAAGGAACAGGAAACCATTCTCATGCCTTTCGGAAAGCCCCTTGACCTCTTCGGCTGCATAAATGTATCCCGTTTCGGCATCTGGGATTACTTGTGTATATCTGTCAGAATAATCCTGTGCCAGTTCATCGTACTTTTTTCTGTCACGGTCATTACGCAGCAACACATGCCCTTCCCAAAGTGCGTCACCATTTTTTACTATATATTCAAGGTTCGTAGGTGCATCCCTTTTTATCGTATAATCAGATAAATTGCGTTCATACCAGAACTGATCCGATTTTTCTTTAACTTCTGCCTCCAGCGTATCGTCAGATTCTACCATCTCATACGCTGTTAAATCTTTATAATACGGTATTAACAGATATCTTTCGCCGCTATCCTCATCGATTACCGGAATTACAAGATCATAATCCGTGATCACAGTGTTTTCCTGTCCTGCATTTACATGAACTGTTGCAAAAATCATTGAAACAACAACAATGACCACGATTGCCGATACTTTGATTTCCCATCCGGATCGCTTATAGGCTATAACCCTGTTTATCCTCTCCTTAATCGGAGCATTGCCAAATGGCAATGAAAACATCCTCATATCATGATTTTTGCCCGCTGCAGATAAGAGCGCAAGTATGTAATCATTCTTGGTATCCGCATCATATCCGTCCACTACCGCCTCATCGCAGGCTATCTCCATATCAGTAGAAAACAGTTTAAAAGCCACCCATACCAGCGGGTTATACCAATGAACTGCCAGTACAACAAAAAAAGCCGGTTTCAATATATGATCAAAGCGCTTGATATGAGCGATCTCGTGACGTATAACGTGTATCCTGTCTTCTTCTATAAGATCATACGGAAGATATATCTTTGGGTTAATGAACCCAAACAGGAACGGAACACTGATATCCTCTGCGGTATACACTTTAACTTCTTCCTCCACTCCAGAAGGATTTATATGTATCCGGTATATATCCGGTACAGCAAAACTAACCCGTTTTCCTGTGCGTATCATGCCCACAGTCATATACACAAGCATCAACACAAATCCAAATAGCCAGATATCCGCAAAAGCTGATACAGTCGGATTCGTAATCGGCGTTTCCGTTATATTTCCAACATTATCCTGATCATCTGTTATAGTACTCTCTGTGCTTATCTCCTCGGCTGTTGGAAATTGATCTTCATCATATTCTGATGCCTGAATGACCGGTTCATTACTGTAAGAATGCTGTACCATATTTATCGGTTTCATCTGTCCGAATGTAATCTGTGGAAGCACACCGTATGAAGATTCAACAGATACCGGAACAATAAGCCGAAGGGCTACTATAAGCCACAAGATACAAATATATTTTCTTGGTACTCTGTCTTTTGCCGCCAGTCTGATCAAGATGGCTATGGCAATGAAAACACCTCCGTATATTGAGTTGATGAGATATCGAATAAGGATCCCGCCTATCATTTACCCTTCCTGCATCCGTCTATTATTGCCTGTAGTTCATCCAGTTCCTCTTCGGAAAGCTGTCTGCCTCCGACAAAAGTTGCTACAAACCCCGGAAGTGAACCAGCAAAGTTGCGATCAACAACCGAAATGCTCTCTGCTTTGCATGCATCGTCCCTGCTGACAAGAGATGATACAGTTTTATCCTCAAACTTTACGACACCACGCTCAGAAAGTCGTTTAATTATCGTATATGTGGTAGATTTGCTCCATTCGAGCTTATCCTTACACAGTTTTACAAGTTCCGTGCTACTTATCGGCTCATTTGCCCATAATATCTCGCAAAACCTGAATTCGCTGTTATTTATTCTTGGTGTAGGCATATTGATCCTCCAAAAACAATTTAGTCTACTATTGTCGTCTTATTGTAGTTTACAATAGTAGACCGACTTTGTCAATAACAGTGCAACGAATTGACGCAAAAAAAGGATCGGTGAGTTCCCGATCCTCTCAGTTTGATTTAATCCGCTATACATTCCGTGTTCTATTGTACTGTATAACTGATACTCTGTCACGGATAACCATGTCAATTCTACAGCCGATATCTTATAATGCTTTTCCAATTACTCGGAAAACCCATCTGTTCAACTATCTCTTTACCAGGCTTATAATTATTGAAACACAAAGATAATTCGCGCTGGAAGTCCCTGTAATCATCCCTATCCAGCAAATACTTGAGGATTATTACTTCCGCAAATACATCATTTTTTCCGACTTCATATCTGCCATTATGTATCGGTATTCTTAGTTTTCCATGAACAAGTGTATCTGAGATGCTATCTTTAGTCTTATAATTATAAAACCTATCGCCATGAGCACAGACATTTCTATGTTTTGTCATAACAGACAAAAATGAATGCATCTGATTTCTTGAAATATTATGATAGTCCCTACACACTTTTATAGGTGTTGTTGCCTTCAGATAATCAAATAAATGAGCGAACTGTCCCAACGTTAATACCTGGACCATTATCCATAACGGAACATTTCCATGCATTGATAAATAATGATTTATATATGTATAGTCCGTCTTACCCGACAGATTATATGTGAAGATTGAAATCAACTTCTTAATAGACTGGGCGTTTTGAGGTTTAACATCATAGTTTTTGATATCACAGTATTCTTTCTGGCTCTCCCCATATAACTCGGAAAAATAATAAGCCAACGCTGTTTTGACGCTCTTTTCCGCTATAAGAATATACTTTAAGAATACACTTCTAAGATCACGATCAAATTTGTAAAGATTATATATATCATCAAAACAGACTTCTTTTTTATAATACCCTGTAGTCTTATTCTTGAAAATGTCCTTATAACCGTTAATCAGCGAATAATAACTAATCTTGGACAGCACGGTCTTGGCGGCCGCCCTGTCTTTGATGTTTAACTCCTTTTCTTCCTCAAGAAAATCCAATAATTCATCGTATGTTTTGAAAGGTTTGTTCATTATTCCTCCAAAAATAACGAAAGGCCCCCTCGGGAGCCTTCCGGACCAGAGGCTTCACAAGTTTCTCCAGTACGTTCACTGTTGAAAACATAACATATGCACAAATATTAGTCAAGATATTTCACAAGGAGAGCAGCTTGATTCCGCTTCGCTTCATCTCGCTGTATGTTGTCGCCAAGCGGTTATGAAATAAGCAGGAGCACCGCTACGCGGTGTCTTCATCAAAAGCAAAGGACGTGACTCCATGCAAGCATGGTCACGTCCCTTGCTTCCGATGCAGGCACTTCGTGCCTGCTCCTGCTTATTTATAACCGTTTGGCTCGTTATCACTCATATTCTATAGTAGCCGGACCCTTTGTTGAAAGGTCGTAGAGCACGCGGTTGACACCCTTGACCTCGGCGAAGATCCTGTCGCGGATCTTCTTTAACAGTTCGTAAGGGATCTCTTCTATTGTAGCGCTTGTGGCATCTACGGAATTGACTGCGCGGATGATTACCATCCAGTCATCGGTACGCTTTCCGTCCTTGATGCCTGTCGATGTAAAGGGAGGCACAACCGTGAAATACTGCCATACCTTTCCTTCAAGTCCCGCTGAGGCAAACTCTTCGCGAAGGATTGCATCGCTCTCCCTTACCGCTTCAAGACGGTCTCTTGTGATAGCTCCGGGGCAGCGTACTCCGAGTCCCGGACCCGGGAAAGGCTGGCGGTAAACCATGTTGTCGGGAAGTCCTAACTGCTTACCTACTATACGGACTTCATCCTTGTACAGATACTTGACCGGCTCCACAAGTTCAAAATTAAGTTCCTTGGGAAGTCCCCCAACATTGTGGTGTGCCTTAACCCCGTCAGATTCAAGAATGTCGGGATATATAGTGCCTTGTGCGAGGAACTTAATCCCATCCTGCTTTCCGGCCTCTTCGGCAAATACGTCAATGAACTCTTTTCCTATGATTTTACGCTTCGTCTCGGGATCGGATACATCAGCAAGCTTATCTAAAAATCTGTCAACCGCATCAACATAGATAAGGTTGGCATCCATCTGATTTTTGAATACTTCTATAACCTGTTCGGGCTCGCCTTTTCGCAGAAGCCCGTGATTAACATGAACGCATACTAGATTCTTTCCGATGGCCTTAATGAGAAGTGCGGCAACAACGGAAGAATCTACGCCGCCCGAAAGGGCAAGCAGTACTTTATTGTCTCCCACCTGGGCTTTGATCGCCTTTATCTGATCATCGATAAATGCGTTTGCTGCTTCGGGAGTAGTTATTCTTTTAAGTGATTCTGGACGCAGATCCGGCATGATTTTTCCTCCATAATTCCATAATGTGTGTTGTTCCTTTAAAAATACTATCTGATGATACCACAACGACCCCTGCCGCGCAATCGTGACAAAAGGGACGGTTCTTTTTGTCACATTTTAATCCTACTGGACATGTTTCACTTTTTCATATAACATATAAACGTTGCTGATTTGGAGGTGAAGGATCATGAATGATAAATCACCCGATTATTCTTTAAAACTTGAAACTAACCGATCCGAGTTCGCCAAGGGCATGCGCGACGGCATCCCTATAGGGCTCGGATACTTTGCTGTGGCTTTTTCTCTCGGGATTACCGCAAAAGCAATCGGTCTTACTCCGATAACATGCATGATAACAAGTATTCTCTGTCATGCGTCCGCAGGCGAATATGCCGTATATTCGATGATTGCGGCAAATGCCACATATATAGAAATGGCGATAATGATTTTCATTGCTAACGCAAGATATCTGCTCATGAGTACAGCCATGAGCCAGCGCATGCACCCGTCTCTCCCGCTCACTCACAGACTCTTTATGGGCTTCGGAATTACCGACGAACTTTTCGGCATCTCCATCGCAAGGATGGGATACCTTAACCCCAACTATATGTATGGGGGAATGGCAGTCGCGATTCCTATGTGGGCACTTGGCTCAGGAATAGGATGCTTTTCCGGCGGCGTACTTCCCGACAGGCTTGTAAGTGCCCTGTCTGTCGCTCTCTTTGGTATGTTTATCGCGATAATCATCCCTCCCGTAAGGGAAAATCACTTGATCGGTGCAATAATCACAGTCTGCTTTCTGGCAAGCTTTGTATTTTCAAAGCTGCCTGTATTTGCTGCAATATCCGGCGGTACCAGAACAATAATACTGACAGTGGTCATCTCGGCTGCCGCCGCCTTGATTTTTCCGCATAAAGAACAGGAGGTTGAGGCATGAATCACAGTATATTCATCTATATCCTGATTGCTGCCATTGTAAGCCTCCTGATAAGAGCGCTTCCGACAACTCTTTTGCGCAAACAGATAAACAACAGGTTTATCCGCTCATTCCTGTACTATGTGCCCTACGTCACGCTTTCTGTTATGACTTTTCCGGCAATTACAGAAGCCACCAGAAATCCTGTTGCCGGCTATGCCGCACTGATTGTCGGGATCCTGGTGGCCTGGTTTCGAAAGAATCTGTTCGAGACAGCGGTTATGTGCTGCCTGACAGTATTAATCCTGGAATACTTCATGTGACAAAAAGAACCGTCCCTTTTGTCAGATTTTGTTACCGATCTTCATTCCCATCACAACATCGGTCTCCTGCCCTTTGGCCGATGCCTTCATAATCTTATCATCTATCACTATCCTGCCCTTTTCGACAAGAAGAATAATCGTTGAGCCACCGTACATAAAACAGCCTTTTTCCTCTCCGCGGCGGAATACATGACGGCCATGGAAATTGTGAATCTTGCCGACAAGCATCGCACCAACCTCAACCTGAGTTACCTTGCCGAAATTCTCGGTATTCATAACCGTGAACTCACGGCAGTTTTCGGTAAATACCGGAATACCCTTAAGCGCCACGGGCTGTACCGTATGAAGTTTACCGCTGATAAAATGGTTGACGCCTTTTACACCGTTGTCGATATAGGCATACCTGTGGTAGTGATTAACGCACAGCCTGAATACGAGGCAGTAACCGCCCTCATATCTTCCGGCAAGTTTTCTTGAATGAAGCAGAGAGGCAACAGAGTAGCTTGACTGCTTGACAGGAATCACCGTCCCATCGTTTATTTCGTATACAGTAAGCAGCCCGTCACACGGAGATACAAACGCCTGCATACTGGTATCAAACGGTCGCATACCGGGTCTGATCCGCCTTGCGAAGCAATCATTAAAGCACTTAAAATCATCCGAGTAGAACTGTGACAGATCAATGGAGTTAGCGTGAACAAACGGGCCTATCAAGACTTTTGAAAATCGCGAGTCAAGAAATGCACCGCATATTTTTGATACAGCCGGAGCAGTCAGTATTTTAAGGATTAATCTTCCGGCTATTGTGTTATACAACAGATCAAGCATATCAACTCACAATCCGATTCACTTTGCGAAAGCCCTTAGGATCATCATAATCAGAAACTCAAGGGCACCAATTACACATAAGATCACAACACCCTTTACACCGGGTTTTTTGACCTCAATTTTAGATACAAACAAATATCCGACAAGAACCATGACTCCGTAATAAACAACCGTCATGTCCAAAGGTGTCATAAACTGCAGGAGCATTACAAACGGAAATATAAGTGCTGCGCTCGTAACAGGAAGTCCGGTATATGATTTTCTCTTTCCACTCTCTTCTTTCTGGCGTTTTTCCTCCATTACGTTAAAATACGCAAGCCTTATCATTGCCATCAGAACGTAAAGCATCATGACAAGCATGGCAAGTACCGGAACAATTACGTCAAGCCAGTTTCCGGTGTGAAGTTTCGGAACCATCGAAAACTCCGGGTTCTGCCATATCATAGCTTCACCGATTATCGCGGGAAGCACTCCGAAAGCAACAAGATCGGACAAGGAATCTATCTGGACTCCGAACTTGATCTCATCTTCCGTCCTGTCTTTTTTGCGGCGTGCAACCTCTCCGTCAAATGCATCGCATAATCCGCAAAACAGCAGAAAAAAAGTTCCGAGAAACGGATGTCCTTCGCCGATAAGTGTTACGGTGATCCCAAGTCCCGCCGAAACAAGGGAAAGGTATGTCAGTATAACGGTGTAATTGTAATAACCAAGCATCAGTCGTCATCCTCACTTTTTAATAATTTGATTCTCCGGTTCAGCGAAAAATATCCAAACCCCACTATCAGTATACATGCAAGCACACATATGTAAAACGATATTCCACGGCTGGCAAGTTCCAGACTTACCGCCTGATCCTCCGGCATAAGATTTTTCATTCCGTCAACGAGCAAATAGTCGATGACTCCCATCGCACCCGGCACCGGAATACACGTCGAGCCGATAACGGAAAATGCGTGTGTTGCCCACACATCAGCCACTTTATCCAAAGCACCGCCTCCGGAAACAAAAAGCGCTGCCGATACAAATATCTGAAGTGTTCTCTGCAGAAAATTAAACACAAAGCATTTAACAAGCATCCCGCGATGTCCGTCGATCATCTCAGCGCACTCACGGTACTCCGCCGTTATCTTTTCAAGCTTGTCTTCAAAGTATTTTGTATTTCTGATAAATTTGATCTTACCAAGCAGTCGCACGAATACCAGGCCTATGGCATGCGCCCAGTCTTCCCGGTTTATAAGCAGAATAATGAGTATCATCAAGATCCCGAGGATCAGATACCCAATCACGATAAGTACCGTGGAAAAAGTCGTAAAATTAATGAACAGCTCCGGCCTGATGATTATGGCGATTATACCTATAGTCATGATTGAAGCCGTGTACATCACAAGATTAAGGAGAAGTGCAACCGCACTTACTGCCGCAGGAACGCCGTCGGAGAGCATAAAAAAAGCGCTTGCAGGCTGTCCGCCCGATGCCGAGGGAGTGATCGCTGAAAAATAAATATCCGCAGCGGAGTATATTATTCCCTTATTAACCGAACGTTTATATCCGAACGCCTTTAGGATACTAAGCAGCCCCAGTCCTTCAAACAGGATGTACGCCGCCATACAGCCAACCGCAACAACGATCCAAACCGGATCTGCGTTTGAAATGTAATTTTTAAAATCATCCAGTGAATAATCCCTTGTCTGCTGAACAACCGTCCAGATCGAAAGTGCCGCCAGCACAACCGCAACAATAGACCATCTCACTTGCTTCTTTTTGTTCATGTTCTACCTAAGTATCTCATCAATTGTCGAGACCGTACTGAATGTTCCTTTATTTCTTGCTATTATATCCTTCATTTTTGATAATTCAAAATAGTTGATGTAACAGATAAGCGTTTTGTTGTCTCCGCTGATCGCTCCGTATGAATCCATAATCGTGCACGTCTTGTTAAGTTCATCTTTAATGCATTTAACAAGCCCCGCCGGATCCTTTGTGATGATCGTCACCTGCTTTATCGACTCAAAGTGATCGGTAAAATGGTCAATAACCGCAGTCGCAACCACATATACTAGAAGACTTAGAAGCGCGGAATTTCTATTGATAAGGAAAAAAGCCGCCAGGTAGACGCACGCGTTAAACCCAATAAGTATCGGTGTCATCGAAAAATCTCTCCCGGTAACTGCCGACATTTTTTTGATCACTATGTTCGCAAATATTTCGGAACCGTCAATACATCCACCATAGCGCAGAATTAATGCAAGTCCCGCTCCAAGTATCGCTCCCCCGAATGCTACGGCAAGAAAATGCTCTACATTCAGTTCAAACGGTACCTTTTCGAATACAGCGATACCAACCGTATAGACAATGGATCCGACCGCGGATTTGATGCCAAATTCCCTGCCGAGTATCAGAGTGCCTGCAATGATAAACGGGAGAAAAACAAGAAAAACGCAAGCAGACAGGTTGAATCCCGTAAGCTTGCTTATCAGTATCGCAATTCCCGCCGTTCCGTAATCTATCGCACTGTTCGGAAGAAGGATACATGCAACCGAAAAACTCGCCAATATAGCACCGACTGCAATAAACAAATATGAGATTAGACTTTCTATCTTTTTATTCATTTAAATTAAAGTTTATCACATATCCGGCCCATATCCAAGAATATAAGATGACTTTGTCACCACCCTAAGCTTTTTTATCTTTTGTAATAACTCATATCTGCTCCAATCCGCAGATAGAAATCGACAAGTAATCCATTGACCGCAGTAGTCGAATCGGTTCTTGCATGCTTAATTATCGCATATTTTCTTTCAGATCGCCCCTGCTTCAATCCGCTTCTATCTTTTTCTATCTGTTTCTATATTTAATATTTCCATTTTGACTATATAATTTCCTTTTTGACATTCTGATTCCATTATGGTATCATCATCTTCACATTCAGAAGGAGGCCGGCTTATGAAACAAACAGAGAAAAAATCAAAAGAAGGTATTCAATTGACCATCATTGAGGCCGTCGAGGCTCTGATGGAGGAGAATAAGATCAATCAGGCCGCACTTGCCCGCAAGATCAATATGGGACCTGCGCAGCTCAGTAAGTGTTTGAGCCGGAAAGGAAACAATTATTTTGGTATAGAGACGCTGATCAGGATCTCTGACTGCTTCAAAGTCCCTATAGACAAGCTTCTCGGCCGAACTGCAAGCAGTCTTTCCAAAAAGCCAGCTTCAAATACTGACATCTGCCGCCAAATTGTCAATCTGATGGAGACCGGTACGGTCAATGTCATAAACGTAACAGTCGAAGAGAATACCTACCAGCCGAACAAAGCTGCGGCAAATAATACGGCGAACGATCCGGCAAATGCATTTCGATATGAGAAGAAAAAAAGCCCGTACAAGATGTTTTACTTTTCAAACTACAGACCTCTTCCCGATATGAAGAACATGAACAAGTCAGAAAAGAAATCTGTTGAATCTGAATTAAATGCCAATGGTCTGTATCATCCGAAACGTATCGAGATCAATGCCTTCATCGAATATTATCTCAAACTTCAGGATCTGTATAAAAAGGACGACCTTCCACGGGCATTCTTCGAACAAGCCATAGAAGATCGTCTGAATCAGATGAGATATTGATTTAAATATAAGGTGTTATCTTTTAATCTGTGTACAATACCGTATGTTATTTATTTATCTGTATACAAATTCTCCGTTTTCATCGTACTGTATCCATCCATCAAGGACTTTTTTGCGGTCATCCGAGTATTCACCGTTGCCGTATTCATGGATCTGAAACCTGTTCCCTTTGGAATCGATCACTACCTGTTTTATCAAGTATCCTTCGTAATCCGGAAGTCCGGCCGGTCCGATATCTGTTCCGTATTCCTGCCAGACCTTTACGGTAAATGTTTCATCAGGGTAGGTTTCTTTCAGATACTTCTCATAGGCTGCCTTACGGTCAGTTAATACTTTTTCGCTTATCTTCCTATTGGATTTTATGGTACAGGCACATAGCGACGTTATCAGACATATGCAAATGAGCAGGAGAAAATACTTTTTTTTCATGTAAGAACCCTCCCAATGTCATTTAGTTTAGTTCAAAAAAGAGTGTAACATACAATAGCCCGGCTGTTAAACAGAACATGCTATTGATGACATGATTTTTTTCAATACAAAAGAGGACGCGAAATAATTATGCTTCTCCTGTTATCTCTTT
>DFGA01000048.1 GCA_002371615.1 Lachnospiraceae bacterium UBA3762 | reverse complement strand
GTATGACGATAACATATAAAGTAAAAAACGGAATATACGTGAACATGACGAACCGCTGCCCCTGCGCATGCACCTTCTGCCTGCGCCAGAACGGACCGGGTGTCTTCGGATCGGACTCTCTCTGGCTGGAGCATGAGCCGAGCGTAGATGAGGTGAAGGTCTCGATCGATTCGTGGGATCTGGAAAAGTACGATGAGGTCGTTTTCTGCGGTTACGGAGAGCCGACGGAGCGTCTGCCTGAACTTCTGGAGGTGGCAGCTTACATCCGCTCCAAGTCGGACATCAAGATTCGCATTAATACCAACGGTCTGGCGGACCTGATCTGGAATCGCCCGACGGAGGCTGACCTTGAGGGACTCATCGACACTGTATCTATCAGCCTGAACGCCAATAATGCGGAGGATTATCTGAAGCTGACCCGCTCGAAGTTCGGCATCGGGTCATGGCAGGCTATGCTCGACTATGCGAAGGAGTGCACAAAGTATGTCCCGAAGGTCGTTATGACGGTGGTCGACAAGGTCACGACGCCGAAGGAGCAGGAGGAGTCGAGGAGGATCTGTGAGTCACTCGGGGTGACACTGCGCGTGCGACCGTTTGAGAGCTGAATAATGGGTGGAAGCTGATTACTGTATGACCATGTGACTGTGAACGTGTGGTCGCACGAGAGCTCAGTACGTTCAGGTTACGGTTGGAATTATGTCGGCTTCGGCTGACTTGAGTTCAGCGTCAGTGATTGAGAAAGAATTAATATCAAAAAATGTCAGAGACGATTTTCCCGGTGCGGATGAATACATCGGGGGGATCGTCTTTTTTCTGTCATAGGAGAAATGGCAGAATTTGCAAAAAATAAAGCCGTTAAATCTTACAAATTTGCAAAATTCACGACTACGCCGGTCTACAGAGCATATAACCCGAATGCTAAGATGGGGACTCACCACTATACAAAGAGCAAGTCGGAGTACGATACAATTGTAAAACTTGGCTGGAGGGCTGAGAAGATTGCATGGTATGCGGTGAAGTGATTTCGGGAATCGGCCGGAACGCTGAGTGGTTCCTTATTGAAATGAAAGTATAAACTTTGAAACTATAAATTATATATTTTGCCACTATGAAAAGAGAAGTATATATGCGCTGAGAAGGGCGATTCTGAAGGACGATTCTTCCGAGATGTTTAAAAACACTTCGGAAAGACCGTCCTTTTGAAATAGATATTTACACTTGTAACGTTTTGTGGTTTTATGTTTGGCAAAATGTATAGGCTTGTTTTGTTGTTTTGTGCGTTTTTTACAAACAATATCTCTCTATGCCGGATAAAAAACGACATAAGAGCCCTTTACTTTTGCTTCACATTAGAGTATATTATGCACATGGACTAAAATTTTGATGATATTTATGCGTGGATTTGTCAGAGAATAATCATTTGGGGAGTTGTTATTGTTTTCAAAACGAAAGGCCATGCGTTTATCTAAACCGGATACTGATAATACTTGGTGTTATTAGTTCTCTTACTTTTACATTCTGTGTACAACATTGAGATATAGAAGGGGTGGTCTGTGTTGTGCGTTTTTACTTTTTTCCATTTGGTTTGACAAAATAGGTGATGAAATATCAAATGGTTTCTTTTTTATTTCCCTTGCTTTAACAAGTTAATGCACGAAACATGATACGCAGAATCACTATAATGGATGATTACAATCAGTGGTGTGGCTATCTGAATGACCGCACTCCTGTTGTTATTATTTACAAAAAATGCGAAAGGAGGGCAAAGTCGAAGAAGAAAATCACATAACAGAACTGATTGTAATGAGTTTTATCGGATGCTGCAAAGCAGCTGACGATAAAAGCCGATTTGTCGGTCGAATTTAATCATCGGGCTTATGGAGCAGTTCCGATGATAAGAAAAAACAACAAAAAAACTAGAAAGGGGACTTCAATATGAAGAACACACTGAAGCGTTTAGGAGCACTGCTCATCGCGGCAATTATGATGATTGCGATGTGCGTACCGGTAATGGCCAGGACCACCGAAACTGCATTAGAGAGCGATTATCCCACTAGTGCGGATAGTGCAGAAGTGACAGTATCCGGATTTGAGAAGGGACAAGTCAAAGAAGTATGGGCATATCGTATTGTAGATGCTGAATATGACAAGAATGGTCAGATAGGCTTTTCCGGTTATGTTGCAGTTAAGGATCTGCTGAGAGAAGCTAATGAGCAGAATCCAAAGTCTTCTGATCGTATTCCGATTTTCGGAAATGTATCGGTTAAAGATGCTAACGGCAATGAGAAATATACGTACACTGCTGATGACGATTCTATCGTGGAAGTATATAAGAAAGCAGATGGAACCTACATTGATGGAAACGGTGCAGCCGTTACAATTCCGAGCGGAAAAACTCCGACTCTTGTTACAGAATATATAGCTGTTTATCCGACTTCATCTGAGATATCGCTCCTTGCAGAGGATCAGTCGATTTTAGGACAGACAGATGAAGGAGATGATCCAGGCAGGATCCGGCTTACTTCTACTGATGAGGGACAGACATTCAAAGGCACCGTGACAGTTGGCGAATGGCTGGTTATCGCTGTACCTGCCGATGACAGTGAGACAGTTTACAATCCGATGCTTGTAAGTGCTTACTATGTTGTTAACAATGATGGTGCAGAAGTCGTTACAGTTGATCCGATTACAGCGAACGACGCATGGGATGGAAAACTTGAAGTCAAGGATGCATACACCAAGTCTTCGAGACCTACTGTTTTGAAGGAAATTGTAGACAACAGTAGGCATAATCCGGCACAGGATTCCGGTAATCACGGTGATGATCACGCAATCGGTGATACCGTAGATTTCAAGATTACATCGAAGATACCTTCTTACAGTGATGAGTTTCTTAAATATGTACAAGCGGTTAATAACGCTGAACAAGCAGGTAATTCTTATACAACTGAAAATACTCCGATAAAGTATGAGATCACTGATACTATGGAGAAGGGGCTCACTTATCTTCCGGCGGCGGATGCAGCGAATTACAAAATTAAGGTATATGTTGGCCCAATGAACGATGACGGAACTCCAATGGAAGGCACGGAAGAGTACGAGTTGGATGAACCGGGTGCTCAGGGTTTCATTGCCAAAACTTCAGATAATAAAGAAGTACTTACATATACCTATGTAAAGGACTCATCGAATAAGGTCATCGGCTACAAATTAGCATTTAATCAGAACTATATCCTGAATAATGATAACAAGACAGTTACAGTTACTTATTCAGCAAAGCTTAATGACGATGCGGCAACAGTAAACTATGACCCGAATGAGAATACCGTAGATGTGACTTATACAATTGGCCATGAGCCGACAGTAGACTCTCAGGGTGGCTTCGTGTTCAAAGAAAAGACACTTGAAGATACAACGTATCATTATACTTTCGAAATCGATGGAGACGTATTAGGCTCGGAAGAGAAAACGAAAGATACCGATGGCGATGGTGAGCCGGATGATTATGAACATAAGACTCATGAGCTCCTGAAGATGGATGAGAACGGTAATACTGACGTTGACAAGACTGAAGCAGACAAGGGTCAGGGTAGTACTGAAACTGTCAAAATCTCACATCCGCTCGCGGGCGCGATCTTCTCACTTACCAGAGTTGACGCAAAGACCAATGGTGAAGTTTACTATGCGATGTCTGACACAACAGGGCATTTTGCTGCATCAGAAGAGAAGTACAATAATAAAAATATCAATGGCTTCAAAGGTCTTGACGCAGGCGTTTATGAACTTGAAGAAGTTAAGGCTCCGTCCGGTTACTCTCTGAACAAGACAAAATATACTATTATAATTGAAGCTGAATACTATTCAGAGGATGCTGCGGCAGATAGCACTAACCAGTATAAGAAAGGTATGCTTAAAGACTACAGGATAGCAGTGCTTAACAATTCTACTCTTGAAGCTGCGGACACAGCAATTATTGAGCAGATTAAAGCCGGAACAAAGAAGATTGAAGATCTTGATCAGTCAAAAGTTAGCTTAACACAGCATACGGCAACTTACAAATTAACCAAAAATGACAATGGTACACAGGAAGAGGATTCTGATGACACGTATGAAACAACAACTACAGTAGTAGATAAAGATGTTACTTTATCAGAAGTACTTCAGGATTCAACTCTCATCAAAAATACGAAGCTTACTGATCTTCCGTCAACCGGTGGCATGGGTTCCTACCTCTTCACTATCATTGGTGTTGCAGTTATGGCAATTGTAGCAGGTTCTTACTTCAGAAGCCGTGCAAAGAAAGCCTGATAAAGGAGTTGCTTGCGCAGAGGATTTTTCATTATGAATGCGGATGATTTAAATACAGTCCGTTGAGGTCTGTGTCATCTGCGATACGTAAAAAACAGACAGGGCCGGAAATACCTCCGGTCCTGTCTGAAGCGAAATATCAATTGTAAATCTGACTCTTTATTCTTCATCGCGCAGTACACATGGCTTTAGTCATGAGATAAGCGCGTTGAGGAAAGAATACATATGTATAATAACTCGATATATGGGACTACCGAATTCTTTTAATAAAGCGTGAGATTTACATTTGAAGAACAGCAGGGAGAATATATGAATAAAAAGCTGATTCGAAATATTGCATTTGCTGTATTTTTCCTCATTGGTATGGGAATCACTTTTTATCCGATGATCAGTAGCAGATGGAACGCATACCGTGAGTCACTTCTGGTTACGGAGTATAAGAAAACAATTGAGGCAAATGCCGGCAGCGATCATTACAAGGAAATGATTGAAACGGCCCAAGCATATAATAAAACACTTGACGTCCCGGCAGTACCTGATGCCTTCTCAATACGTGAGGGAATTCAGGATAAAGTATATGAATCACTTCTCAATGAGTCCGGAACAGGTATGATCGGAACGGTTGAGATACCGGCTATCAAAGTAAACATTCCGATATATCACTATACGACTTCCGCATCTCTTGAAAAAGGTGCCGGTCACCTGCTTGGAAGTGCGCTGCCTGTCGGGGGTGAGAGCACGCACTGCGTAATATCTGCACACAGGGGACTGCCGAACCAGAAACTGTTTACCGATCTGAATCTGGTACGCATAGGCGATGTATTCTTCTTTCATGTGTTGGATCAGACGTTCGCATACGAAGTAGATCAGATCCTGACGGTCGAACCGTCGCAGGTCGAGTCGCTCTCGGTCGTCAACGGGAAAGACTACGCTACACTGGTAACCTGTACGCCTTATGCGGTTAACACACACAGACTCCTGGTCAGAGGACATAGGATTCCGTTTACGGATGAAGACTATGTCGAGGCTGTTAAGAATGCAGTACCGCGATCAGATAGGAATTATATGATGATGCAGGCGCTGTGCGTATTGATAGGTATTGTAATCGCAGTCGTTATCTTCCTGGTAACCGGATGGATAGGAAAGAGAAGGAAGATGAAGTGAAAAAAAGCGATAGTAAGAAATGGGCATGGGTGCCGCATTTACTTAGAATCATCGGTCTTATGATAGGTGCCGGAATCCTGTTTTATCCAACGATTAGCAGTCAGTGGAATAAGTATAGGGATTCGCTGCTTATTTCCAAATATACACAGAAAGTGCAAGACTATTCCGAGGAGCAGTATCGAGATGTCTATCAGGCAGCGAAGGCTTATAATGACCAGCACTTAACTAATTATATCCTGGATGCATTTGATGAGAGTGCCGAAGAGTACATTCTCACTCACCCTTATGATACATTGCTGAATCCTCTGGGTGATTATGTAATGGGTTATATCGAGATTCCTAAGATTGATGTGTCTCTTCCAATCTATCATGGGGTAGGTACGGCTGCATTGGAAAAAGGAGCCGGTCACATTGAAGGCACAAGCTTACCGATTGGCGGTCCCGGAACACATGCGGTTCTTTCCGGACATCGCGGTTTGCCGGGTAGAAAACTGTTTACAGATCTTGACCTTATTCAGGTCGGAGATCAGTTTTACCTAAATGTGCTGAATGAGACGCTGGCATATGAGGTGGATCAAATTCTCACAGTTTTGCCGCATGAGACCGAGGCACTCGACATAGTGCCCGGTGAAGATCTGGTCACGCTGGTAACCTGCACGCCTTACGGCGTTAATTCGCATAGGCTTCTTATTCGTGGGCACCGTATTGAATACAGCAAGGCCAATAAGGACGAGCAGGAGCGAAATGTAGTTGAAAAAGTAAAGAACGCCGGTATGGAAGAAAAACTCGTCATGGTCGGATTGGCGGTTTTCTTCGGACTGTGTATCATATTCTGGATAATTTCTGAGATTATTCGCAGGCGGCGAAGAAAGCTGAATGAAACGGATGCAGACAAAAGGAACAATGGAATTTGATGAAGTCTGCCGGAATGAGAGCGGAGAAGCGAAAACATTATCCGATCTTGTATTTGAGGGGAAAGACGGAGGTAAAAGATGAAGAATACAGTAAAGTATATGTTGCGCCTACTTTGGATCACCTGCATCGGAATTAGTCTGCTTGCAGGTACGGCAATGTCTGTATTCGCAGCTGAAAATATGCAGGGCGATGATTCTATCAGCGGACTATCAGGTGATTCAGCTATCGAAGATCTCGCAGATAGTCCGGCCGGCACAGAGAATGGAGACACTTCCTCAGATCGCTCTACCGGTAAAAGCAATCCACTCCTTCCGGTAGAGGATTTGTCCGGTGAACTTGCTTCGTTAAAAGTTCATCTTGTTTATGTGGATGAGGAAATTAAGGATACCGTTCCGGTCACGGGAGCTGTAATCGATCTGTTCAAAGTTGCAGATCTTGTTACGGAGAATGGGGCAGCACACTATAATCTGACGGATGCATTTACATCATCCGGAATTGATTTTGAAGGAATGACAGCTTCGGAGTCGCTGGACGCAGCAGAGAAACTGAATGCTCTGATAAACGAAAAATCCATTCAGCCTATTGCAAATGTTACAACCAACGAGCAGGGTGATGCATTGTTTACAGACCTTGATCCGGGAATGTATCTGGGAAGACAGCGGGACCTTGTACAAATATCAAAAACTAAAAAAATCACAATGGAACCTGTTCTCTGGATGACACCGATGTATATGCCGAATGACACGCAGGATGCATATGTGTGGAACTATTCACCGGAAGTATATCCGAAAGAAGGGGAAATACAGAAGATTCCAACGGCAACGCCGACGCCGACGCCGAAGCCGACTTCCACACCGGCCCCTACCGCTACACCGAAAATAACGCCAAAGGTTACATTGACTCCGGTGCCGATGCAGCCGGGCAGAACACCGGATACACCTTCAAAACAGACAACAACGTCAGGAACAAAGCTTGTTAAGACCGGTGACACATCACCAATTGCGTTGTATGTAGCCGTCGGAGCGGCGGCTATAGCCATTATAGTATTGCTGATCAGAAAGAAATAACAACTTACAACGGGGGTGAGTAATTGTGAAAGTATACAAACGTATTTTGGCAGGTACTATTCTTGCAGGGTTGTTATTGTCGAGCATATCAGAATGTGCAGGTGACTTATCACTGCTGTCACCTGTCTCGGCTTCGGAGAGGTTTACCTGGGGAACCGGAAGCTTTCAGGATGATTCTACGTCTGTGTCCGAAGAAGCAGTAGAACTGACTGAGAATCCGGAACAGCCGGAACAGTCAGCAGAGCCGGAATCGGAATCCGAGAAATTTGTCTGGGGTGGGGATGATCCTGCAAGTGAAGAATCGAACGAGGATATAGTAGTTGAGCCTGATCAGAATACAAGCGAAAACAGAGATAGTGCAGACGGAAAGTTTGCATGGAGATCAGGAACAGACAATTCTGATCAGATGAAGGATGCATCTGTTGCGGAGGATGCGAAAGCTTCTTTGGAAGGAGAAGATATTCTCATTGAGGACGTACTGTCTGCCGATGACGAAGCTGAAATGCTTTTAGGCGCGGGGACGCTGCCGGACGGCGTTACGGGATTGCGGCAAACGGTTGATACCAATTCTATAATGACAATCAATCTTTTTGACTATCAGGCGTATGATGGCGGTGAGTGGGATTACAGTATTAATAACTATTCCTGGAATTCCCGGGGTATTGATCATTCGGAGAATTTCAGCGGTACTACCATAAATAAAGACGCAGATGGCAAGCGGCGTCAGTTCCGGTTCTTTCCATCCGGAACTCAGCCTTTTGCGAAGAATAATGGGTGGTATACTATTGATAATCCATATACAATAAATAATTATTCCGGTGGTCATGACGGCCTGCAATCATCTGCCGTACAGGGAATTGTTGCGGAACATACAGAGGATAATTACCCGGTCCTTAAGACCGGCTATACTGATAGCACGGTGCAGTCCTGGCAGGTTAACAACGATATGAGCCTTGCCTATCTTTTTGATCCGAACATACCTGATGCAAATGTCCCGGGAAGAACCTCCTATACGGGACTGAACCATTTATTCTATATTGATGAGCAGGGCTACTATACGTTTGACAGTTCCAAGAACTATGCATATATAAATGCAGCAGGCGGAGAAAAAGATTTTAATCTTTACAACCTGGGGAAAGACAATTCAAACAAGGATTTGATATATCATGGTTTTTACCCCCTGACAGAATATCATAAAGAATGGAACGGTAAAAGTACGTCTCAGCAGCACACGACTAAGTACAACCATCACTTCAGTTTAACGATGTCTGCTGAATTCATGATTCCCGAAGGCGGAAAAATTAACGGCCTGGATGAGATGTTCCGATTCAGCGGAGATGATGATGTATGGGTCTTCGTAGACGGCAGGCTTGTGCTGGATCTGGGAGGAATACATCAGCCGATCGGAGCCAGTATTAATTTCAGGACCGGTGAGATTACATATGAAAACGGTATAAACAGTACTGCCGGAGGCGTAAAGAAAGACTGTACAACTGTACAGGTCGGACAAAAAGACAGTCAAAAGCAAAATCCCCGTACTGAAACACAGAGTGTTCTTAAGAATATTGTGGACAACAGCACACCGGATACGGTTCATACCATTCAGTTTTTCATGATTGAACGAGGCGGCTGCGACTCTAACTGCCTGCTGCAGTTCAATCTGGCAATGTATGAACGGCTTCGCATAGGGAAGAGAGTAACCGGCAATAAAGATGATGATGACAAAGCTGCCGATTTTGGTTTCATAGTTTATCTCGAAGATGAAAACGGTCAGTTTCAGCCGCTTTCGGGCAACACCGTAAATCAGACGGGATCCATGCTCAAACTGAGGTACGCCTCTGACAACAGCAATGTTGTATTCCGTAATGATAATCCGAATGTGTTTAACCTGAAAGACGGTGAGGATGTTATACTCACAGGTATACCGACAGGACGAAGATATTATGTGGAGGAAGTTGGTGTTGACGCATCCAGATATAAAGTATATCTGGGTGACGATGAGATTCACGTTGTAAATAATACTGCGCAAAGCGGGCCCAGTCCAGTGTCGGCCAGACCTGACTTCATTTATAAAAATGAGGTCAGACCCAATAAAGATATTCGTGTTAAGAAGGTCTGGTATGATAAAGACGGCAAAGTTGAAGACGGCAGCGGCATTACAGATGCATCTGTTACGATGCGTTTGAACGCTGACGGAGTAGAGGTCGCCAGTGTTACGCTGGACGGTGTCGAAGACGAAATAGAGACAGTACCATGGGAACATACTTTTGAAAATCTTCCGGTTGAAACAGTTGATGCAGAAAGCGGTATTGAAAGAGCTATTCATTATACTGTAAAGGAAGATTCGATAGAAGGCTATTATACCCTGTTTGATACTCTTGAAGAAACAGAGGATATCTCAGGAAAGTATAACGGAAAAACGTACTGGGAGGCTGTTGAAGGAATAGGGGATCCCTCAGAATTCCCGAGAGGAACCTACCTTGTAATAGATGAAAATGTAAATGCCGACAGAGCTTTATATGCAGCCTATGATTCGGTTTCGAATGCTGATAATGTGGCAACTTTAAGTGACCCAGCTATTCTTCACAGGATGAATGATGCGCTTGAGGATGAAAACGGGATCTTCCATAATGATTATCTATGTATCGATGAAAATCTGATAAACACGTATCTTTGGAATGTAACGGGTACGAGCGGAGGTTACAGTCTTTACAATTTAAGCAAAAATAAATGGTTGGGATATGAGACCGGATACTATGATTATAATGGACAGTCTCTGGTTTCCAGAAAGTCTTTCGCACTAAAGGACATCGAGCCTTCTACGTATATTCTGAATTCTGACATGTACATGGAAGGCAGCAGAACCGGATCAAGCGGACAGACCATAAAGGATTATGTTTACAATAACAGCGGAGCTGTGGAGGTTACTCAGAATAAGGCAACCGCAACACAATTCACATTCTACAGACGGATCATGCCGCTTATGACCAAAACGACAACGGCCGTGGCCGTTTCCAATAAGCGGGAAATTGATCTGCCCGAGGAAGATTTCTTTATTCCGATCAGCAAAAAAATTGACGCCATGAGAGATGGCGACGACAATCCGGATACAAATTTTGAAGATGAGCTGACAGATGAGCAGAAGAAAAACCTTTATCGTCTGTATCTGGACATGGGACCTGTAAAAAATAAAAAGACAAATGTCATCCTGGTAATGGATTGCTCCGAGTCGATGTATCCAATTGTATCTTCGGATAATGCATATGCAATAAAGGTAGGTGACAACTACTTTGACAGAAGGTATCTCATGACGGACGAAAACGGAAATTATGTGACCAGATACGATGCGATGCTGGAGGCTATGACCGGTCCGCATTCACTGGTAGACATGATCCTTCCTGACGGAAACACTAAGAATCAAATGTATGTAATCGGGCTTTCGAGTCTCGAGAAAACATCTGTACTTACAGGATGGACAACGAATTCAACAGTTGTCGAAAATGCTTTGCAGAGTGTCACTCCGTCAGGCTATGACAATTATGAAGCAGCACTTGAAAAGGCAAGAACAGCTATCAGTACAGCGCCGAGGGGTGCGGAAGAAACCTATCTGATTTTTGTCAGTGACGGTGTGCCGACTGCTTATCTTAACGGCAATGCGGAATCCGCAGGAGACGGAGCCGGGGCTGCGGTCGGAGAGATGTCTGTCCAGAATCTTGATGGTGCTCATGGCGTGATTCAGAATACACTCGAGGCAGTTCGGGCATTTAAGAATGATGTAGGTGATGTGAAGATTTCGACAGTAGCTTTTTCCAATCAGGCTATGAACGACAGAATTGAAGCCGTAGATTTAAGCTTATGGGATGATATCAGACATGATTACAAACGGGATAAACTCAGTAACAGATATGATGTTTGTCTGGAAGAGCTCGTTAAAGACGGCAAATTGTACGCAGCAGGCAGTGCAAACGCTCTGAATACTGCTGTCAGCACTGCAATACCTATTCCTCGCATTCAGGGTCCTGTAATTAAAGATCAGCTGACAGATTATGTGACTGTCAAAGGGGAAAATGATGAGGATATAAAAGACATCAAATGTACTATGAAATATCCGGACCCTGCCGATCCGACAAAGACTCTGACAAAAGTATTGTGGGATAAGTCAGGTCCTACATCGTATAATGTACAGTCTGACAACGAAACGCCGATTATTCAGAATTTGTCGGTGTCGGAAGAAGGGCAAGTTGTACTTACCTTTAATCCAGATTATGTGGTGCCGGATGATTATGTGTTTACCGTGTCATTCAATGTGAGAGCGACTCAGAAAGCGGAACAGGACTGGGTTGCAAACGAAATAGCATCCCGCAATAAAGATTTACCTTCTGAGGAAAGACCTGCCGATGGTTATGCCGGAGTCAAAGGTGACGAGGGAACTGATTTCAGCTATACAAACAATGAGAATCAAACGATTTCCAATGATACAAGCTCGAAGCATCCCGGGTTTCATTCCAATGTCGTAGCGGATCTTACTTACAAAGTGAACCGCGACAGATACCGTGAAGAATATAAACATCCGGTAATACAGCCCAGTACAACTGTGGATATCACTATGATCAAGACAAGTAGTGTAGAGTTACCGCAGGCTGACGGCACAATGGCTTATGACATACTTCCCGGTGTTGAGTTTACACTTTTTGAGAAGACCATTGAGACTGTGACAGGAGAAGACGGTACTGAGACGACAAAGGAAGTTCTCACACCGGTAAAAGAGCATATTGTATCTGATGACGGTAAGGGTTATGAAGAGGGTGCCGACGAAGAGACAATTGCGGCAGCAGCTGCTAAGAAGGGAAAAATCTTCCTGAAAGATCTTGAGCGCTTCAAGACCTATTATCTCAAGGAAACGAAGGCAGCGGATGGTTATTTCTTACCGGGTGGCGGATGGACAATTGTTGTCGACGCTTACGGAAAGATTACTATCTCGGGTGAGAATAATTATGCAGACACTTATAATGTAACAAATGATAGTGAGTTTCCAGGCTGTTACCAGATTCAAAATGTAAAGATGTATGAACTTCCAGCTACCGGTGGTCCCGGAGATTACCTTTTCACAATAATCGGTATTTCAATCAGCTTCGCAATAGTATTGTTGAAGTTAAGAGAGCTAAAAGAGGAAAGAGCCGCGTAAGCAGCTCTTTTCTTTTGAGATACATTATCAGCATTTGACTGATATTAGCGGGAACACAGCACGCCGTTGTGATAGACCCGCGTAACTCGAATGAGCAGACCGCTCGTCCTCGGAATGCGTTCCTCTTCGATCGTCCAGCCCATTCTACCGAGTATGGAGTCGGCGGCGGTGCGGCTGTATTTTACGCCGTTGAAAAGGAGTTCGTCTTCCTTGAGAAAGTGGCGGCGGCATGTGAAGCCGGCTCTCTCGTAAACCCATCTCGGGAAAAGATTTGCCTTTTTGGCACGCTCTTTGATTGTGTATGAGAAGTTGTTTGATGAAAGTATGGCTGCTTCTGACATTTTATATACCTCGCTCTATCCGAATTATAATTAATCAATCTATATAGGTATACGAGTCAGAAAGGATTGAGGGCTATTAATTTCTGAAAATAATACGTGAACATTTACGCGATAGCCTTCATGAGGAAAGTGTATAAACTGCTATTCCACCCTTATGTGTTAATCATGTTTTTATAAGTCTTTATAACCTTTTATAACTTTTGTGATGTTTTATAAGTCTTTATAACCTTTTATAACTTTTGTCAATGCATTATCTCAATGAGCCTGTATCGACTCCAGGAAATCCCTCGCCCTCTGTGTCGCCGGATTTGTAAAGAACTGTTCAGGCGTATTCTCCTCCAGAATCGCGCCGGCATCCATGAAAATGATCCTGTCTGCAACACGCTTCGCAAAGTTCATCTCATGTGTGACAATAACCATCGTCATGCCCTCCGAAGCCAGCTCGGTCATGACTGCGAGCACCTCGCCGATCATCTCGGGATCGAGCGCGCTCGTCGGCTCGTCAAAGAGCATAGCCTTCGGATGCATGGCCAGAGAGCGGGCTATTGCCACACGCTGCTGCTGGCCGCCGGAAAGCTGAGCGGGAACCTTGGAAGCCTGTGAGTCAACGCCGACGCGCTTAAGGAGCTGCATGGCTTCCTGCTCTGCCTCAGCCTTCGACTTTTTTAAGACCTCGCGGGGGCCGATCGTCACGTTGTCGAGAATCGTTTTGTGCGCGAACAGGTTGAACTGCTGAAAGACCATTCCGACCTGCGCGCGGAGCTCTGCAAGTTTCCGCCCCTCCTTCGGGAGCGGCTGACCGTCGATCAGGATCTCGCCGGAGTCGATGGTCTCGAGCCGGTTGATCGTGCGGCAGAGTGTCGATTTGCCCGATCCGGAGGGACCGATGATAACGACGACTTCGCCTTTTTTTACGGAAAGATTTATATCTTTCAGGACATGAAGCTGTCCGTAATGCTTGTCTACATGTCTGAGCTCTATGACGGGGGTTCCCGCTTGAGTAGCCTGTGCCATATTTTCTTCTCCTATCTAAGTGTAGTTATCGTGGTAATTCTGAAAACCTTTTCCGGCAGAAAGTGTTCATGCATATATTTTGTATTTGCAGTATGCATTTTACCTGCATATATAAGAAGTGCAGCGTTCGTCTCATCTACAAACGATTTCTCCGGTTAATTATTCGTCGATTTACTGACGCCTGTTCCGTTAACATCATCCCGCCTGCAGCCGTTTTCTGCGGTTCGCCAGATACACCGACAGCTTATTCAGCCCGTAATTGATCAGAATGTAAATGACCGCGACCACCAGATACACGGAGAGCAGTGCGTCATAATTGCTGATCATTACTCTTGCATTCTGCATGAGATCCGCGTAGCTGACGACGTAAGCAAATGTCGTATCCTTCAGCACTATGACCAGCTCCGAGATGAGTCCCGGAATGACGATCCGGAAGGCCTGCGGGAAAATGATCTTGAGAAAGACCGTGTGGTCCCGCATGCCGAGGGAAATCGCCGCCTCGCGCTGGCCTTTCGGTACCGCGTTGACGCCGGAACGGAGAGTTTCGGCCGTTACGCCTGCTGCGGAGATAGCTACCGGAAGCGTGAT
>DFGA01000057.1 GCA_002371615.1 Lachnospiraceae bacterium UBA3762 | reverse complement strand
TGTACTATTTTATTTTCAAGGTACTAACTGCCGTCAAACGGTGCATTTTTTCAATAAAAAAGTGCTTGTTCCGTACAGACAGCTTAAACAATATAACACCACTGTTCTGCCACGTCAAGCACTTTTTTATATTTTTTCTTAGTTGATTTTCCTGGTCTTCAAACTTCGAGAAAAACTATGATTATCCTTTCATCATTCCCTGAAGTTCTCCAACATTAATTGTCTCCATGTAATACTCGGGATTTCCTGTATAATCCCAATTGGTTCTCAGTTTGTTCCACTGTTCAGCTGAAAACTGGCCGGTTATTCCGGTCTTGTCAGTAAATGTTACATTTCCAAATGCATCCCTAACAATACGGCCATGGAGCTTTCTTTCATTCTCCTGACGAAGCTTATATTCCTCGTCGCTCATTCCGCCATTGATCTGTTCAAGTTCTTCATCTTTAAGCTTATTGTCACCCATAACACTACCCTCCGTTTATCTAAACATCATATAAAAAACTACATTTATATTTTACCACACAATGGCAGAAATTACTCTCTATTTTTTTGCTTCAAAGTTCGAAGATATGATTTTTGATCATCTGTAATACGGTAACTCTCAATTGATTTTTGAATCGTTTTATTGTGAGTCCACACGTCAAGTTTCTTACCTTCAATGAAAGGAAGAACGGAATCATACTGCTTGGCAAGAGCGGTTGCGAAATACCACGCAATCATCATATTGACGTAAAATTCCTCGGATCTGACAGACGCCACCATCTCAGGATACTGAAGATCAAAATCATCATCCAGAAAATGCTCCATCAGCATTTTGATTCCGAAACGTATCGTATATGTTTTGTCTGAAGCTATCCAGATCCTGACCTTTTCTAACAGCTTTTCCCTGTTCTTCCTGAATATCTTCGGTGACATCTGATCGCACGTTGCCCAGTTATTTACATACGGAAGAAAACGCTCAACTTCATCCATACATTTGTCATAGTCTTTCAACAGAGAAATAATAAACGCATGCAACTGATTTTCATCAAAGTATTTATGGGGTAGATCGTTAAGAAAATCGGAAATGTCATCACGTTTTGACAGCTCTTTGGCATAATTTCGAAGATCGGGCGTTCTCACGCCGATCATGTGATCAGACGAGGTGCCGGGAATCAGTTTGACCTGAAAATCCCTGTATTTACTATCCGAGAGTCTGTTTAGATTATTGTATATTTCATCATTAATCATATCTTCCAAAGAAAACTTTGCATCACCGTTACTGGCGCATTTCACCAAGTGCCCTTATAAGTTCTAGATCGGATTCAAGCACTTTCATATTGGAAGTAACCGGCTCTTCTCCGGGACGTGTAACCGTAATCTCTATGACAGAGTCAGCAGGAACACCGGTCTTAATAAAGTGTTCCGCAAAGCTGACAAACTTCGGATGATTATTCTTGAATTTTGTGAATGCAGAAAGCATCTGCATCATATTTCCAGCGTTCATAATATACCTACATCAGATTGTATTTTTCTTCAGTGCCGTCAACAATGACAAGAAGATCCATCGAGGATACCTGCTCTCCCTCGGGAATCTCAAATACGAGAACCGAATCAACAGAGGCCCCGGCCGTAAGAAGACCGCTGTAATTCATGAGATCGTTGTCAAGGAATGTAACATCTCCACGAAGACGCTCATTTCCGTTAATCGCAAGCCTGACCTTGAAATTGTCCGAATCCGTATGGACCTCGACATCCTGATCTGTCGGATTCGAAAGAGCAAAATGAAGTATCAACAGTTCCTTACCCGCAGCTGCCTTCATAGAAAATGCGATCTCAGTGTCATTAGGCGGATAGGTTGCCGCTACCTCATAATGATCATAAGAAAGGCTTGCACCGTTTATCCCAAGTGCTTCCTCAAGCGCTCTGGACGGCGCCTCGGAAATATCCTCGGGAGCCTCCGCTAGTGCATCCGTTTCAGGTGCATCAGCGAACGCATCCTGATCGGGAGCTGTTTGCACAGACATATCATCAGATGGCATTTCCGGTACCGGTTCTCCGTCAACAGGCGGCAGAAGTGCCGGCTGCGTCGGCTGTTCCTCCTCTTCCTTCTGCATTCCCGGATTAACATCCGAACGGTCGACATCTTCAAGTATCATTAATCCTCCCGGATGTCCTTTTGCATATTCCAAAAGTTTTCCCGCTGCATATTCGGCAATCAGATTGCTCTGCTCCTCACTTAAATTAAGCGTCGGAACGAGACCGCATCCTGCAAACATTACGGATGATATGATAAGGATCCCAGCATATATGATTTTTCTTCGTAATTTATTGTTCATATGCCATCAGTATACCCAAATACTTCATTTACTATATCATAATAAAAACACTATGTCGAATTCGCCCATCGTTATATCGAATCCGTCGCATCGATCTCAAACCAGAAATTGACGCCGTCAGACAGATTTTCAACCCCGTAATTTCTTCCCATCGCCTCCATACTTGCCTTTACAATCGAAAGTCCTATTCCGCTTCCTCCGTACTCGCGCACTCTCGCCTTGTCAGCCTTATAGAACTTCGTCCAGAGGTTGGGAATCACATCATCGGGAATGTTGTCGCCCGAATTAAACACTCCGACTCTGACAAGATTGTCTTTTCTCGTAACGGTAATGCGTACGATCTTCTCTCCGATTGCATAGTGGATCGCGTTAGATAGGTAATTAGTCAATACCTGCTCGGTCTTGAATTCATCCGCCCATACCTGTACACTGCCCTCTTCGGGAAGTTTGAGTTTGATATCCTGCTGTTTTATCAGAATATCCATAGACTCGGCACAGTTTCGTATCAGTTCCATAAGGTCAAAATGCTCAATGTCCACTTTCGCATCACCGAATTCAAGTTCATTCAGGTTGAGCAGGCTCTTGACAAGCTTGTTCATCCTGTCTGCCTCATCCATTATCACATCGCAGTAGAAATCACGGCTTTCGGCATCATCATTAACGCAGTCCTTGAGTCCTTCTGCATATCCCTGAATAAGAGCGATCGGAGTCTTGAGTTCATGCGACACATTCGAGAGAAAATCCTTTCGCATCTCATCTATTTCTGTCTTTTTGTCAATATCCTGCTGAAGTCTTGCGTTTGCACTTTTTAACTCTCCGATGGTATTCTCAAGTGTCTCGGACAAACGGTTCATGTGCTCCCCGAGGGTGTCGACCTCATTGCTTGTATTGCTTTCATATTTATCGGAAAAATCAAGTTTTGTCATCTTTTCCGACATGCCAACCAGTTTCTTGATGGGTTTTGTAATTCTCTTTGTCGCAAGTGAAATAAATATGATGCCGGCAATAAGTGCTATGATACCAAAGCGAAGAAATATCGTATTGGCCAGTATTGATGCCTCTTTCATACTCTGCACGGGTGTTCTCATAAGTATGAAATTGCCGTTGTCAAGCGCCCCCCACAGTTCGAGATAATCTATATGGACACGGGGATCTACAGTTCTTTGAATCTGGATCTTCTGATTTGCATATATCGGCTGCACATCTTCCGCTCCACCAAATACAAATTCAAGGAGTCGCCTTTTCATAAGCGATGAATCTTTGCCGGTGGATTTGACAAGTTGCTTATCCGCATCAATAACGAGAACTTCGAGGTTATTGATTACCGCGATCTGTTGAAGTGACTCATCGAATTCCGCTGATGAGATATCTCCTTCCGATGCAGCCGTATCAATATCACTGTAGCATGACAAAAGAACCTTCTGCTTGTTGTACATATATGCCTTCTCAAGTGTCAGCAGATTAACCGCACTGATAAAGACTATGCACACGGCAAGCAAAAGGCTGAAAATACAGGTATATTCCCTGTTGATAGTTTTCTTAAAAAATCCTTTCATTACAGTTTCAGAAGCTCCAGAAGATATTTCCACTCACGTTCCGTACTTGATATCGAAAGCTTCTCTCCCGTAGTGTGGACATTCCACATGTCCGGTCCTATGGAGATTGCATCAAGCCCCTTGATCTTTTTGGAAAATAACGCACACTCGAGTCCGGCATGTATTGTTATTATCTCTATATCCTTATCGAACATCTTCGTGTATAACTGCCTGGCACTTCGTGCAAAATCGGATATTTCATCGCATTCCCATGCGGGATAACGGCTGCGGCCCGAAAACTGCACATTAAATGCGTTTGCAAGCATCTCAACTCTTGATATCATCCATTCAAGAGAATCATTTTTGTTGCTCCGGATGCTGACACAGATATTAAAACTCTTAGGCTTAGCATTGACTATTCCGATGTTTGAACTTGTTTCAACCATTTCGGAAATCTGGCTCATCTTCGCAACACCATACGGTAGAAGATTCAGAAGTGCAACAAATCTTGTCATGTCTTTGGTTGACATAACTTCAAGTTTGCCCTTCCCTTTATCTTTACATTTAACGTTTAGATCAGGATCTGTTTTGCGATATTCAGATTTCATACTGTCGGCAAATGATTTTATGCATTTTTCAAATGCCTTGCTCTGTTTCTTCTTGACAACAACTGTTGCGGACGCGGATGTGCATATGGCGTTTTCCATTGTTCCGCCGGAAAATGATCCGATGGAAAACTCGGCGTTTTTCATAAGCAAATCCAACAGCCGTCCCATCAGAACATTTGCGTTTGCAGATCCTTTATATATCTCTGTTCCCGAATGTCCTCCGGTAAGGGAATTAATTCCTATCTCATATACATTCCCTTCAACCTTCTGGTTTTTACACTTGGATGAAACATCGCACCTGATTCCGCCGGCACATCCGATAACAAGATGATTTTCTTCTTCGGTATCAATATTAATGAATCTTTTCCCTTTCAGGCGGGATGTGTCGTATCCGTTAGCACCCCCGAGCCCGACTTCTTCATCGGTGGTAAACACGGCTTCAATCATCGGGTGGGATACCTCATCACTGTCAAGGACAGCAAGTATCATCGCGATCCCTATTCCGTCATCCGCACCAAGACTTGTTCCGCGGGCTCTGACATAATCGCCGTCAACATATGCCTCTATCGGATCCTTTGCAAAATTGATCTTTACGTCATCATCAGCTACGCAGACCATATCCATGTGAGCCTGCATGATAACAGTTTCTTTGTCCTCCATTCCTGCGGTCGCGGGTTTTAGTATAGTCACATTATTGAACTCGTCCTGATACGCCAGAAGGCCTCTCTTTGAGGCGAATTCCACAAGGTAGTCACTTACTGCCCTTTCGTTTCCCGATCCCCTCGGAATACGGGTAAGTTCTCCGAAAAATTCAAATACTTTTTTCGGGTTTAGATCCGTTAGCTGCTCTCCCATCACTGTCTCCTTAAATAGTCTAATTTACTTCAAACTTGTAGCCCATTCCCCAGATAGTCTTGATATAGTCTCCTTTGTCGCCCATCTTGGATCTGAGTTTCTTGACATGTGTATCTATTGTTCTCGCATCTCCGAAATAGTCATAATTCCAAACGTGATTAAGAATTTTCTCCCTCGAAAGTGCGATACCCTGATTTTCCATGAAATACGCAAGGAGTTCGAACTCCTTAAATGACAGCTCAATCTGCTTGCCCTCAATCGTGACGGTATGTGCTGCCTTATCCATTATGATACCGCCTGTCTCAATTTTCTCCTCTTCCGAGATGAGATTGCTCCTGCGAAGCAGCGCATCTACTCTTGCAACAAGTATCTTGGGCGAAAACGGCTTGGAAATGTATTCATCGGCTCCGGAATCAAAGCCCTTAAGCTCGTCCCTCTCGTCGCCCTTAGCTGTCAGCATTATAACCGGTATCCTGGAGTATGCCCTGATCTCTTTTAATACTTCCCAGCCGTCCATCTTCGGCATCATTACATCAAGTATAACAAGCGAAATATCGTTCTGCTCAAAGAAAACATCAACAGCTTCCTGCCCGTCGGCAGCTTCTATAACTTCATAATCTTTCTTTATAAGAAAGTCTTTAACGAGCTTTCTCATTCTTGCTTCATCATCAACAACCAGGATCTTAACCTTTTCCATCTTAATCCTCACTTTCAAAAATCATACTGCAAGGACAATTCTAACAGCAATATGTGACAAAATTATGAAATCACTCTTTTTCCAGTTCAAGCTCTCTTTGCTTGATCGCAGCCTCTCTTTCGTTAAGCTCCTGCTCCCACTCACTGTACTGGTTCAGTATTGCCGTTCTGTAATTTATCATGTTGGGATTTTCCGCTTTGAGTGTGATAACAAACATCGCTATCACCATTATGATAAGTATGATATTAACAATAAGCGATATCTTATACTCTGTCCTGAATGTCTTGCGAAGGGTACGCATCTGCCGGTCTGCCTGTATTTTCTCATCCCTCTCTTCGCTTCGAAGATTCAAAGCTCTCGTATATGAAATCGGAACCGGAATTTCCTTGACCGCATCATCAGGAATGTCCTTGCACTTATACAGGTAGCTCTGAAGTGTCCGAAGATACTCATATCCGACAGGTGTTACGAATATTCCGCTTGTGATGAGCTTGTCATATACCGCAAGTACGCCCCGCGGATTATCCATATTCATCTTGCCCGCTATATATTTGATCTTCTCTATCTCGGACGAAGCAAGAGACACATCCGCATCATCCGCAAACGAAAAACCGTCTATAATTGATTTGTTAGCCACTTTACATCCTCCGCATTCACTTCGACAATTATATCAAAAATCACTCTGCTAGAAAAGCAAGAATTGAAGTGCAATCTTACAAAAAAGGGAATATAATAATATATAGTTCAGCATATGAGTGTTATATGCATTTTTAATTCAAATGAGGTGAGAATCAAAATGAGTGAAGAAAAAATCAGTCTGACCGATCTGAAAGAGCTGGCCGACCAGTCTGAAATGGCTATTGCCAACAAACTTTGGATCATTACAGCCACTCTGATATGCGGTTTCATTGCACTGACCTATGTAGTGCTGCTCCCCCAGGGGCTGATCCCGATAGGTGTGGGAATCGGAACAATACTGCTGGCTCTGGCTCCGATTATTATTTCATGGAGTCTGTACCTTAAGGATCACGAGTCACCTGTTGTCAAGCATGTAATAGGCTTCGGCTTCGGCCTGCTGTATGCGGTTATCATGTTTACATCAGATATCGGTATTGTCTATCTGTACGTTATTCCGCTTCTCGTAGTGGTTTCTGTATATATGGATGTGAAATATACTGCTGCGGTAAGTATCGGAGCCGTTATTATTAATATAATATCGGTGGCCATACGTATGCAGTCTCCCAATCTCACACCCGATGACATGACATCACTTCCTATGAGAGCCGTTCTTCTTGCGGTTACGGCAGTATTTCTTATACTTAATGCCAAGGCTTCCAAGAAGTTCCAGGAGATCAGAAGTGCAAGAGTCCGCATCGAAGAGAGCAAAACAAACAGTCTGATGAAAGAGATCCTCTCCGTTTCATCCAGGATGACAGATTCAGTCAGTGAGATTGCCTCTGAGATGGGAACACTAAAGGATTCTGTTGAGCAGACACTCTCCAGTATGGATGAGGTAAGTACCGGAACAGCCGAATCGGCCGATGCGGTTCAGAACCAGCTTATCAAGACTGAGGAGATCCAGAATCATATCGACTCGGTTAAACAGACTACTGATACTATCATGGATCACGTTGAAGCTACTGCTCAGGCCGTTGAGGAAGGCCAGAAGCAGATCACTGTAATGGGTCATCTCACGGAACAGATAGATACTGCAGGCAAAGATGTTCAGGCTGCGCTTGCAACATTCTCCCAGACAACATCCCAGATGAACTCAATAACGGAACTTATCAACAACGTTGCCGACCAGACATCTCTCCTTGCTCTTAATGCATCGATTGAAGCAGCAAGAGCCGGTGAGGCCGGAAGAGGTTTTGCGGTTGTAGCTACCGAAATCTCCAATCTTGCCAACCAGACATCCGAGGCAACCGGCGATATCAACAGACTCATCGGAGACATCAACTCACAGCTTGGCACTATGGTTGATAATATCGAATCCCTGATCAAAACAGGTCAGGAAGAAAGTGAATGTGCTAACAAGACCGCTGATGACTTCAATCTGATCTCACAAAACGTCGAAGATATCCTTTCAAGTTCCGATGGTATGAAGAACAGCGTTTCAAACCTTGCAACGGCAAACAGTGAGATCGTCAACAGCATTCAGACCATCTCCGCCATTACCGAAGAGGTTACGGCTCACGCAAGCACAACTTATGACAGCAGCCAGCAGAACAAGCAGATCGTTGAGCATATCAATAACCTTGTTGATAATCTTAATGAAAACGCTACCGAGTTAAAATCATACACATAAATCACCGATAATCTGAAAATACAGAGGGGAGGCTTGCGGTTTTATCCGTCAACCTCCCCTCTCAGTATTCCGAGTCCGTGTTCAAGGGCCGGCAATACAAGGTCTAGACATTCTTGAACAGCTTTCGGACTTCCCGGAAGGTTGATTATAAGTGTTGAGTCTTTAATCACGCTTACAGCACGCGATAACATAGCATTCGGCGTGATTTTCATGCTATATGCCCTTATAGCCTCGGCAATACCCGGGACATCCCGGTCAGCAATACGTTTTGTCGCCTCCGGCATCCGGTCTCTGGCAGCTAATCCGGTCCCACCTGTTGTGAATATGACATCAGGTCTCTCTTCGTCAACAACCTTTGTCAGTGCATCAGCCAGCCCATCTTCATCATCCGGCAACAGCAATTGAGAACCCACATAATAGCCGGCAGTTTCCAATCTTTTTACTATTGCCGGGCCGCTCTTATCTTCCCTCTCTCCCCTGTACGACCTGTCACTTGCGGTTAAAACGGCAGCGCGGTATGGAATAGTAACCTCATCTCCGGCGCTGACAACTCCGCCCTTCAGTACCTTTGCAAATACTCCTTCATGAGGCATAATGCACTCTCCCGTCTTCACCATTATCTCGCATCCGCTGTGGCATGTTTTACCGATCTGTGTCAGTTGCAGAACAACATCACCGATAAGAATAATCGCTCCTATAGGATACCTCTTTAGGTCAAATCCGCTTACCAAAAGGTTTTCTCCGAACACCCCCGGGAGAAGTTCCACCTTATCATCACACCTTTGGCGAAAATCATTTACCGCTTCTTCGGACAACAGGCTTACCTGCCTTGCGCTTCCGGCGTGTGCATCTCCCTTAAGTCCGTGATTTTCGATTATCTCACATCTGTCTATATTATTCTTGACTGTACCTTTCTCCCGGCTGATACACACAGCCTTAAGTATTCCGTGCAATTCTTACCCTCCGATCTGATACATTTTTCTTGAATCACCGTTACCATCCGGTATTCCGAATCTGTGTTCCCGTGGTTTTGCGGCAATAGCTCTCATAACAGCTTCTTTGATGTCTTCATCCGTACAACCGTCTCTTATAAGCTTCCTTAGATCAATACTATCGGAGAAATACAGACATGGCTTTATTTGCCCGGTTGACGTCAGTCTTATCCTGTTACATTTATCGCAAAATGAATCCGATATCGGATCTATAAGACCTATCCTTCCGGCAAATCCCTTGATTCTGTAATACAAGGCCGGACCCTTCGGTATTCCGTTCTGTGAATCTTCTCCATAATCCGGATGCAGATCTCCTTCCGATAGTCCGAATGAATGAATTATCTTATGCAAAACTCCCTCACCCGTTACTCTGTCGTATCCGGCCGCACATCCTATTGGCATCAATTCAATAAATCTGACATCAATCATCCGGTTCCTTGCAAACTCAGCTATTTTAGGTATCTCTTTATCGTTAATTCCCGTTATCGGGACACAATTGATCTTAATCCTTATCCCTGTTTCGTATGCAGCATTTATAGAATTAATTACATCCGAAAGCAGGTCTGAACCGGTCATCCTCAGAAATTCATTCCTGTCGGTTGTATCCAGACTGATATTGACCCCGGCAAGTCCCGCCTCATAAAGTGCCTCAATACTTTTCGCAAGAAGCACCCCGTTTGTTGTCATCAATATTTCCGGGGCATTATCAAGTGATGAAAGATTATGTATAAGATCCGTAATACCTTTTCTTATAAGCGGCTCACCGCCGGTAAATCTCACACGACGGACTCCCATTTCGCAAAGCAGTGCACATATCCTTGTTATCTCCTCTATCGTAAGTATGTCTGAATGGGACAGCTTACTGACCCCTTCCGGTGGCATGCAATACCTGCACCTGAGATTACATTTATCGGTAACCGACACTCTCAGATATTCAATTATTCTTCCGAATCCGTCGATCATTTATCATCCATCCTTACTGTTCCGAAGCGGCATAAGCTTTTGCGGGTCAATAGAAAGCAAAAACGTTCCACTCATAACATCGTCTTTGATCTTAATCCATTCGTCTTTATTGACTATCCATGTCAGTACCGAATCATCCGAGGCAGCGTCATTCCCTCTTTGCCGGAACAGAACCGAAACCGAAAAAGTATCCTCAACCACGCGTAAAAGCTCGCAATCAAAACAGTTCTGACCCGTACTTTCAGATACGAACTTAAAGTAATGGGCCCGATATCCCACACTATCTGCACTATCAAGTCCCAAACCGTTACCGTCAGTACAAGGCTCGAGCCTAATACCCCAGTCCTGAGCGAAATATGACCCATCCTCATTTTTCGATATTCCGGAGATATTCTTACAACCGGTCAGTCTTGCCGCAGTTACTGTATCAGGATTATCAAAAAAATCATGCCGTTCCTTTATCTCGACGATACATCCCGACTCCATGGCGGCTATCTTGTCTGCCATCCTGTAAGCTTCATTCCGGTCATGAGTAACCAGAATTGACGGGCCTTCAAAATTTTCAAGTATCTTTTGAAGTTCTCTCTCCATCCTCATTGCAAGATAATTATCAAGCGCCGAAAAAGGCTCATCAAACATAAGTATTTCCGGTTTGGCGGCAAGCATCCTTGCAAGCGCAGTGCGTTGACTCTGTCCTCCCGAGAGGCTGTTCGGTAACAGATCCTCGATATCAGCTAGTTGAAACCGTTCTATAAGATCTAATGCATACCTTTTGTCATGCGAAGCAACAAGCACATTTTCCCGAACCGTCATATTAGGGAAAAGAGCATAATTCTGGAAAAGGAATCCGGCATGCCTGTCACGCGAAGGCACATTGATCTTTTTATCGCTGTCGTACAACACCCTATCGCCAAGGCGTATCGTACCCTTATCAGGTTTTTCAATTCCGGCAATGCATTTAAGCGTCATCGTCTTGCCGCATCCGGACGGTCCCAGAAGCGCAAGGCGTCCTGATTCTATGCTAAAACTGCTCCTCAAGCAAAAACCGCCCACTTGTTTTTCTATGTCAACAAACAATTCCATTTATCCTGTTTAACCTCTTTGCACCGGCAGGGTTCTACTTCCTCTTCCGGCAACCACATTCATAAGTATCAGGATAATCAGAGAGAATACTATAATGATCAATACCCACTTCATCGCAAGATTACGGTTTCCGGACTGCATTGCTGTATACACAGCTATCGACATTGTTCTTGTTCGTCCCGGAAGATTACCGGCAACCATGATAGTAGCTCCGAATTCACCTAGTGCACGTGCAAAAGCAAGGACAGTTGATGCTGCTATTCCCGGACGGGCAGCCGGAATTATTATCTTTCTGAGTATCGTGTACTCACGCATCCCCAGAGTTCTTGCGGCAAATATCAGGTTCTCATCTACCTGCTCAATTGCTCCGCGGATTCCACGGTACATAACAGGAAACGAAACTACAGCAGCGGCAACTGTCGCACCCTGCCACGTAAATATAACATGTAGCCCCACATTCTCAAGCAACCCCCCGATCCCGCTGCTTCTGCCAAGAAGCATAAGCAGCAGAAATCCCACAACCGTTGGCGGGAGGACCAGTGGAACGGACAACACGGCATCAACTACATGCTTTGCACCTCGCAGGTAAGTAACAAGCCATGCTGAAGCAACACCCGCAAAAAAAGTTATGATCGTCGAACAAACCGCTATCTTAAGTGATATCCATAACGGTGAATAATCCATACATATAATCCTCTTAATCGGCACCCGCCGCAGAAAATCCGTATTTCTCAAATACAGTCATTGCTTCTTCACTTTGCAGATAGGCAATAAAATCTTCTGCAAGCTGCTCATTTGATGTGCTCTTAATAACTCCTGCGGGATATATCACGGGATCATGGCTCCCCTCGGGGGCATATGCCACTATTCTCACTTTATCGCTTGTAAGTGCATCCGTAGCATACACAACTCCGCAATCTACCTCACCGCTCTCAACCCATTCAAGAACTGCCCTGACATCCGTTCCGTAATTCGCCTTCTTCTCAACCTCATCCCATATTCCGAGGCTGGTAAATATCTCTTTGGCGTACTGCCCCGCCGGAACACTCTCGATCTCACCTATACCTATAAGCGATACTTTGTCCGTTACAACATCTTCATATGATGATATGTCTGCCGCGCTGCCTTGCGGAACGATAAGAACAACTTTATTCTCAAGCAGATTAAGTACTGTTTCATTATTCATAAGTCCCTCATCGCACAGAGCCTTCATCTGCTTATTTGCGGCACTGATAAATATATCCGCGGGAGCACCCTCTTCTATCTGGGTCTGAAGAGAGCCGGAACCCGCATATGAAAAGGTTAACATAACATTAGGATTCTCCTTTTCATATATGCCCTTTAACTCGTCACACACATCCGTTAAAGAAGCCGCTGCAAGTATCGTAAGTTCCCCTTTGGCTGAATTATCGGTTTTATTAATATTTACTGTAACGCATCCGGCTAAAGCAGCGGATATAACTGCAACTAAACCCACGCAAATAATTCTATTAAGTCTGTTATTCATTTTAATCTCCATTTCTTATTTTGATGCTCTTGTAAAATGTCCTGATTTTCCTCCGTCCTTTTCAAGAAGCATGATATCTCCTATTTCCATTGATCTGTCTACCGCTTTACACATATCGTAGATCGTAAGAAGAGCAACGCTGACCGCTGTAAGCGCCTCCATCTCCGCACCGGTTCTGCCGCACAGGCTCACCCTTACCGTGCACTTTATCTTGCTCTCGCTGCTTAATACTTCAAAATCAACTTTAATCTCCGTAAGAAGCAGTTGATGACAAAGCGGAATAAGATCCGCGGTCTTCTTGGCCGCCATTATCCCGGCGATCCGTGCCGTCCCGATGATATCACCCTTTTTAAGTTCACGATCATCATGTCCGGCTACTGCATTAATTACTTTATCCGACACTCTTATCGTGCCGGTGGCTACAGCTATCCTGGATGTTTCACTCTTTGGGGAAATATCGACCATGTTGGCCTCGCCTTTTTCATTAATATGTGTAAAATCCATCAGGTTTTCTCCTTACCTACTCCGCTCAAGCGCCGCTCGGGCTGACTCGCCCTTCGGCCGAGTCATATACCAAAACTACAGTTCGGGAAGCGACATTCATCGCATCCCCTGCACAATCCGCCTTCACCGTATGCAGCCAGGTCCCGGGCTGTAAGAGACTGTCCGGCCAGTATTCTCGGAAGAACCAGATCAAGTATTGTGCGTTTATTGTACATGGCACAGCCGGGAACTCCGAGAACGGGAATAACTTTATCCTTTATATGCAGATATGAGAGCAGAAACATTGCTCCGGGAAGAACGGGCGCTCCGTAACTTATGATTTTAGCCCCGGTATCCTTAATCGCCCCCGGTGTCCTGTCATCGGGATCAACGCTCATGCCTCCGCTGCACAGTATAATATCCGCACCGGCATCGGCAAATTTGAGGATATCGTTTGTGATAGTCTTACGGTCATCTCCCGGATACGATTTCCCGATACACGCAGTATCGTATTCGCTCATTTTTCTTTCCAGAACAGGTGCAAAACCGTCTGCTATCCTCCCTGTTGCAACCTCGTTTCCGGTAATTACAAGAGCATATTTTTTTAACTTGTACGGAAGGACAGACAATATCCGGGTTTCGCCCGCTGCCTCTTTGGCCTGATTCATGAACACTTCCTCTATAACAAGAGGAATGACTCTTGTGCCTGCAAGCATGTCTCCCTTATGTACTGGTCTGTCGCCGGCTATAGTAGCAATCATCATCTGTCCGATGCTGTTAATAGCCGTAAGCTTATCCCGTCTGATCGTCAGAAGCCCGTCACACGCGGCATAAATGCTTATCTTTCCTTCTGACGGATCCGATGCGTACATCGCCGGATCATCTCCCATAACTATCATACGAAGAACTTCGGCCGCATCATCCTCATGCATCATTCCCTCTTTAGCTTCCCATACATACAGATTCTCTTTTCCAACCGACAAAAGAACCGGAATATCTTCCTTCGTGACGATATGTCCCTTTTTGAACACCGGACCTTTGCTTACGTTCGGTATTATTTGTGTTATATCATGACAAAGGATTGCTCCTTCTGCTTCTATGGTTTTTACAAGTTTCATAGTATCTGCCACTCGCCTTTTCCGGATTTGGATAGTAAAAAATAATCTGTTATGCATGAAAAAATCCCCGTAACATCATCCGGTGCAAACACCGGACAGGTGACATCACAAGGGAGTATACAATCGGTCGATATACATATGAGTGTTTCGAAAGATGACGCTATATGCGGCGAGACGCTCTTCTTCACAATCTCTATTTTGGGGATCTCCGAATCCCGGAATCCTTCGAGTATGATTATATCGGGAGGTTCTGACTGTCTTCTCAAATCTCCGATCAAGTCATCAACTGATCTTTTTCCGCCGGTAAGAACATACTCCGTACCTGAAAATACGGCGGTAATTGCCGCACCGGCCGCCTTGTATCGGAACGTATCCGTAGACTGTGCATGAACAATATGGTCACCCGCATCATGTTTTATTATACCAACCGAATAGCCTCTTCTTATAAACTCATTGATGAGTTTTTCTATAAGCCACGTTTTGCCTGTATTCTTATATCCGCTTACGGCAAAGATAACCGGTAGCGTCAGGCTTATTAATTCTTCCTTTGTATTTACATTCTTAAGTATCTTCTTATCGAACTTTGTCGGAGCTATACTGATGTATTTGCATCTTACTCTGTCAAGTATCTCTCTTAAACGGTACTTTCCTTCCTGTATAGCCTCTTCCACGGCGCCAAGTATCCTCTTTGAATATATGGCGCAAAGCGGGTGAATGTGCTCATCATCCGTTATTACAAAACAATCATAGTCCGATGATATGAATTCCCTGATATAATCAACTATGCCGGCATTTATGAACGGCATATCGGTAGCACATATAAATACATACTCACTTTCGGCTTCCGATACTAATCTTCTTATTCCCTCAATAGGTCCGATATCCCGATTTTCATCATATACAACCCTTGCACCGAATGACTCGTATGCACCTTTTTCGGACGCCGAAACAAAAACCTCTCCGCACCCCGACAGTTCGCGGATAAGTCTTGCAAGCATAGTCTCGTTATTCAGTTCAATAAGTGCCTTGTCACTCCCCATTCTCCGGCTCTTGCCGCCAGCAAGAATGCCTACGGATACAGGCACTTTATCTGACATATTGTTCATACAATTACGATCATATCCTCTACATTACATCCGGCATCCTGATCACTTTGACCGTATCGCCTTCTCCAAATTCCGTCTGTGCCGGAAGATCGATATAACAGTTACATTTTGTTATACTGCTTAGCACTGATGAGGCATGGTTCTTTACAGGAATTGATACTGTGCCGTTTTCTGTCCACGCGCGCAAAAACCGGCGCATATGATTTTTCTTCCTGTAATCCGACCGGGAAATGACATTTTCTGCCTTTGGCAACAATTCACTGCATCCGGTCATTGAAGCCGCCAGATTCCAGAAATACCAGTCAAAATTGACAAGTGCAGCATACGGGTTGCCCGATAGCGATAACACGGGAATCCCTTTATATACAGAGCCCAGCGTCGGAGTTCCCGGCTGAATATTAACCTTATAGAATACCCTTTGGGCTCCTATACTTTCCATTATGTCCGGCATAAGATCACGTTCCCCTACAGAGACCCCTCCGGTAGTAATGATTATGTCTGATGAAGATGCTGCTTTATTGATAGCATCTGTTATTATATCCGGTTCGTCAGGGCACATGAATGTCTTTGCCTCAAATCCTACCGATTCTACAGAAGCTGAAAGCATATAAGCAATACTGTTGTATATCTTCCCTTTAGTAGGAATACTTCCCGAAACTGTCGGATCACACAGCTCTGATCCGGTTGAGATCACAGAAACTCTGAGAGGTTTTAAGACACGTACAGACGAAATCCCCAGACTGGCAAGAATGCCTACATGAACCCGTCCTATCCGGATCCCTGCCTTGATAACCGTATCGCCCTCCGAAATATCCTCACCGATGCGGCAGTAATTCATATACGGAGGAAGAGCGCACTTTACAGCTACACTCTTCTCGCCATAGTCGGTATCTTCCTGTTTTACAATTGTATCGTATCCCTCCGGAATATCCGCACCCGTCATTATCCTTACACAGGTGCCGCTTTTGCCTGTCATCATGCCGCTATCTTCATACGGTATCATATCGCAGCCCGCAAGGATTTTTCCTATGACAGCAAGTCTTACCGGCTCATCTTCCGACGCTGAGGATATATCCTCCGATCGTACAGCATAACCATCCATCGCAGACTTCGGAAAATGTGGTACATTAAATGGTGCTATTATATCCTCTGCAAGTATTCGTCCATGGCACTCAACCAAGCCGGTCTCTTCGATCTGATTTGTGTGTTTAACCTTTTCAGCAAATAGCTTTACTGCTTCTTCAAGTTCCATATGTTACCTGTTTACACTATCTTGGCGATATTAACCGCGCACACTTTGTATTCGGGGATCCTTGCAAAATCATCAAGTGCGGCATTTGTCAGCACGTTAACGGGGGAGTCAGCAAAATGGAACGGCATCCAGGTCTCTCCCTCGGATACTTTTCGTCCTACTCTTGCGGTTGCGGTAATCTTCCCTCGCCTGCTGCAAACATTTATTCTCTCACCGTTTTTGATTCCCAGCCGGTTGGCATCTTTGTAGTTGACCTCTATAAATCCTTCTCCGGATATCTCATTAAGCCCGGGGGCACGGGATGTCATAGCTGCAGCATTATACTGGTACAGTATTCTTCCGGTTGTAAGGATATAAGGATAATCATCATCGGGAAGCTCCTGCGAAGGTTTGTATTCGGCAGGATACAGTAATGCCTTTCCTCTTACCGGACCGTTTGCGTGCATTATAGGTGTTCCGGGATGTTCCTTGTCCGGGCACGGCCACTGAAGGCTCTCTCCCGCATCCAATCTTGCATGCGATATTCCTCCGAAGCTCGGGGTAACCGATGCTATTTCATCCATTATCTCCGACGCAGTAAGGTGCGGCTGTTTATATCCCATAGCATTCATAAGATCTATAAGGATATCCGTGTCAAGCCTCATATCTCCCTCAACCGTAACCGCGGTTCTGATCCTCTGGACTCTTCTCTCGGTATTTGTAAATGTTCCTTCCTTTTCCGCATAGCTTCTGCCCGGAAGTATAACGTCGGCGTACTTGGCAGTCTCGGTCATAAACAGTTCCTGAATAACGAAGAAATCAAGACTCTCAAGTGCATGTTTAATATGTTCGGTGTCGGGATCGGTAACTATCGGATCTTCACCGCAAATATACAGTCCCTTTATCTTTCCTTCTATCGCCGCGGGGAATACTTCGGTAGCCTTAAGTCCCGGATTGGGATTAAGCTTAACTCCCCACGCCTTCTCAAATTTCTCGCGGACCTGCGGATTATCGACCTTCTGGTATCCCGGGTAGTCGGTTGGCATTGCGCCCATATCACAGGCACCCTGAACGTTGTTCTGTCCTCGCAACGGATTAACTCCGCAGCCGCTCCTCCCGAGCTTTCCGCACAAAAGCGCCATGTTTGACAGACTCATGACACCCTCTGTTCCCGTTGAATGCTCGGTAACGCCAAGACAATAAATTATAGGAGCCTTATCCGCGGTGGCATACATTCTTGCAGCTTCCACGAGCATATCCGGATCTATATGGCATATTTCTCCAACCTTTTCCGGCGTATAATCCTTGACAAGCTCTTCTATCTTATCAAAGTCCTCCGTGAATTTTTCAATAAAATCATGATCCACAAGATCTTCTTTTATCATCACATGCATCATTCCGTTTGCAAATGCCACATTTGTTCCGGGACGCAGCTTCAAATGTATGTCCGCCACTTCGGACAGTCCGATAGATCTTGGGTCAACAACTATAAGACGTGCTCCGTGCTTGACAGCCTGCCTTATCTGCATTCCAACAACAGGATGCGCTTCCTCGGGATTGGATCCGCACAAAAGGATACAGTCGACATCATGGGTAATATCGTAGATCGGGTTTGTCATTGCACCGGATCCAAGCGTTTTGGCAAGTCCCGCCACGGTTGCCGAATGACAAACTCTTGCACAGTTATCGGTATTGTTCGTTCCGAAGCACGTGCGCACCATCTTCTGAACCATGTATATATCCTCGTTAGCCGAGCGGGAGCAGGCAAACCCGGCCAAAGAATCTGGACCATGTTGCTCCTTTATCTTCATAAAATTATCGGCAACGTATTGTATGGCTTCATCCCAGGATGCAGCCTCAAATTCCCCGGTCTCTTTGTTCCTGATAAGGGGGGTTTTGATCCGGTCGGGAGAGGATACAAAATCAAAGCTTCCGGAGCGTCCCTTAACACACAGAAGTCCATGATTGGACGGTCCGTCAGCAGCTTCTACATCAACTATTTTGTTATCCTTCACGATCAGATAGAACTGGCATCCGGTAGCGCAGTGAGGACAGGTGGTAAGAACCTTTGTTGTCTCCCACTTGCGGTAATCTTTCTTGCGTTTTTCTGTAAGTGCTCCCGTAGGACATGATGCGGCACAATTCCCGCATGACTCGCAGTTTGTCTTCTTCCAATCCGGTCCGAACGGTGCCTCAACAGTATGAAACACACCGGTCCTGCCGTTTGTAAGTGCTCCGTTAACCACTGCCCTGTTACACGCACTGATACATCTCATGCAGTGAATACATTTGCTCGGATCATATGCAAGGTACGGATTGCTATCAAGTTTGGGAAGCTTCTTCTCTATGTTCCTGCGTGATCCGGCATATGGCGTATCTTCTATACCATATACATTACAAAGTTCCTGAAGTTCACAGTTCGCATTTTTCGGGCAGTTCATGCAGTCTACATTATGATTGGACAATATCAGCCGAAGCATTTCTTTCCGGTAATTCGTAAGCCTCTCGGAGTCGGTTGTGATCACCATCCCATCCTCGACCTTTGTACGGCACGAAGCAACCAGGCTGTCATAACCTTCTATCTCAACCATGCATAGTCTGCATGACCCTACATCACTGTAGTCTTTCAGATGACACAGTTTAGGTATATCAATCCCGATACGTCTGCAGAAATTAATTATCTTGATCCCCTCGGGAGCCTCATATTTTACGCCGTTAACAGTGATAGAAACTTTCTTGTCAGGATTTACCATGCGCATCTACCCCCTTCCATAGCTCCGCATCCGAAGTGGTCACATCTAAGGCACCTTGATGCTTCACGAACAGCTTCTTCGGGCGTCATGACCATCTCAACATGCTCAAAGTCTTCACGCCTCTCGAAAGGATCCCTTTCCTCTATCTCGGCACGCCCTGTAGGAATACATTTATTGGGCTTGGCGGGCGGAACCTGTGCCTCGCATACGATTTTATGGTGATAACCGAGGTATTCGTCTATGTTGTGAGCCGCAACCTGTCCTGCCGCAATAGCATTTATTGCTGTTGACGGTCCCGTTACGCAGTCTCCTCCCGAAAATACCCCATCAGCACCTTCTATAGAGCATGACTCATCTGCTAATATTCTTCCGCGTTGCGTTGGTATCCCCGCCTTGTCAAAATCATCCACATCACATCTCTGACCTACGCCGAGTATCAGGTAATCGCATTTAAACCTGTACGGATATGCGCTTGAGTGTTCGGTTTTTACAAGTCCCATCTCGTCATACTCGCCAACGATCTCCGGCTGAAGCCATACGGCATCGATCATCTCCGGATCATCTTTTGATGCTTCAAGATGCATAAACGACAGAAGCGTCCTGAATCTGACACCTTCCTGCATTGCACTCTCTATTTCCGAGGCAAGCGCCGTATAATCATCCCGCTTTCTCGTAAACACATGGACTGTTTCGGCATTAAGCCTTACAGCTGTTCTTGCGGCATCCATAGCAACGTTTCCGCCGCCTATAAGAACGACCTTCTTCCCGGTCAGATCAATCTTCTCGCCTCTTGCAACGGCCTGCAGAAAATCAGCCGCCGGGATTACGTTTTTACAATCGGCATTTTCTACCGGCATCCTGTTTCCGAGCTGGGCACCAAGACCAAGATATACTGCATCGTTACTGCGCCTAAGCTCATCTACTGTAATGTCACGTCCTACCTTTGTGTTTGTATGAACTTCTATATCCCCGGAGGACAGAATAGCATTGATATCTTCATCGAGTCTCGCTTTTGGAAGCCTGTATTCCGGAATTCCGTATCGCAGCATTCCCCCAAGTTTCTCATGCTCGTCATATACTATGCATTTATGTCCCATAAGTGCGAGAAAATATGCTGCCGTAAGTCCCGACGGACCACCACCGACTATTGCTATTGATTTTCCGGTCGAAACATTTGGTTTGGGAGTCGGAACCGAATCCGCGGACACCTGGTCGACCGCATATTTCTTGAGTCCTCTGATATTGATAGCATGGTCTATTATAGTTCTGCGGCATTTCTTCTCGCACGGATGTTCACAGACCATAGCACATGCCGTCGGAAACGGGTTTCTGTCTCTTATGATATTAATTGCTCCGGCATAATCGCCGTTTTTGATAAGTGCAACATATCCCGGTACATCAACGTGAGCGGGGCAAAGCGTCATACACGGAACAGTCTGGCCTCCCTGCTCCGCACATTTACGACTTTTGATATGACTGTCATATTCATCCGCAAAATCATCTATGCTTTCGAGTATGGTATTGGCAGCGACAACACCCACCGCGCAGTCAGCAGACTCGGAAATCATCGTACACAGTTCTTTTAACCTATCAAGGGTATCTTCCGTAGCGTCACCACGAAGTATGTCACGAAGCATCCGCTCTGCCTCAACCAGTCCGTCACGGCACGGAACGCATTTGCCGCATGACTGGTTCATGGACATCTGAAGTATTGACCGGTACATGACCAGTGGGCACATTCCGGGTGGATAAGATGTCATACGTGATCTGAATTTTGTCAGAGCAATATCCATTCTGTCTGTCATATTGCCACGGCTTGCCAATCTTCTGTACATTTTTCTCTCCTTATGATGCAAATATAAGAATCCGGGATCGCTATTGAATCATACCAATACATTTTATCATATGCTCCACTGTTCTGCTACACACGATAGATCAAGCCTTCTTTTTCACATTACTATCACCCACACAATTTACCGATGATGAACAGCAACGACTACAAATCTGCCGTTTTTAACCTGATAACTGCAGGTGGAAAGTGTCAGAAGCTCGTCACCCCACTCGACCTGTACTCCCGTATCATAAAGTGACCTGTCCTTAACATTTGAAACGTAATAGTCAAAATCACTCCTATCTTCAAGATCGGTATAGTAATAATATCTGAACCGGCCGTCATCCTGATCCTTCTCCTCCCGATAGATATCGGCATCTCCCCAGTCGCCGCCAATATCAAGGTCTCTTACAGTCAGTTTTACCTCAGGTTCCGCCTCAGATACTGTCCCGGATTCTGCCTCGGGTTCCGCCTCCGGTCCCGCTTCAGTCACTTGCGGGCTTACGGTTTCATCTTCGGATTTTGCCGTCTCTTCCTCAAGCTTTGCTATGCTGCGCTCCTCGATCATTTTATCGGCAGCAGCCCGGTCTTCTTCCGTCTCAAGTTCTTCCTCCTGAACCTGAGAGTAAAAAACGCCGAGAACTTCATAATCCCTGTCTTCATACAACGTGTCAAAATGTATGATGTTATGCTTTTTTGCATAAGCGCTGTCGGCATACTTAAGAAGAGATCCGAATCCGGTCCCGTCCTTCATGTTATGCCCGTATATAAGAGTGTGGTTGAATTTCTCCTGCCAGTTGATAGCAATAAAATATGTTCCACGCTCACTGTCGCTTCCGTCAAGCGCTCTGTGGAGAAAATAATTCTGACTTCCGGGAGTATATACAACAGGACCGTCTATTTTGGATCCGTCAACTGCCAGCCATCCGGCAACGTACGGATTAACTTCCAGATACTCATTATACTTGGGTAAAGGGGTCGGGGTAGGTTCAGGCATCTCTTCGGATCCCGTTTCCGCCATAGACTGATCATTGATCTGCCTTAGTTCCTCCTCAGTGATCATTCTCTCTGCAGTTGAAGAGTCCGAATATGACTTGCCTGAATTATCAGCAGCCTCATCCGGTACATTAGGATCATCTTCATCATTTGTGTCAGTCATATTGTTTGAGGACTCCCCGGAGTCTGCTATTACATCAGCATTCTCCGGCTCCTGTGATATACCCGATATGCTTTTGTGTCTCATGCCTGCTGCCGCGGCAACAGTCACAAGTACCAGTATGATTATAGGAAATATGATCGCATATTTGTGTTTCATATGTCTGTTCTACCACTCATTTACCATTTTGCCCATATTGATGAAGTGATCCGCTACTCGCTCGGAATTAGATGCAAGAGACATGTACTGGGATCCTACTATGGCAGTGCATATTCCCTTGTTCAGACGGATGATGTGATTTTCTTCCATCCTTGTAGTTATCCTATCGACCTCATCTTCTATTTTGTATGCTTCCTGCAGGGCATCTTTATCCTTCTTGGTGTATGCCCTTATTATTTTATCAAACAAGGCTTCGATATGTTCTCTCATATAAGCCACCTCTGAAATGGCGGATTCGGAAAAGCCTTCATTTTCCGATTTGAGGGTGTCGGCGTATTCCATAATATTTTCCGCATAATCTCCCACTCTTTCAAGATCGCTTATTGTGTGGAAAGTGGTTGAAACATATTTATGGTCCTTCTCACTAAGGGGCAGCTGGGATAATTCCACCACGAATTTCACAAGTTCCCTGTTTATGTAGTCAAGTTCTTTCTCATTTTTATCGAACTGATCCTGCTTGGAAAAATCCAGATGACATATGGCATCAAGCGAATAGATATAGTTACGCATCGCTATGTCGGCCATATTAATGATCTCTTTCTTGAGCTGGTCTACCGCAATAGGCGGGGTTTTTAACATGTTTCGGTCAACATAGTACAGTCTTCCCTCTTCCTCTGCACTGCTTTGCTCTTCCTTTTCCGGAATTATTTTTGAAACAAGACCCACCAGCAATTCCGTAAGAGGCAGGAATATCAGTACGGTAAATACGTTAAATACAGTATGGAACATTGCAAGCTGTATCTGGGGAACACCGGGGAATAAACGCGCAAATATGACCCCGAAATCAATAAGTCCGCCGCTTACAAGCGATATCACAAATCCCAGTATCAAAAATACAATCACGCCGCCCACATTGAAGAACAGATGGATAAGCGCTGCTCTCTTGGCACTTTTTCCGCTGCCGAGTCCCGCTATCATAGCAACAACACAGGAACCTATATTGGAACCCATCGTCAGATATATTCCCTGGTCAAGTGTGATCAGTCCGGTTACCACCATAGTGATCGCAATGGAAGTCATAACAGATGAGCTCTGAATAATGGCTGTAAATACCGCTCCGACAATAACCAGCAATATAACGTTGCTTATTCCTGCAAGGAAGTTTTTAACGGAATTTAATGACGAGAATGTCTCCATAGACGAGCTCATCATTGACAAGCCCACAAACAGCATACCGAATCCGGAGAAAATACCACCCCAGCGCTTAATGCGGTCACTTCCACCGAAGAGCGAAACCAGCGCACCTATACCGGCAAATGCCGAAAAAATAACGGTTGTCGAAACACTGTTTCTTCCCGTCATTCCAAGAGCAACGATCTGACCTGTAATAGTGGTACCGATATTGGCTCCGTATATTACGGTAGCAGCCTGGGTAAGGGTCATGATACCGGCATTTACGAAACCTATAACCATAACAGTGGTTGCACCGGAGCTTTGAATGGCGGCAGTAGTTACCGTACCTATCCCAACTCCGATCAGTTTCTTGCCTGAAACTTTGCGGAAAAGCGAACGAAGCTTACTGGAGCTGATTGCTTCCAAATTGGAACTCATTGTCTGACACGCCACAAGAAATATTCCGATACCGGCAAGCATCGATAATACTGCAGAAATAATAACGGTCGAATTCATTGTTGTCTCCTACTGTCAAAATCAGTAAACCCGAAAGCAGAAAAAAAGACCCTAAGGCTTACATTACCGGCCTGACGGCACTGTAGACTCTCTCATATCTCTCATAGACTTCCATATACTTCTCATGATACTTTTGTCTTGGCTCATAGGTTTTTCTTGTCTCAATCATATGCGCTGCGGCATCATCAAGATCCTTAAACAGACCAAGAGCTATCCCGGTCATCATGGCACTGCCGATCGTTCCTGCATCGACTGAATTAAGTGCAATAATAGGAACATTCAGTACATCCGCTTTCATCTGCATCCACGTTGCGGAATGTGCTCCTCCTCCTGTAGCATGAAGCTTTTTTATACTGGCACCGGCCTCTGTCACGTTCCTGTAGTTCAGGTACATCTCATATGTAACGCCTTCCATGCATCCGCGGTATATTTCAGCCACTGAAGTATCCGTGGTAAGACCGATTATGACACCTTTTGATTCCGTATCCATATAAGGTGTTGCCGCTCCCGCAAAATGGGGAAGCACTAGCATTCCGGACGGCCCATCCGTATCAATACCGTCAAGTTCTCTTTTTTTAATATACTGTTTTTCCAGATACTCATTAACCGATAGCTTTGACTCTTTGGCAAGAAGAGCTTCCTGCTTTGCCAGCACTTTCGTAGCCCACGATATAAGAGCGCCTCCGGTATAGGAGAATGCGTAAGTTACGTATGTTCCGGGAATGATATACGGCACTATCACATATTTCCCGGGCATCATTTTGGTGACATCCGGCTTTTTATCGAATATCGGTGTCAGACACTGTACTGTTCCCGCGCCATCTACTGCCACGTCGGGCGAAAATGCTCCCGATCCGATTGCGGCAGCCACCTGATCCTGACTTATTGCTATAACGTGACAATCGGAAGGCAGTCCGGTCTTGTCCGCCACACTTTTTGTAATCACCCCTGCGTCGCTTCCTGTGGGAACCGGTCTTGACATGAGCCCCACATCAATTTCCGCTGCATCGAATATTTCGCTGCTCCACGCCAGCTTATCTATATCAAATCCCATGCTGCGTGTAGCCAGTGAGTAATCAATAACAGCATTTCCTGTAAGCAGATATACGACAAAATCCTCCATTTGCATAATATGTCTTGCCTTTGCAAATATCTCGGGATTGTGACGCTTTTGCCACATCATCTTAGGTAGTCCGTACATCTCGTGAGGGGTAATGCCGGTGACCCGGGCAATATGATCATTACCAAGCCTCTCGGAAAGAGCTGCACATTCCTCGGCCCCTCTCGGATCGGTATACAGCATAGCCGGAGCAAGTACATTACCGTTTTCATCGGTCATAACGAATGTCTCTCCGAAGCTTGTAACACCTATTCCGGATATATTCTCAAACTTATGCGCCATCTCCCCGATGACGGCATATACGGCATCAATAAGCACTGTTGCATCTATCTCATGTGCCCCTGTCCCTCTCCTTACGGGATAATCCCTGTATGCGCGTCCAAGTTCACATCCGTTTTCATCAAAAACAGTACATTTACACCCGGTAGTCCCGATGTCCAGACCAGCTATCCTCATAATTACGCTCCTAATCTTCTTTTGCAAATACCTTCATAGCGTTGCCCACGTTTTCCTTCATGGCAGCACGTGCGGCAACCATCATCGATGAAAAGAATCTTGGCTCATTCGGCTTAAGGTCTTTGAGATATTCCTCAACTGCCTGACCACCGGCCTTATCCATATATGTAAAATAGTTGATCTTGCGCACACCGGCATCTACAGCAGCATGATAATCATCAACAGATACACCGGATCCGCCATGCATAACAACGGGAATGTTGTTACACTTTTGCCGCACTGATCTTACAACACCAAAATCAAGTTTAGGCTCCGTAAGATAAATTCCGTGGGTTGTACCAAATGAGCAGGCAAGTGCATCAATACCGGTCTTTACAACAAATTCTGCGGCCATGTCCGGATCAGTATATATTTTGGTCTCATCCTTATCTCCGCTCTCACACCCCTCGCCGGATTCTCGCCTTCCCATGGACCCAAGCTCCGCCTCAACTGAAGCACCGTACTTTGCAGCCATTTCAACAGCCTTTATTGTGTTATTTACATTTTCCTCGTAAGGAAGAGTCGATCCGTCATACATGATTCCGGTAAAGCCGATATCAAGAGCCGTCTCCAGATATTCAAGAGTTTCGCCGTGGTCAAGATGTACGCATACTGGAACCGATGCCTTCTTTGCGTGTTCCACCATGATCGGTCCTATAGTTGTAAGAGGAACAAGCGGCTCATGACACTGTGCAAACTGGATGATAACCGGAAGATTTAACTCCTGTGCAACGCATATCTCCGCTTCGAGAGGTTCGAGTCCCGTAGCATTGAATGCCCCCACCGCAATTTCCCTTTTCTCTGCGATTTCCATCATTTCTTTAAGTGTGATCAGCATATTGTCCTCCTTATCCATATCCGGGTAATAATATATTGCGAATTGAATTGAATTATATTACGATTTTAATATGAACTCTGTAAAAAAACCACGTGTTGAATTAATAGATATATCAAAAGCCATTACGATCTTTCTCGTTATTATGGGGCATGCGGATGGAAACCTTGAGTCGCCCATGTACCGGCTCATCATTTATGCATTTCACATGCCGTTGTTTTTCTTTCTTGCAGGCCTCTCCATACACCCGTCCCCTGTTCATGGCTTAACGGAATGGAAGAACTACCTTCGCAAGAATATTCTGGCTCTTGTTGTACCATATTTCATCTGGGCTTTTGTATATGCTCCCTTTGACTTTAAGAATGTCCCATTTTTCTTATATGCTTCATGGAATGCCCTCTACACATCAAAGACTCTTACATCACTCTGGTATCTTCCTGCATTCTTTATTGCAAGGATTATAACTCAGTTAGTCATCTGCTTTCTTGACCGCATAAAAGTCTCTGATATCACCGGTAAATACGCTCTTTTCTCTATACCGTTGTTTATTATCGGCCTGGCAGCCCCGAAATTATCCGCAGGCTATCCATGGTGCATTGATGCTGCTTTCGTCGGAGCTGCTTTTATTCTTCTTGGCATAGCAGCAAGAAAACCTCTTCTTATACTGGCTCAGCAGAAGGGATTGATACTGGCGTTTGTATTTATGATAGGTCTTTCTCTTCTGTTTTGCGGAACTTATCTTAGGGGAGATAATCTTACACTAATGCTGATGTGCGACAGTAAATACGGAAATATATTCTGGTTTTTTGCAAACAGCTTCTCCGGAATAATAACAGTTCTATCGGCATCAATGATACTGTTCCGCCTATCCCGTGAAGGCATCAGACCCTTTGGGACTACTGCCATTACTTATATAGGCAAACATACGATGGGCATCTTCCTGCTTCATAAGAACATCCTGCAACTTCTGATCATGCCGGTTATTAACAGCTTCATCACAGGTCCCGGAGCATTAAATGCATTTCTCGGAGCATGCATAACACTTCCGATAAGCTTACTTCTCTGTGCTGTTATAGAAAAGTATGTACCACAACTGCTTGGGCAATTCCCCAGATACCCGGAATAGTTTGTTCTCAAAAGTGTCAGGCTGAATATATCCTGTAACTGTCAGGCCATGCGCAGCATATAAGATTCAAGCCATACTCTGCCGCCATTTTCAGTGCAGCCTCGGTCGGTACCGATTTGCTTACAAGTGTCGGGATTCCCGCCATGATACACTTGTATACCATATCCTGCGGCACGCGGCCGGTAGTATAAAGAACGCACTCACTAAGATTGTAGCTGTTCATCAATGCGTATCCTACCGCCTTATCCATGGCATTATGCCGGCTGATATCTTCGAATTCATGGATATCCCCACCAGGCGTGCGCAGGTAGCAGCTGTGCGTTCCGCAAGTCGTTCTGTGAAGGTGTGAATCCTCTTTGAAACGTTCTGCCAGTTCAAATACTGTATCTTTATCGATGACAGTATCGGGAAGTTTTTCAGGCTTCCTTGCTGTCTTAACCTGCTTTGTAAGCAAAACCTCCATAACAGCACCCGTTCCGCATATATAGATACTCGAAATCTCATCCGCCGATTCTATGAAGCCTTCCGTATACAGCCATCCTGTAACAAGTTCCGGAAGGAATGAGGGTGTACACGACAAACGCATGAGGGGGATGTTGTTCACGCTTACTTCCGTGAAATGCTCGCAAAGTACATTATCATGAAACTCTGACTGCATACCGTCCGGGTATACAGTTGTTCCGTTTTTAACCTTGAAAACAGGGGCAACTACTGTTTCCTCTGTCCCTATTTTCTCATATTGGTCCATTTTATTTATTATCTTCATAATGCTCCGGACAGACTACATAGAAGTATATCCGCCGTCAACGGGAAGTGCCACACCGGTAACATAGCTTGAGGCAGGGCTTGATAAGAATACCGCTGCAGTATCAAGTTCTCCTTCATTACCGTAACGTTCCAAAGGTATGGCGCCCTTACTGTATTCCTTGAAGAAATCGGAATTAAGGGTTTCTTCCGTAAGCGGAGTCATGAAATATCCGGGACAGATTGAATTAACAGTAATACCGTACTTACCCCATTCACATGCAAGTGCCCGGGTGAGATTGACAACACCGCCCTTTGCTGCATGATACGGAGAAGAAGCAGCGATCTTGTTGCCGACGAGTCCGTACATCGATGCGATATTGATTATCCTCCCGTACCCTGCCGGGATCATAGCTTTCTTGGCAACGGCTCTTGCCATCTTAAATGTTCCGAAAAGATCTATGTTCATCTCGTTATAGAACATCTCATCGGGGACATCCTCCGCAGGTGTTATCCCGCCTGTTCCCGCATTATTAATCAGGATATCTATTCTTCCGAACTTATCAAGAACGGTATCTACCGCAGATTCAACCATATCCGTATCGGTGATATCACACCTTACGGCAAGTGTCTTAACACCATGCTTATCCGCTATATCTGCCGCAACCTGCTCAATAAGCTCCTGCCTTCTTGCAAGGGCGACTATATCCGCTCCCTGAGATGCCAGTGCATTTGCCATCTGAACACCGAGGCCTGTGGAGCACCCCGTAACTATTGCTACTCTACCCTTTAGATCAAATAATCCGCTCATGATCTTTCCTCCTTTTCTTACAAAAGATGCTAAACGCTACAGCTTTAACTATATCAGCGCGGTACTGAAATAGCGCTCTGCACGGTCCGGAAGCACCGTGGCTATAACTTTGTCTTTTCCGTATTTACCGGCTATCTTCTTGGCCGCCCACACATTGGCTCCTGAAGAAGTACCTACAAGAAGTCCCTGTATGCTTGCAAGCTCCCGCGCGGTATTGATCGCATCATCATCAGTAACGGTCACTATATCCGTGATGATCTTTGTATCGAGTATATCGGGAATAAAGCCGTCTCCGATTCCCTGTATCTGGTGAAGTCCCGGCTCATCCCCCAGAAGTGCCGAAACATTTTTGGGCTCGACCGCTACTATCTTACAGTCGGGATTTTGCTCAAGCAGATACTGTGCAACTCCCTGCAGCGTCCCGCCGCTTCCGATTCCCGACACGTAAATATCTATCTTTTTGCCGAGCTGCTCGGTCAGTTCAACTGCCGTTGTACGGTAATGCATCCGGGGATTGGCGGGGTTCTGAAACTGCTGCGGAACAAAGTATTCATCAGACTGTGCCGCAATTTCCATGGCTTTGTCAACACTTCCTCCGATACTGAGCTTCGGGTCCGTAAGCACAAGCTCTGCGCCCAGTGCTTTGATGATCTTCTTCCTCTCTTCACTCATATTCTCGGGCATAACGATTATGACCCGGTATCCTTTTCTGACGCCGCACAGAGCAAGCCCGATTCCGGTATTCCCTGATGTAGGTTCAATGATGGTCATTCCCGGCTTCAGCCGTCCGTCCTTCTCGGCTTCTTCTATCATGTTAAGGGCAATCCTGTCCTTTATGCTTCCTCCCGGATTAAGGAACTCGGCTTTCGCATATAATTGGAGACCTGTTGTCTCCTCAAGGCTGATAAGCGGAGTGTTGCCTATCAGATCCAATACGCTGTTATAATACATCTGTAATCTCCTCCGGTAATCACAACAAATTCGTATGTTACACATTATAAACTGAATGAGGCTGTTGCGCTATTACTTCTTACGCACATATTTATATCCTCTAATTCAAAAAGCCTGCAGACAGGTAATCCCAGCTTGCCGACTTTCTTTTTTATTTGATAACCTTAAAGTGCATTAGTGCTGAAAAACGGATACTATCCCACAATGTAGGTGCACTCTGCCATTCGTCATTCAATCTCGGAGAATTGCCCGCAAGCAATACAGATGGTTTAATCTCAGCCATCCTAAGGTTCTGTTCCTTCTTTTCAGGCTCATCCATGTAATTATTCCTTGTTTCATATTTATTATACAATGACAATGTCATTCGTTCGGTTATTTGGCAATATTTCTTTCGGGCATTTGGCCGGAAAGTTTTCGGTTATTTGGCATTGAGCGTGGTTTTTTTATTGATTTCTCCAGCCTTACAGTGCGTTTAAAGCACGAATTTTTGGAAGAAGATTGTTTCCATGGATGAATTTGATGGTTGATTTGTCTCTAACAGAAAATAAGCCCGATCGATAGCTGATATGAATTCTGCCATTTTTCGGACTCCGCTTCGTATGGATTACGAAAGCCACATATTAGGTACATGCATGTCTTGAACACCTTTATGTACAGGTGTTCGTCATAACACGGCATAGTGGAGCCGGCCGCATTCTTGTCGAACACCGACCCCTGATTAAGCTTTAAATATTTAATGCTTTCCTTTATAATAATTCCATCTATGCTGAAATGTCCTATGAGATATGGTGTCATAGGACATTTGAAATTGGTCACTACTTTTCCAATCGTTTCTTTAACGCTAACAAACAGATGATTTTTGTCATTCGATTTTTAATTCGATTGAATGAAGCACCTATTTTTTCCGATACCTACGATCTTTTGTTGTTCCAATACTCTCTACTTTGCCGAGCTCAACGAGTTCATTCATTAACTGTCTTGTTCTTGGACCTTTTAATCCAATGATTCCGGCAATAGCCTCTGTAGTATATTCCCTGCCTTCTTCCATAATTGTCAGGATTTGTTCCTGTCGTTTAGTAAGTACAGTCATATTATCCGCTGATTTATTCGCTGATT
>DFGA01000004.1 GCA_002371615.1 Lachnospiraceae bacterium UBA3762 | reverse complement strand
AAGGCAGTTTCGGGATTTGGAGGGGAAAGTGAGGGAGATAATTGCAAAAATACAATCGAGACCGGATTATGGGACAGGTATATACATATGATAGAGTCGTAAAAACCATGGCAGCAAATCCTACTGGACAATTTTTCAGCATTTAATACTATTGTCCAGTAGAAATGGACAAAATCAGCTTCATGTGCTAAAATGTCCAGTAGGGTCGAAAATACTTGTCAGGAGACGCGGGAAAGGAGGCTGCCATGCCTGACACTTACCTCCCCGGCGATTTGCTGTTTTCACTCTTCGGGATGTTATAGTTGATGCGCTCTATAATCCCGCATTTCCGCTTTGCCTTCGCGATATTCAGATGAGATACATGAAACCCATAGTTTTCCTGCACCCACTCCTGGATCTCTTATATGTAGCCTTACTCTCCGCCGCCGTCAGATCCATTTCATCCATTTCAACCTTCACGCTAATGTGAGATTTCGCTTCAGAAAGTTTGGACAAAAGACATACCGTCTCAACTGGATTTTGATTGTACCACCATAGCTTTAGTTGTCATTTTCTTCGCTACGCATAAATCTCCTGAACTCCGATTCCAATTGCTCACGATTTGGCAAATACAACTGATATCGGCTTACGAAGACCTGGTTGGAGATATTCTGCAGTGCATAATGCATAACCAGTTTATCCTGGTAAGCACCAAGAATGATGCCGATCGGCTCAGTATCCCCCTCCGTATTCATCTCCTCACGGTAGTAATTCAGATAGAAGTTCATCTGTCCGATATCCTCATGCTGAACTTCCCCACGTTTCAGGTCAATCAGAACAAAGCACTTCAGGATCCGATGGTAGAATACCAGATCGACCTTATATGTCCTTCCGCCAATCACCATTTTCTGCTGTCTTCCCACATAAGTGAAACCTTTTCCAAGTTCCAGGAAGAACATACTCAAGTTGTTGACAAGGGCTTCTTCCAAGTCGCCTTCCTCATATACAGGAAGCTGTGGCAGACCAGTAAATTCAAAAACATACGGTTCCTTCAGAATGTCTTCAGGTTTCTCGATAATCTGTCCTTCAGAGGCAAGCTTCAGAATTTCCTGTTTATCGGTGCTTAGTGTGAGACGGTGAAAAAGCATACTCTTCATCTGCCGTTTTAGTTCACGGACACCCCAATGCTCCTCTTCACATTCTTTTTCATAAAAAGAACGTTCGAGTGGATCATCTATCTTCAAAAGTTCAATATAATGGCTCCATGTCAATTTTGCAGACACTGTCTGCAAAATTGGGTAGGTCAGGTACATTTTCCGCATTTTATTAATATTGCTCAGGCTGAATCCACTGCCATATCGAATTGTAAGATCTTTTGAAAGCTGATTCAAAAGTCCAGATCCATATTCAGCCTTTTCATTGCCATGCTGTTCAAATTCTACTATCTCTCTGCCGATTTCCCAGTAAGTATGGACCATCGCAGAGTTTACAGCATAGACTGCCTGCTGACGTCCCTGTTCAAGTGTTTCTCCGACATTCAGCAGTAATCGATCGTATTCAGGAGTATTCTCTGTTGCTATTATTTCTTTATCGTTCATTTGGTCCCTCTATATTGCGCTTTTTCTTGCAATGACTCTGTACCAATCTATTTTCTCGAAGTCAGTCTCAGGGATATCGCAGGGAACGAAGCGAAAATACAACTTGTCATACCCAAGATCAGATAGCTTTTCTTCAACTATCTTTAATGGAAATGGATAATAATGCTCTTCAAAGATCTCCTTTTGGACTATCTTTTCCTTCTGCTCAAAGGTATACAGCAAATTGAATGTGATAGAACCGTTGGGGTTATGGTCCCAGTCCCTGCGGATACTCTCCGTCCGTTTTTCATTTTCTATCAGGTCGTAGATCTCTGCCCTATCGTATAGCTGACTCATGTCTATCTTCCTTTGTGGTTCGATTTGTCATCGACCATTCTGCTAAGATTCTTTCTGACCGTCTAACAGTTTTCTCAATGCCTCAACATCAGGCAGGGCTTTTCGCAGCTCATCTGACATATCTTTAGAAGTCTTGTAGGTCGCTACACCCATCGGTTTGGCATAATCCTGTATTACATAATCCACAAAGGACTTGTTCATGTCCTTGCAGAGAATGAGACCGATTGACGGATTCTCATGAGGCTTGCGTTCAAACCCGTCCAGAACACTTAAATATCCCTGAAGCTGTCCCAGATACGATGTCTTGAATTTCCCGGTTTTCAATTCAACCGCTACCAGACAATTCAAATCCCGGTTGAAAAACAGAAGATCGATATACTGGTCTTCCCCGAAGGCGTCCAGATGATACTGGTTACGGACGAAGGCGAAATCCCTCCCGAAGGTAAGGATGAAATTCTTAACATTATGGATAATGGCATTCTCCACCACCCGCTCATCCACATCCTGCTTATCCCGGATTCCCAATTCCTCCACATTAATATAATCCAGAAGATACTCATCCTTGAATGTATTGATGGCACGGAAAGCCTGCTCCGCCGCCGGAAGTGTTTGCAAAAAATTGTTTGGCAAGTTGCCCTGGTGGTGATAATCATCACGAGCGATACTCTCAGTCAATTCCTCTCTGCTGTATCTCTCAGCAGCACATCTTCTGATATAAAAAATCCGTTCATTTATATCTTTTACTTTTGACAGAATCATCCGATGATGAGAAAAACCTATGGCAAAGAATGAAGAATCCGGAACCTCTATTTGTTTCGGCACCAACTGGTTCCAATTTAATACCCCCAATTTGGCACCCGCTGGTGCCAAATTACCAACATTGGTATCAGTCAGCACCTGTTCGTATTTATCCAAATATGACCATTCTTCATAAAATGTACGCATGTATCGCAGGTTTCTCGCCGAAAAGCCCTTCAGTCCTGGCAGTTCTTTGTCCAATCTCTCACTGATGGCATCAATGGCTCCTTTTCCCCAGAAACCCTTCCTGGAATTCAGGGAGATGTATTTTCCAATGCCATAATAAAGCATCA
>DFGA01000014.1 GCA_002371615.1 Lachnospiraceae bacterium UBA3762 | reverse complement strand
TGATATCCGTATTCGATGGAGCCGTCCATCCGCGTATGCCACCGCCTGCGCACATACCGGTTCCCGCATTCGCACTGAAGCTTTTTGGTCCAAATATCACCGATCTTTCTTCCTGTAGAGATTTCCCTGCTCTCGGTCACGGTGTCCTTCCATCCCCTGCGTCTTTGTTCCAGGCGTTCCTGCACCTGTTGGTACAGTTCATCCGGAATAAGGTGCTCATGCTTTCCTTTCACCTGAAGCAGGTCGATCTCCCCGTGGTTGACTACCTTTTTCTGTTCCAGAAAGTCTGGCGTGTACTGCCTGTGGTACGTAAGTGTTCCTATATATAGTGGATTCTTAAAACCCTATTTATTTCTATGTTAAACTTAGACCAGTAAGGGGAAAAATTGAGGGAGAGTACACGAATGGAATACTTCTGAAGACAGCAGGATGATATACCTCAGGGTCTGGGTTATCAATTATTGAGATGGTAATGCCTTGAGCAAACCAAGATGATTTGATTTGCAACTCCAGAGCTGTCATGAAATAACAATACAATATTTGAGTTCAAAAAAGTCATACTGTCAGCACGATTTCTAGAAAATTTCATTAAATATTTTCATGGTCTGTATATTGGTTTTCTGAGCCGATTGAGTACCCAATCAGCTATTATACAATGTCAGTCCTGCCATTCCGACCCTGCCTGTAACCACACCCAAAAAAAGAGAGTCGCCACCTGCGTGACACCTCTCTTCATCATTTCATATCATTCAATTGTCAAACTGATATTCTCATACCTGCATGTTCTATCAGCTGACCTCACCACGCCGGCTCAGGTCCCAAATCTTCGATTTCCTGCAGGATCCGTTTAGCCTCCCCTTCGGGAATCCGGTGCAGACTGGGAAACATCTCGTCCCCAGTGAGCAAATAGTTTATGCTCACATCATACTCTGCCGAAATTGCAATCAATTCTTCCACGGTAGGCTTCCTGGTCCCGCCTAATAAGGAGTTCATCCGCTCGTAAGACTTCACAGGGCAGGGAGGAACCTCTTGATGCTCGTAAAAATAATCCTCACACAGCTGCTTGAGTCGATCAGAAAACGATGTGTCTTCCAGCGTCATCTTATACCTCCCATTTTTTCTGCAAGCCACAATCATTAATCTCTGTGTTACTCATCAGAATCCTTTTAATCTCATTTTCAAACATCTTTGCCGTACTGCACTTTTCTGTGACTTTCCCCCATCGATCAACAACCGTTTTAGAAAAGGACGCATATGTAATCGTATTCTTTTTATCTCCTCTCACTCTTATGTCATGATAAAACTTTTTCCTGGCAATAATGTTTTTCCAGGGATCCGCTATCATTTCAACATCGTCTATTTCATCATATGCCGCAACCACCCATGCGTCTGTACTGTCACAAGGGATAATAATCGATATATGCGTCATATCTTCATCTCCAATGGCTGACGAGAGAATTGAAACACCATGATTGATCCTACCGTCAATCCCAATTTCATGATTTTTACACGGAAGATCTACCGGACATTGCTTTTCTTTCACTTTCTCGCAATAGAGGGGGAAAACCGTTCCCTTATACTCACAGACAGTTGATTCACAAAGGCAGTGGGCCTCTTTTTCCTTTCGTATCACATCACCATCCATCTGGATGACAATCGCGTCAATGCTTGGATGCACTTCCTGCATAAGCATATTGATCGAAGGGGTCTCCTTACACCATCTCCAGACACCTTTCCATCCGTTTCCATAGCGTCCCATCATATCTGGTTCCGGCTGTAGCGAAAGGTATCTGTTCTCTTCTCCTGTGATCCTGTCAATTGCTGCCTTTATAACCATATAGTCGGTTGGCCCTTCCGACACTATTCCAATTACTTTTTTCATAGCAGTTCCGGAACTCCTCCTAGTACTCCGTTGATCCAGAGCCTTGACAGCGGCTGATCCAGCTTGAGCAGCTTTTCTGAAACCTGCACACGCCTGACCTCTACATAGCCCTGTTTGTTCCTGTCTGTCGTAAACAATCTAATATCATCGTTGGACAGATCGAGACCATCCAGCACCAACGGATTGTGCGTTGTCATGAAAACTGTCTTATTCTCTTCGATAATCTTGTTACAGAAGACCTCCACGACTCTCCTGGCCAGTCTGGGATTCATGGCATGGTCAAAGCTGTCTATAGCAAACATCTTCGGGGCTTTTTCATGCATCGCAAGGGACAGCATAAACAGAACATACAGCGCACCCTCACTGGCATCATACCCGGTAAAGGATACCGTATCTTTCAAATACTTGTCTCTGAACTCGATAATCTGCTGTGTTGTGGGAATACCCGGGTTCAGGATGGTCTTCTTCGGCTTGCTTACTCTGAATCCTGACGCCCAGTCAATCAGTTCCAGCATATCTTCCATGAACATAGAGCCAAACATCACATCTTCATCTTCCTCATGGATGAGATCATTTATCGCCTCTGCCAGGCGGCCTCCATTCAATCCAATCGGATTTGTTTGCACCGGATCAGCAACCGTTCCTCTCAAAGTCAACGTATCCGGCTGATATATACCGTAATCTCCGATATACTTTGCTGCCTCCACATATTCAGCACCGGACAAAGCCTCGGAAATTGAAAAATAACCGATTTTATTGTTCAGTTGAGCGCTGCTTCTGTTACTTCTTCCATAAACAGCCTCCCCATCACAGGTCACGCTTTCAGCAAAGTATTTCCATGCATCATCATCCTTTGGCACTGTCAAATAGTTCAGGTATTCATAATCATGACCGTTCATCTCCCACTCTAGAGAAAAGTCCACTGTTTTTGATTCTTTTGTTATTGACAAAAACTTGGATTTATACAAGGCCGATGTACTGAGTCTTACGCCTTTCCGCTGCAGACTTACTGCATTGACCCTATCCGTCATAGCGGCGCTGAGCACACCGATTGCTTCCAATATAGAAGATTTGCCGGAACCGTTTGCTCCTATAAAAACGTTGACTCGTCCCGGATCAAACGAGACATCATATAAAGATTTAAAATTCTTAATTGTAATCTTCTTCAACTTCATAATACTCACAGCACAATCACTCCCTTCCAAAAGCAACTATCTAACTAATAATAAGTATATCATTTTTCTTTAAAATATCGATATCTATTATTTAAAATTTCCCATATTTTCGATCATTTATTGACTTTTAGATGTATCGAATTACGTGACTTTACCTATTTCTAAATTAAATTTAGATGTCAAAAATAATGCAAAATCTAAGCATCTAAATTTCACCTGTTTTTTGTAGGGAGCGTGGCTATTCTGGACTGTCAATCTTAAACACTTTTGCCTATACAAATGTTCCGGCAGTCCGGCTTCTATTCATAGATATGCTTGATTTACCGAATAGTCGCATTCAAGCTCGCTACTCCTCCCTCAATTCTTCAACCGTCATCACATGCTCCCTGCTCCGATGCATCATCCTGTGGCAATTAGCGCACAGACACACCAGATCCGTTTCAGGATTGACCTCAGCAACTCCCTGCATATTTTTTCCGCATCGACCAGTTACTAACTTAATCGATCAGATCTCTCACGTCTGGGTCCGTAAAGAAGACTGCCCTGTCGTCTGTCTCATATCGCAGGCTCCTTCTGTCTTGCCTTATTGCATTGATACGGACAAGAATTAGATTGAAATGTCTGCCGAAGAAAGTCTGTCCTTCTTCTGCATCACAAAAACTGCTATTATTGTAGAAGCAAACTTACAAATGCAACATCGAAGTTGATTACTCCGATGCCATCGGCTGTCTTTCTTTAAAGTAAGAGCAGGAACAGATTAAAACCCTATTTATTTCTATGTTAAACTTAGACCAGTAAGGGGAAAAATTGAGGGAGAGTACACGGATGGAATACTTCTGGAGACAGCAGG
>DFGA01000010.1:6172-23414 GCA_002371615.1 Lachnospiraceae bacterium UBA3762 | reverse complement strand
TGTCGAGATGAAATCCGCAAAAAAACACACAGGCAAAGATTCACGGAAGCCGAAATCCCGGATTATGTTGAACAAGTACCTGCATCCGCTGATTGTGAGCATTATGTCGAACAAATATGTTCAGCGACTGCTATCCTGCATAAAACCGAGAGAGTATCTTCAACAGATTGGTGCCTATATTAAAACGGATCAATTCCGGAAAAGCCTGATTATGAACATCCCATATATTGTCGCATTTATATTTGCAGACAGGGCTTCCTGCCTACTCAGGATATCGGAGGGAGAAAATTTCAGTGAAAGGATGCTCTATGCGATGGCGAACTCCCGAGTCATTATCCAATCCTTCATGCCACAGGAGGATTATATTACCGGGAGGCAGCCGGGATTCCTGAAAAAACAGAATCCAGAACAGTCGATATGGGCAGTTCTGGAAACTGTGATCCTGAAATTATGGAAGCCATCCTTCCGGGCAGTTCCAGAAGTGACCGTTCGGGCGGTTCAAGAACAGCCCATTTGGGCAGTTCCGGAACGTCCGATTCTGCCGTTCAAGAACTGCCGGTTTGGGCACCTCTTATGAATAAGACTAAAATAAATAATACTGACAGGAATCAGACAGAAGCGAATCATATCGAATCGAATCATATCATATCTGAGGCAGGTGAAGAACAGACTTTGAGAGGGATGCGATTCGATGAGATCAGAGAGGAGGAATTATCGGCATGCAGAGAAGAAGTGGCGAAAAATATCAATGCTGATGATTTATCGGTCGTGTTTCCGGGTGAACAGGATCTCATTGAGGAGATTGTTGACCTGATCATTGAGGTCTTGCTGAGCAGGAGGAAGGCATTTCAGATATCCGGGGACATGAAACCGGCAGAACTGGTAAAAAGCAGATTTCGGAAGCTGAACTATGACCACATCGAGTATGTGATCACCTGCCTAAAGGGGAACACAACCAAGGTCTATAACATCAAGCAGTATATGCTTGCGTCACTTTTTAATGCACCGGCAACAATCTCCGGATACTACAGGGCGGAGGTGAATTATTACATGCCGGAGCTTGCTTCAGGAAAATAAGAAGATAGTAACGTCCGATAATGTTGAACAGGCATTCATAACAGAATATAATCATTAAACAGATGAAGCGCTGTCAGCCATTCTGTGATTATCTGTTTAAGGAGACCCGTTCAGGATGATTATCAATAAAACGTCAGTATCTATAGGGCATATTCCGGAAGTCATCGAGGAAGCAATCGATTATTTCCTTAAATACTACCGGTGTCAACCGGTATGCAGCTACGATATCATTCTGTGTGCTGATTTCGAGAGTCTTCAGGAGGAGTGGCGGAACTATAATAGCTATGGGGTAGACGTAGTTCTGCCGCTCCGTTATGACGGCCAGTTTCTGGTGCCGTGGGAGCGAACGGATAAACTTGTCGTTTTGGCATCTATGGACGAATCAGTAGTTGCGGGGGCAGGGCAGTACCTTAAGGAAAAAAGGGGAGGTGTGAGAGAAGCTTCTGAGGAGCGCGGATTGAAGCTGATGCACTTCTTCCGTTTTATCGAGATGTTCTGTCATGAGTTCTCGCATCTATGCTCTTATGACCGGATGATGGCTCTGACAGACTGGGCTGATCCGCAGATGCACGCAAATAACTATGACTATCATCTTCACGATGAATTCATTGCGAGATTCCGGGGGACGGAGATCATGCTGCGCATGTTTGCTCCTTATATGGAGAATGACCTGATTTACAGCATGTATATGTGCTACGTGAATGACACAAAGACAAGCTTTACGCGCCGTCTGAATGAAGTGAGAGAGGTGATTGAAAGAGAAAGGAAAGGCCTGGAAGAAGAGCTTCTGAAGATGCAGAGACTGGAAAGACTGACCGATGCAGAAATGGTAGCAGAGCTGGAATATGAGCTGGGACACAGGCTGGAGAACGGATATGTGGACGGGAAGCTCGTCCTGTCGGATCTGGAAGTGATCGAATACAGCGCGGTAGACGAATTTGCAGAATTGCTGAAGTTCTATTTATATGTTGTCAGGAACCGTTATGCTGTTTATGAGGGAACTCAGTTCGCCGGTGCCCTTGTGGGATTTTATGCTGCATTTTGCGGAGAAGAAAGCGGATGGGATATGGAATTGGAAAACGTAATAGATGAACCGTTCTGGCAATATCTGGACGAGAGTAAAATCAGAGAGCAGGATGAGGCTTTTCGTCATTGGCTGATTGACAGGATTGATGAAGGATAAAGAAAGCCCGCTTCCCAGACAGAGGGAGATGCAGTAATCCCGGAGAGACTGATCTTTGGGCAGATTAAAAGTAATTTCATAAAGAAAGAATGATTGCAGGACAGCTGGAGGCTAACTCCCGGCTGTCCTGCTTTTTTACAAGGAGGAGTTTATGGCAGATAGAAAGGATCAGATTAAGGAGCTGACGGATCGCTTGGAAGAAGGTGTCCGCGAGGTATTCGAGAGCGGCAGATACGAAGAGTACCTCCGAGTTATGTCGAAATTTCATCATTACAGTTTCCGAAACATCTTATTGATTCAGATGCAAAAGCCTGATGTGACTAGGGTCGCCGGTTACGAGACATGGAAAAAGAAATTCGGCAGGCAGGTCAACAAAGGGGAAAAAGCGATCAAGATCCTTGCGCCTGCACCATACAAGACAAAGATGGAGATGGAAGTCATCGACCAGATGACGCATAAACCGATGAAGCGTCCAGATGGGTCTATCGTGACGGAAGAAGTCGAAGTGACTATCCCGGCTTTCAGGGTAGCTAATGTATTTGATGTTGCCCAGACATCCGGAAGGCCACTTCCTACACTCTTTGACAACATTGAAGGGGATGTAAAAGGTTTTGAAAGATTCTTCCGGGCTGTCAAAGACATTTCACCGGTTCCCATAGGATTTGAGCAGCTCACGAATTCTGACGGCTATTACCACCAGACGGAGAAGCGCATTGCGCTTCGTGAGGGCATGAGCGAACGGCAGACAGCGGCTGCAGTCATCCATGAGGTAGCTCATGCCACCCTACACGCTCTGGATATGGATCATTTGCAGGAATCTCTGAAGGAGCTTGGAAAAGATCACAGGACCATGGAGGTCGAGGCTGAATCAATAGCGTACGTGGTCTGCCAGCACTATGGAATCGAAACAGGAGAAGAGAACTCCTTCGGCTACATAGCAATGTACTCGAAAGACAAGACGCTGCCAGAGCTGCAGGCATCATTGAAAGTTATACGGTATACGGCAAGCGACATAATCGGAAAGAAGGGGATGAAGAAGCTGGTCAGTGAGTTGGTCCTGGCAGCGCAGGGGACATTCGAGAACGACCGGCGTAATAGTATCCGGGCATTCAAGGTCAGCGGGACCACGATAAAGAGAAAACTGTATGCGAACGATAAGAAGGACAGATATTTCCATATCTACTATGATGATGGAAGGAAAGCTTCCGACAGGGAGAAACTTGAAGACAAGATAGACCGGATGGGGCGAAAGCTCCGGGAACTGATGGGCGAACCTGTCCATCCGGGCGGGGATTATAAAAAATACTTCGATCTTGTGTTTTGGCACGAGGGGCTCGAAGATGAGAAGTTCATGTCAGGGGTCGAGCAGGCCGGGGTGATCAACAGGGAGATCCGGCTGTGCGGCTATTTCGTGATCGTCACATCGGCAAAGATGACCGCAGAGGAGGCACTTATGCTGTACAAGAGCCGGGATTCTTCCGAAAAGACGTTCAGCGCAGACCAATCTTACCTCGGGGCCCATTGTGAGCGTGTATACTCGAACGAATCTGTCGATACAAAGATCTTTATCGGGTTCGTGGCAACAATCATCCGGAGCAGGATCTACACTCTTTTAAAAGATGAACAGGCAAAGCTGGATAAAAAGCCGAATTACATGACAGTGCCTGCAGCAGTCAGGGAACTGGAAAAGATAGAGATGCTGAAGGGCGCGGACAATGAATACAACCTGGATTATGCTGTTACGGCGACCCAGAAGACGATCCTGAATGCGTTCGGGATGAGCGCGGATAACATCCACCGGCAGGCGAGGGGTATTAGTACGGATCTTGCGCGGATCGAGGCGGAAGCATTTGAAAAACAGGCAGAAGGGAGCGTATAACAGGAATGGCAAGAAGAGTGATCACGTTGGATGAGAAGATCAGGACAGCGGAAACCGCTGTAGCGGCGGCAAAAGCAAAGTAAGATGCCGCTCTTGACGAATTGGAAAAGCTTGTCACGAAGAAGAAACAGCTGGACGATAAGAAGGTCCTGGAAGCTTATCATGCCGGTAATAAAACCGCAGATGAGATCGTAACATTTATCCAGTCTGCTCATAAAAGCGAGGAATAAAACCATGTCAGAAATATATGAAGAGCTTGGAGACCTGATGGCGGACCTGGAATTCGGAAAGTCCATGATTGAAACAATGATACTGAATGGAAAAAATCAAAGAGCTAATCAATATCTTCGAGAGGCTGCCCTGGAACTCAGGCATGCTTTGTCGGATTTATCAGATGCACTATTCGAGATAACCACATCTCCCGAAGATATCGATGGTGATAACGACCTTGAATGATAAAAGATTCAAAGAGGGTTAAAAAGCATAGGAAGTTAAGGATGATATGTCAAAATCAAGGGCTTCCTGCTGTTTTGTAATGAGAAAACAACGCTGTAGGCAAAAACATGGCTGTTTTTCCATGATTCTATTGACGAAAATATAGCATTTGCTATATAATCATACTGCCTTAATATGTGCATCAAAAATGGCGAGTATGTACCTATACGAATTAGCTGTAGGAAATGGACGTTGGAGGAAAAATGTTTGCAGATCAAGTGAAGTTTGTACGAAAACAGTTGAAGTATAGTCAGAAGAAACTCGCGGATTCACTAGGGGTTAGTTTTTCTACTATTAACAGATGGGAAAACCTCAGGCATGAACCCAGCCAATTGGCGAAAAACTCATTTTATGAATTCTGTGAAAGCAATTTTATAGATGTGAAAGAATTAAAAAAAATATAAATCAAGAGGCTTGCTTGGTTTGTGGAGGAGAAATAAATGGCTAGGGCAGATCTACTGTATGATTTGATACATGCGGGGCTGATTAAGGATGATGCCACGTTTAGAAGAGTAACACAGGCGATTTGCGCAGAGGAGAGAAATAAACAGCACGAAATCCTTGCGAATAAAATCAATCAATTGCTAAGGGATCATCCCGAGGGAGTGAGTAGACCCGGAAATGACACCCGTCGGCAAATAATAAATAATCACAATAGCATAGATACGAATTTATTTGTTGAGAAGAATCCGCAGAAACGATTAGACGAACTTTTGCTTCCTGAGAATGTGCTTATTCAGTGCAGAAATGTGGTAGAAGAACAAACTCGGGCTGATTTACTGCGCTCTTATGGAATGGAACCCAGAAATAAACTCCTACTTATTGGACCTCCTGGGAATGGAAAAACATCTCTTGCCGAAGCATTGGCCGAAGCGTTAATGGTTCCGATGCTAACGGTACGTTATGATACTATTATTGGATCTTATCTTGGGGAGACTGCGGCAAGGCTTTCAAAATTATTTGATTATGCTCGAAGCAGACATTGCGTTCTGTTTTTTGATGAGTTTGACACAATTGGCAAGGAGAGAGGAGATCAGCATGAAACGGGAGAAATAAAACGTGTTGTAAGCTCTCTCCTCTTACAAATAGATGCACTGCCCAGTTATGTCGTAACAATAGCAGCGACCAATCACGATTCATTATTGGATAAGGCTGTATGGAGAAGATTCCAGATTAAATGTGTGTTGCCGAAACCTACCAGAGCCAATATCGAAAAATGGTTTGCTCTTTTTGAAAGGAAAACGAGTTTTGATTTTGGTATTGAACCAAGTACATTGGCGAAAAAACTGTATGGCAAGAGTTACGCGGAGATAGAAGAGTTCGCCATGGCTGTATACCGTCAATATATTTTACGAGGACCAGGTGCTCGGGCAAAATCTATAACAAATGAGCAGTTAAAACTGAATGGATATCAAAGTGAAAATACAGAGGGATAATATATGGCTGACAGACCGTTAATATTGTTCGGGAATCCATCGACAGCAGAGAAGGAAAGACGATATGGAGGACCATCCAAAGTTGGAATGCCAAATCATAAACGTCAAGTCGATAGGCTTGGGGTACAGTTTAACGCGCTTCAAAACAATATAAACAGGGGCGGGACTTTTTTCCAGAGCTATGCAACAAATATTGAGCCGGAATATACACTTGTTTTTGAAACTGTTGGAGATCCACAGAATTTCTATACTGCTGTAAAGAAATTAAAGGATGAATACCCAGCAATTGAATGGCTTATGGAATTAAGCGACGATTCCATGGAGAATACAGATGATTTCTATGCAATAGGCTCTAATGAAGAACGGGATGATTCAAAGAGACTAACCACAAAGCTGTTTTGCGTCATGTCAGATAAAGCGGCACTAGGTCAGATGATGTCTTTATGGCAGAACTATGCTGCAGATGAGAACTATGCCTTTCCCAGAGGACTGACAGGCTTTCGAGAGGTATTCAAGCATTTAAAGGACATACACAAGTGGGGAATACAAGAGCGGGTTGAAGACACAGGATTGTTATCGGCATGGGAAGAAGATCTTAAAGATCCAGACATTGGTTATGTTAAGGCGCAGATAGAGCTGTTTTTCAGATCCAGTGAACAAAAAAGGAAGACTTTGGAAACGGGCATTTCTCAGATGATAACGGATTCTGGTGGAAGGATTATTACAACATCTCAGATTCCGGAGATAGGATACCATGCCTTATTAGCCGAGTTGCCACGGGATTACGCTCAAAAAATAATTGAAAAAGCTGAAGTGAACATTGTAATGGCAGATCCAATCATGTTCATTAAACCTTCAACGCAGGCAAGTTTTGTGGGAATAGCTGAAACCAGTCAGGAAACAGAACAAAAAGATACATTCAGAATAATCAATGAACCTATTGTCGCTTTATTCGACGGTATGCCGCAGGAGAATCATCCGTTATTAAGGAGACTGCTTCAAGTCGATGACCCCGATAACTATGAAGAAAAATATCAGGCGAATGAGCGTGTGCATGCTACAAGTATGTCATCATTGATTTTACGCGGCCAATCAATGCATGTTGACCATTCAGCACTTCGTCAGATTTATGTACGCCCCATAATGAAGGGATCAACAACATTTAGGGGAGAGATCATAGAAGAGGTGCCTGACGACATTCTTATTGTTGATAAAATCCACATAGCGGTAAGAAGGCTGTTTGAGGAGTCGGCAGGAAGAGTAGCACCTTCTATAAAGATAATTAATCTGTCCATCGGATTAAGATACCGCGAATTCTATAATATAGTAAGCCCTCTTGCAAGACTGCTCGATTGGTTGAGCTTCAAATACAGAATTCTGTTTATTGTGAGCGCCGGGAATCATTCCGAAGATGTCATTGCAGATATAGAGTTTCCGGAATATAAGAAAATGATGGATGAAGAGAAAGATAAATTTGTATTCAGATATATTCGTAGAGAATTACGAAATCTGCGCTTGCTTTCTCCAGCAGAGAGTATGAACGCATTGACAATTGGTGCGTTGTATGAGGACAATTCGAAAGCTTCGCCCAATGACAGAACCACAAATGTATGCTCTAAAGGCATGCCGGCTCTTTATGGTTCGTTCGGTTCTGGAATAAACAGTGCAATAAAACCAGATATTTTCTATGCAGGCGGCCAGAATTATGTACATGAAGATTATGCTCAAAAGGGTGTTCTGATATGGAATAAAACTTCTAAAGCAGCACCGGGAATCCAGTCGGCTGCTCCAGGAATATATGCGGGAGGTATAAGTACCACTTTTTCAAGTGGAACCAGTAATGCAACTGCCCTGATTACAAATAAAGCTGCGGAATGTTATGAAGTCCTGAATGATGTTTTTATGACGGAGACAGGAAACTCAGTCCCGGATGCATATGCGGCGGTGCTTCTAAAAGCTATGCTTGTTCATGGGGCTTCCTGGGGCAATAAGATGTCATTTATTCAGGACACCCTTGGATTAAATGGTAATCAGGCAAAGAATACGATTCATCGATATTTCGGATATGGTGTTCCTGATATTGAAAGGGTAAAGGAATGTACGAAAGAACAAATCACGTTGATCGGCTACGGGGATATAAAACAGGAGTCTGCATTTGTTTACTCTCTTCCGATTCCTATTGAATTCCATGAACACAAGTATTTTCGCCGATTAGTACTGACATTAGCTTATTTCTCTCCGATATGGCCTTCTTCTCTGAAATACCGTGAACATTTGGTTTGGATGACTATAGAGAATGGGAGCAAGCTTATTGGATCAAGGAAAGAATATGATCATCATGCTGTGACACGCGGCACTGTACAACATGAAATATTTGAAAGTGATTCAATACAACCATGGGATACTAATGATGCTATAGAAATCAAAGTCAACTGCAAGGCAGATGCATCAAGCGCTCATCCAAATCTATTGGTTCCGTATGCATTGTTTGCAACTTTTGAAATGGCTCCGGAATACGGAATAGATGTTTATCAGAGAGTAGTTGATAAGGTAAGAATTAAAAATGCTGTTCTTGCCAGATCAGATTAAGATTTTTCTGAATTAAGGGAAAGCAATCATGGTTGGCAATTATAAAGTAATAACGCTTTGTGGTAGCACCCGGTTCAAAGATGAATTTATGGAGGCACAGAAACGCCTGACCCTTGAGGGCAACATTGTAATCAGTGTTGGCCTCTTTGGACATTCCGGGGATCATGAAGTCTGGGAAAACATGGATGAAGGAACTCTGACTGCGACAAAGGAAATGCTGGATGACATGCATAAGCGCAAGATTGATATGGCTGATGAAATATTTGTTATCAATGTCGGTGGCTATATCGGTGAGAGCACGCGGTCAGAGATCGAGTATGCAAAAATGACTGGGAAAGCTATTCGCTATTTGCATCCATAGATGGGGATCCGGCATTGGTTGGAATTACTCAAGAGTTGACGAGTTGGGATGATACATATGCTGTACCAAAGTCGCTTGGAAGGCGACCTATTTACCTCTCGCGCTTGGTATGATGTAAAAAGCGTAATATTGTTTTAGAGAGGTATCAGGATATGAGTACGATTAAAGCTTTTCTTGTTGGTGTGAGTAACTATACGGTTCCCGGGCTGCATGATTTACCGTTCTGTAGGGACGATATAGCTCTTGTGAGAAGGACTCTTCTTGATGGCGCGGATATAGATCCATCGGATATAACTGTTTTGGGGTGGAGTGGCATTGTCGATAGTAGTGCGTTTTTAAGCCGATTTGCATCTTTCCAGCCATTTATTAAGGAAGATGATACATTCATTTTCTACTTCTCAGGACATGGAGGGAACTAGCCTGACAAAGGACATGTGTTAGCTTTTAGCAATAAATTTGTTTTGACTCAGGAATTGATCGATGTGATCACCGGAATAAAAGCTAAGAACAAGCTGGTTATTCTCGACGCATGTTTTTCAGGCAACTATGAAATCGTGCCTGGTACTATCATCAATGATGAGGAATGGCTCGAACCATTTGTAAATAGCGGATGTGCAGTATTTGCATCATCCAGCAAGAGTCAGGAATCTTGTTTGCATCCCGAGCAGGGAGTCAGTATTTTTACATACTTTTTTTGCCTGGCGGCAAGAAATTGCTTTACGATAAAGAGAGAAACAGTTTCACTTGATCGAATACGAGAAGTTGTATTCGTGCTGCTTGATCGCTGGAATCAGGCTCATCCGGATATGGTACAAAACCCCATATTCCGATCAAACATTGGAGGAACCATCATGTTTCCAACAAAAGATCCAAGTATATATCATGTGAATACAGTGGTCTCAGATCATGATGATTATATGATTTGTTCCGTGGAGCCGGTGCATTTCGCAAATGTAAAGCGATTGAGGGTACGGGCTATGTTGAAGCATGAAGTAACCCCGGAAGAACTGGCAGCAATCAACTGGAAAATCATCAAAGAGGTCAGCTATGCTGATGTATATCAGAGCAAAATAGCGGAAAAGCGTTTCAAAGGGAAACCGGCAAATATTGTCTTCTGCTTCTTTGGATATGATATAGATGATATGACCAATAGTACATATGCGTATCGGACGACCTGGACAGATCATAATCAGGACAGAAAGCACTGGTATGCCCCGTCAAAGCACAGTATGGATATTCAGGACATTCATATTGATATTAACGACGGATATTCATCAATAAAGGCATTCGAAAAGGCTCATACAGGGGATAGACAGACTATTATTGGCGAAGAGAAAAGGATTGTCGCCGAGGTTATAAAGCTGGCTCAGAACGTGATAGGGGAGTATAACGAGTACTGTAATTCAGAGATAGATGAGTCGGAATTGATTTCTCGATTAAAGTCCATATTACCACAGATAGAGGAGCTGTTTTTCGAAGAATCAGATTTGGATATCCCTCCGACGGATATTCATGATTGGGCATATGCATGTACAGCTTTGGTGGGCACGGTACACGACTTTACTTACTTTTATAATCAAAAGTATCTGAATACCAGAACCCCAGAGAACAGGCGTCAATGTATGGATATGACTATTAGTAGATACCATGATGACCTCAATAAGCTGGAGGAGGAAAGCAAGAAATTAGGAATATGAAGAGTATTGAAAATGTTGACTGGTCTTTCCTTAGCTATGAGGAAAAGAACAGGCTTCTATTCCAACGTCAAAAGAAGACGCTCGATATGTTTCTGGAGCGAGGAGCTATCTCGCAGGCGCAGCACGATAAAAGCCTTCATGATCTGATCCAGAAAATGGGCATTGCCATTGAAAGTGAGGCTGCTCTCTCTGATTGATAATTGGCGAAGAGCGATATGGTCATGAAGAAAGCAGGAGTAGTGACTGAAATCGAACGCATATCCTGCACGATCATCTGGTGTGCATCGGAAAACATCGGAGAGCTGACCGGAGGTCAACCGCAAGTCGACTGACTTTCAGATCATAAACTGTATAGTGATGATGGAGGCAATACCATCTGCGACAGGTGAGAGTCCTGCTGCAGATGGTTTTTTTTCGCTATCGCAAGGGAGATCGTTCGATTATCCCGACGTTGCTCGGATTACAAATTATCGCATGGGTGACAGCTGGCGAGCAACGGAGCCTCTTTCTGTTTCCGGCGTGTGTACTCATGTCGGGAACAGGAGGAGTTCTAATGACAAATGACGAAAACTGTCTTTTAAAGCGGAAAAAGAAACAAAAACGTTGCTTTTTGCAGCCTGAGAATAAAGATGGGACTCGGAAAATAAAAAGTTCCGCTTTCAAAGGTGAAAGTCGCCTTTTGAACCTGTGTTTTTGCAGCCGGCTTTTTACTATATTGAAGGTGAGAAGAAATGGAATGGGGGTGATGACCAATGGCTTTAAAATTTACCAGCAATGAGCTGGTTGAGATTGGTCGTCGCGTTCAGGATGCCCGGGTTGCAAAACGGATGACGCAGGAATATGTCGCAGATCAGTGTGATTGTACGACAAAGCATATCAGCGATATTGAACGCGGTGTCGTTGGGCCATCATTTCCGGTCATAGAAAAAATGGGCAAACTATTCGATACGGGCGTGGATTATTATCTGTATAACACAGCGGGTTACGTTTCGGACCGAATAATCACAGCTGATATATCTGAAGCTCTTGTGAACTGCGATACAGATACCCGGATGTACTGCCGGGAAATGATAAAACGGACAATTGCATATTCAGAACTTCTCGCCAAGAACATGGGAGGAAAGAAAAAGTAACTCGATTCATACAGGTAATGGCCGTCAGATATGATTGACAGCCTGATCACATAGCGATAGCGAACCAAGGCCGCAGGCTGTCATGGGGTATACCTGACAGTACTGCGGCTTTTTCACGTAAGATACATCTTAGAAGACATTCTGAATAAGGCGGAAAGGAGCGTGAGGCATATGTTGCTGGAATTTATTCTCAGGATGCTGAATAAAGACTGGAGCCGTCTGACTCCGAACGAAATCGCCTTGCTCAAAGATTACATCAGGTATTCTGCAAGCTTTGAGCATACTATTACGGAACTGGAGCGGGGGCTGCACAGCACCGATGATCCGAAACACATTGCATGAAGACACTGATAACAGCCTGTGAATTCTACGAAGCGGACTGGTGCGGCATTATTCTGCTGGATCTTGACATCAGCGTATGGAGACCGTACTGGTGGTATGACGTAAAATGTGGTGAAATGGCAGATACTGCGTTCCATGAATTATAGTTCTCTGAGGAATTTGGAAGATGGGTCACGGCACTAAAGGCCGGAGATCCTGTCATCATTGAAGATGTGGATGCGCTACGGGAAACGAATCCGGTAGAATACCGGAACTATAAACGTCTGGAAGCATCTTCCATCATCGGCGTGCCGTTTTGGAAAAGGCCCACCGGCTTCATCGTAATCCGTAATCCAAAACGGAATAAATTGGATCCGAATATGCTGCGTATTATGGCCTATGTCGCGGTAGCTACTGTAAACGAAAACCGTATGGCGGAGAGCTTCCGTATGCGGGAGAGAAAACCGGAGATCCATAACGAAAATGATGTATATGTCAATCTCATGGGAAATGTAGAAATCCATTCTATGCATTATCATCTGGATGAATCCAGAGTCAATGCTCCAATGGGATGAAATATACTGGTTTATCTGTTGCTGCACAGGGAGAGGCATGTTTCCTATACGGAGTTGATAAATCGCATATGGCCGGAAGAAGATGCAGCAGATCCTTCCGGAAAGATACGGGGAGCGATTTATCGTTTCCGTCACAGCGTCGGGTATCCGGTGGATAAGACCCTGGTGGTTTCCGAACCTGCGGGATATGTATTAAATCCGGATCTGAACATCACGACAGACACGGACCTGTTCGAGAAATACTGATATCAGGCAAAAGACCTGAATGATCCGTCCAGAATTGAGATACTAAAGAAAGCATTCAGCCTGTACAGGGGGCCGCTGTATATGAGTGAGAAGTCCGCGACCTGGCTGATGGATGAATCCTTCCGGCTGGCCGGGATCTATGCATCAGTAGTCAGTGAACTGCTGGAAGCTTTGTACCGTACCCGTGATTATGCCGGTGTCCGTGATTATGCCACGAAGGCGATCCAGATGGATCCGATGAACCTGCAGGCACATTATTGGTTGACAGCCTCGCTTGCGAAAAGCAGAAATAGGGGACTCGCAAAACAGGCACTTGCAAAAGCGAAAGAGATGCTGGGAGAAGAGGATTATGCGGATGTGCTGTATCAGCTGGAAAACCAGAATATCAAGCTTGAATAAAACATATGACTATGGGCCCTTTGCCGACTGTCGGAACTGATCCGGAGCGGCAGAGGGCCTTTTTTATTTTGGTGCCAAAATCGGCAAAAACGCGAAAACAAACGCTGGGCAAACGTGAAAGCAAACGCTGACTATATGATCCGGCAAACGCCGGGTAAACGGGCAAACCAACGTGAGTTTTCAAAAACGGTAAAACAAACGCTTCAGCAAACGGGGAAGCAAACTCCCGCCTGATAGATTCTGCGAGGCAAAGATAAATCAGTCTCTATAAGGTTTATCGGACGGGAGCTTTTCATTGGAACCAGAAACAATAGTACTGGCGGTCATCTTTGCGGGTTGTGAAGATGACCGCTTTCTTTTTTTTTGACCTTTTGCAGGCGTATCATTCACTGCCAGTCTCCTCCGGGTTCTGGAATTTGCCCAATCAACAAATTTCAGAATTCGGAGGAAAGAATAATGCTTGATATGACAGCCTGCGGGAGCAGGATTAAGGAACTTCGTGAAAGCCGGATCAGGAACGGCAAAAAGATGACACTGGAGAACCTGGCGGAGGAACTGAATATCTCGGTGCCGCATCTCTGGCGGATAGAAAACGGTGACCGGGCTGCTTCGATTGATCTGATGATCGTGATTGCGGAGTATTTTTCCGTGAGTCTTGATTACCTGGTGCTTGGAAAAGCGGCGGACGATACTGCTATCCGGAGACGGGTAAGGGATCTGGCGGCAGAGCTTGCTGCCATGGCGGAGAAGCTGTGAAAGTTTGCCTAAAAGGCATAAATCCATTGGCTGCCGGACAGTAAAAGTGGAACCCCGATCTTATTAAACTTACTTCAGAGCAGCGGTTCCTGCTGCGCTGAAGTACCTTGAAAACTGAATATACATTTCTTCAGGAGCATTCCTGTGTGTTAAGCCCGGAAAGCGGTGCGCCAAGAGCGTAAGCGGAGCGATTTGTACCGGCTTTAAAATACCGGCCGGCAACCGGTAAGGCGATGATGCATACAGGGACAATGATACTTCTGCCCAGTCACAGCCCCCAGCGTTTGCCGGGAACATGCAATGAGGGCAGCTGCGCGAGAACCGCGCGGAGGCCAGCAAGCCTATGGAGCCGTGCAGCCGACGGCCGCCTGAAGAACTTCCCGCCCCCCCGGGGTGTTGAGAACAAGTAGGGGGAAGATTCATAGACTGTTGGATCGCCGCCATAACGGCGGCGGTCATTACATAGCAGGAAGCGAGGTATTTGCTTATGAAGCAAGACTGGGATTATCGCCGCGGCGATGTGTATCTTGCAGATCTCGGAGAACCGATCGGTTCCGAGCAGGGAGGGATACGTCCGGTAGCGGTGATACAGAATGAATCCGGCTGCAGGCGCTCCACCACGATGACGGTGGTGCCGCTCACTTCAAACCTGAAGAAGCTGGATCAACCTACACATTATGTGCTGCGGTTTGCACCGTTCCTTTTGGAGAAATCCATGGCGATGGGCGAACAGGCACGGGCAATCGACAAGGTAAGGATCCTGACCTATCTGGGAAAACTGGATTACAGGGATCTGTGCGGCATTGAGTGGGCCGCAGTCGTGAATATAAAGGCGGAACGCCGGAGGAGGAATGGCAACGAAACAGGAAGTGCCCATATGGGAAAAAAGTAATCTGACAGTGGAAGAGGCTGCTGAGTATTCAGGAATTGGCAGAAATAAACTCCGGGAACTGTCGGATGATGATCATTGCACTTTTGTTCTCTGGGTCGGTTCCAAACGGATGATTAAACGGAAGAAACTGGATGAGTACACCGAGAAGATGCACTCTATCTGATTTGTCAAGGATGTCGCGAAAATAAAGGCCCAGCGACAAACTTATCAAAAGAGAGCGCACCTGATAGTATCGAACTTGAAGGAGCGATCCCTTTCAGATTTATAAGAAAGGCGGGATATCAAATGGCGGAAAAACCCAGACGCAAAGATAAACGCAGGATGGTTCTCAGAAAAGGCGAATCTCAGCGGAAAGACGGTTCATACGATTATCGCTGGACGACCAGGGATGGAAAACGCCACTCCATCTATGCAAAGACCTTGGAGGAACTGCGGGAGAAAGAAGACGAAGTTGCCAATGACCAGTATGAAGGTATTCGGGTAGAAGGCAAGACGGTCACGGTCAATGCCATATTTGAAATGTGGTGCAATCTGAAACGGGGATTGAAAGACAATACCTTTCAGAACTACAAGTACACTTATAATTTGCATGTGAAGCCGGTATTTGGAAAGTTGTTGATAAAGAACGTCAGAAAGTCGGATGTAAAGAGGTTCTATAATTCCCTCGCCGACGACAAGAATCTCAGCGTAAATACCATAGACGGAGTACATACTGTTCTGCATCAGGTCTTTGACCTGGCTCTGGATGACAATTATATTCGCTCAAACCCCTGCGATAACGTCCTCCGTGAGTTGAAACAGTCGCATGTGTTTAAATTAGAGAAGAGACGCGGATTGACCAGACAGGAACAGGATTTATTTCTGAATTACTTGAAGAATTCAGAGAAATATAGACATTGGTACCCGGTCTTTGCCATTATGGTAGGAACCGGTTTGCGTGTGGGAGAGATCACGGGTCTCAGATGGTGTGACATTGATCTGGATGAAGGCTTAATTGATGTAAACCATACGCTGGTCTATTATAAGCATGAGGTCAACGGCTGCTATTTCAGCGTAAACACGCCGAAGAAAGAAGCTGGGCGCAGAACGGTTCCGATGCTTGAGTTTGTAAAAGAAGCTTTTATGGAAGAAAAGCGGTATCAGGAAGAAAATGGTATTGTATGCGTCTCTAAGGTGGATGGTTATACGGATTTCATTTTTGTCAATCGGTTCGGAATGGTTCAGCATCAGGCGACCCTTAATAAAGCGATCCGGAGGATTACCAGAGATTGTAATGATGCGGAATTGCTGAATAATCCGAATGCGGAAATCCTTTTGCCCCATTTCAGCTGCCATTCTCTCAGACATACATTTACGACCCGGATGTGTGAAGCCGGTGTAAATGTAAAGGTCATCCAGGATACACTCGGACATGCGGATATTTCTACGACGCTGAACATCTATGCGGATGTTACAAAGGATCTTAAGGAATCCGAGTTCGAGGGTCTGGATGATTGGTTCAACAAGCCTATGAATCAAAAAGATACCGGAAATGATCCGTCAGAGGAATAGGTGATTTTCATTGCTGCCGGTATTTTTGAGTAAGAATAATATGGGCGTACAATCAAAAGGCATCCGAAGGGGATTCAGATCCCTGAAGGGTGCCTTTTCTGTATGTAGATTGGCGTCGGAAGAACTGCCAGAGAAATATGTTTCTGTTGAAAAATACTATATTATGTGATAGACTATCTTCGCCTTGCAAGATGTTGTAAGGGATGAGAATTGTTGTCAACAGTTCGCCGATCAGCTCCAACAAGAGTGATTGGAACAAACTGTCTGAGACGCAGACCAGAGCGGTCAGCACGAAGATGGTGACGTATAGGAACATGACAAAGTCCTCCTGCTTGATTATACACGAATTAAGCATTGCACAACTGGATAGCTGGTACTCATATGGCAGAGAACTCTGCACCCTTGATACCACGATCATTTGTATACCCATCGGCTAAGGAATGCTATCCTCCATGCCAATGGGTATTGCAATATAAGGGAGAAAGAATTATCGACGAATGGATTTTACGACAGGAAACAGTTGAGAAAAGCAAGAAATATTACGCTCATTTTGACGCCAGGACAGATATGAAAAAGGCTGCAAACCTGGTGACTGATGAAGAGTGGGTTTCACACCATGGCTTTTATCCGCTTATCCATTATAAGAAAGACT
>DFGA01000010.1:0-6108 GCA_002371615.1 Lachnospiraceae bacterium UBA3762 | reverse complement strand
CTCGAAATACAGTAGTAAGGGAAGAAAGCCAAAGGAACGGGACATCTGCTATGCGGCACATTTGGATCGGTGCATTCTGCAGTATTACTGTCATAAAATGAATGAGCGATACAATACGCGGATCAGAGAGCTTGGAATTGAAGATGTCCCTGTTGCATACAGATCGGATCTGGGAAAGAATAACATTCATCTTGCTAAGCAGGCGTTTGATTTTATAAAGGCCAATCCCAATGCGTATGTGATGATAGGTGATTTCACAGGCTTCTTCGATAACCTGGATCACCAGTATCTGAAGCGACAATGGTGCAGCCTTCTTGGTGTGGAGCAGCTTCCGCCGGATCATTACACGATTTTCAAGAATATTACCAGGTACAGCACTTGGGAGCTGGAAGACCTGTTAGAGCTGAACGGATTGCCTGCAACAAGTGCAGGAAGAAAGAAGCTGAATTCCCAAAACACGGTTCTGACCAGGGAACAGTACAAGAAGTATCGGTCGCATATAAAAATGCACACAGATTCTTTCGGTATCCCCCAGGGTTCACCGATCAGTGCATTACTTGCGAATGTCTATATGATGGATGTGGACTGGAAGATTAAGGATATAACAGATCAATGTGCAGGACTGTACATGAGATACAGCGATGATTTTATTGTAGTCCTGCCGCTGGATGAAGCAGCAGCGAGAACAGCGATTTTCTCAATCAATCAGATAATTGAAGACACACCTGGGTTGACGCTGGAGCCACAAAAAACACAGATCTACAAGACGGATCTTCCTTACATAGAGAACATAGGTGAAACTTTTCTGGAGAATGCGGACGGCTCAAAAAGAGTCATCAATTTCCTGGGGTTTACCTTTGATGGCACGACAACTACTTTACGGGCAAAGACGGTGAGTAAGTACTATTACCGGATGTACCGAAAGGCACATGCCATAGCGGGAAATCCGGATCAGAAAGGAAAGGATCATTTGTACGAGAGGTACTCTGAAAGGGGAGCAAGGCCGAGCGGAAAGGACAGCGGAAATTTCTTTACATATGTTCAGAGAGCCGAGCGTATTTTTGGAGATACTGAAGAAATACGAAAGCCGGTCAAAAAGCATATGGCAAAAATAAAACGCGCGTTGAAGAAACGACAGAACTGAAATATGCTTGAAGCGAAATGATAGAAGCATATATCAAGCTTATCAGAATTGGAGAACCACAAAAATCTTTCATCTTTGAATATATCACAGGAAAGAAGGAAGTCAGATAATGGCGAAAAAAATGACCCCTTCACAATTCAAATCAAAGATACGGCAGTTGGAACAAAAGCAAAAACGTGCCATCAATGATATGAATCGGGCAATCAACAACTATAATCGCGAAGTCAAAAAAGCGGTAAATAATTATAACGCTGCTGTCAGGAAACATAATGCTAATGTCAGACGTAATAGGCAGATAATTAATAACGAGCTACGTAAACTGAACACAACGACTACTGTTCGTACCAGCTTTACCGTGTCTTCAAGAGCAATGCAACAACACTATGAAGATGTGGGAAGAGTTTACTATGAGGGCGTTTCCGTAACCTCTGAACAAGATAGAATTCTTGATTTAATAGAGCAAGAACAAGCAAATAGTCTGATTACTGAAAACTATATTGAAGGAGATAATGTCTCAGAAGAATCGCCTGAAGATATTGAAATCGGCGATAAGCTTGCTTTGGTCTCTGATGACTTGAATAATCGCTGGAAGGGCGCTGTTTTTGCACTGAATCCAAACAATCCAGATGCGACCAGACACTTCTGCACAAGTACTCGAGAAATCTTTACGGAGTTTCTTGAAATACAAGCTCCGGATGAACGGGTGTTTGCATATAATCCACAGTGTCAAAAGACAGAACGGGGTAACGCAACACGAAGAGAGAAAATAAAATACATGATGCGGAATACAGACATGGATGAAAGTGTTGTTTCGTTCGTTGAAGCTGATATAAAGAACATATTGGAGCTGAATCAATTGCTTAGTGGTGGAACGCATGGCCCTGCTGGGAAGTTTACGTTCAATAAGCTTGTTCAAGTAAAAAAACGTGTAGAACAAGGAATCAACTTCTTGTGTGAGATTTCACGCTTAGCATAAGTGCATAGATTTTTCCATCCAGTGTCGTTGGCCGGATACAGTTTTGGACGTTTTTGAAGGGAAGCAGCGAATGTATCTTGCTTTTTGTTCTGGCTAATGCTATATTAAATGTAAGAAATTCTTACATCGGAGGTGAGAGTATGAGCATTGACGTGCTGACTGTTTCGTCCAAGGGACAGATTGTCCTTCCTGCTGAAATGAGAAAAAGGCTTTCCATTGGGAGCGGAGCGAAGCTTGCTGCCTATGCATCTGATGACGTGATCATGCTGAAGCTTATTACGATCCCGACGGAGCGGGATTTTTCGGAAAGACTTGATGAGGCCAGGGAATGGGCAGCATCAGTGGGATATCAGGAATCGGATGTGAACGATATCATCAAGGAAGTCAGAAGGAAGAAGCGTCTATGAAGATAGTCATCGACACCAATGTGGTGATATCTGGTACATTCTTTGGAGGAGCTCCAAGAAGAGTCATCGAGTCGGTTGGAAAGAAAGGCATACATGCTTGCGCTACTCCTGAAATCATTGAGGAATATGAGGAAATCGTCGAGGAAATGATTGCCCGGAAACAGGGGCATATTCGCCGTGATGTACTGGCTCCTTTCATTGCAGGATTGGAATTGATTGCTCCAAAGACAAAGGTCGAGGTAAGCAGGGATCCAGATGACGATAAGTTCATCGGCTGCGCATTGGATGCAAAGGCACTGTATATTGTCAGTGGTGATAAAGATCTTCTGGATATCGGCCGCTATGAGAATGTGGAGATGATAACAGCTGCGGAATTCTGTTCAAGGTATCTCCCTCTGTGATAGTTTACACCAATTTTACGCCAGACATATGCCAGAATTCATGCAGTTAGATGTACTTCAATGTAGAACAATGAAGTATGACCTTCACGCCAATACGCCAAACCTTACGCCAATCTGAACACGGTGTATGGGAACTTATAAAAACTTACATGAAAACGAACCTTGCGAGGAGCAAGTAAAAGGGAGGTTTTAAGAAGATATGGAGACTTACGTGAAAAGCAAAAATATATTCCCGACGATGAGGAGTCCGGAATAATGTGGCTCTTTGTACCGTGACGACCCAATCCGTGGCACGACGGACAATCCCGGATCAGGACGGATTGACCCGTTTCTGTGCGGAATCTGAAGAACCTCACGGACTCACACGGAAGACAGTGTAAAAGCAGAATAATAGTCCGCGGAGCATCACGGAATGTGGTGTAGCCATGGACGACCGCCAATTTAATACAGGTAATCAGTCAAGAGGAACAGCTTTTGAATGGTTTTGACAGGCACTTACTCAGGTCATTGACCGGGTAGGTGCCTTTTTTGTTTTGGCGGGCGGGGAATATTCCATCCCATAGGAACCAGCCTAACACATCTCATCCTGCGAATCCAAAGATTTTAAAGAAAAAGCGTTTGCTGCTTCTGGAAACGGGTGAACTTGAAACGCCGGTATCAGGAATGGTTATCAATAAGAATTCCATCAAATACACATGAAAAGAGATGCAAAAGGTGCAGGGTGGCGATCACTTCGTTTTTGCGTTTTGTCGCACACTATTCCATATATATGTGATATGATGCTACTGATATGGAGGAAGGTTACAGAATGGGGCATAGTATTATGTACGGGAGGCGATGATTAAATGGGTGACAAGCCATACGTAGTAAAATCACATGACATCCATCTGGACAGCGATTATCGTGACTGGATCGCAGAAATCAAGCAGCGGTATCAGTCGTCTCAGATAAAGGCTGCTGTGAAGGTAAATTCGGAGGCGCTGCTGTTCAACTGGCAGCTTGGTCGTGACCTGGTAACCCGGAAAGCAGTGGAAAAGTGGGGAAAGGGCGTTGTGGAACAGGTCAGCCTCGATCTGCAGGCTGCATTCCCCGGTGCAAAGGGGTTTTCAGCCAGAAACCTCTGGTGGATGAAGCAATGGTATGTCTTTTATTCATCCGAGTCGGCAGCGCGCCAGTATCTTGAAGAACTTGAAAACAAGATCAGTTCCGAAGGGCAAAAACTGAACCAGCTTGGTTCAGAAATACGGGAGACAAAACTGTCTCAGCCTGGTTCAGAAATCGCGTTCCCTCCTGCGTTCGCATATGTACCATGGAGGCATCATGTGCTGATTATCCAGAAATGTAAATCCATTGATGAGGCACTCTTCTATATTCGGAAAACGATAGAGAAGAGTTGGAGCCGGAGCGCATTGGATGACAATATTCGTGCAGACCTTTTTCATGTTTCCGGTGGCGCCCTGACAAACTTCAGGGAGCGACTCCCCATTCCTCGGGGCAGCTTTGCACAAGAGCTGTTGAAGGAAAACTACGATTTAGGGTTTGTTACTCTCCCGGAAGGATATGATGAGAATGCATTGGAAGACGCCCTTGAGCGCCGGATGACAAGGTTCCTGCTGGAATTGGGCGAGGGCTGGGCATTTGTCGGACGGCAGAAAGAGATCGTCATCGCGGGAAAGACCAGGAAAATAGACCTGCTCTTTTATCATATTTACCTGCGGTGCTATGCCGTTATCGAGCTGAAGGTCAAACCCTTTGAGCCGGAGTTTGCCGGGAAGCTGAATTTCTATATAAATGCTGTGGACGAGTTGATTCGCAGGAAAAGCGACAACCAGACAATAGGGCTGCTGATTTGTAAGGATATGGACCGCACAGAAGTACAGCTGGCTTTCCAAGGCATCACGACTCCGATGGGCGTTGCCACATATGACAATGTGCGTATCAGGGAGATCGAGAAACAGCTGCCATCGGCGGAACAGATAAAAGCAATCATGGATCAGGCGGAAGAAGATTTCATCCGCGAACAACAGAGCAAGTGAAGTCATTTCAAGTTCATCTGCCGGGGGTTGACAGGGAGAGATTTGATAATCCGGTATTATTTCTACAACGCATAGAGTCCGCAATGAATTCTCCAAATGAGAGAACCCTGCGTGATCTCCTGCCCTCTGATGATGAGATGAATCGGAAAATGTATGAGGATGTCCGCAGGATGATAGCAAACGGCCTGGTGCTTGAACGTCCGGACGATGACTACGGGACAATCGCTAATTTTATCGTTTCGTTTATCACTCCGGATATGCGCAGGAATTTTCATGCTATCGAAGAACAGTTCCTGCGCAGTGAGCCTATGATAATGGATCCGGCACTTGCGGAAACGGCGGCTGCGTCTATGGAGAATGGGCATTTATAATTTCTTAATGGCAAATTCAGGAACCATCTCTCCCATGAGGACTTGAAACAAGATGCCGGAGATTCTTATTTTCAAAAAGTCCTGAACCTGATGGTGGATTGTATGCGCCTCGGAAGCCAGTACAGCAGGAACATTCTGCTTGCCCTTTACTAGACTTATTACAAACGGGAGTATAACCGCTTGAAGCGATTACCGGAAATAAACGAATATGATCTGCTCACGCTGTTCGATCAATCTGTCCGGGAAGAGCGGGGCCGAGATGTTCCGCTCCATGCGACAAAGGCCTCCAAAACTGTTGCTGAAGTCATGACGGAGAAAATGCGCAGCACTCCCGGAAACATGAACTGTTTCCCGAGAGCGGAGATGGAGACATTTGATGAATATCACAGCATAGCGATGAAGGGCGGAAAAGTCAGGATTGAAATTGACGGAATGGATGAAGACGATCCTGATGAAAAGAATGCTGAGTATATAGACGTGAACATGCTGTTCGGCGGCTACAGCGAAACGGAGGCCGACTTCATCAATCCTCACAGCAAGCAGAAGCCTGAGTACAAGATAACCCATGAGGATTTGAAGGTGTATACGGAACGGATGGATGATCCGTCCGTATTTCCCGCAGTCACCCGGAGTGTGAGTGCATGGGGATTCAAGTGGACATGACCTGCTTCTCACATCTGATCGGAATGAACGAAGGACGCAAGAAGCAGAGCAAGACTGAAATCTGGAATGAAGAATAAGAGAATTTAAAGGGATGTCAAATTCGTTGCTGC
>DFGA01000059.1:76541-82105 GCA_002371615.1 Lachnospiraceae bacterium UBA3762 | reverse complement strand
CCGGCTCATAACCGGTCGGTCCTGGGTTCGAGTCCCCGAAGGTCCATTCTGGAGGGATCCCAATAAGGATCCCTTTTATTTGGCTCCGTGGTCAAGCGGTTAAGACATCGCCCTTTCACGGCGGTAACACGGGTTCAATTCCCGTCGGAGTCATCATTTTCATCAGTTCATGGCCCAGTGGCTCAGTTGGTTAGAGCGCCGCCCTGTCACGGCGGAGGTCACGGGTTCGAGTCCCGTCTGGGTCGTTATATGCACGGATTCGAAGAATCCGCGCACGGCGACGTTTCCGGAGCGATAGCGAAGGAAAGGACGCTCGCCCATTAGGATCCGACTACGTCGGATTGGGCTCGCGGTGAAGACAGACCTCTTCCCGATCCACTTCGTGAATCGGGCCCCTTCTATCTTCATTGGCCGCAGTGGCGGAATTGGCAGACGCCCGGGACTTAAAATCCCGTGGGTAGTAATACCCGTGCCGGTTCGACCCCGGCCTGCGGCATCAGCGATTAAGTGTTTAGATTGTGATGATCTAAACACTTTTTTATTTGCGTCATTTACGTCCGGTATGCGATAATTACACTATGCCGCTTTTTATTAATGAATATCTTCAAAATTCATATGGTGAGAAGGTTTACAAGCTTGCTCTTGATGCCGGGATGACGTGCCCCAACCGAGATGGCACTAAAGGTGTCGGAGGCTGCATCTTTTGCTCCGGGGGTGGATCGGGTGATTTTACCTTCGGGGACAAGGAGCCTTACTCCTATAACGCACAGGATATTCATGATCAGATCGAACTGGCCAAGTCACTGATCAGCCAAAAATCAGACTGCCATAAATTTATTGCTTATTTTCAGGCCTTTTCCAACACATATGCACCAATTGAGTACTTAAGGGAGGTTTTTCTTGCGGCGGCAAATCATCCGGATATTGTGATCGTCTCAATAGCCACCAGGTGTGACTGCATATCCTGGGAAGTAATTGAGCTGCTGAGTGAAATGAACCGCATCAAGCCCGTGTGGGTAGAAATGGGGCTGCAGTCCGTTCATCCGCAGACTCTCGAATTCATCAATTGTAAGTACACGTATGAGGAGTTTGAGGATAGTGTCCGAAGGATCAGCGCAGTGGGAATAGACGTGATAGCCCATCTTATACTGGGACTTCCCGGCGAGGATCACAGGACGATGGAGGAATCTGTGGACAAAGTATGCGCCCTTCCAATAAAGGGGATCAAGCTTCAGCTTCTGCATGTGCTCCGGGGAACGAGACTTGAACAGATGTATATCAATGATCCGTTTCATATAATGAGTATGGAAGAATACTGCAAGCTCGTTGTTTCGCTGATCCGAAGGATTCCCGAAGAGATCGTTATACACAGAGTTACGGGAGACGGTCCAAGAAAGCTGCTGATCGAACCTAAGTGGAGCACAGACAAGAAAAGAGTGCTCAATACCATTAACAAGATGTTGAAAGAGGAGTAATTATGCCACCTGCAGGAGGAAGAAGAGGGGGTCCCGGCGGCCACTATATGAGCGACGAGGAGCTGGCTGCAGTCCCCAAAGTAACATCCGCTCTGATTAAAAGAGTTTTTTCTTATCTGAAACCGTATTGGAAGCAGCTTATTCTGGTGCTTCTGTGCATTGCGCTCTCTTCGATCGCGAATCTTTTGCCGTCTATCCTGACGGGTAAAATCATTGATGAGGGGCTTATCGGCCGCAGCATGAAACTTCTTATCATATACATTGCGGCTTCGTTCGGCGTGACAGTTCTGGCCAGTCTTATAGGTGTGGGAGAGAGCTATATTAACAACTGGATCGCACAGCACATTACCTTTGATATGCGAAATATGATGTATGAGCATTTGCAGCGCATGTCTCAGCGGTTCTTTACATCAAACAATCAAGGCGACATCATAACGCGTATGACATCTGACATAGACGGAGTTGAATCGGTCATCACGAATACATTTAAGAGTATTTTGTCCAATTCCATTACCCTTGTTTTTGCGATCGTTGCGATGTTCCAGAAAAACTGGATCCTTGCCATTCTCGGGATTCTGATAATCCCGCTCTTTGCCGTACCTACGAGACGAGCCGGAAAAACAAGGTGGAAGCTTACAAACGAAGCACAACAGTGCAATGACGAAGTAAACGGGATACTAAATGAGACGCTTTCGGTAAGCGGGCAGCTCCTTGTCAAGCTTTTCGGAAAAGAGGAAGAGGAATTCGAGCGTTACAAAGCCGTTAACAACAGGATGATAAACTTAAATATCAGGGAGCGTATGGCGGGCCGCTGGTTTTTTATGGTGCTTAATACGGTAACAAATATCGGCCCCATGCTGTTGTATCTGGTCGGCGGAATACTGATCATGAAGTACGACAGTACGATCACTGTCGGTGATATTACTGTGCTTGTGGCGCTCCTCGGCAAGACATATATGCCGGTCAACAGCCTCCTGAACATTCAGGTTGACTGGATGAGAGCCATGGCGCTTTTCTCGAGAATCTTTGACTACTACGATATGGAGATCGAGATAAAAGACCCCGAAAACCCCATAACACCCGGGGAGTTTACCGGAGAAGTCGAGTTTAAAAACGTTGATTTTTCGTATGACGGTACAAGGCAGATATTAAAAGACGTAAGCTTTAAGCTTGAGAGCGGGAAGAGCATGGCGATTGTCGGACCTTCCGGGTCCGGAAAGAGTACGATCATAAACCTTATCCCGAGGCTTTATGATGTTTGCGCGGGTGCTGTGTTCTTTGACGGCGTCGATGTCAGAAACCTAAGCCTTGCCGAACTGCGAAAATGCGTCGGTGTGGTATCCCAGGAAACATATCTGTTTAACGGAACGATAAGGGATAATCTCAGATACGCGTCTCCGGATGCCACGGAAGATGAAATGATAGCTGCGTGCAGGAAGGCTAATATATATGATTTTATAGAAAATCAGGAGCTGGGTCTTGATACGGTGGTGGGAAATCGCGGGCTTAAGCTTTCGGGAGGAGAAAAGCAGAGGATATCCATAGCAAGAGTTCTGCTAAAAGACCCCAAGCTGCTTATATTCGACGAGGCAACGAGCGCACTTGATTCGATATCCGAGAGCAAAATACAGGAAGCGATCGATCCCATAATTAAAGAAAGAACAAGTATTCTTATAGCACACAGGCTTTCTACGATACTAGCCGCAGACAAGATATATGTACTTAAGGATGGCATGATAGTCGAGAGCGGCCAGCACAAGGATCTTGTACGCGCGGGAGGGGTATATACCGAGCTATACGAGACACAGTTCAAAAATTCAGATATAATCGGCGGCAATCCCGATGACCACGGTATGGCACCGTTTCCCAGCGACGAATACTAATGGTAATGATTTTCGTTGTCTGGCCAGTGTTTTTGGTTTATAATCACTGTTGCGAGATGTTGCGAGATGTCGCGAAGCGACAGAGTTCTCGCTACACCGCGAGATAAATATGAAAGGAAAAATCATGGCAAATAATCCAATAGTTACATTTACGATGGAAAACGGAGATACGTTCAAGGCTGAACTGTATCCCGATGTGGCTCCGCAGTCTGTTAATAATTTTATCTCATTAATTAAGAAAGGATTTTACGACGGACTGATTTTTCACCGGGTAATACCCGGCTTCATGATCCAGGGCGGAGATCCGGAAGGTACCGGAATGGGAGGCCCCGGATATTCCATAAAAGGCGAGTTTTCAAGTAACGGGTTCAAAAATGACCTCAAGCATACAAAAGGAGTGCTGTCAATGGCGCGCAGCATGATGCCTGATTCGGCAGGATCGCAGTTCTTTATCATGCATGAGACGAGTCCCCATCTTGACGGTGAGTACGCAGCCTTCGGTAAAATCACGGAGGGCCAGGAGTTTGTCGATGCGATAGCGGTTACCCCGACTGATTATTCGGACAGACCGACGATTCCCCAGATTATGAAGAGCGTTACCGTAGAGACATTCGGGGTTGATTATCCGGAGCCCGAGAAGATCTGAAAGGGCAGGCTCTTAAGAACGGATGGTCATCATATATCGGAATAACATAGAAGAATGGAGAAAATCAGATGGATACAATAGAATTTCGTTATGACACGCAGTTACTGCTTGATAAATACGCAGCAGACGGAGAAGACCCGGATGATCTGGCAGATGAACTTGTCGATGAGATAAGGGATCACATTCTCGAGACTTTTAAGGGTGACAGTATGGTAGTGGCAGGAGATTCCGGAGAAGATGAAAACGGTGAGAAGGCAATCGTTAAACTGCATTATCATACTAACGAGCCGTGGCTTGTACTTGAATACTGCAAGACTTTCGGTGAAATATATGACATAGTTGTTGAAGATATGGACCGGCAGTCACGAGGACTTAAAGGCTGATATTGCTGTTGACATAACATAGTAAATATGGGTAAAATAGTGTTGCTTCATAAAATATGTTGACACAACGAAAGGCGGAGTACAAATGAACAGGAAAATCATACGTTTATTCTCGGCAGTTTCACTTATAGGGATTATAAGTACGGCCTTTGCGGTTCCGGCAGAGTGCGCAAATTATGTCAACCAAACTCCTGCCGCGGTCGTAAATAACGGAACGATGCTTGGCATCGATCTCGGTAACGAGTTTCCCAAAAAGTACAAAATAGGCGGTCAGGTAGTAAGCGTACAGGCTGTTTATTATTGTGATCATTATGAACACTGTCACAATACATATTATTACGGATGCAACCAGTACCTGGCAACAAATACAAGTACAGATGGCGCTGAGCTTCCTTATTCGAAAGTATCGTCAGCAGGGGCGGGAGTACGTGCATACCTTGCAAATGCTGCCACGTCGCTCGGATTCGTACCGGGAGATGCATTTGAGATAGAGGTAGGCAGGTTCATGAACGGAGTAGGATATAATCCTTGTGCCGCGTTGAGCATTCCGATGAATTACGAGATATTCTTCCGCCAGCCGGAAGGTTATATTCCCGGAATGATAGCTCTTTTGCCTGACGGGACAGTAACGGTCCTTAATGATGCGCAATTTGACAGATCAACGCTCGGTATGTGGTATGTTGACGGAACACGCATGTTCCATCTTCATACATTATATCCCAAGGCAGTATATATGATGGTATTTATACCTCAGAAATAAAGCCGGAAGGCTGCATATTCATACATTATGAACAGGGTGTTAACTTCGGGTTAACACCCTGTTCATATTTTGTTAACGAAAACCTTTAAGGATATTAAGTGATTTTCTTGAACAAAGTTGACAAAATCGAGGACGTAATCTTGAAAGTTTTATCCAAAATGTAAATATTGCCCAATAATTTATAATAAAAAGGGTTGCAAAATTATAATTATTGCAATATACTACATTTACGAAAACGATTAAGGAAACTTAAATCGTTATCAAAAAATAATTTTTATTCACTAAAAGGGAGGAAATGAAGTAATGAAGAAGAAAGTAATTAGTACTTTACTTGCTACAGCTATGGTTGCTACATTATTAGCTGGCTGTGGTTCATCAGCAGCTCCTGCAGCAGAAGCACCTGCTACAGAAGAAGCA
>DFGA01000059.1:0-76433 GCA_002371615.1 Lachnospiraceae bacterium UBA3762 | reverse complement strand
AAGCACCTGCTACAGAAGAAGCAGCAGCACCCGCAGCAGATGAAGGAAAGGTTCTTAACATCTACTGCTGGAACGAAGAGTTCAAGACACGTCTTACAGACCACTATCCCGGATACGAAGAAGTAGACGGAACACATGGTAAGATCGGTGATGTTGATGTTGTTTGGAACATCACACCTTCAGATAACAACGCATACCAGAACAACCTTGATGCAGCACTTCTTAAGCAGGCTGACGCAGCAGCAGACGAGAAGATCGATCTCTTCCTTGTTGAAGCTGACTACGCTCTTAAGTATGTTGACACAGATTACACAATGCCTGTAGCAGATCTTGGTATCACAGATGCTGATCTTGCAGAGCAGTATGATTACACCAAGAAGATCGTTACAGATTCTAACGGAGCTCTTAAGGGTGTTTCATGGCAGGGATGTCCTGCGATCATGTTCTATAACAGAGACATTGCTAAGGAAGTTCTCGGATCAGACGATCCTGATGCAGTTCAGGAAGCAGTTAAGGATTGGGCAGCATTCAAGGCTACAGCTGATAAACTTAAAGATGCCGGATACTATGCATGCTCATCAGTTAACGACACATTCCGTGTATATTCAAACAACGTAACATCCAAGTGGGTTGAGGGAAATAAGATTAACGTTGACAAGAACCTTGAGAACTGGGTTAACGATTCTAAGGCTCTCGTAGATGCAGGCGAAGCAGGAACACATGATCTTTGGTCAGATGACTGGAGCAAGGGCTTCTATCCTGAAGGAAAGGTATTTGCATACTTTGGACCTGCTTGGCTGATTAACTTCTGTATGGCAGCTGATCAGGATGGTTCAGTAGCTAACCTCGGTAAGTGGGGCGCTTGCGTAGGACCTCAGTCATTCTTCTGGGGCGGCACATGGATCTGCGGAGCAACAGGTACAGATAACGCTACACTTGTAGCAGACATCATGAAGAAGCTTACATGTGATGCAGACATCATGAAAGAGATCGTTGAGAAGGACGATGACTTTGCAAACAACAAGAAGGCTATGGCTGAAATGGCATCTTCTGATTACACATCAAAGATCCTTGGCGGACAGAATCCTCTTCCTATGTACATGGAAGGTGCTGAGAAGATAGACCTCTCAAATCTGTCAGCTTACGATCAGGGATGTAACGAATCATTCCAGAACGCTATGAAGAACTACTTTGAAGGTACAGCTACATACGAAGAGGCACTTGATCTCTTCTACACATCAGTAATGGAGAAGTATCCTGAACTTACAAAGTAATTTAAGCATTTAACTAATGATCTTGGATGCGCCTGCCTATTGTAGGCAGGCGCATTTATTATCAAAAATTCACAAAAAAAATCAAAATCAAATGATATTAATGAGCAAATGTGATACAATTAATCCCGTAAGGCTTGTCCGGATTGGTTTGGTATTAGTATTCAAGCAGGTCTCAATAAGCTTTTGCGAGCTTAATTAATTGGGCGCCTAGTGCGCAGGAGAAGGAGGAAGTGCTTTATGGCAAATGTGCCGAAACATGGTAAGAGTCAGGTCGTAAAGTATAACAAATGGGGTTATATTTTCCTGATTCCGTTCGTTCTGGTTTATCTGGTTTTCCAGATGATACCGCTCATAACAACAGTCTATAACAGTTTCTTTGAAAACTATCTTTCGGGTCTTAAGCAGATAGGTCCAAATTTTATCGGGTTTGCGAATTACAAAGATATCATTAGCAACGGTGATCTTATCAAATACACACAGAATACGCTTATCATGTGGATTCTTGGATTTGTACCACAGATATTTTTCTCGCTGCTTTTAGGTGCATGGTTCTCTGATCAGAGACTTCGAATAAGGTGTGCGGGTTTTTTCAAAACGGTTATCTACCTTCCCAACCTTATAATGGCAGCATCTTTTGCAATGTTGTTCTTTACATTGTTTGCGGATTCCGGACCCATCAATACAACCCTTGTTAATCTTGGGTGGATAGATCAGCCGTACAAGTTCCTAGGACATGCAGCCGGCTCCCGTGGACTTGTTGCTTTCATGAATTTCCTTATGTGGTTCGGTAATACGACGATACTTCTGATGGCAGGTATGATGGGTATAGACGGGTCGCTGTTTGAAGCAGCACAGGTTGATGGCGCTACATCCACGCAGGTGTTCTTCAGGATCACACTCCCGCTCCTTCGTCCGATACTTTTGTATGTTATGATCACATCACTTATCGGTGGCTTGCAGATGTTTGATGTTCCTCAGGTCCTGACAAACGGAAAGGGTGAGCCGGTAAGAATGTCGATGACGCTGATCATGTACTTGAACAACCATCTGTATTCCAAGAACTTTGGTATGGCCGGCGCTCTATCGGTATTCCTGTTTATTATCACAGGTATTCTGAGTCTGATCGTATACAAGTTTTCGGTACAGGATAATGTTGATGAAGTTAAGCCCAAAAGAGACAGGAATAAGAGATAAGGAGGTGAACCTAAATGAGACAAGACAGAGAATATGATGTTGAGGGCGGTTTAGGTTTAACCGTCAGAAGAATAATTGCCTATATAGTACTTATATTATTAACGGTTCTATGTTTGTTCTGGTTCTATATACTGTTTATTAATGCATCCAGATCACACTCGGAACTTACACGAGGTTTTACCCTTATCCCGGGCAAGTATCTCATAACGAACTGGTTAAATGTTATGCACGGAACGCAGCCTATTGTACGCGGTATGCTCAATTCATTCATAATTGCGGCGTGTGCTTCGATACTGTGTGTATATTTCTCGACCATGACTGCTTATGCCATTCATGTATACGATTTCAAGGCCAAGAAAGCAATATTTACATTCATACTTGCGGTCATGATGATCCCGACGCAGGTTACCGCACTCGGTTTCATCAAACTTGTTCAGGGCATGAAACTTGAGAATAGCTTTATTCCTCTTATCATTCCTACGATCGCGGCTCCCGCAACGTTCTATTATATGAAGCAGTACATGGAGAGCGCACTGCCCCATGCAATAGTTGAAGCGGCAAGGATCGACGGGGCTAACGAAGTCCGTACGTTTAACACGATATCGCTTCCGATGATGAAGCCCGCCATTGCGGTTCAGATGATCTTCACATTCGTGTTTAACTGGAACAATTACTTTACTCCGGCACTTATCCTTCACGATGAGAAGAAGAAAACGCTTCCTATACTTATCGCGCAGTTGCGTTCGGCAGACTTTTTGAAGTTTGATATGGGTCAGGTTTATGTAACGATCGCGTTCTCGATATTCCCGGTAATAGTTGTTTACCTTTGCTTATCGAGATTTATCGTGGGCGGCGTTGCACTCGGCTCAGTTAAAGGATAGGACGGGTCAAGTCGACAAAATACCCTCACAGATTCTGTGAGGGTATTTTTTGTTGTATATCATAAAATGACTTTCCCGATAAATTCGGTCAATCCCTTTGGCCATTCGCTTTTCTCGGGAAGGTTGTTGTCCCCGAGGATGACAAGCTTGTTCCTGCCGTGGTAATCGCTTCCTGCGGTAACGTACAGATCATACTTCTCTGCAAGTCTTAGCATCATCTGGCACAACTTCGGTGTAAATCCGGAGTAAAATCCTTCAACACCTTTAATCCCGAAATCCATAAGCCTTTTAAGGCGGTCTTCCATCTCTTCACCAAGGATCAGCTGGTCACCGCTTCCGTAAGGAGGATGGGCAAGAACCGGGATACCGCCGCTTTCAATTATTCCCTGTATTGCTTCTTCGGGGCGTACGTACTCGCTTTTGAAGCGGATCCCGTTGATATATTTGTTTATGGCCTCCTCTTTGGACGGGGCGTATCCGTACTTGACCATGAGATTTCCGATATGAGGTTTGCCCGGATTGGGGAGTGACAGAAGATTATCAATATCTTCCTTCGAAAAATCAAACCCGAAGGATTCTTTGATATAATCAAGCCGGGCCATAACTTTTTTCATTCTGTATCCATGCCCGAGATCGACAACATCCTGTATAGACTTGCTGTTAGGATCATAATTATAGCCAAGTATATGATATTTGCCTTCCTCATCCCTGCATGAAAACTCCGCTCCCGTTATAAATTTCGGATCGTCACCGGTAATGCAGTCCAGTATGGTAATACACCCTTTTATTGCATCGTGGTCTGTTATGGAAAACATATCTATACCGGACGATTTGACTTTTGAGAGTATTTCCCCGGGAGTGTCGGTTCCGTCCGATACGACCGAATGCATATGAAGATCTATTTTTTTGATGTTTTGCATATTGTATTACAGTCCTTACGTTTGATTTGTTATGTATCAGAAGAGAAGAGTGTCATATTTTCCGAGAAGCTCTATAAGTTCGCTCTTCCAGAAATCTATCTCGGCACGCCCCTTCTCGCTTTCAAGCCCTTTACGCCTGATTGAACGTCTGATCATACGTGTATAGCCGATGATCCTGGCTTTGTCTTCGACTTCGCGAAGCCGTTCTTCGTCATCTGTACCAAGGTATGCCGCAAGTGATTTTTTCCAGAAATTCTCTCCCATCACATGGTCAAATCCCTGGAAATTAAGGATCAGGTTTTTGTCGCATTCGCCGTATCCGATAAAGGAATTGAAGATCGAGCCAAGCTCGAAAATCGGATGCCCCACTGCAAGGGTATCCATATCGATAAGCAGTACCTCGTCGTTCTGAAGTTCCAGGTTTTTGGTGTGATAGTCCCCGTGAAGCATGTGATCGTCATGAGGGACTTCCTCTACAAGCTTAAGAAGCTTATTCCCTTCGGCTTCGGGAAGGTGGTCCTGCATGAACCCGGCCCAGCCCATAACAGTCGCTTTCTGATCGGGAAGCTTACCCTCGGGAACAACGGTAGAATGTATCTTTTTGAGCATATTCACGAATTCTTTGACGCACCAGTCAATCTTATCCGGTTCATTGGCGAGTATCTTGGAAAATGAACGGGCATTTAAAAGTTCGAACACCGAACCATAGCTGTTGCCGACTTTGACCACATCGTACGATATAGCGGTAGGAATACCAAGGATAAGGGCGAGCTTTGCGACCTCACGCTCGTGCTTGATGTCATCAAGGGCATCGGCATTGTTATAGACCTTGACTACGTTATCCTTGTCGACACGGTAGATTGTGCCGTTTGCACCCCTTCCGATCTCCTCGCAGCCTTCTATCGAAACGACCCGGTATGCCTTTTCCACGTTCATCATCTCTGTAAACCCGGTCATTTCAAAAATATCGTATATTTCGGACGATACATTGGATACTGTTATTTCGGGGTATGCCTTTTTGAGTCGCAGGATCACGCGCAAACCCGCACTCGATATATAATCGAGCGATGAGGCATCGAGCACGACCGAATTACCATCGTATCCTTCAAGTTTTGACATGATATCCTGTTCAACGGCAGCCGAATTGTCAGAGCTTATCCTGCCGTGCAGTGGGATTGTTACGGTTTTGTCAGACATTTGATTTCCTCCATCTCTTCGTAGTAAAATTGTTTTAATTATATCCTTTCAGCAGGAACAGATCACCTGCCGGATTCTCATATATGCAGTCATATTTATCCATGACACTTTCGTATATCTCGGGAAGATTATCTGCAAAGTTATCTCCTATTATCAGCCACTTGGGGGGCTCGTTATCGAGCATTTCCAGAATATCCGTAAGAGCCTGCGGGTACAGATCTATAAAGAACGGGAGATTGACAACATATCTGCAGCACGGCATCATATCGGTTGCTTCAAACATCTGCATATCTATCATAAAGGAGAATACACTGTCACGTTCGAATTCGGGAATGAGGGTGGCTATGCTTTCGGCGTTATGCTGGTATTCTTCGGCACTTTCAAAACTCCTGCCGTAAAGCACGGTTCTTACCGTATCAAGGCCCGTCGGAACATAATAGCACAGATAAATGAAAAAAAGTGCCAGACACAGAGCCTGCCTGTAATTCTCGAACAGTATGATCGGGTCATAGATTTTGATGAACAGAATGATCGCAAGAAGCAGTGCGGGATATACGGTAGTAAAATAGTAGTAAAATGGCGTACCGAGGTGTAATAGAAGCCAGGTCGCGGCAGACATGGCCATTAACATTACTGAGAACTCCCTGCGAAGACGACCGCGATGCAACACGGCAAACATAAATGCGGCAACGCAGCCCGAAAGCTTAAGTTCCCAGGTGATGCTGAAGCTTTCGTAATAGTCGGTTCCGCGCGAGAATCCGAGCTTGAACACGCAGAAAATCATATCCGAAAGGGAGGAATTGATCCCGAAGTAAATGATGACGGGAAGGGCTGCAAGTGCAACACCAAGCAGGACATATATGATCCTTAACAGCAGTTTCCGGAAGTTTTTGGTGCTTATGTCGGTATAGAGTATAGCAGCTATTATTCCGAATATCGGTGCGCCCACACTTATCTTCGAGAAAATATCTACACCGAGACATAATCCGAGGATCGTTATGACCGAAAAGGGAAGATCCGAAAAGGTCTGATTATGCCTGACGATTCTGTTTAATACAATATAAAGGCATCCTAACGACAGAGGAAGGGCAAACTCTTCCAGTGTGTTTCCGCCCCAAAGAGTGGTGATATTTCCCCACAGATATACGATCATAACGAAAATCGCCTGTTTTTTCGTTATAAACAGGAGACACAGTTCGTATACGAGTACAAGGGAAGCAAACGCAAACGGTACCTGTATTATAAAGGCACCGAGCCGGTCATGGGCAAATAACTGGCCCAGGGCTTCCACAAAGAAAAAATAAGGGCCTTTCAGGTCGAAAAAATCACGATACGGAACCTTTCCTTCAAGGATCCCCCTTCCGACAAGAGTAAAGAAACTTGCATCACAACCGTACCAGAGTCTGTAAAAAGGGCTGGTCCACAATGAAAATAACAGCAAGTGAGTGGTACTGACAATAAACAGACCGATGTATTCGGCCAGTTTCTGTTTTACCGGAAGGTTTTCTATGCCGGGATCAATGGATGCGCGTAATTTCAAGTCGGAAACCTCTAATATTTTTTGACATTTGAATATTATATAATTATAATAAGAAAGATTGATAATTGCAATAAAATCAAGGATTTGGCACTTGAGAATTGTCGGAGGAGAGGGATATGTACGGACAGGAAGTTAACCTTAGAGAGCAGACCATTGAGGAGTACAAGGATGATCTTGCAAAACTTCTCCGGTATTTGCCTTTTTTGGAGAAAAAAGGCGGAAAGGATGTACAGAACTACTACGAAGGAGAGGGCGAAAACAAAGTCATTCCCGTTCCGGTGTATGACTCCACGCTCCTTGCTTTTGTAAAGGAAGCACGTAAAACAAAGTTCATGAACAAAAACTACCCCTATGTATACCGCAAATGGAAAATGCCGGATCCCAAATCCGAGAGGATAGCAATGGAATGTGCCACAATAAGGGACATCGAGTTGTTTCGCGGGATAATAAGCAAGTACGTTCTTGGCGGCCAGACAAAAGCAAGTATGTGGACAACCGCCGTAGAAGAGAGAATATTTGTTACGGCTCTCACACGGCTTCGTTCTCTTATATTCGATTACAGCAAAGACCCTGCGGATAAAAGACCGCGATAAGTCAGGCAGGGCAGAGGTAAACACATGATATCACGTAAGATGGAAGGCCTTGTAAAGGGCAGCTCGGTGATCCGGGCAATGTTTGAAGAAGGGAAGCAGATGGCGGCAAAGTACGGAGCCGAGAATGTGTTCGATTTCTCGCTCGGGAATCCTAACGTCCCCGCTCCGAAAGAAGTCAACGAAGCCATAAAGGATATAGTTAACAATACCGACAGCGTTAAACTTCACGGCTATATGAGCAATGTGGGCCATGATGAGGTCCGTGACATAATTGCCGGATCGCTCAACAAAAAATACGGCACTTCATATGATAAGTCCAACATTATAATGACTGTCGGTGCAGCGGGCGGATTAAATGTTGCTCTCAAATCCATCCTTAATCCCGGCGATGAGGTCATTGCATTCGCACCTTACTTTGGCGAGTACAACAATTACGTATCAAACTTTGACGGGAAGATGGTTGTAATAACACCTGATACCAAAACGTTCCAGCCTAATCTGTCGGAGTTTGAGCAGAAGATCACAAATAAAACGGCATGCGTTATCGTAAACTCCCCCAATAACCCAACAGGTGTTATTTATTCAGAAGATACCCTTAAAAAGATGGGAGATATACTTGAGGCGAAGCAGCGGGAATACGGACGCACAATATATCTGATAACTGATGAGCCGTACAGGGAACTTGCATATGACAATGCAAAGGTGCCATGGGTTCCCGATTATTACCGCAATACGATAGTCGGCTATTCGTACAGCAAGTCACTGTCACTTCCGGGCGAGAGAATAGGATATCTCGTAATTCCGTCCGAAGCGGATGATTTTGAGGATCTTGTATCTGCGGCCGGTGTTGCCACGAGGATTCTCGGATTCGTAAATGCACCGTCGATAATGCAGCTTGTCATCGGCAGGTGTATAGATGCCGCTACCGATATTTCATATTATGAGAGAAACAGAAATACGCTTTACGAGGGCCTTACGAAGCTCGGATTTGAGTGTCAAAAGCCCGAAGGAGCATTCTACCTGTTCATGAAATCCCCCATCGAGGATGAGAAAGAATTTGTCAATATCGCCAAGAAGTATAACCTTCTTCTTGTTCCGGGATCCACATTCGCCTGTCCCGGATTTGTCAGGATCGCATATTGCGTTTCTTACGAGACGGTGGTTAATTCGCTTCCGAAGTTTGCCGAGCTTGCAAGTGACATCAGGAACGGATGAATATGAGTTGGGAAGACAATGTCAGGCGCGTGACTCCCTATGTTCCGGGAGAACAGCCGCGTGACGGGAAAAAAGTTATAAAGCTTAATACGAATGAAATGCCTTATCCGCCTTCGCCCAGAGTCAAAGAGGCACTTGCGTCGTTTGATTACGAGAAATTGCGGCTCTACCCCGCTCCCGATGTGGCACCGCTTCGTGATGCACTGGCAAAAAGAGAAGGAGTTGCGAGCGATGAGATGTTCGTCGGGGTTGGATCCGATGACGTTCTTTCGATGGCATTTCTTACATTCTTCAATTCGGACAAGCCGGTCATATTTCCGGATATCACCTATTCTTTTTATGATGTATGGGCGGATGTTTACAGAATTCCCTACGAGACGAAAGCTCTCGATGATGATTTTCACATTGTAAAGTCGGATTATATGTGTGAAAACGGCGGAATAGTCATTGCCAATCCGAATGCTCCAACCGGAGTGAGTGAGGCAGAGGACGTTGATTTTATTGAAGATATTGTAGCGTCCAACCCGGCCAGCGTAGTTATAGTCGACGAGGCTTATGTGGATTTCGGCGGTGTTACGGCGCTTCCCCTTATCAGAAAGTACGATAATGTCCTTGTCGTGAGGACTTTTTCCAAATCCCGCGCATTTGCGGGCATGAGGATCGGATATGCAATGGGAAACAGCAAGCTTATACGATTCTTAAACGATGTCAAGTATTCGGTCAATTCATACACTATGAACCGCCCTGCGATAGAGCTCGGTTTAGCCGCCCTTTCGGACGAAGATTACTTCAGAAAAACCGTAGCTGCCGTAGTCAGGACAAGGGAATGGACGAAAGAGGAGCTGAAAAATCGCTCGTTTGACGTTACCGACTCCAAAACAAACTTTGTGTTTGCATCACCAAAGAGTGCCGGATGCGAGGCAGGAGACCTGTTTAAGGCTCTTAAGGAAAAGGGGATCTATGTCAGATGGTGGGATAAGCCGCGGATCAAAAAGTGGCTGCGCATTTCGATCGGCACAGATGATGAAATGCAAGCGTTAATAAGCGCGATCGATGATATACTCCATAATTAAGCCCAAACCGGAAAGGAATAATTCATGAATACATTTACACATTATCTTATTATCTTTTTAATATCGATGGTTCCGCTCATTGAGCTCCGCGGAGCCATCCCTTATGCGGTGGGGTTCATTAATGCGGGCGTTCCGCTTTCTCTGCCGTTATGCTATTGCGTGGCAATACTGGGGAATATGATCCCTGTTCCGTTAATATTCTTTTTCGCGAGGAAAGTGCTTGAGTGGGGAGCCGACAAGCCGGTTATAGGCGGTTTCTTCAGATTTTGTCTTGAAAAAGGGCACAAAGGAGGAGAGAAGCTGCAATCAAAGGCCGGAAGGGGACTGTTTGTGGCACTTCTGCTGTTTGTAGGAATTCCGCTTCCCGGAACAGGTGCCTGGACAGGAACACTTGCGGCAAGTCTTCTTGATATGGACTTTAAGTCGAGCGTTATAGCGGTGATGCTGGGAGTTGTTCTTGCGGGTATTATCATGGGAATCGTAAGTATGGGGGTGTTTGGAGCAATTTTTGCCTTCTGAATGTGACAAAAAGAACCGTCCCTTTTGTCACATGGAGTTACGAATATGGGTGATTATATAGTTCGCGCAACCGCGGCAAACGGAAGTATCCGGGCGTTTTGCGCAACAACAAGACAGTTAACCGAATATGCCAGGGCGTGTCATGATACTTCGCCCGTTGTAACGGCGGCACTCGGACGTATGCTTACGGCCGGAGCCATTATGGGATGCATGCAAAAGGGCGAACAAGACATACTGACACTGCAGCTGCGCGGGTCGGGGCCTATGAAGGGGATCACCGTGACCGCCGATTCCAAGGCGCGGGTCAAAGGATACCCGATCGTAAATGATGTGATACTCCCTGCCAACAGCAAAGGCAAGCTTGATGTTTCCGGCGCGGTAGGAAAGGGCTACCTGTCGGTTATTAAGGATATGGGCTTAAAGGATCCGTATGTAGGGCAGGTCGAGCTTATTTCCGGTGAGATCGCCGAAGACCTTGCGTATTATTTTGCGTCAAGTGAGCAGGTTCCGTCGGCAGTATCTCTCGGCGTGCTGATGGAGAAGAACAATACGGTAAAGCAGGCCGGAGGCTTGATAATACAGGCACTTCCCGGTGCAAGCGACGAGGAACTTACAAAGCTTGAAGAAAGGCTGTCGAACCTTCCTTCAATGACGCAGATGCTTGAAGATACGCTTACCTGCGAGCAGATACTTGAGAAAGTCCTGGGAGATATGGACCTTCAGATACTTGACAGGATCGAGACCGGGTTTTACTGCAACTGCGACCGCGAAAGGGTCGAAAAGGTAATAATCAGCTTAGGAAAGGAAGAACTTGGGAAAATCATATCCGAGGGCGAGCCGTTGCAGCTTAAGTGCCATTTCTGCAACAAGGCGTATGATTTTTCAGTCGAAGAGATCAAGGCTCTTGGATTGAGACTTGGAATCAAATAGCTGCGTAAAGGGGCGCGGCTTTCACAAGAGAGGGGAGAAAATCATGAAATTTACGAAAATGCACGGATGCTCAAACGACTATATCTATGTGAACTGTTTTGAAGAGACGGTTGCGGATATGGGGTTGTTTGCAAAGGAGTTTTCCGACAGACACCGTGGGATAGGATCTGACGGGGCTATCTTCATATGCCCGTCCGATGAGGCGGACTGTGAGATGAAGATGTACAATGCGGACGGTACCTATTCGGAAATGTGCGGGAACGGCATAAGGTGCGTTGCCAAATACATATATGACAACGGGATAGTCGACAAGAAGGAGATAAATATCTTATCCGGCGGACAGATCAAGAAGATCCGCGTGGAGGTCGGCGACGAGAGAGTAAGCGATGTGACCGGAAAGAGCTTTTCGAAGCGTAAGGACGGTTTGGCAGTTAATAAAGTGTGTGTTGATATGGGCGAGCCGATACTTGAGCCCTACAGGATCCCGGTAATGCTTTCGGACGCGGGGGAGAGTGTGATAGCCCATGATCTGTACGTAGGAGACGCCAATTATAAGGCAACATGTGTGTCAATGGGAAATCCTCATTGCGTAATAAAAGTCCAGGAAGTAAACAAGATTCCGATTGAGGAACTGGGTCCTAAGTTCGAAAATCATGTATGCTTCCCTAATCGCATAAACACTGAGTTTGTGCAGATAATCGACAGAGGAAACGTTCGTATGCGCGTATGGGAGCGCGGGGCGGGGGAGACACTCGCCTGTGGGACAGGAGCCTGTGCATCGGTTGTCGCATGCATATTAAACGGTGAGACCGATGAGAAAGTCACTGTTCACCTTCTTGGCGGAGACCTTGAGGTGTTCTGGGACAGAACCGGCGACAACCATGTATATATGACAGGTGGTGCAGTTACCGTCTTTGAAGGAGAGGTTTAACACTATGATAAATGTACCTGAAGTATTCGGCAGTATGGTGTTTAATGACGCCGTGATGCAGGAGAGGCTGACAAAAGAGACATACAGGTCGCTTCACAAGACAATAGAGGACGGCAAGGAACTGGATATTGCCGTTGCCAACGCGGTTGCGCTTGCCATGAAGGACTGGGCGGTTGAGAAGGGTGCGACTCATTTTACGCACTGGTTCCAGCCCATGACCGGAAGAACGGCGGAAAAGCACGATTCTTTTGTGTCCCCACAGCCTGACGGGCGTGCCATCATGGAGTTTTCCGGCAAGGAGCTTATTAAGGGCGAGCCTGATGCATCAAGCTTCCCATCGGGCGGGCTTCGGGCGACATTTGAAGCAAGAGGATATACTGCGTGGGATCCTACTAGCTATGCTTTTGTCAAAGACGGTGTTCTGTGCATTCCCACGGCGTTCTGCTCTTATGGTGGAGAGGCTCTTGACAAGAAGACCCCGCTCCTTCGTTCAATGGAAGAGATCAATACTCAGGCAATGCGTATCCTGCGCCTGTTCGGGAATAATGAAGTAAAGCATGTCGTAACGACGGTCGGAGCTGAACAGGAGTATTTCCTGGTGGACCGGGATCTGTACAACAGAAGGGAAGATCTGATTTTCTGCGGAAGAACGCTCTTCGGGGCTCCGGCTCCAAAGGGACAGGAGATGGACGATCATTATTTCGGAGCCATCAAGCCAAGGATATCTGCCTTTATGAAGGAACTTAACGAAGAGCTGTGGAAGCTCGGAGTATACGCAAGGACCGAGCATAATGAGGCGGCTCCGGCACAGCACGAGCTGGCTCCCATATATACAACGACCAACCAGGCCACTGACCAGAACCAGGTTACGATGGAGATTATGAGGAATGTGGCAAGAAAACACGGGCTGGTCTGCCTGCTTCACGAGAAGCCTTTTGCCGGTGTAAACGGAAGCGGTAAGCATAACAACTGGTCAATCTCGACGGATACGGGAGTTAATCTTTTGGAGCCCGGCACATCACCTCACGAAAATGCCCAGTTTTTGCTGTTTCTTGCCGCTATGATAAAAGGTATAGATGAATATCAGGAGATGATGCGCGTCTGTGTGGCATCCGCCGGTAACGATCACAGGCTTGGAGCTGCCGAGGCACCGCCGGCAATCGTATCCGTATTCATAGGAGATGATCTTGCGGAAGTACTTGACTGCATCGAAAACGGAAAATCATATGCCGGGTCTGCTTCCGGGAAGATGGAAATCGGAGTTTCGGTTCTTCCTGCTATCCCTAAGGATTCAACAGACAGGAACCGTACTTCGCCGTTTGCCTTTACAGGAAACAAGTTTGAGTACAGATCGGTAGGCAGTTCACAGTCAATAGCCGGACCCAATACCGTGATCAACACGATCATGGCCGAGGAACTGAAGCAGTTTGCCGATGAACTTGAAAAGGCGGGGGAGGAGAATTTCACAAAAGCCCTCAATGATCTTATCAGGAAGACGATCAAGGAACACAAGCGTATTCTGTTTAACGGTGACGGATATTCGGAAGTCTGGGAGGAAGAGGCAAAGCGCAGGGGACTTGCCAATCTTAAGACAACTGTTGATGCACTTCCGTCGTTTCTGCTGGATAAGAACATCAAACTTTTTACGAGCCACAATATCTATACGGAAAAAGAGATGCGCAGCCGCTATGCGATCCTGCTTGATTCCTACAACAAGATCATTAATATAGAGGCTCATACAATGATCGATATGGCAAGGAAGGAGATCCTTCCTGCTGTAAGTGCATATGTGGGAGGTCTGTTTGCAGACCTTGATACTAAGCTTTCGGTAGCGGAGAGATTAAAGACCCCTGTACCCCACAATATGGAGGAAGAGACGGCGATTACCCTGTCCGGACTTTGTGATGAAGCGCTGACGGACCTTGTTTTGTTGGAAACGCTTATTGCCAAGAGTGATTTTAAGGATGATCTTGCCCGCGGGCAGTATTACAGGGATTCGGTGATCCCTGCAATGAATGAGCTTCGCAGGACGTGTGACGCCATGGAGAAGCTTACGGCCAAGGAAATGTGGCCGCTCCCGCAGTACGGTGATATGCTGTTTAATATATAAACAGCATAAAAGCTTAAATAAGAGTGTTTTTTACGCGGTTTATGGCTTTTGACACGGCCGGTATGGCCAGAATGACAAGTGTGATGGCTGCCTCAATGTAAATATATGCACCGTTATAGCAGATGCTGTAAATCAGGGGATTCCAGCCTTCCGGAGCATATTCGCCAAAAAAGACGAAACCGGAAAGAGTAGAAAAAATGAATCTTCCGGTTACTCCGGCAAGGTATCCAAGTTGCAGGCCATGCTTCTGGTTTCTGAAGAATCCTGAAATACCCAGTGCCGTAAATGCACATCCGTAGTCAATGATCACCTGAAGCGGCGTATAGATCTCGGGTTTCTGAACAAACTGAAGAATCCCGTATGCTAGCGCAGCAGTAAGTGAATACTTCCATCCGTAGAAATATCCGATCACGCAGATGAAAAACATTGAAAGAAGTGTTACGCTCCCTCCGAGCGGTGCGGAAAAGATTTTGATAAAGGATAAGACATAGGCCAAAGCAATGCATACTCCGGCAACTGCCAATCCCTTGACAGAAAAAGATTGTTTCATAAGTTTACCTCGCTTCCTTACGTCGGTATCAACCGAAATCAAGTTCAAGGGGTGTGATCTCAGACCGTTAACGGTCACCCCCAGCTACACAACGTAACGTAGTATACCACTTAAAAATATTATTTACAACCTATCTATGTCCCTTAAATTTTGGCTTGGCGGTGCAACAAGCGATAAATCCCGCCAAATGATGAAGTTCATACTGGATGAAGCCGCCGCCAACCCGGGCAGGCAGTATCTTGTGGTCGTACCGGAGCAATTCTCGCTATCGACCCAGCGTGAGCTTGTACTTAATTCGGAAAACTGCGGGATACTTAATATAGATGTGCTGTCCTTTACTCGTCTGGCACACCGGATAAGCGATGAGGTCGGCTCATTTGCACCGGATGTGACATGCCTTGACGACATGGGAAAGAGCCTTATCATCGGTATGCTGTCTGCCGCCAACAGGAAGGATCTTAAGGTATTTGGCAGGAATCTTGATAAGCTTGGGGTTACGGATAAGTTAAAATCCGTTATCTCCGAGTTCATGCAATACCAAATATCGGTAGATAAAGCATATGAGATGTCAGGTATAGCTGAGGCGGACGGGCACGATCTTCTGGCCGGCAAGCTTCATGATACTGCCCTTTTGTACGACAAATTCAAAGAATACATAAAAGACAGATATACGACCGTTGAAGAGACGCTTGATGCGGTAAGTGCACTTGTGCCGCATTCGGATACCGTAAAAAACAGTGTGATAGCATTCGACGGCTTTACGGGGTTTACACCTGTGCAGAACAAACTGATAGGTGTGCTTCTCGAAAACGCAATATCTGTTAATGTTGCCCTGTTATATGATGATTGTATACAAGAAAACAGTGCCGGCACACCTATTAGAGAACATGAGTTATTTTATCTATCGAGACATACGATGGATCAGCTTGGCAGGATGGCCGACGAAAGACACGTCATTATAGAAGATCCATACAAATCCCGCAAAATCAATAAAGATAACATATGCAATTCAAAAGAAAATATTGTATACAAGGATCAAATAACAACCCCGGAATTAAATAACATAAACATATCGTTGTTTTGCGGACGCAATCCCGATGAAGAAATACAGATGGTATTTAATCGTGTGGTAAAACTGGTCAGGGATAACGGATATCATTATAAAGATATAGCAGTTCTTACAGGGGACCTGGAAAGTTATCGCCATCCAATCGAAAGAGAGTTTAACAAACATAATATTCCTTTCTTCATAGACAGGACCGAGGCGGTACTTCTGAACCCTTTTATAGAATATATCCGGTCCTTCCTGTCTGTTTTTGCGGACAATTACAGTATTTCTTCGGTATTTGGCTTTTTGAAAACATATCTTACCGATATTTCCGATACAGAGACCGATATTCTTGAAAACTATTGCATAGCCGCCAATATAAAAGGCTACAAGGCATGGCATCAAAGATTTGATATGCACACCCAAACAGTGGGAGCAGACGAATTACTGCTCATAAATGATGTCAGGGAGAAGCTTGCGGAAAGATTCGATTCTTTTGCAAAGTCCCTTGGCGGAGACCGTCAGTTTACAGCCGGAACATTATATACGATAAAAGAGTTTTCGACGGCGCTTTATCAGATGATCGAGGCCGACGGGATCGAAGGCAGACTGAGGGAGATGGCAAAGGAGTTCGGGGAAGCCGGGAATCGTAAGAGTGCGGCCGAATATGAAAAGATATACGTACAGATAATGAATGTGCTTGATGAACTGTGTGAGCTTATTCCGGATGAGAAAACGGATATAAGAGGATTTGCGGCTCTTCTGGATGCCGGATTTGACAGCATCAGGATAGGCTTTGCGCCTATGGGAATGGACTATATACAGGTTGCCGACCTGACAAGAAGCCGGCTTAACGATATTAAAGCACTGTTCATAGTAGGCGCGAACGACGGCGTGATACCGAAGGTGGATGCTGCGGCAGGTATTATCAACGAAAGTGAAAGGCAGTATCTGATGAGGACGGTAGACAAACTTACCCTGGCTCCGACTGCAAGGGAAGATATGTTTACGCAGCGGTTGTATATCTATATGGCTGTGAACAAGCCGACAGAGCGCCTGTTCGTCTCATACTCGCGTATTTCGGCAAGCGGAGCTTCGCTTTTGCCTTCATACATCATAAGGAAACTAAAGGACGCATCCCCCAAGTCTGCTGTTGAGACCCGGCCCGGGGTCATTCCATACTACAGCGATGAGAAGGAAGCTTTTGATGCGCTGGCAGATATGCTCTATCCTGCCCTTCGGGGGACTCTTACGCATCAAAAAGCCGAAAGGGTAAAAGGGCTTCTTCGCTACTTTATCGGGAACGGGGAGTACAAAGACAGGCTGTTGAGAATGATCAGAAACGAGATACTCAGGGAGGATAAGGGGAGTGATTCCATCGGATCGGCCCTTGCCCATGCACTGTACGGAAAGCGTATAGTAACAAGCATCACAAGGCTTGAAGCATATGCAAACTGCGCGTACAGGTATTTCCTCGAATACGGACTCACACTTCGGGAGCGGGAGGTATTCTCCTTCGAGGCAAGGGACATAGGAACTATTTTCCATGATTCCATGAAGGTCTACTCCCGGATGATGCAGGATAAGGAGCCCGGCTGGGCGAATATATCCGAAGATGAGGCGGCAGAGCTTATGGACAGTGCGGTAGATGCCGTTATAGAGCAGTATCGCTCCGACAAACTGTCATCATCCGCAAGATACGCATATATGGAAAACCGCATTCGTAAGATCATGCGAAGAAGCGCACTGGTCGTGAGGAGCCAGATAAGAAAAGGTAAATTTACGCCGAAGTACTTTGAGGTTGATTTTGACGAACTGTCCGATAACGACACGCTTTCGATCAAGCTGTCGGACGAGGATGTGATGAGGCTTCGCGGCAGAATAGACAGGGTGGATACGTTCGAGACGGATGACGGGATATATATCAGGATCATAGATTACAAGTCATCCAGCCATGAAATGGACCTTGCGGCAGTCTACGAAGGCAGACAGCTGCAGCTTCTCGTGTATCTGAATGCGGCAATGGGGATAGAGCGTACAAAAGCGGAAAAATCAGGCAAAAACACAGCGATAATCCCGGCCGGAGTGCTCTATTACCATATGGATGACCCGATAGTCGAGGCTAAGGAAGAACTTACCGCAGATGATATAAATACGATGATAATGAAGGAACTGCGTCTTAAGGGCCTTGTTAACAGTAACAGGGAAGTCCTTGAGATGATGGATGAGGATCTGGCAACGGATCCGACGGTTATTCCTGTTTCGCTTACAACAAAGGGAGAAGTTCGGAGCACAAAGCAGGCGGTATCGGCGGATGATTTTGACGTATTGTCGAAATACGTGATCCGCTGTATTCGTGATATGGGACGGGATATCATGGGAGGTGGCGTTGCAATTCCCAGACCCGACGGAAAACACAGGTTTACCGGGCCTGACTGCGCATTCTGCCCTTACCGGCCGATATGCAACAACAGGAATGAGCCGGCAGAGGATGCGGCACCCAAACAGGAGACGGGAAGGTCAAATGCCGAATGGATCGAACTCATGAGGGAAAAGGATGAGTCTGACTGATAACCAAAAACTGGCAATAGAGACAAAAGATGCGAATATCCTTGTATCGGCGGCAGCAGGATCGGGAAAGACAATGGTGCTGACCGAGAGGATAGTAGGGCGTATTGTAAGCACAAGCGATCCGGTTGATGTGGACCGCCTGCTTGTTATGACTTTTACTAACGCTGCTGCTGCGGAGATGCAGGATAGGATAAGGGAAGCGATAGATAAGCGGCTTGACAGTCTGCGACTTGATGAGGGGGCGGATCCGGAGAGCATAGCAAACCTTGAAAGACAGAGCGTTCTGTCTCATGCAGCCGCCATAACTACGATCCATGGGTTCTGTAAGAAGGTAATATCCGATCACTTTGAGGAGGCGGGGCTTGATCCTAATTTCAGGGTGGCTGACGATAACGAGTGCAAGCTGATCCGTCAGGATGCGCTTGAGGAGTGCATGGAGGCAGCATATGACAAAGCGGATCCCGATTTTCTTGATGCGGTGCGCTGCTTTTCAAGTGCGAAGAATGATACGGGTATCGCGAACCTGATAATCCCTGTTTATGAATTCATCATGGCCAATCCCGAGCCTGAAAGCTTTGTAAAAGAGTGCATTTTGGGGTACAGGACAGGCTCATTTGAAGAATTTGCCGCCTCAAAAGTTGTGAGACAGTTTGAGGAAGTCCTTCTTCGCAAGTACGAAGCTGCCAAAGCCGCGGCACAATCAGCCATGGATATTATAGAAGAGTACGAGGATCTTCTGCCCTACAAGGCGAATGTCGAGGCATACGCAGAGGCTCTTTGCCGGACTGGTGAGATGATAGCAGAGGCAAAGGGCAGTATTTACGATGTAATAAGGGCCGGTCTTGCTGACATCAAGGCGCCGTCGTTTGGAAGGATACCGGACAGCAAGCTGTCCGATGATGCGATCGCGGCTAAAGAGGAGGTAAAGCGCCAAAGGGATGCGGCAAAGGACGGTATAGCCGGGATCATTGCCATGACCCCCTTCGATCTTCAGACATCATATGAGCATATGCGCCTTATGGGACCGAAACTTCAGGCATTTACAGACACCGTGCTTGATTTTATGCATATTTACGACAGGAAGAAGCGTGATAAGAACATAATCGACTTTAACGATATGGAGCATATGGCTGTCGGAATACTCAAAAACCCCAGGATAGCGCAGCTTTACCGTGATAAGTTTGAAGAAATATACGTGGATGAATACCAGGATACGAACATGACCCAGGAGATGCTGATATCCCTCATCTGCCGCCACGATCCCGGAAACGTGTTTGAAGTCGGCGATGTCAAACAGAGCATTTACAGGTTCAGACAGGCCAGACCCGACATTTTTCTGTCAAAATATAACACATACAAGAATGATGCCGGCAACCGGCGTATCCTTCTTAATGATAACTTCCGATCACGCAGGGAGGTCATTGACTCTGTAAATGAGGTCTTCTCGAAGATAATGACGGAAGATCTGGGCGGAATCAATTACGGGGATGACGAAAAACTAATTTACGGCGCCGCCTGCTATGAAAACAAAACTCCATGCGAAGGCGATTCATACAGGACAGAGCTTATTCTCGGGGAAAGCCTGGAGATGTCCGCCGAGGAGTTCGAGGCAAATATAGTTGCGGAGCGGATAATGACAATGATCCGCGAGGGATTTTTAATATACGACAAAAGGGAGAAAATCACACGCCCGGTATCTTTCGGTGATTTTGTGATACTCGTCCGCTCGATCAAAAAGTATGAGAGTGTGTTCAGGGATGTGTTTACATCAGCCGGGATTCCGCTTTTGGTTACCGGTCATGAAGGATATTTCGGAACCGTAGAGGTTCAGACAGCGCTTTCTTTCCTCTCTGCGGTCGACAACCCATTAAATGATATTCCGCTTGCGGCTGTGGCAAGAAGCCCCGTTGGGGGATTTTCGGATGAGGAACTTGCTATGATCGCTGTGATTGCAAAAGAGGCGGATGGCAGTAAGAAGTGCCTGTATGACAGGATAAAGGCTGTAGCGAAGACAAAAGGGGAAGGGAATACGGAAATACCGGTTGATAAATGTGAGAGATTTATCGCTCTTTTGCATGAATATAGAGTTATGTCAACCTACACTCCGGTATATGGCGTCCTGTCGCACTTTATCGACAGGCAGTACGGAGATTTTGTCAAATGCATGGATAAGAGCGAACAGAGAATGGCCAATCTGGCCATGCTCTTATCGAAAGCGGAGGATTTCGGAAAGACAAGCTTTAAGGGATTGTACCAGTTTGTAAGATACATGGATCAGATCCGCAAGTATTCAATAGATGACGGGGAGGCGCAGACTGCGGGGGAAGCCGATGATGTCGTAAGGCTTATGACAATGCATGCGAGCAAAGGACTGGAATTTCCCGTATGTTTCGTTGCCGGTGTTGAAAAACGCAGGAATACACAGGATGAGGGCGGCAAACTCATCTGGAATGTTAATTACGGTTTTGGGGCTGATTTTACCGATCTTGACAGGAGTGTCGGCGGGGTAACGCTTCAGAAACTGCTGATCAGGGAGGATAACAGACGCGAGAGCATCGCGGAGGAGATGCGGATACTCTACGTGGCGATGACAAGGGCAAGGGAGAAGCTTATCATGGTCGGAAGCGATAAGCCGGACGGATTCCGGCAGATCAAGACGCCGGATAGCGCGTCCTCCTATCTTGATATGATAAAGGCCGCATACGACGGCGGATTTGAGAATATCGATATCATATACAAAACAGATGAAGATATGGTAAACGCCAGGTTTGAAGATAAGATGGAGGAGGAGTCGGCAACGGATGAACTGCTTGCGATCGTAAGAACTGCCGGCCATGGCAATAAGGAGCAGGACGACCTTCCGGACTATCTGGCAAAGATACATGAACAATACCCGTATCCTCTTAACCCGGAGCTTCGGGCGAAACTGTCGGTATCCGACTTAAAACACCAGGCAATAGAGGAAGAGATCGCAAGAGGACTGTCGCTTGCTCCGGAAGGAGAGAAGCTGTTTGGGGAAACAAAACCCGATAAGTATATTCCGAAATTTATGAGGCATGAGGGCGAAAATGCCACCGGCGGCACCTTCTACGGTACGGCTTTTCACAGGATAATGGAGCTTTGGGACTATTTGTGGCCTGAAAATGGCGATGACAGCGGGGATAAGGGTGAAAATCGCGGCGCACAGAATGTTACCGCAGAAGCTGTAACAGAATATGTTGAGAAAATGTACAGGATGCACCGCATGGACAGGCAGCAGGCTGACGCGGTTAGAGCAGAGGATGTCGCGGCATTTCTTAATTCACCGCTCGGTATGCGGATGAGGGCAGCCCGTGCAGCCGGAAAACTGTTCCGGGAGCAGCCGTTTGTCATCGGAATCAGACAGGACTCTGAGACTGTTCTGGTACAGGGAATAATAGATGCATACTTTATTGAAGATGATGCAATTACGATCGTCGACTACAAAACGGACCGGGTTGACAACGCGCAGATGCTGGTCGACCGGTACAGGGCGCAGCTTGAATACTACGGACTGGCGCTGTCGCAGATCACGAAAAAACAGGTAAAAGCGTTAACAATATATTCTACACGCCTGAGAAGAGAGATAGTGTTATAGGGTAGAAGACGGGCAAATTCGCCTTGTGGTTTTGAAAGGGTAGTGATATCTTATGAATATGAATAAAACCAGGTTCGGAACAAAAGAAATAATAGCATCCGTTGTCGGCACCATGCTGTTTGCCGGAATCCGGATACTCGAGGACTATTTATTTTCAAAAGGCATAATACAGCCTGAGATTGCCGTGTGGATAGGTCTCGGAGTACCGGTACTGGCTGCGGTGGCTTTATTTTTCGGACCTGTCTGCTCCGTGCTTTGCGCCATAGGTGGAGAACTTATTTCAAGAGCGATCCTTGGAACTTCTGTCAGATACCTGGAACTGTTTACTCTGGGACTCTACGGACTGCTTATCGGGGTATTTTTCGGGAAGCTCCATAACAGGAATTACAGGTTCGGAATCAGGGATGTTATAGATTTTAACGTGATACAGATGCTGGCCGGAATCATTTGCGGAATGTTCATTCTGCCGCTTGGTCAGTTTATGATAGACGGGAGAGGAATAAATGAAGCTATCGTTATCGGCGGCAAAAAGACTGTCGGCATATCCGTTACTGTCGGGGTCATACTGTCTGTTGCCATGTTCATAGTAAGTCTTGTAACTTCCGGGCGCAAGTACCGCGATACTTGAGACATAGGGCTATCTGTGATAAAATAACGCAGGTGATGAAAATGAAGATTGCAGTATTGATACCTTGTTACAATGAGAGCAAAACGATCGCCAAGGTAGTGAGAGATTACAAAGAAGCACTCCCCGAGGCGACGATTTACGTATATGATAACAATTCGACGGACAATACCGCCGAGATTGCCAAAGAAGCCGGTGCCGTTGTACGTTATGAGTACAAACAGGGTAAAGGTAATGTCATGCGCCGTATGTTTATGGAAATAGATGCGGACTGTTACCTTATGGTTGACGGCGATGACACATATCCGGCTGAAAGTGCGAGAGAAATGACGGATGCCGTTCTCCGGCGTAATGCCGATATGGTTATCGGAGACCGTTTGTCATCGACATACTTTACCGAGAATAAGAGATTATTCCATAATTTCGGGAATACTATCGTTAAAAAATCAATTAATCTGCTGTTCCACAGCGATATAACCGACATTATGACAGGATACAGGGCTTTTTCATACAGGTTTGTCAAGACATTCCCTGTTCTGTCCGAGGGCTTTGAGATAGAAACCGAGATGACGATCCACGCGATAGACAAGAACATGGAAGTGGAAAACGTCATAGTACAGTACAGGGATCGCCCGGAGGGCAGCGAATCCAAGCTTAATACGATCGGGGACGGCATCAGGGTTTTGTTTACGATCATCAATTTCTACAGAATATACAAACCGCTGCAGTTCTTTGCGGGATTATCCTTTCTGATGCTCGCTGTTGCTTTTGCGTTTTTTGTACCGGTATTTACCGAGTATCTGCGTACGCATTTTGTATCAAAGGTTCCTACTCTTGTAGTATGCGGCTTTGTAGCCCTTGCATCCATACAGTCCTTTTTCTCGGGAATGATACTCAATTCCCTTAAACAAAAAGAACGGCAGGATTTTGAGATAAAGCTTCATCAGGTAAGTAAACACGAAGCGGAAGAATATGATTTTTAATTATGGCAGAGATGAGAAACAGGAGAACGGCTCCCAGCGTTCAGGATGTGATCGGTGGGACATCAGGCCGGTCGCGTGCAAAATTTAAAAGCGGATATACGGGTCCCAAGAAGGCACCTGCCCCCGGATCTGTAACATCAAGGCCTGCGGGACAGACGGGTACTATCGGAAATATCGGAACAACTGCGGCTTCCGGAGCCGGTTTTACGTCCAGAAGCGGCGGAATACTTGATTATGCATGGATAGCATACAGTGTTATTCTCGCGGTGGGTCTTTCTACAGCTATAATTGCGTACAGTCAAACCTCCGCCACAAACGGAATATACTACCCGCAAAATATCTTTACGATATCCGGGGTTGTTTCCGATATATTCCATGATTACAAAAACGGCGGATTGGGATCTGCAGCTTCGACTAATGCGACAGCAAATGTGTCAGATGGTGCAGGCGAACCGGTAAATGATGGAACAAGTGATGGGGCAAGCGAATCCGATAATACGGATAACAGTGCACTTCTCGGAGAAAGCTCTGCTTCATCTGCACCCAATTCGACAACAGGCGCAACCATGGCTCTTGATACAGGCGCTGCATACGGAAACTATGCCATGGCACAGTCGCATGAAGAGCTGCTCGAGCAGCTTGATACGGCTCTTTCGGCTAACGATTCGGGTTTTGTGGGAACCAAGCTTGCATATGAAGATGCCGCAACCGGTAATCTTATAGGCTACCCGCAGTCGGTGGTTGAACACTTCACACAGTATATGGCTGATAATTCCGATAAGAGGGCGACTTTTCTCTCTGAGATCAAGGATGAAGGAGAGTTTTCCGCCAAAAACGGATCGGCATATTTAGTAAAGCTTCCGCTTTTGCAGTTTACGATCAATATGGGATACGACGGAACAACGATATCTATTTCGGGATTTGCCGACCAGAAGATGGATTCCGGTCAGAGTGCGGTTGTTTCCCCGCTTCTTCCATGCATGTATACGATCCATGCCGAAACCGCCAGCGGATCACAGACATCCGAGGTTGAGTGCAACATAAACGAGGGCAATCTCAAGATCAATATCGGAGTATCCAATTAATACGCTATGGAATGGAAAACACTGATGTGTTCCGACAGGATAAGAAGCACTGCAAGAGTTTCTTTGGCGGACGCACGAACAGAATTTGAAAAGGACTATCAGCGCATCATATCCAGCGCTTCATTTCGACGCCTTCAGGATAAAACACAGGTATTTCCCCTGGATAAAAGTGATTTTATAAGAACGAGGCTTACTCATTCCCTTGAAGTGGCTAATTTTGCGCGATCGATCGGAAGGATGATCGGGGCAAAAATCATCAGCGAAGGGAAAGATCCGGAGTTTACGGAGGATACCAGGGAAGATGTATGTGCAGTTCTTGAGTGCGCGGGTCTGCTTCACGATATCGGGAATCCGCCTTTCGGGCATTTCGGGGAAGATGCGATCCGTGACTGGTTTCGGAAAAATCTTCCGGTTATTGAATATCGCGACGGAAAACTGATCGACGCCTTAAGCCGGCAGCAGATACAGGATTTCTATCATTTTGAAGGAAATACACAGGCGCTTCGCGTAGTCACAAAACTGCATTTTATGGTAGATGAGCATGGAATGAATCTGACCAAGGCACTTCTTGCTACTATCATGAAGTATCCGGTGGCATCAACGGAGATTAAATATGATAAAAATGATCCCGACAGGGATATAGCATATAAGAAAATGGGATATTTTGCCGCAGATAAAGCAGTGTTTGATGATGTACAAACTTCCTGCCAAACAATGGGCCGCAGACATCCCCTTGCGTTTGCGCTTGAAGCAGCGGACGATATAGCATACAGAACAGCTGACATAGAAGATGCGGTAAAAAAGGGGCTCCTTGATATCAACGTGCTGATCAGGGAGATAAAGAACGCCATCAACACCGCCGGAGAAGACAAAACAGCAAAGCCTCAGATCGACACGGCGGTCAAACTGCTCGGAAAACTTGAAAACTATTATAAGAGAGCAATTGATAATGACTATGAGAACCCGCAACTGTATGCAGTGCAAAACTGGGTTGTAAGAGTCCAGGGCAACCTACTCACATGTGCAGTTGATAGTTTTATGGATCATTACGACAGTATAATGGCCGGAACATTCAAAACGGAACTTTTGGCAGATACTCCGGGCAGTCTGGTACTGGATGTTCTGGGGGATGTCGCATACAGATACGCATTCCAGTCGGAGCCTATACTCAAACTTGAAGTAGCTGCGGATGCTATATTTGATTTTCTGCTGACGAGGCTTGTTAGCGCACTTCGTTATTATGATACTGACCAGTGGAAAATGCACGCCAGTGCAGTTGACACAAAGATGGTCAGTCTTATTTCGCCAACTTTCATGCAGATATACAAGATCCACTCAAAAGATGCATCCGACAATGAGAAACTGTATTTACGTCTTCTTCTGGCAACAGATTATGTGTCCGGAATGACCGACAGCTACGCCAGAAGGCTCTATCGCGAACTAAACGGAATAGATTAGTGTCAAAGGTGGCTCTTAAGAAAAAGGGACGGTTCGGAAAAGTGGAAACAACGGGCAAGTTCATAAAGCGAAAACTGGAAGATACAGGCTCTGCCATTTACAGGAAACTCATATTTCCGTTCGTAAAAATGGGGATCGAGCGTAAGAGCGACAGCATAATAGGAAAGGGAGCATACCTTTACAACGGTTCGACTCTTGAAGGGAAAGATTTCATTGGAGATAAGGCGGAACTGTCAAATGTGAGAATGGGATACAGCTCATTTATCGGTCGAGATTCTGTGGTCTCAAATACACAAGTAGGAAGGTTCACGTGTATTGCGGGTCTTCAGACTGCCATAGGACGTCATCCTATAAAAGGAGAGTGCATTTCTGTCCACCCTGCTTTTTATTCTCCGGAAGCACAATACGGATACACGTATGCGAAGGATGCTTATTTTGAGGAAGTAAAATACACGGATAAAGATCATAATATTTGCATTACAATAGGAAACGATGTATGGATTGGAAAGGGAGTTGTGATAACGGATGGGGTCACTGTCGGTGACGGTGCGGTAATCGGAGCGTGCAGCCTGGTCCTTTCCGATGTGGAACCTTATGCTATATATGCCGGTGTTCCCGCCAAAAAGGTGGGAGAGAGGTTTGATGCGGATACTGTAGGGAAACTGCTTGCCCTTCGCTGGTGGGACAAGGGCGAAGGATGGATAGCAGAACATGCAGACGAGTTCAGGGATCCGCGAGAATTCATTCGGAGAATGTGATTGCTTCAAAACGGTGTGGCTTTTAAAAGAGACAGGAGATACGGATATGACACATGAATTATACAGAAAACTTCAGTTTGCGGATCTTGGCGATGACAGGGGAAAACTTGTCGTAGCCGAAGGTGAGATCGATATTCCCTTTAAGATAGAAAGGGTTTTTTACATATACGGTTCTGATGCTACTGTTGTTCGCGGACAGCATGCAAACAGGAATTCCGAGTTTGTACTTATTAATGTGGCAGGATCATCTAAGGTCATGATAACCGACGGCGCTAACAAGGAAGTAGTTGAACTTAACCGCCCGATGGAGGGAGTCTATATACCGAAGATGATATGGAAGGAAATGTACGATTTTTCGGAGAACTCTGTTTTGCTTGCGCTTGCGAGCACGCACTATGACGGCAGCGAATACATCCGTGATTATGACGAGTACGTGAGGGAGATCAACCTGATCTGACCCGTCCGGGACCTTCACAAAAAAATCACAATAAAAATCGTAAGATAGCACTTGACAGACAGAAGTCACAGTGCTATCTTATTTTTTGTGGTTTAGCACTCGACCTTGATGAGTGCTAACAAATATCGTAAATTTAAACTTACATATAAAAGGAGGCAATAGATATGAAGTTATCACCACTCGGCGACAGAGTCGTACTTAAACAGCTTGAAGCTGAAGAAACAACGAAGTCCGGAATCGTTCTTCCCGGACAGAGTAAAGAGAAACCCCAGCAGGCTGAAGTAATCGCAGTAGGCCCCGGAGGAATTGTCGATGGCAAAGAAGTTCCGATGCAGGTTAAGGTCGGACAGAAGGTAATATATTCCAAATATGCCGGAACTGAAGTTAAGCTTGATGACGAGGAGTTCATCATAGTTAAGCAGAATGATGTATTGGCTGTAATTGAATAGGGCGAACGACATTAAGTAAGCGACCGACATTAAGTAAAAGTAAATTTAGGAGGAGAATAAAATGGCAAAAGAGATCAAATACGGAGCAGAGGCCAGAGCGGCTCTCGAATCCGGTGTCAATAAACTGGCAGATACAGTAAGAGTTACACTTGGACCTAAGGGCAGAAACGTTGTTCTTGACAAATCATACGGCGCACCGCTTATCACAAACGACGGTGTTACGATCGCCAAAGAGATAGAACTTGAGGATGCTTTCGAGAACATGGGAGCACAGCTTGTCAAGGAAGTTGCAACCAAGACAAACGATGCGGCAGGTGACGGTACAACGACTGCAACTGTTCTTGCACAGGCAATGATCAGTGAAGGTATGAAGAACCTTGCAGCAGGTGCAAACCCGATCATCATGAGAAAGGGTATGAAGAAGGCTACGGATGCAGCTGTTGATGCTATCGCCAAGATGTCATCGGCCGTTAACGGCAAAAATCATATCGCAAGGGTTGCATCGATCTCCGCAGGAGACGACGAGGTAGGTAATCTTGTTGCAGATGCTATGGAAAAGGTTTCAAACGACGGCGTTATTACTATAGAAGAGTCCAAGACAATGCAGACAGAGCTTGACCTTGTTGAAGGTATGCAGTTTGACAGAGGTTATATCAGCGCATACATGGCAACTGATATGGACAAGATGGAAGCAAACCTTGAAGATCCTTACATCCTGATCACAGACAAGAAGATCAGCAATATCCAGGATATTCTGCCTCTTCTTGAGCAGATCGTACAGGGTGGTAAGAAGCTTCTGATCATCGCCGAGGATATCGAAGGTGAGGCTCTTACAACACTTATTGTTAACAAGCTGCGCGGAACATTCCAGGTAGTCGGTGTTAAGGCTCCCGGATACGGCGACAGAAGAAAAGCAATGCTTGAAGATATCGCTATTCTTACAGGCGGACAGGTTATTTCCGATGAACTCGGACTTGACCTCAAGGAAGCTACACTTGATCAGCTCGGACGTGCAAAATCAGTTAAGGTTCAGAAGGAAACAACGGTCATCGTTGACGGCGAAGGTGACAAGAAGGCTATTGAGGGAAGAATCGCCCAGATCAAGACTCAGATCGAAGAGACAACATCAGACTTTGACAGAGAAAAACTTCAGGAGCGTCTGGCTAAGCTTGCAGGCGGTGTAGCAGTTATCCGTGTAGGTGCCGCAACAGAGACAGAGATGAAGGAAGCAAAGCTTCGTATGGAAGATGCCCTTGCTGCAACAAGAGCTGCAGTTGAGGAAGGTATCATCGCAGGCGGTGGAAGTGCATACATCCATGCAGCAAAGGAAGTTGCAAAACTTGCTGATAAGCTTGAAGGCGATGAGAAGACCGGTGCAAACATCATTCTTAAGGCACTTGAGGCTCCTCTTTATACAATAGCAACCAATGCAGGTCTTGAAGGAAGCGTTATCGTTAACAAAGTTCGCGATTCCAAGGTTGGTGTAGGCTTCAATGCCCTTACCGAAGAGTATGTTGACATGGTAGAGGATGGAATCCTTGATCCTGCAAAGGTTACAAGGTCAGCTCTCCAGAACGCAACAAGCGTTGCTTCAACACTCCTTACAACAGAGTCCGTTGTAGCAAACATCAAGGAAGATACACCCGCAATGCCCGCAGGCGGCGGCATGGGCGGCATGATGTAAGCGTTAGCTACAAGCCTGATATAGAGAAATTGGAACGCTCCCCGAGGAAGCATGTGTGTTTCCGTAGGGGAGCGTTCTGATTTCTCTTAATCCGGCGACAGCCGGATATGAGCGAAACGAAGTGTAGCGAATATATCAGGCTTGAATAAAATTAATACATATAGCATAATATATCCATGAACAAAGACATTATGACATTCTACAAAGATAAACGCGTCCTCGTAACAGGCCACACCGGCTTCAAGGGTTCGTGGATGACGGCAGTTCTTCTTATGGCCGGAGCCAAAATCACAGGATATGCTCTTACGCCACCGACGGATCCGAGTCTGTTTGAACTGCTCGGCCTTAAAGGAGAAGACGGGACAACGATCAGACCCTTTAAGGACTGTGATGGAGAACTTACAAACATATATGCCGATATCCGCAATCTTGACAAACTCAAGGAAGCATTTGATCTGGCAAAACCCGAAATCGTGATACATATGGCAGCCCAGCCTATTGTGCGGACTTCATACGAAGATCCTGTCTGCACGTATGAGACGAATGTAATGGGCACAGTCAATGTTCTTGAGTGCTGTAGATTATCCGGCTGTGTCAAGAGTATCATAAACGTTACAACCGACAAAGTGTACCGAAACCGTGAGAGAGCGGAAGGATACAGGGAGGATGAAGAACTGTGCGGATTTGATCCGTATTCAAACTCCAAGTCATGCTCCGAGCTTGTAACCGACAGTTACAGGAACTCGTTTCTTAAGAACAGAGGAATCCCGGTCACAACGATGCGCGCCGGTAATGTAATAGGCGGCGGAGACTTTGCAAAGGACAGGATAATTCCGGACTGTGTAAGGGCAGCTATAGCCGGAGAGAATATACTCGTCAGGAATCCGTATTCAACAAGACCGTACCAGCATGTGCTTGAACCTGTCGTATGTTACCTTAATGTTGCGAAAGAGCAGTATGGCAATCCTTCGATTGAGGGGTGCTTCAATATTGGCCCCGATGATAAGGATGCGGTAACGACTGCGCAGATAGCAACCATGTTCTGTGATGACTGGAATGCCGTAAATACGCGGGTTTCAGATGCGAGAGAAGAAAACACCGGCGAGAAGGTGACCGGCGGAATAACATGGATCAACAAATCCGATGGCGGACCTCATGAGGCAAATTATCTCAAACTTGACTGCACCCGGATCAAACAGAAGCTGTCATGGAATCCTGTATGGGATATAAGCCGCGCAATGAAAGAACTTGTCGGATGGTATTATACGTATGGAACAGGCGGGGATGTTTTAACTGTTACGAAACAACAGATAGAAGAATACATTTTTGACTATACACATCAATGATGATACAATAATCCGCGTGAAAACAATAAGTGTAATGGTTCCGTGCTACAACGAGGTTGAGAATGCGGAACTAATGGCTAATTCAATAATCAATATATTTAATGAAGCACTTCCCGAATATGATTACGAGATAGTGTTCATTGACAACTGCAGCAAGGATGGCACAAGAGATGTCATCCGTAATCTTTGTGCGCACAACCCGAAGATCAAGGCTATATTTAACGTAACCAATTTCGGGCAGTTCAATTCGCCGTTTTACGGCATATGCCAGACAACCGGCGATTGCACAATATCTATAGCAGCGGATTTCCAGGAACCGGTCAACATGATACCCGTTTTTGTCCGTGAATGGGAAAAGGGGCACAAGATCGTAAGCGGTATCAAGACGTCAAGCAAGGAATCGGGGATACTGTACTTCCTTAGAAGCTGTTATTACAAGATCATCAAGAAGATGTCTCCGGTCAAGCTGATTGAGCATTTTACCGGATTCGGACTGTATGACAGATCGTTTGTTAAGCTCCTTCGGGAACTTGACGATCCGATCCCGTTTCTTCGCGGGATAGTTGCCGAATATGCAGACGGCTTTAATATGACAGAGGTTACATATGAGCAGGAGGAGCGGCGTGCCGGCAAGACGCACAACAATTTCTACAGCCTGTATGACGGCGCAATGCTCAGTTTTACAAGCTATACCAAGGTAGGCTTAAGGCTCGCCACGATCATAGGATTTATAGCCGGATTTATCAGCTTTATCGTAGCACTTGTGTACCTGGTTCTGAAACTGACCCACTGGAATGACTTTAATGCCGGTTATGCGCCGATGGTGATAGGTATCTTTATTCTGGGTTCACTTCAATTGTTCTTCATCGGCTTTATGGGTGAGTATGTGCTAAACATTAATACAAGAGTGATCCACCGCCCGGTAGTTGTCGAGGAAGAGCGTATCAATTTCGATTCATGATATAGTGATCAGATATGTTTGAAGATTTAAACGGATTTCGCCACGAGTACAAATATATTGAGCCGGAAGGCAACCTTATCGCAGTTCAGACAAGGCTCGGTACTGTTATGAAGAAAGATGTCCATGCCGGCGATAAAGGGTTCTATAGTATACGCAGTCTGTATTTTGACGATCACTATGATACGTACATTAATCAGAATATTGACGGGGTCGATGAACGCGCCAAGTGGCGTATCCGGATCTATGACCAGAATAGCGACCATATCATCCTTGAGCATAAGATACGAAAATCCGACATGATTCGGAAGCAGTCCTGCGATATAGATATCGGGACATATGAAGATATCATTGCCGGAAATGCCCGGATATCCGCATCTAATCCGGAACTTTTTAATATGTTTGTGTCGGAAATAAAGACAAGAGGGTTAAGGCCTGCCGTTATTGTAGAGTATGACAGAACGCCTTTTGTCCACAGCGCCGGAAGGGTGAGGGTTACCATTGACAGAAGCATCCGCTCATCATCGGATATCGACGGATTCTTAGAGAATAGGGGGCTGGCATCCCGGCCCGTACTGCCGGCAGGTGTGAACCTTATCGAGGTCAAGTTTGATACATTCCTGCCGGATCATATCGCTCACTGTGTAGAACATGGGAGAATGAGGCGCGAGACATTTTCCAAGTATTATATGGCACGTAAATTTCCGTTTGGGAGGAAACATATATGAATACTTTTTCGGATATTTTCAAAAAATCATTTCTTGAGGGTTATGCCAGCATTGAGCTTTCCGCCAAGCAGATATTGGTCGTCATATTCTTCGCCGTACTGCTCGGATTGTATATATATGCGGTATATCGTTTTATGACCAGGAAAACTTTCTATTCAAAAAGCTTTAATATATCACTTGTATTAATGTCGGTCATAACCGCTGCGATCATCCTGACTGTTCAGTCCAGCGTTGTCATATCGCTGGGTATGGTCGGTGCCCTTTCGATCGTCAGGTTCAGAACGGCGGTCAAGGATCCGATGGACCTTGCATTCCTGTTCTGGGCTATTTCCGTGGGCATCATCTGCGGTGCCGGGCTTGTTGAGATTGCGATCATACTGTCTGTTATAACTACGATCGTCATATATATTCTTGACCGCATTCCGGTCATCAAGGCACCGGTGATACTTGTCGTAAATGCGGGTGTGGACTCGGATCCGCAGATACTTGAAAAGATCAGGGATAACACGAGAAGTTATGAGGAAAAATCAAGAGTTTTGACAAACGGCGTCCTTGAACTGGTATATGAACTTCGGACCAACGACTCTGCGGCACTTGCCAGATCCATATCATCGGTAGACGGTGTAAGTTCAGTGTCCGTAATGTCTCATGAAGGCGAAGTCAGTTTCTGATAAAGACAACAATGAAATCCCGAAAGAAAATCATTAAATTTGCGATACTGGGTCTGTTTACGGCATTTCTTGCCGTAATATTGTATATCGGACCGCATGTTAAGCTTCCGAAGGGGCTTATCATATATGATGTACACACCAACAGCCCGCGTATTATCAAAGAAGACGGCTCTATTGAATTCTCGGATTATGTTCGTATCAGAAATATGACGGACCATCCGTATGATCTTACCGGATATTTTCTGTCCGACTCTTCCAAAGACTACATGAAACTGCCACTCGACGGATTAGTGATCCCGGCTTTTGATTCAGTCATGATAAGGCTTGACCCAAGCTGGAACTTTGCCCTTAAGCGTGATAACAGTGAGAATGTGTATCTGTCCGACGCAAAAGGAAAAATTATTTTTAAGTATACTGAAAGTATGAAGCCGGAAGAGCCGAAACTGTCCGCAGACAGTGGGTTTTATAGCGAAGAGTTTTATCTGGATATGTCGGTAAAGGGTCGGACCCCGATTTATTACACGCTAGATGGCAGCGAACCGGATATCAGCTCTTATGTATACACAGAACCTATCCGTGTATATGACCGGTCTGATGAACCCAATACAGTAGTAAATGTACCTAATACGGTCAAAAGGTATCTTGAAAAAGAATACTGCAATGATAAAGGCGAAGTCTTCAGTGTGGAACAGCCTGTGGAAACTCCTGTTGAAAAGGCATTTATAATCAGGGCTGCCGCGATAGATGAATACGGTAACAGGAGTGATACGGTCACAAGAGAGTATTTCTTTTGTGCTGATAAATACAGAAATGTTATATCTATTGTGGCAGACAGAGATGATCTGTTCGGACCGTATGGTATCGTCTCTTGCGGACAGGAGTATGATGAGTGGTATCTAAACGGTATGGAGGGGGAAGCACCGCCGGTTAATTTTAAACAAAAAGGACGAGAATGGGAAGTTGCTGCCGATATGGATTACTTCAGAGGCGGAACTAAGGTTTTGGAACAAAAATGCGGACTAAGGCTTCAGGGCAGAACTACAAGGGACCGCAGGATCAAGAACTTTCAGCTGAGAGCCAGAAACTGCTACAGCGGATCCGATGTTTTTGCTTACGATTTCTTTGACGGGGAAGAATACCGATCTGACGGAGTGATCCTTGATGATAGTTTCAAGGAATCGGTGTTCTATGATCTCGTAGATGATGAGACCATCATAAAACCCAAGACTACGGACAGGGTTGCACTCTTTATAAACGGGGAGTTTTGGAATAATGTATATATCAGACAGCGTCTTGATGAGAAATATTTTGAAGACCATTATAATATAGCTCCGGATAATCTTGTTATCATGGCTGAGACCTTTCCTGAGACTGATTACGCCGACGAGGAAGAGTACAATACTATACGTGGCTGGTATCTTGCTATTGATGACTTTGCAGAAAACTACGACCTGTCTGTTGCGGAAAACTATGAGAAAATACAGACTATGATGGATATCGACAGTTATATTGATTATCTGGCAATTAATACGTGGGCAGGAAATACCGATTGGGCCGAGTTTGAGAATGATATGTACTGGAGAGTCAAGGAACCAAATGGCGATCCCGGCGGTGACGGCAGATTCAGATGGATGCTTCATGACGGGGATTATGCGTTTGAGAGTGAGATAAGGATATTCAGTGACTGGTTTCTGGAGGAGAGTACATTATACGTAGCTCTCATAAAAAACGATGATTTCAGGCAGAAGTTTGCCGAAAGGCTTACGGAACTTGGGGAGACCGCATTTTCCGAAGAAAACGTAAAAAATCATCTTGAATCCGGTAAGTGGGATGAGCCGGAGATTGGAGAAATAGAGGATTTCCTGCTGAATCGTAAAAATGTTATGAAAGATGTAATAAATAAGATATATTAACGGAAAAGTTTATGTTATAATAATGACAGTGTGATGTTTTGTAAGGGTTATAAGGAGGGGAAGAATATGTATAATCCAATCAAAAAGGCAGGATTGTGCATTCTGTCAGCGGCAGTTATCATCACGACGCTGGGAATTACAGAGGCTAAGGCTGCGGTAAAGCATAATGTAACATATATCTACGGGGCAAAATCACAGACTGTTCAGGTAAATCATGGACAGAATGCACCTGTACCTACAGATACGGCTGTTCCCGGATTTACGTTTTTGTCATGGGTGGGAAGCGCTGCGAACGTAACCGAAGACAGAGTAATACTCGGTGCATATGCCAAGAATGCCGCATCTACACCTGTTGCAGCGCCTGCGGCATCTGTAGTTTCATCATACACCAAGAAAATCAATTCAAACAAGAGTGCTCCATGGCCTGAATGGTGGAAGGATCTCAATATCCCGAAGGGTGTTCCGGGACAGACTTGCGCTGTACATTGGTATAACGGATGGAACGGTGAACTGTGGAAGACTGATATTGTTCCTTACGGGGCATCGCTTCCGACACCTGCCGATCCGTGCCTTGCAGGGTACGATTTTGCCGGCTGGGAAGGCGACTGGACAAATGTTACGGAAGACCGTGCGATCCGTGCATGGTATTATGAGACGAATACGATCAAGTACTATGATTCCACAGACGGAGACCTGATCGATATTCACAAAGTCAGGAACGGGGAAAGCGACTGGGTTACACCTCCCGGACATGACGGCAAAGAATTTGTCCATTATGAAACAAAAGACGGCGACAGTTTTAATAATAATAATGTCACTCACGATGCAAACGTCTATGCTGTATATCAGGACAAGAAATAATACGTAATGCTGAATCTTTTCAAAGAAGAAAAAATCATATATAAACTAATAACACTGGCAGTTCTCGTAACTGCCGTGTTTTTTGTATTCAGAATCATATATGCGGGGGTACTGGCACTTCCTTATCCGAAAGAGATATTAGAGCCTGCAAATGTAGCACTGACCAACACGTTTCTTGAAGGATACAGTCCCTACACACCGGCATCACTTGAGAGAGAGGTCCCCGGGGTTAACTACGATTATCCGTTCATAAACAGCCTTGTGGCTGCAGCAATAGCAAAAATCACGGGATGCGGAGCGGTTACGGCACATTTTGTTATATCACTTCTGAGCATCCTGGCCTCCGGCGTTATAGGATACGCGGTCACGGCGAAATGCGCGAGAACAACAGTGGCACCTGTCCTTACCGGGCTTATGTTCATGTTCTGCCATTGGAGGTACGGGTACATATCGGCTGCGCCCGATGATCTGGGACTTCTTCTTTACTTACTGACTATATACGCCGCATCATCTGACAGGATCAAGAACAAGCCTGTATGGAGCGCCATCGGTATCACACTGTGCTTCTATACCAAGCAGTACTTTATATTCGCTGCCGTACCGGTATTCATATATATGCTCCTGTATTCTGTAAAGGACGCAATACGGCTCTTTATATATACTTTTGCGATAAATGCAGCCGTAGCTGTGATCATAACAGCGGAATGGCCGCTTTACTGGATGAAGACGATAGTATTTACATATCTTGGTGCAGGCCTAGGTGGTGGATTCAGACTGTCAACATTTTTCGAACAGCTTGATTATCTTGTGTTCTCATTTGCAGCACTGTTTGCGGTAATTGTTGTTGCGGCATTTATGGGAATCAGGAAGTTTCGCAAGAGTAATATCAGCTTAAAGAGCCTTAAGATAAAGGAAAATGATCCGCTAGCACTATCTGTTGTGACTTCTGTTGTGATGCTCATTCCTCTGTTTGTTATAGGAAGAAATGATGGGGCACTTATCACTTATTTCCTGCAATTATGGATGCCCGCTGTTTCCGTAGTGGCACTTGTATGCATAGAACGAATGCTACCAGATACGGGAAATATCATATTTATATCAGCTTACGTGTTGGTAATTATATTTACCCTGTATTTTGGATTCGGAAGACTCCCACTCCACATCCTTACGGAAGAAGAGATCGCCAACTGGCAGAAGGCATATGGATATACACAGCAATACAGCGCGGATGGAGACATCTATTATTCCAGAAGTCTTGCTTATGACGGATTTATAAGAGGAAACGGGCAGTGGCTGTGCGGACACGAAGGTGAGGTTAGCGTAAATACGGTAAATGCGATAGAAAGTACCGGAATTCCTACCGAATATCTCCCCTACATGCAGCCGCTTGTTGACCAGAATCTTAAATACAGACAGAGTATCATTGATAAAGCGCAGGAACATCAGTATTCCCTCATCACATTTGATGTATCTGCAGACAGTAACATCTTTGACGAGCAGTTCTGTGAACAAAACGGCTACAGGCTTATCGACAGGCTTGATCTGCAGCTCGGCAACATGCCGTATGAAGTGGTATTCTACGCAAGATAACAAGCCGGATATTACACTATAGATTAGCAGAAAGGACATACAAATTGAACATACTGATCACCGGTGCGGCAGGGTTTGTAGGCCGCAACTTAACAGAGAATCTAAAGACCATCCGTGACGGGAAGAATAAGACCCGGCCCAATATCTATATTGATGAGATATATGAATATGATATCAATTCAACACCCGAGGAACTGGACGAGTACTGTGCGAAGGCTGACTTCGTGTTTAATCTTGCCGGGGTGAACCGTCCCAAAGATCCCGAAGAGTTCCAAAAAGGTAACTTCGGATTTGCCTCAACGCTTCTGGATACACTTAAGAAACATGGCAACAAAGCCCCTGTAATGTTATCAAGCAGTCTGCAGGCCACACTTGCAGGGAGATTTGGAACATCGGAATACGGCCTTAGCAAGAAGGCCGGAGAGGATCTGTTCTTTGAGTACGGGAAGGAGACCGGAGTAAGGGTTCTCGTGTACAGATTCCCAAACCTTGTCGGGAAGTGGGTCAGACCGAACTATAACAGCGCAGTTGGAACGTTCTGTAATAATATCGCCAATGATCTGCCTATTACGGTAAATGATCCGTCTGTAGAACTGGAGATGCTGTTCATTGATGATCTGATCGAGGAGATGTACGATGCGATAGAGGGAAAAGAGCATCACTGCGAATATGACGGCCTTACCACCATTTGGTGCGATGACGGGAAATATTGCGGTGCCCCCGTAACATACAAGGCTACACTCGGAGAAATAGTTGATCTGCTGCATGTATTTCATGACCAGCCCGATAACCTCATAATGCCGGCGATCCCGAAGGGATCCTTTGAAAAGAAACTGTATTCGATGTATCTTAGTTATCTTCCGAAGGACAAGGTGGCGTTTGACCTCAAGATGAATACGGATGAGAGGGGATCGTTTACGGAACTTCTGAAAACGGCCGACCACGGGCAGTTTTCAGTTAATATCAGTAAACCCGGCATCACGAAAGGCCAGCACTGGCATAACAGCAAGTGGGAATTCTTCATAGTTGTATCCGGGCATGGTCTCATTCAGGAGAGACGGATAGGGAGCGAAGAAGTGATCGAGTTCGAAGTCAGCGGAGATAAAATACAGGCAGTTCATATGCTTCCCGGATATACCCATAATATCATCAACCTGTCCGATACAGAAAACCTTGTAACACTGATGTGGGCTAATGAGCTGTTTGACCAGGAGCATCCGGATACATTCCATGAGCCGGTGTGAGAATTTCGGGAATTTGTTGAGACAACAGCCTCTTTATGGTAGAATTACACAGAATGTGTTTACTGGCAGGTTTTATTGTTCTGAATATATAGAGGCGTGAGAATACAATGAAGAAGTTTAATACTACTGCCGTTTGTATCCCTGAAAAGCACTATATGGTAGATCTTACCGAAAGAGTGGCAGAGATTAAGAAGCTTGTGGATGATGGTAAGTACTTTACAGTTAATCGAGCCAGGCAGTATGGAAAGACAACGACACTTACAGCACTTAGTAATGCGTTGACGACGCAATATGTTGTCATTAGTACAAGTTTTGAGGGAATCGGTGAGGCCGGGTTTGAAGATGAGCAGTCGTTTGTAAAGGAGTTTTGCAGGCTGCTTAGGAGAGAGTTGCGCAGGGAATCAACAGTCCCGAAGGAAATACTGGAAAATGTAGATGTACTATTTGGGGAGATGGGAGAAAACCAGAAATTGGGTGATCTCTTTGACTTTATTTTGAATTGGTGCGAAGAGTCAAGCAAACCGATTGTACTAATAATTGATGAAGTTGATTCCGCAACAAATAACCAGGTGTTTTTGGATTTTCTTGCACAGCTTCGCGATAATTATATTAACAGAGACACTAAAGGAATCAGCACTTTTCAATCGGTCATCCTTGCCGGAGTAACTGATGTGAAACATCTAAAGACCAAAATTCGACCGGAAGACGAACATAAGGTCAACAGTCCGTGGAACATAGCTGCTGATTTTGATATAGATATGAGCCTTTCGGAAGCCGGAATTAAAGGTATGCTTGATGAGTATGAGGCAGACCATCATACCGGTATGAATACAGCAGCCATTGCCAAGTCCATTCGTGAATACACTAATGGTTATCCTTTTCTGGTCAGCCGTATATGCCAGTTGCTGGATGAGGAAGTTGGCAGGACGATGGATTCCGGGGAAACCTGGAGTAATAGAGGTATTGATGAAGCTGTTAAGCTGATACTCGCAGAAAACAATACACTTTTTCAGTCTCTTACTAAAAATCTGGATTATTATCCTGAACTTAAAGCATCGGTCCGCAGTATTCTGATGGAGGGGACCAAGCTGACTTATAATGCGCAGCAGGATGCTATTGTTCAAATGCAGATGTATGGCCTGATAAGAAATGACCATAATACTGTAAGGATTGCCAACCGAATATTTGAAACAATGCTTTATAACCTTTTCTTATCGGATGAGGAGCTAAAACAGAATGTTTTTTCCAGGGAGGGTGAACTGGCAAAGAATATCTTCATAGAAGATGGTAAACTAAATGTACGACGGATATTAACAGGATTTATCGATACGTATCATGAAGTCTTTGGATCCCTTGAAGATAGATTTAAAGAAAAGGACGGAAGAGAGCACTTCCTGCTTTATCTGAAGCCGATCATTAACGGCACCGGAAATTACTACATCGAAGCTCAGACAAGGGATCAGAAAAGGACAGATGTGATCATCGACTACTTAGGTCAACGGTATGTTATAGAACTCAAAATATGGAGAGGTGAGAGATATAATGCAGAAGGTGGGAAGCAGATAAGCGAATACCTTGATTATTTTGGATTAACCACGGGATATATGTTAAGTTTTAACTTCAACAAGAAAAAAGAAACCGGTGTCAAACAGGTACATATCGGCGATAAACTGTTATATGAAGGTACTGTGTGAGAAATACGAAGTGAAAGGGCAATAATCGTATGGACAAGGAAAGATTCAATGAACAGGAAATAGATCTTATTGATATATTCTTAAGACTCCTGGAACAGTGGAGAGGGTTGCTTGCAGCAGGCATATGCTGCGCAATAGTGTTCTCCCTTGTTATGTATATCAGATCAGCAGCAACGGCTGTTCAGGCGCAGCCTCAGACAACCGAGGAAAAACAAGTGGCAAGCGATGACTATTCGGCAATAGGAACCGCATTGACCCAGTATACTGATTATATCGTTCTGAAGGAGTCATATGACAGGAGTCTGCTCAAGAAGGTCGATTACAGTGACTGTGTTACCGTAACTAGCCTCTACAGATTCGAATCCGCTGATCCGGGAGAGAACCTGTATACAATGGTTCAGCTATACGCAAACATAGTGAATGATACGGATTTTAATACCACTCTTGCAAAGAGTCTCTATAAGGATGTAGATACTGACTCTTTAAGAGATATCATGATTGTCAGTGCTGTCGCTGACAATACAGTGCAGGATCCGACATACGGTATACTATCAGTAAGCGTTACGCTTCCGGAAGGAACCGATACTAACGAATGGAACAAAACTCTTACGGGCGCAGTAGATATATACCGCGACAAGATATCAGGCGCTGCAGGTCCTAACACTATAGAACCGGTTTCGTCTATAGCAAAAAGAGGTAATGATGTTGAACTTATAAAGGCAAGAAACAAAAGGGTTGCAGAGATAGTTACCGCAAAAGCACTGTATGATAAAACATTTACAGCGCTTACGAAAGAAAGACAGGCGATAGTCGAGGAGATCATAGCCGATAAAGCAGGTGAATACAACACCGAATCCTATCTAAATGCACTTGAGTCGAAACTTGCAGAAACTGAGCAAAACCCGGAAGCGGAGGCATCCGCAACGGGAGGAGGCACAACGGCCGGATTTAGTGTCAAATATGTAATTCTCGGCTTTATTATCGGTGTATTCATATATGCCTGCGCCTACATGGCATACTTCATATTTATCAGGATTGTAAGGGAAGAGAGTGACCTGGAAAATGTTTCGGGTGTACGAAATTTTGGTGGAATATATGAGTATCCGTATAAAGGGTGGCTTCAGACCTTCCTCCACGACAAAAAGGTTTATGGGTTCAGGACAAGGAAAGGAAAGGATATTACATCGCTAACGGATGATCTTGAGGCAGGCCTTAAGTTTGCTGATTGCGACAATGTGACGATCCTCTCTGTCGGAAAACTTACAGACCGGACAGAGAATATAACTGGGCAGCAGATAAGCGATCTTGAGACACGTAATATCAAAGCTTCTGTTCTCAACATTAGCGAAGGAGCCGACAAGGTAAGGGATTCGGAGTATACAGGTATTGGCAATGTGATCATCCTGCTTCTCGGAAATGAGACCAGGTGGCGTGATCTGTCATTGGTGTACTTCAAATTGAGAGAATATAACGCAAACATTATCGGCTCTGAATATATTGAGGCATAAATGACTGCAATTGATTTCTATAAAGAGTTCACAAAGAGGACCAGAGAAGACTTAATATGTGATGACGGCAGGACCCTATTCGAGAAATATAAGAGTAACTCCGATTTTACTCCGGCAGTTACAAGGATTATTAATGGAATCATTGATGATTATGTTGATAACGGGATTCATTATACACACCAAAATGAATACTTCAGGATAGATTCGGTTGGCTGGGTAAGCAACTATAGAATAATGAAGGATGATGCGGATAGAGAGAATATAGGACTTAATGCACATCTTTGGGATCTTAAGGTTGCAGTGGAGCATGAGAACTCCAAGACGGATTGGACTGACGAGATAGCTAAGCTAATTCATGTTAAGTGTCCGTTAAAGGTAGTAATTGCATATAATTACAGCGATGAAAGAGAAGAAATAGAGCAATGTAAATTGGATTTTGTCGCGAAGTGGATGCAGAAGATTGCAGCATTTACTGTTGGATGTAATGAGGAAGAATACCTTCTCGTTCTAGGAAACGGATGCAATCACAAGACTGGAAAATCAGATTATGACAGGTTTGACTATAGAGGGTATTTGTTTAATTGGAAAAGAAATAAATTCATTCGAATTATACTGTAGTAATAATTAAGTGGCTACTTAACGGTACTATTTCTGATAGGACTTAAAAGAAAACTATAGAAGCAGATTTGATTCGTTATCTCCATAAATGCTGTGCTGAGTACTACTAAATGAGTGGACAGAAATGATTGGCAGCTATTAATGAAATAATCTATGAAGTTCTTATAGAGGAGTTCGATCTTAATGTGTATCTCGATTCAATAAGTATCATGGGTAAAGTTGGCGATGCCATGATGCAAGAGGTATCTGTAATGCTTCATGAATTATAATCTGTGATTAGTATTAAAAACAAAAATTGTTAGAAAAGCAGGAACTTGGAGGATATAATTGACGCGATTTAAAAGACATAAGCCATATTATATTATGTTTATTGCGACTATAGTATTCGTCTCGGTCTATTTTGTTATGAAGTATTTTACCCCATCAACTGCCTCGGAGACGGTTATTACTGTATTAGCCATTATTTCTGGTGTGGCATTTTGGGTTGAGTATCATCATAACTGTAAGATTAATGAAGCGCAGTTTATTATGGAGTTGAATAATCAATTTCTGACTGATGATAAAATGGCAGAGGTAGAGCATATACTTGAGAAGTTCAATTACTTGGTTCTAAATAAGGCAACTTATAGTGCCATAGAAAATGCTATGAAAGGATTGAGAGAGCGGTTTGATGTAGAGAAATCCGAGCGACAGAACCTCGTGAATTACCTTGTTCATCTTGAGGGTATTGCAACATTGGTAAATGCTGGAGTATTAAGGATTGAAACGATAAGTGACTTAATGGGATACAGGTTTTTTATTGCTGTTAATAATCCTGTAGTTCAGGAATTGGAATTGAATCCTTATCGCGACTATTATAGGGGAATTGATCATTTGTATGACCATTGGAGTAAAAAAATAAATCCTATGCCGCTTTCTAAGTATAAATGGGAAAATAGATCAAATAATGATCGATCCGTCAGCTTTGTTAAATTCCGCCAGAGAAAAAGGGATCGTAAGCCTTCTTCGCGCAGCCTGTATGTGTTGTATGTAAAAAGATTTTTGGATGTCATATTGGCATTTGTTTTCGTATTATTGTTTTGGTGGCTATATATTATCGTTGCTGTGCTTGTTAGGGTTAACCTTGGCTCACCGGTGCTTTTTGTACAGGAACGTCCTGGCAAAATTGATCCTAAAACCGGTAAAGAAAAAATATTTAAGCTATATAAGTTCAGAACAATGACGGATAAGAAGGATTCAGAAGGAAATCTTCTCCCCGATAGTGAAAGACTTACAAGATTTGGAAAAATACTTAGATCCACGTCGCTGGATGAAATACCGGAAGTGTTATTCAATGTTTTGCTTTTCCGTGATATGTCAATAGTAGGCCCTAGACCGCTTTTAGTTGAATATCTTCCGTACTATACTGATGAGCAGAGAAGAAGGCATGAAGTATATCCAGGAATTACCGGATTAGCTATGTCAACAGTAAGGAATAGTTTGGGGTGGGAAAAAAAATTCGAGCTTGATATAGAATATGTTGACAGAGTATCTTTTTGGCTAGATGTCAAAATCATTGTGTGGACAATTAGAACAGTAATAACTAGAAAGGGTATTAATGAGCCTGGAGAAGTGACTAATAGCAAATTTATCGGAAATGGTGGTAGAAATCAATGAAGTCAGTATTAATTGGAGCCGTAGGTTCGACCAGAGTTGTTCTGCAAGCAATGATAGAAGTCGGTTTTCCAGTCGATCATGTATTTGCACTAGACGAGCAATTTAGTGAAGGAGTATCTGGCTACTATCCGATACACAAAATTGCGGAACAACATGGGATTCCATATTCTAAATTTAAAAATATTAATGATACTAAGAATATTACCGTCATTAAGAATTTGTCTGCGGACTACATATTTGTAATAGGTTTGTCACAATTAGTAGGGAAGGACATTATAGATTGTGCAAATGTAGGAGTTGTAGGCTTTCACCCTACACCGCTACCAAAGATGAGAGGTCGAGCGGCAAATGTATGGCAGGTTCTTTTGGGAGTACATAAGACTAAATGTACGATGTTTTTTATTGATGCTGGTGTTGACAGTGGTGATATCTTAGATCAAGAAGAGTATACTATAGAAGATTCGGATTATGCTGAGGACGTATATAAAAAAATAGAAAATGCTGCGTACGTTCTGTCGAAAAGGGTTTTAAGAAGTATTATGAACGGCACTTTAAGCCCTTGGAAGCAGAATGAGGATGAAGCTACTTATTTGTTGAAGCGAACTCCGGAGGATGGCATTATTGATTGGGATGATAATATCGAAGGCATTCATAGACTTATCAGGGCTGTTTCAAAGCCATTTCCGGGGGCGTTCGGAATGTATGATCAGAAACATAAAATCATTATATGGAGAGCAGATATCAAACCCAACCTGAAGTATATTGGACTAAATGGGCAGATAGCTGAGATAACTGATGAATACATTGATGTTGTATGTAAAGACGGCATTCTTCATATAACAGAATATGATAATGTTGATGGTATTAAGATTTTAGCTGGTCACAAATTGAGGTAAAAAATTGAGGATTATGGTAATAGCACCCCATCCGGATGATGAGATTTTAGGATGTGGAGGATCAATAGCAAAACATGCAAGTAGTGGCGACGATGTGTTTGTGGTGGTCGTCACAAAAGGAGAACCTCCAATATTCTCTGAAGATATAGTCGAGAGGGGTAGAAATGAATGTCGTGAAGCAGATGCACTTCTAGGAGTTAGAGAAACGATTTTTATGGACTTTCCTGCAGTTAAACTGGAGGAGGTCGCAAGATATGAATTAAATGACAGATTTATTAGAATGATTCAGACATATTATCCGGAAGTTGTTTACATTCCTCACAGAGGAGATATGCAGTTGGATCATAAATTAACGGTTGATGCAGCGATGGTGGCACTAAGACCCAAATATGAACATAGAGTTCGGATAATATATGCGTATGAGACAGTTTCTGAAACGGGGTGGGATATTCCGAATACGACTAATGAGTTTATTCCAAATTGCTATAATGATATAAGCGAATATATGGATCGAAAGATAGCGGCTATGAATATATTTCAATCACAATTAGCAGAGTATCCCAATGCTAGATCCATTGAAGCACTTAGAGCATTAGCAATCTACAGAGGAACGACAGTTGGCATGAAATATGCAGAAGCGTTTAGCGTGATACGTGAGATACGAGATTAAGAGAAAGAGGGCAGGCTTTTTGAATAGACTTATCATAATTGGTGCAAGTGGACATGGTAAGGTAGTGGCTGATATTGCGCTACTAAATGGTTATCATAGTATTCATTTCCTTGATGATGATGAGTCAATTAAAGAGTGTGGGGGATTCCCTGTGGTGGGGAAGAGTTCGGATGCTTTGCTCATGGATGGCGACAAGATAGTCGCTATCGGTAATTCGGAAATAAGACAAAGAATACAAGCGGAATTAGATCCGGTGACTTTGATTCACCCGAATGCTGTAATCGGGAGAAATGTTCAAATTGGGAAAGGAACAGTCATAATGGCTGGAGTTATAATTAATCCAGATACGAAAATAGGCAACGGTTGTATTATTAATACAGGTTCGTCAGTTGACCATGACTGTGAATTGGGAGATTATGTACATATATCAGTAGGGGCGCATATTTGTGGCGGTGTAAGTATTGGAGAAAAAACTTGGATAGGCGCAGGAGCAATTGTAAATAATTATCATAGTATTTGTGGAGGCTGTATGATAGGGTCAGGTTCAGTGGTTGTTAAAGATATTATTGATGCTGGAACTTATATTGGAGTTCCTGCTATGAAAAAAGGAGAACTCACTAGAAAACACGCCGTTTTGGGCCTCGGGGGGGGGTAAAAAAGCATTTTGACAATTTGTCGTCCGAAGAGAAACCCTTTCGACATTACCGGAGGACGGCTTGATGAAAGATCTGATAATTGTAGGGGCAAGCGGTTTCGGACGAGAAGTTGCGTGGTTGGTAGAAAGAATTAACAAGGTAACTCCTACGTGGAACTTGCTTGGGTTTATGGACGATAAACCTGAAATACAACAGAAAAAGATAAACGAATACAGGGTGTTGGGCACTACAAAGGATATTAGTGATTATCCAGGAGTGTACAGTATTTGTGCTGTGGGGGCAGCCAGGGTAAGGGAAAGAATAATATCAGACATTAAGATTTATAATCCCGATGTTAGATTTGCGACGCTCATTGACCCAAGCGTAGAGATGTCTGATTATGTAACAGTTGGAGAAGGGACTATAATTTGCGCCCATACTATTATTACAACGAATATATCAATAGGAACCCACGTGATTGTAAATCTTGATTGTACGATTGGACATGATGTAGTGTTAGAAGATTTTACTACTCTTTATCCGTCCGTAAATGTATCAGGTATGGCTCACATCGGACATGGCACTGAACTTGGAACTGGTATGCAGATTATTCAAGGAAAATCTGTTGGAGAGTATAGTATAGTTGGCGCAGGTGCAATTGTTGTAAAGGATATACCAGAAAAGTGTGTTGCTGTTGGGAACCCCGCGAGAGCAATTAAAAAGATAGAGTAATAAGAGGAATAGTATTTGAAAATTTGGTTATTGAATCACTATGCATCCAATATGTATAGAGATAGGGCAGGCAGGCATTATTGGTTTGCAATCCAGTTAAAAGAACGGGGACATGATGTGGCTGTTTTCTGCGCGAATACATATTTAAATGGAGAATATGTATTTGAGTTAAAAAATGAGAAGTATGATATTAAAGAGATAGACGGGATACCCTTTGTATTTGTAAAAACGATTACATCTCAAGGGAATGGGCTAGATCGTGTAAAAAATATGGGATTCTTTTATAGGAACCTCTTCCCTTCGGCTAAAGCTTATGCAAAGAAAAATGGCAAACCAGATGTGATCGTAGCGTCTTCAGTACACCCACTCACCATGGTTGCAGGATTACAAATTGCAAAGAAAATGCGAGTTCCATGCGTCTGCGAAGTGAGGGATCTTTGGCCAGAAGCCATTTTTCAGTTTGGAAAAGCAAAAGAGACTAGCTTGCTTGGAAAAATTCTGATTAAGGGTGAACATTGGATTTATAAAAAAGCTGATGCGTTAATATTTACGAAAGAAGGTGACACAGATTATCTGAAAGAAAAAAGATGGACGACTAATCAGGGTGGAGATATTGACTTGAGTAAGTGTCATTATATCAATAATGGTGTGGATATTAAGGACTATGAGAAGCGCATTCGCGAATATGTGTTAAATGATAATGATTTAAGTGATTCATATTTTATTATTACTTATGCTGGAACTATTAGACCTATTAATAATGTCGGGAATTTACTAGATACTGCTAAACTAATATCAGAAAAAGATGGGTATGAGGATGTGAGATTTCTGATATATGGTGATGGAATAGAGTTACCCAAATTACGAGAAAGGATTAAAACGGAACACATTGATAATGTAAAACTTAAAGGATTTGTTGAAAGAAAATACATTCCATACATACTTAGCAGGTCTAGTATTAACTTGTTGAACTATTCTCAAGGGCAGTATAATTGGACGAGAGGAAACAGCTCGAACAAACTCTTTGAGTATATGGCAAGTGGAAAGCCAATAATCAGTACTGTACATATGGGGTATTCGATTATCAAAAGATATAACTGTGGGATTGAGCTTGATGAAGATACACCTGAAGCTCTGGCCAAGCAAATTATAAGATTTCACGATATGAGCAAAGACGAACGAGACAGGATAGGACGTAATGCAAAGGAAGGTGCTAATAATTTTGATTTCAGCGTTTTGACTAATAAACTGGTCAATGTAATAGAGAGTGTGATTTAGTGTCAAGCACAGGTATTATTAAATCAGTCTTAAGTGAATATGGCATAAAGTGGGCGACTAACAGAATGCTGTATAGTGCAAAACTGAAAAGTATGAGGTTGGTACCGCCCATTGAAAAAATGTATGAGAAGAAAACTGTTTATCCAAAGAGACTGGATCTCTTTGATCTTGATATAAATTCGCTTCGTACTTTTATATGTAGCTTAGGTGATAAATACAAAGATAGATTAATTGAAACAGCAGATAAAGTGTGCGATGGGATTATTACAGGCTTTTCATCAATAGAGCTTGACTATGGTAATCCGATGGATTGGCAGTTGAATCCTTTGACTAGAAAACGGTGTGACGAAACGAAGAAATGGTATCAGATTCCTGATTTCGATAAGGAACGGGGAGATATAAAAGTGATTTGGGAGGCATCCCGATTCTCACAATTTCTCACTCTTGCGCGTGCTTATCTCCTAACAAGCGACGAAAAGTACTATAGGGTTTTTAGTGATCAACTGAAGAATTGGTTAGATAATAATCATTATAGCTATGGCGCAAACTTTAAATGTGGTCAGGAATGCAGTTTGCGGATGGTTAATGCGCTGTTGGCTTATACGGTGTTTAGGCGCACTGATTTAGCTACGGATGCCGATGAAAGCAATGTTAAAGATCTTGTTGATCGTTGTTATAGAAAAGTATTAAGCAATTTCTTCTATGCATACAAATGCATCAGGAATAACCATACTATTTCTGAGTTGATGGGAATGATTGTTGGTGCATGGTGCTGTGAAGATGAAAAGCTGCTGCAGAAGGCGTATAGACTCCTTGATGAAGTAATTGATGAGCAATTTACGGATGACGGTGGGTATAGACAGTTTTCTTTTAACTACCAGAGGCTTGCCCTTCAAGATCTTGAAGTAGTAATGAGTATAGCAGAGACAACAAAGAAATGCTTGAATCAAAAGAGTCTTGAAAAGATAAAAAATGCAGCCTACTTGATGTTTCAGTGCCAGGATGAATCCGGCGATATGCCGAATTATGGAAGTAATGATGGTGCACTGGTCTTCCCGGTAACTTGTTGTGGATATCGTGATTTTCGATCAGTCATTAACACAAGTTACGCATTAAGCACTGGAAAGCAACTGTATGAAGCAGGGGCACATCAAGAAGAACTGATATGGTTTGGAAAGAAAAGGAAGTTCACAGATTATAAGATAGAAAAGATTGAAAGAGGATCAAATCAATTTGTGAATGCGGGCTTATTTACAATCAGGAAGCCGGATTCTTGGGCGATGATTGTTGCAAATGATTATAAATCGAGGCCTGCACATATGGATCAGCTTCATTTTGACCTATGGGTTGATGGAGTGAATGTGTTTTGTGATGCGGGAACCTACTCATACGCAAGCGAAGAGGGTAGAAAGCTGGTCAGGAATGAGAGCCACAATACATCTGTTGTTTTGAATCAGCCGCAGATGAATAGCCATGGACCATTTATGGTCTATGGGTGGACAAAAAGGGAAATCCAGGACTCTCAAACCGGACTCTTTGATGGAACAGTATGGAGTACGAATGGTTATTCGCACCATAGACAGATAGCAACAAGTGATGGCGGGTATTTGATAAGTGATGAAGTAAATACAGATGCCTATATTTTGTTCCACACACCCTGTGATGTGGAAATAAAGGGTAATACGGCAAAACTATCACTTGGTGGTTGTACACTTGCTGAGATGAGATGCGGTAATAAATTGAAATTAAAGAAAAGTATGAGGAGCCTGTATTATCTGAAAGGCGAAGTAACCTCTTGCATAGCTATTAAGGCAGAGGCAAATAAGAAAGTAGAAACTATAATTAAAATAAAGGAGAAAGAATCATATGATTAATGTAATTGGACTTGGTTACATCGGGCTTCCGACTGCTCTTATGATGAGTACGCATGGGGTTGAAGTCATCGGAACAGATTATAACAAGGAACTTGTTGCCACACTCAATGCGGGAAAGACGACATTTAAAGAAGATGGACTAGATGAGTTGTTTCAGAATGCATTGAAGTCTGGTATAAAATTCTCAACAGAGTATCAGGTGACGGATACGTATATTGTTTCAGTACCGACACCCTATGAGAAGAAATATAAAACAGTAGATGCATCCTATGTTGTATCGGGAGTTAAGGCAGCACTAGAAGCGGCACCAGAAAATGCGACAATCGTTATCGAGTCAACTATATCCCCCGGTACTATTGATAAGTATGTAAGACCTGTGGTGGAAGCACAGGAGAAGCACATAAATATAGTTCATGCCCCGGAGCGAATCATTCCCGGGAATATGGTTTATGAGCTCCTACACAATAATCGTACCATCGGCGCAGATGATCCTGAAGTTGGTGAGAAGATTAAGAAAATATATGCATCATTCTGTCAGGGAGAAATTACTGTGACAGATATACGCACAGCAGAAATGACCAAGGTTGTAGAGAACACCTTCCGAGATATTAATATAGCTTTCGCTAATGAGTTGGCTAAGATCTGCCGTGAAGGCAATATGGATGTGTACGAAATAATCCGCATAGCAAATCAGCATCCAAGAGTAAACATCCTTTCACCTGGACCGGGTGTTGGAGGACATTGTATATCTGTAGATCCTTGGTTTTTGGTAGGAGATTATCCAGGACTTGCGAACATTATATTGCAGGCGAGAAAAATCAACGATGGCATGCCTAGATATGTCATTCATAGAATCAGTCAGATTATGAAAGAAGAAGGACTACAGGATGTACATAGAGTGGGTTTGTACGGTTTGACATATAAGGAAAATGTCGACGATATTAGAGAATCGCCGACATTGCAGATGCTGGAGAGAATGGATGATGCATTAAGCGGAGGAATGGTGCAGGTCTATGATCCGTTTGTTGAGAAGGACTTGGTACCAAATCAATGGCATGATTTAGATGGCTTCTTGAATAGTGTTGATATGGTTGTTATCATGGTTGGCCACGATGAAATTAAAGAGAACTTTGACAAAATGAAAGATAAAATAGTATTTGATACGAGACATATTTATTCAGGTAAGTGTTACCATTTGTAAAATTTTTTTCGGATACATTAAAAAAATAGTTATGAGGAGATGTAAAGGTGAAACAATTATTCCTATCGGTAAATGATGGTTCCATGAAAGAGATAGAAACACCGGTGCCGACGGTGAAAGACAATACAGTTATCGTTGAAACTCTTTATTCCGTGGTGTCTGCAGGAACAGAGAGAAGTATTGCTTCATTTGGTGGTAAAAACCTGATCCAAAAAGCATTAGAGCGTCCTGATCAGGTGAAAAAAGTTACAGAAAAGATGAGCACTGATGGAATACTTACGACTGTTGAGGCGGCATTTGGACGACTTAAGGATCCTATGCCGATGGGATATACTGCTGTCGGTAAAGTAGTAGAAGTTGGACGAGGAGTCACAGAAATAGCTGTTGGGGATATAGTTGCAGAAGTGGGACAGGCTTATCATTCGGAAGTAAATCGTGTTGGTAAGAACCTGGTTGTTAAGGTACCTGATGAACTTGAGGACAAAAGGCAAGCTGCCTTTGCTGCATTGGGTGGAATTGCATTAGAAGGAATTCATCAAGCCGAGGTTGTGCCAGGCGAAACAGTCGCAGTTATTGGTCTGGGACTTCTTGGACATATATGTGCAAGAATACTATATGCATATGGCTGTGATGTTATTGGATTTGATGTGGTTGATAAGACATTACCGGGGACGAGACTATTGTCATTTATCAATTCAAACGATGACGTTGCGGTGGATACTGTAAAGAACCTTACTAAGGGCAGAGGTGTAGATAAGGTTATCATTACAGCAGCAGCCAATACGAATGCTCCGATAGATTTGTCGGAAGCAATCACAAGAGACCGTGGAATCATCTGTATGATCGGGGTCACCCAGATGAATCTGGATAGACGACCTTTTTATGAAAAGGAACTATCATTCAAGATTGCGCGTTCCTATGGTCCTGGTCGTTATGACCCTAATTATGAAGAAAGGGGATTTGACTATCCGATAGGGTATGTAAGATTTACAGAAGGCCGAAATGTGGAGGAATTTATCCGACTCCTTTCTACAGGTCGTCTCGACATTGCCGATCTTATTACACATGTGGTTCCCTTTGAAGAGGCGGCGAAAGCTTATGAGATGATCACTACAAATCCGAATCATGAAAGATATATCGGTGTTTTGCTTCAGTATAAGGAAAATGAAGCTAAATGGAATAAAACCATAAAGAATACCACTATAGACAAACTCAAAGTGGATAAGGATAAGATTAGATTTGGACTTATAGGAGCAGGCAACTTCGCAAGAGTGACCATGCTTCCCGCCATGCGTGATACAGGATTATATGAGTTTGTGGGTTTGGCAACTACAGGAGGTGCAAGTACAGCACAGGCACAGGATGTTTTCAAGTTCAATTATACGACTAATGACTACAAGGAACTGCTGGAGGATCCTAATATTGATTTGATTGGTGTATCAACGCAGCATAACAGCCATGCAAAAATTGTGATTGAAGCTCTGAAAGCAGGTAAGAGTGTATATTGTGAAAAGCCATTATGCCTGACAACAGAGGAGTTAGATGAGATAGAAATAGTTTATAGGGAATCTAAGGGGCAGCTCTTTGTAGGTCTAAATCGCAGACATGCACCTCTGATTAAACAGATTAAGAGAGAATTGAAGACTGATACAATTCCGGCTATCTACGATTACATCGCTAATGCTGGGTTTATCCCAGAAAACCATTGGACACAAGATGAAAGTAAAGGTGGGGGAAGGATAATTGGTGAGGCTATACATTTTATAGATACTATCATGTATCTTGATGGTTCTGAACTAGTGAAGTTAGAAGTCAACTATGCAGATAACCCGACATACCCGAAGAGGGACAATGCGATTATTAGTCTTAGGTTTGCATCTGGAGCGATAGGCACCATTATATATACTGCCATGGGATCAAAGAAATACCCGAAGGAGCAATTGAGGGTGTTTAGCAATGGTTCGGTGTATGAGTTGAATAACTACGTAGGTATGAGCAAGTATGGAAGCAATAAGAAGAATGAGATAAAACTAAAACAGGACAAAGGCTTCGGCGGTGAATATACGTATATTGTTGACGTACTTAAAGGGGAAAAACAGAATATGACAACAGAGGATGCTATAAGAGCTCATCGGATGCTGTTGAAGAGCCTGGGGGGGCAGAGCAACTGCACGAGTAACGGTTTGCCAGAATAGTTATCTGTCACAAATCTTCAGATGTGCAGTTGGCATTCTGGAGGTGGCAGCATGAATGCTATCAGCTTTTATAAGAAAGCAAGATGTTGTTATTTACACCACATTCCTGTAATCCCTAAGATTATTAAGGGAATAACCTTTGTTCTATTAAATTCAGTTGTTCCATATACAACGGATATTGGAGAAGGAACGAAATTTGCTTATGGAAGTATGGGATGCGTTTTGCATTCAAGAGCTAGGATTGGCAAACGAGTTATTATCGGTCAAAATACTACAATTGGAAGAGCATTAGATCCAGAAGACATTCCTATAATAGGAAATGATGTGTATATATCAGCAGGTGTAGGGATAGTGGGAAAGATACACGTGGGAGATAATGCGATAATTGGAGCCAATGCTGTAGTATGTAAAGGTGTTGATGATAATTGCATCGTTGCGGGAGTGCCAGCAAGAGTTCTGCGGAAGATTGATGTACCGATATGGACGCTTCTAAAAAATATCAGTTTTTGAAAAATATAATATTTTGAAAGTATAGTACGAATATATGAAAGAAACGCGCAACAGAGTATGTTTTGTTCTTACGCATGTTCCAAATCCACGCATTAATAAACGAATAAGTGCTTTCAAACAAATTATGCCAGTGGAGGTTATCTGTGCAAGGAGAGCAAGCCAGAATATTTGGGAACCAGAACACACAGATATAAAGCATACGATACTGAATGTTGATTTACCCGCATCTAGCCAGATTTTGAAGAGGATTGCGGTTTCATCAGGGTTTAGAGGAAAAATATATTCACTGCTTGAAGAGAAGAAACCATCCATAGTATATGCAGAGGGCTTGGATGTTCTTATGGCGGTGTCAAAGTATAAGAAAAAAAGTGGTTGTAAGATTGTATACGAAGTATCAGATCTTAGAGAGAGTTTTATTGAAAAGCCACATGGATTATCTATACAGGTTATAACTGCTCTGGTTGCTTTAAATGAAAGGAAATTGTTTAAGAACATAGATAAACTGGTTATTACTTCCCCAAAATTCTACGATATGCATTATTGCAGTCTGATAAGTAAGGACAAAACAGTGTTCGTTCCAAATGCGCCGGATTTAAGTGCATTTAAGAATTATAAGAAAAAAGAAGATGGAAAATTTACGGTCGGGTTTATTGGTGGTATAAGATACCTTTCTCAAATGAAGATGCTAGTGAATGCGGCGTCCGACCTTAATATTGATGTAATATTTGCCGGAGCGGGCGGAACTAGTTCGGAATATGATGAAATAAAGGAATATTGTAAGGGAAAGAAAAATGTTCGTTTTAGTGGAAGGTATGATTATTGGAAAGATATAGCTAATCTATATGGAATGGTTGATTGTGTGTATTCTGTTTATGATGCAGATAATCCAAATGTACGTATTGCCTTACCAAACAAACTTTATGAAGCGGTATATTGCGAGTTGCCGATAATTGTAGCAAAAGAGACTTATCTTGAGGAAGTGACGCTTGAATGGGGGGTTGGTGTTTCGGTGGGGCATAAAGATGAAGAGGGACTGAAGAAAATCCTAATGCGATTAAAGGATGATAAGAATTATTATTCTCATATTGTCGAATCATGCAAAGAAAAGAAAAAAGAAATAAAGGTCATGCGTGACTTTGATTTGGTAGGTAATTTAATATAAGAATAAGTTGGTGACAGCTGAAGAGGTAAAATATTTATGCTATTGGCAATATTACAATTTGTTGCTGTAACGATTGTGACTATATATGAGCTTAAAAAAAAATCTCCGGCGATGTTTTTGTGGGCTACATTAGATGTTCTTTTTGGTCTTATGCATGTAATCACTATTTGTTTCAATAATTCCTTGTATCTTTCAAGTGTACTGAATCAGTGTTCTGCTTTTGTGTTTTTGTTTTCGGTAGTATATTTGCTTATTAGAGTTATATTATATAGATTGTTCATCACACAGAGGTTTGTGCATTATGAAGAAGGAATTATGCCGGATCAAAGTGGAAAGGCTAACCGAATTACTTTTATTCTTGCCTTTAGTGTGATTGTATATGTCTCACTAATCGTGTATGTTGGCGGAGGGAATTTTCAAGATATTACTCATGAAACAACCTATGTAACAATGAGACAACATACAATTATTAGTCTTTTATCCAATTATCTATATACAGCTTCTTCATGTATATTGTTTCATTATCTACTTAATAAGAATGCTAAAATGAGTCTAATAGTTATAGGTTTAATAGTTATTTTCACTTTTGCTAGTACAACGAGAATGAATATAATTGTTATTTTTGTTTCTTTATTGTCAGTGGTGGTTATGCGAAAAAGGAGTATACATATTAAGAGCATTTTTATAATGGCATTTTTTGGAATTTTGACAATATATGCAGTATATTTAGTAAGGGCATATAGATTCTATGTTAATGGTGGAGTGGATTTATCATTAGGTCAACTGAATAATTCGGCTATAGACTTTGTTGTTTCTGATGATGGTGATCTCGGATTAAGAAACGTTTTTTATTTTTTTGTAAGCAGACATAACAAATTTGAAGGATTTGGTAAAGGAAATGGATATAAAAGGCTCCTGCTCGCTCTATTCCCTTCTAGATTATTAGGAGGGATAAAACCAGAGGATTTTTGTATAACAATGGGACGAGCGTGGAAACCTAATTTGGACACTATAATAACGTATACTGTTACTCCGACGCTATTTGGAGATGCATATGCTAATTTTGGATTTAGAGGGTTTATTATAGGTGGCATTTGGGGCGGAATTGTTACGGTATGGGATAGTCTAGTTGTAAAGAGGCGTGGAATAGCGTCTGAAGTTCTTTTTGTTTTAGAAAGTGTTATGTATATTATTATCGCGAGAGGATCAATCTATAATCCATTCCTATACTTGATTTTTACATTGATATTTTTGTGGGTTTTAGATAGATTACAGAGATTCAGATTGAGATTGCCATGGGATAGGAGATAGGGTTCAAGTGAGGGATAACAATATTACATTAGTAAGGCTTCTTGCATCTTTTTAAGTGATATTCTTACATGTCGTCCATCATATGCAAATAGATTGTAATTTATAATTAAATAAGCTTATAGTTTTTTTAGTGGAGTTCTTATTCTTTCACTTTAAGCAGGGCTTTTATATGGAAGTCTTTAGACCGTAGCAATGTGATGAGAACTTACTATAAAAGAAGGATTTTGAGAATATATCCAATAGAATTATTGATACTTGGATAGATTGTTTAGCTTACACCATTCCATGATAGATAAACCGCTGGATTTTTGATCGGCGAGTCGCTTGGACCATTCATTAAGACTTGCCTGATGGAGCATAGATCTTGTTGATATGAGATAACCTCCTTCTTATGATTTCAATCCAGCCTGATCGGCTGAAATGGAAATCGTGAAATGGGGATATTATCTCAGAAATGTGGTATCTTTATAAGGTACTGGTGATTGAGGACTTACGGACTATGAAAGGGAAAACAATAGTATTCTAGGGGAGGGAGCATTATTGCTTCAATACTATTTAGTGCATCATTATTTAGGATATTTGAAAAGATAGGGATTGATTTTTTTTAAACTATACAATGAAACAATAGTTTGTTATTTTTGGCTTTTTTTTGCAATGTTTTTGGCTTAGTTTTAGGAAAAATTTGGTATAGGTAGGAATGAATACTGGTATGCATATTTAATAGCAGCAGAATTACTATATTGTTTCAGGGCTGATATATATGTTGGATATAATGTTTTTATTCTTTGTTATTAGTCCTTGGAATATTAGGTGTTGGAATGAAGAATAATGTGATTGTGGTATTCAGAGATATTTCATACGTTTTTTATATCATATGCCGTTAGTTAACATTTTATTATCATTTGGATTAAAGGAGAATGTTTGGATTATGGTAGTCGTTTATGTTTTGTCATGCACATTTGCAGTAATTTCAAGTTGGTATACTAGAAGTGCCATAGGCAAGTATACTTGCATTACGAGTTAGACTGGTTAATTGTTCATTATTTTGCATTGACGGATTGAATATTCCGGCTTCTGTGTCCCTGCTGTCCGGTTATAGGAAACCGTGATTCCGTTATCAAGGAAACCATCATTCCGATGACGGAAACCAGTCACATATATCCTTAGAATGTAGATATGCACTTTTCGGTGTAAAAACAATTTAAGGAGGTCAAACAGATGACCAAGTATCGAGAGATCCTAAGACTTGCAAGTCTTGATCTCACTCAACAGAACATTGCTGACAGCTGCAATGTCTCCAAGAAAACAGTCAATCGTGTTCTCAAGAAGGCGAAGGAACTAAATGTATCTTGGCCACTTGATGAAAACGAAACCGATGCTGTTCTGGCAGAAAAGTTGTTCTCGGCAAATTTGCCAACCCGCTTGTACTGATCCTGGACGAATGGCTCCTTCTGAAGCCTACCGAGCAGGAACAGCGTGACATTCTGGAACTATTACATCGCAGAAGAAAGCGTTCATCTACGATATTCTGCTCTCAGTACAGGTTCGAAGAGTGGTACGATCAGTTGGGCGGTGACGAAAGCCCGTTAGCTGATGCAAGCATTGATCGAATCATACATGACAGCTATAGGATTAACATCAAAAGCATCGATCCAAACAAGGATATATCAATGAGTGAAGTATATGGCTTAGATAAAAACTTACGCGAGTAAACTCGCATACCGGTGGTTTCCGCGTTCCGGACAGACGGTTTCCGTCCTGCCGGACGCGCGGTTTCTCTGCATCGGAATAATCAACGGATACTATATAGTGGGAGAAATGTTATGTGTGGAATATGCGGTTGGTTTAATAATAAAAATAAGGTGGATTTGAGTGTCGTTGAGAGAATGAACGATATTGCCAAGCACAGAGGTCCTGATGATGAGGGCTATAGTTATGTAGTAAAGGACCGTCTTTATAATGCTATTGGCAAAGATAGTAATTTGACATATGGGGATTACATTAGTGATGTTTCAGAAAAAAATGGGATAAAACTAGCACTTGCACATAGGAGATTAAGTGTAATTGATTTGTCATCAAATGGGCACCAACCGATGCAATCAGAGGACGGAGAATTATGCATTACATTCAATGGTGAAATATATAATTATTTGGAAATAAGGAATGACTTGGAACTAAGGGGGTATAAGTTTAAAACCAGCTCAGATACGGAGGTACTTCTTAAGGCATATCAGGAGTATGGACAAGATTGTGTGAATTATTTTGACGGAATGTGGGGGTTTGTAATATGGGATAAAAAGAAGGATGAACTATTCTGCTCAAGAGACCGTCTTGGGGCAAAACCATTTTTTTATTATTTTGATGGGGATAATTTTATATTTGCTTCTGAAATAAAGCAATTGCTAGAAAACAAAGTTGTACCAAGGGTTGCTAATCAGAGACAAATACTGAGTTACGTTGTTCTCGGCATTTCAGACTATTCACATGAAACATGGATTAATAAGATATATAGCCTTAAAGGTGGTTATAATTTGACTATTAATTTAAAGAATTATAGCGAGAATAACGTTGAAATAAAAAAATACTGGAATATTAATACTAATCAAGAAAAAGAATTATTTTTTATTGAACAGGCATTTAAGGAACATGAAAATGCGGTAAAAATTAGAATACGCAGCGATGCACCTATTTGTGCGATGCTTTCAGGTGGGCTTGATAGTTCAATACTTGTTTCTGAGATTGCTGAATTATACAAAAAGGAAGGGAAGAATGCTTCAGATTTAAATACGTATACTACGTGCTACCATAATTACAAAGAAGGTGATGAAAGAGAATATGCAGAGGCTGTAAATGAGTATTGCGGTACAACTCAAAACCTCATATATGTTGATACAGATAATACATTTGATATGTATAAAAGAATGGTATGGCATATGGAGGGTGGAGTCCCCATTGCCATGATGGGCGGAGTGCTAACATTGGAAGAGGTTGCAAAGAGAGGAGAAAAGGTAGTTGTAAATGGACAGGGTTCAGACGAAACTATGTTTGGATATGAGAGGTATTACATATATTATTTAAAAGATATACTAAAGCATAAAGGTATAACTGCGTTTATAAGGGAATACAGAAACATTGTATCAAACAGTAAGCTTAATAGTATTAAATTACTAGAGTATTATTTCTATTATGGAAATTCAAAAATGAGAAGGACAAGATGCTTGCTGAGAGTGGGGAAATACTTGTCAAAAAAGAGCAGGGGTGATTTTATAGGCGACACATCCCTGAATCAGTACCTCGAGTTTTCTGATATGTCGGAAATGCAATATAATGAACTAAGAGGAACGCAGCTTACTCATATATTACGAAGTGATGATCGATTATATATGGCCTATTCATTGGAAAGTAGGGTTCCGTTCATTGATTATAAATACGTTGAAAACAGTATAAGGATTCCGGAAAGAGAAAAGATAAATCGAGGATATACAAAGTATTTGTTAAGGAAGTTCATAGAAGGTAAGTTGCCAGATGCTGTTGTTTGGAGAAAAAACAAAATGGGTTGGCCTTCTCCAAGAGAAAGGTGGATTTCAAGATTTAAAAAAGAAGATGTTGAAGAATTATTTGTAAAATCAAGAAGTGAAAACATGTTTGATATTGATAAACTAAAAAAAGAATTTAAGAAAAATCCCTATTCCTATGCTGTTGAAAAATATATAAATGTCGAATTGTTTCTGAGGTGTTTTAATATTTCACTTTAATGACATCAGAGGAACAGGAATACTCTAAATATTCAATTATGATAATAAGACAAAACAAAATAATAAAAACCATATTTTCAGTAACGAGTATTATTATATTCGCAAAGTGCCTTGGATTTGTTAAACAGATGGTGATTGCAGGGACTTACGGAACATCAGTAGATACTGATGTTATTTCACTTTCACAAAACGTTATAGGAGATATAGACTATTTATTAGTTCAAGTCCTTCTTACGTCATTTATCCCTATATATATTGGAATAAAGGAAAGGGATGAAAGTGAGGCAAGCCGGTTTGTTACTAACTCACTTGTAGTGTCAGGGCTTGTCACTGCATTCTGTGTTATTTGTGTGGAACTAATGACTCCGATTATTTCGAGAGTTATTGCTCCTAGTTATGAAGGGGTGCTCCTTGATAGACTTACTATGTATATCAGAATCTATGCACCTTCCGTTTGCTTCATGACAATATGTGCGTTGTTTAATGCTTTGCTGCGATCTAACGAAAGATTTGTCCCAGGAGAACTAGTAAGCATTATTCAAAGTGTTATAATGATTTTGTCCGTTGTTTTTTTTCACAAACAATTTGGAATAAATGCATTGGTTATTGGTTATTTAGCATATATCATTACGAGTTTTGCATATTTATTGACGGTGTCGAAGAGAGAGTGGAAGTTTAATTACAATAGAACTCCATTTGATCAAAACACAATACAACTTATATCAATGAGTTTGCCATTGTTTTTGGGGTACTCTATGGTTTTTGTAAACCAACAAGTTGACAAGATTATTACATCGGGTTTGGGAGTTGGGATTGTAACGGCATTAAGTTATGCAGGAGTTTTAATTAATCTAATAAGTACCTTGGTAGGGGCTGTTTGTTCAATTTTATTCACGTATATTAGTAAAAATGTCGCGGAAGGAAAGGAAAAGGAAGCGGCAAGGCTTGTAATAGAAAGCACATGTATGCTAATTACTCTTTTTTTTCCTATAATGCTTATTACAATAAGTAATTCAAAAGATATAATCAGACTAGTATATGAAAGAGGACAATTTTCTGAAAAATCTGTAAATAGTACATCGTTGGCATTGATGGGTTATGGATTTTCTATTGCGTTTTTTCCGATAAGAGAATTATATTCAAGACTCCAATATAGTTATAAAGATTCAAGGAGCCCTATGATCAATTCAATAGTCGGAATAATTATAAATATAATTCTTAGTATTCTGCTGTCAAAAAAAATAGGGATAGCTGGTGTGACAGTAGCATCTAGCGTTTCGGTGCTAATATGTTCTGCTCTGAATATTATTACGTCTAGGAAGCACAACAAATATATAAGCTTCGGTAGATTCATGGGTTATTTGCCATATTGGTGTATAGGTGGCGTGACTTCTGTTATGCTATCGACTTATTTAAGGAAGTTGCTATGTAATTACAACGAGAATTTGAGATTCATTTTTATCGTAATAGTGTTATTCTTGACTTATTTCATTATTTGTTTGCCACCAATAATTAAAATAAGAGACATATTATATGAGGCATAATATATGAATGCGAAAAGGATGATTGGTATTGATATAATTAGAATATACTGCGCTATTATAATACTATTTTCACATTTGGGTGGGTGGAGATGGAATATTGATTTTAAAGGGCTTAATAATTGGATTAATGGACAAGTCGAGTTTATTATGATAATCTTTTTTGTTTTATCAGGTTATTGTCTTAAACGTTCAAATAACTTCATGTTTCATAAAGACGGCGACATTATTGCTTTTTATAAAAGAAGATTAATACGGATTCTGCCATTGTATTATGCTGTTGAAGTGGTTCGACTTATTATTGCATTTCATGAAGGGCAAGTAGTACAAAGAATAAGAATGCTGCCCATAAGATTATTTGCATTACAGATGGAATTTAATTACGATGTATACGCTGGGGCAAGTTGGTTCATAGGCTGTATTATTGCTTGCTACTTTATATATCCACTTGTTTATAAGTTGTTCGATGGTGCATGTTTTAGGACTAGAATAATGTGGTGTATGATTATTCTATTTATCGTTTTCTACTCTAAGTTAATGACGTTTTGGTTCGATGATGTTGATATTTATTATTCAACTGTTTATAGAGTGTTAGAGTTTTCGGTTGGCGTCATAATGCCTGAAGATATATTTGATAAATATCAGATAAGATTACCCAATGTAATGTATATTTTAGTATCAGGATTTCTTGTTTTATTTTTAACGATACAAACTAGTGCTATTGTTGGAATGACAGTATATGCAATTAAATTGATAACTATTCCAGTTTTAATATTATTTTGTAGTAAAATAGATGTCTCCGAAAGAGTTGGGGAGGTTTTGCAGCTTGTTAGTGGATATACATTTGAGGTTTTTTTATTACAGGATATTATTCTATCTAACACGATACGAGCATACGGCTTAATGATAGAAGATAACGGTATTAGGCTATTGCTTGCGCTTACATTACTCTTGTTTTTGTGCGTGGCTTGGAAAGTAATCGAAAAGAATGTAAGACTCTTGTTTGTGAGATTCAGGGAGTATTTTAAGTGATAAATTTAGGACTTATTTGTTTTGCTATAATAGTTGCATGCACATGTATTAAAAACTCTAGTGATGTAATGAATAATGGCTTTGGGGGGAAAAATAAAACTGATACATTACGAGGAGTTGCTATAATCATGATAGTATATTCACATATATGTCAGTTTGAGAAAACGTTTGCTGAAATAGTCATTGGTGGTCATTTTGTAAAGAGCGTAATATATTGTTGGGGAGCCATAGGTGTAAGTTTATTCTTTATTCTATCAGGGTTTGGGTGCTTTCATTCTATTATGAATCAGCCAAAAGGTATGTTTATAATTAAGCATGGACTTAAAATATTAGTTCATTTTAGCGTTGCCTTTGTTTTTATTTGCGGCATAAGAGAGTATTATAATTCTAGTCTAAATTTGGGAATAATAGTTAAGTCGTATTTGGAATTGGAGTTGCCTGAAGTGACAACTTGGTATATTAAGATTCAATTATTAATGTACATTTTTTTGTTTGTGGCGTTTGTTAATAATAGGATTCCTGCTTTAACTGTTTCCTTACTATCGTTATTATATTCCTTATTAGCATGGAGTAGGGGTGTACCGGCATTTTGGTGGAAAACAAGTTTATGCTTTTCCGCTGGATGTGGATTGGCAATGGGCCATGCTTTTTTTGACAATATAAAATGGAAAAATGGCTTATTAATGACGGCAATATGCATGTTTCTTGGTGGGTATTGTTGGATTATAAAATATCCCAATGCCGGTTATTTAGGACAGATTTTTCCTTTTTTGTGCTTGTCAATTGGCGGCTTTATTATATGGGATTATATTGGTGGAAGTAACACATTATTGGAAACAGTTGGAAAGGCTAGTATTGACTGTTACTTAATACACATAGGAATTGTAGATATTGTGTTTGAAACCAATAAAAGTATTTCAAATAAAATGGTAATATTTATATCTGCGGTATTAGTTGGAACTACCATAACGTATTACATATCGAATCAAGTATATAAGCAGGTATTGATTTATGTTGAGAAAGGGTATAATAGAATATACGGTTGTATCAAATGATTAAGTGGATGTGTGTAACGAAAACATGGACCTAAGTAGGGAGAAAGATATATGAAAAAAATAATGGCAGTATTTGGAACAAGACCGGAAGCTATAAAGATTTGCCCGTTAGTAAACGAAATGAAAAAAAGAGATGGATTGGATGTAGTGGTGTGCGTAACGGCGCAGCACAGGCAGATGCTAGATCAGGTGCTTAATACATTTGGAGTTATTCCGGATTATGATCTGAATATTATGAAAGACAGGCAAACGCTTTTTGATATTACAACTAATATCCTAAATAATATAAAAGTTGTGCTAGAAGAGGTAAGACCGGATGTGGTGTTAGTACATGGAGATACATCGACAACCTTTGCTACAGCACTTGCCTGCTTTTATCTGCAGATTCCTGTGGGACATGTGGAAGCAGGTCTTCGTACTTATAATATCTATTCTCCTTATCCTGAGGAGTTTAATCGGGAAGCTGTGTCCATTGTTTCTCAATATAATTTTGCTCCGACACCATTAGCAAAATCTAATCTTATCAACGAGGGAAGGAAGGCGGAGACCATCTACGTGACGGGCAACACAGTTATAGATGCGATGCAACACACTGTCAAAGAAGATTACATCCATCCAGAACTTGAGTGGGTGGGAGATAACAAGCTTATTTTTATCACAGCTCATAGGCGAGAGAATCTGGGAGAGCCAATGCATCATATGTTTAGAGCAATTCGCCGTGTGCTTGATGAACATCCTGATTGTAGAGCTGTTTATCCAATTCATATGAATCCGATAGTAAGAGAAGCAGCTGTATCGGAACTTGATGGCTGTGACCGTATCCACATTATTGAGCCGATTGAAGTATTTGATTGCCATAACTTTGAAGCGAGATCGTTCCTCTGCCTTACTGATTCGGGTGGAATTCAGGAGGAATGTCCATCATACGGAGTCCCGGTTCTCGTAATGAGGGACACTACTGAAAGACCGGAAGGAGTGGACGCAGGAACTCTTAAACTTGTAGGAACCAATGAAGAAGTTATTTATGAGACATTCAAGCAGCTTCTCGAGAATCAAGAGGAATATAAGAAGATGTCAGGAGCCTGCAATCCTTATGGTGACGGACATGCCTGTGAGCGTATAGCTGATATCTTGGAAGGCAAGATATATACACCTTGGGAGCCGATCTAAATATACTCAGCCAGTAGGTATTATACAAAACATCTGTGTATAATTTTAATTATTCTATCTTGTTGATCCTTAGTCATTTTATTATCACTGGGAAGGCATAGACCACGCTCGAATATATCGGCGCCTATATCAAAAAAGCCCGTGCCTTCGGAATAGATGCCGTCGACAGTGACAAATTGATTATTGATATAGATAGGCTGCATATGCATGGGTTTCCATATCGGACGTCCTTCAGCATTAAATGCAGCGATTGCTTCCAGTATTTCAGTGGGGCAGCTTTTTCCGGGCTCGCTTACATAAGAGCAGTCCTTTTCATGCCTAACTTGCTTGCACATTGCCTCTTTATCAATGATCAGGCAACTGAGCCAGAAGTTTGGAACACTGTTTTCTTCATCAAACGGATTCATCTGAACAGGAAGGTCGGACAGACCTTCTTTATATCTGTAGTATATCGCTCTTTTTTGAGCAATATGCTCTTCAAGATATGGCAATTGCCCTCTTACTACACCGGCAACAATATTACTCATTCGGTAGTTATATCCCAGTTCTTTATGCTGGTACCATGGAGCATTTTCACGTGACTGAGTGCTCCATTTCCTGATTTTGTCAGCGTCGTCTTTGCTGTCGGTAAGAAGCATACCGCCTGAGGAACCGGTAATGATCTTGTTTCCGTTAAAACTGATCACGGATTCTGTTCCGAACATACCTGTCTGTATACCTTTATAAGTTGCTCCGAATGATTCAGCAGCATCCTCTACTATAAGGGCATTGTGGCGGTCACATATATTTCTGATCTCATCCATCTTAGCGGGTGTTCCGTACAGATGAACGATTACCACAAGTTTAACATCGGGGAACAATTCAAATGCCTTTTCGAGAGCAATCGGATCCATGTTCCATGTATCATATTCCGTATCAATGTACACAGCATCCCCGCCTTCATACGCTATGGGGTTGACTGTGGCATCAAATGTCATATCCGAGGCAAATACCTTGTGTCCTTCAAGTGCTCCATGGCCTGTAGCAGGACTTCCGTATACTTTTTCGGCACATAATCTCATGGCAAGATGAAGAGCGGAAGTTCCGGAGGATAAGGCGACAGAATACTTTCTGCCGATTTTTTCAGCGCAGATCCTCTCTACCTCATTTATATTCATTCCTACAGTACTGACCCAGTTTGTGCGTATGCTGTCTACGACCCAGTCCTGCTCGTCGCCGTGCATTGTTGGACTGGATAGCCAGACTTTATTCTGAAATGGCTCTATTCCTTTGAATCTTTCGTCATTAAGGTATTTATCTGAATTATTCATAAAATTCGAAAAACCTGAAACTTGCACTTTATTTATGTTAACTTAAAAAAGTATACAACAAGGATGCCGAGTTGTCTAGCCATTTTTTGTATGGTAAAATAGTCAGGGTTTACGAGAAAATGTATTTCTGGTTGAGAGATGGATAATGGAAAAGAAAAAATACCGTGGAATATATGTGGCTGACTTAATCATAATGGGCCTTGATGCTCTGTATTACTTTACAGTGGCTTTCCTTGTCTTATGGTTTAGACCAAGCTTTGATAACAAACTGGGAGCCAGAACAATAATACTGCAGATGTATACGGGCTTTATTATTATGTCCGTTTTTCGTGTCCTTTTTAGGGTATACAGAATCAATAAGAGGGATGATACGACGAGTCAGATAATAAGGATATTTGGAGCTGATTGTGTGGCCGTTGCAGCATTTTCCGTTATGCAGAGGATTCTCAACTATGTGGATAGGGTCGAGATAGTGACTGTAACTCTGATAGTTATATTTACTATGGCCCTGTCAGTTCTTAGTCGCTGGATTAGGCATATCCTGGATAAGAGATCTATTGAATTATCAGATGAAATTCCTTTCTCCCCTCCGGATATAAGTGAGTTGGAAGTGCAGGAGGTTTCCGATGCGCTTCGTTCAGGGTGGATTACCACCGGCCCCAGGACAAAAATGTTGGAGAAGAAACTAAAAGAGTATACAGGAGCTGATGGATGTGTATGCCTTAATTCCAATACAGCCTGTCTGGAGATGGCGCTTAGGATTCTCGGAATAGGCGAAGGAGATGAAGTCATTACCTGTGCTTATACATATACCGCATCGGCGTCTCCTGTTATTCATGTTGGTGCGAAGCTTGTATTGGTTGACTGTAGCAGTGAGGATGGCATCATAGAGATGGATTATGATGCGATGGAGCAGGCAATAACACCCAATACGAAGGCAGTCATACCAGTTGATCTGGCAGGTATTCCCTGCGATTATAACAGGATATTTGAGATAGTAGAGAACAAGAAGGATATTTTCAGACCAAACAATGACATTCAGTCATCTATCGGAAGAGTAGCTGTGATCGGGGATGCGGCGCATGCTCTTGGAGCCGAGTATAATGGAAAGATGATAGGGGCTGTTGCTGATTTTACCGGATTCTCGTTTCATGCTGTCAAGAACTTTACCACCGGTGAAGGCGGGGCTATAACATGGAGACATATAAATGGAATTGATGATAGAACAATTTACAAACAGATACAGTTGTATTCGCTCCATGGTCAGTCGAAGGACGCCCTTACCAAGACTAAAAAGGGTAGCTGGGAATACGATATTTTAGGTCCATGGTATAAGTGTAATATGACAGATATTGCAGCTGCAATGGGACTGGCCCAGTTTGAACGGTACCCTTCAATGCTGAAAAAGCGTAGAAAGATAATAGAGAAGTATGATAAAGCGCTAAAGAAGCAAGGGGTAGTAGTGTTGGATCATTATACCGGGGGTAGAACGGGGTCAGGACATTTGTATATAACCCGTATCCCGGGGATATCGGAAGAGGAGAGAAACAGGATCATTACTGAAATGGATAGGAATAATGTTGTCTGCAACGTTCATTACAAGCCGCTTCCGATGATGACAGCGTACAAGGAAATGGGGTTTGATATTGAAGATTATCCTAATGCTTATAATAAATATTGTAATGAAATAACTCTGCCACTGTACTCCACGCTCACAGACAAGGCGGTTGATAAAATAATAAATGAATACACTAAGTTGATCAATCATTAAAGCGTTATGGGATTCTATCTGTTTATTATTGCTATATTGATACTGTTTAGTCTGCTAAATCCGGTCGGGACAAAAGGCCGGAATCTTCTGATACTATCTATTATTTTCTTGTATGCTATAGCATCGCTTAGATCTGTAAGTATAGGAAATGATACTTTAGGATATGCTGTTGGATTTGCTGATATAGTGGAAAATGGAAATAACGCTGTAAAACTGAGTTGGAACGAAACGGGGTATTCTTGGTTAAACAGGCTGATAGCAATGTTTACGGACGATTTTAATGCTTTTCTGGCTGTTGTCAATGCGATTATATATTTTTCGTTCTATAAGCTTATTCGAAACTATTCACCAAACTATGGACTGTCACTTCTTCTGTTTCTATGTTTTGGGTATTGGGGAAATACGGTTAATATCATAAGGCAGGAGTTGGCCGTTTCGATATTCATATACGCATATCTTCTTGCTGAAAGTGGCAGAAAGGTACGTGGACTTGTCACCGGAGTAATGGCACCCCTGTTCCAGAAGACATCTCTTGTATATTTCCTATATTTCCTGATTCCCCGTAAGATTGATAAACGCTTTTATGTTATGTCAGGATCAGTCGCTGTTGTTATTGTTCTTAAAATCGACAAGGCTATACTACTGGTAACAAAATTTTTCTCGGGATTTGGGAGCTATCTTAAGGAGAACTCTAAATATGTAATAGGAAGAGTAGAACCGGCGGTTGTTGTCAAGTGCGCATTTTTGCTATTCGTATGGGCTCTTGCTTTGTATGTGTATGATCGGAACAAGGATAGTATAGAGAATGATATTGAGCGAACTGCTATAGTTTCTCAGATCAATATGGTATTTATGGCTTTTTTGATAATGATGACGGCAACCAGATTTAATCTTCTCGACAGATGTGCTATGTTCTTTAACATATTCGTAATTATTCTGATTCCCAATATTATTGAAATGATTAGGAAAGACGAATTCCGTCATATTGTACGGGCGGCGTTTACTGTTGTTGCCGTTGTTTATTTTGTAGCTGTCAACGTTTTCCGGCCTGAGTGGAACCATATATATCCTTATCGCATGTTCTTCCAGGCTGTTAAATAGCAGAATGAGAGGGCTTTAATATGTTTGATAACAAAGATTTGCAATTGAAGGATATGTTGATGCAGGCGCTTCGCAAGTGGAAGGCTATTGCAGCGGTGATGATTCTGTTTGCAGTACTTCTACCTTTTGCGGCTTATAAACGGGGAGGGAGTCTTATGCCGGAAAGCTCGGAAACCGCTGTAATATCCGAAACTGAACCGCAGTCCGTAGAAGTTACTGCTGTCAATATCAGTACTCTTGCTGATCTTTACAGAGACTATGATGATGTTGACGAGAAGATAAAGAAGAATGAGATGCTGGGAATAGATCCGGATGATCTTAAAATGGCCTATGTTCAGTATCATATTGAAGTAATCCCGCAGGGAGATGAGACTCCGAATCCCGCATCAGCATTAACGGCCTATAAGTTGTATTATTCGGGGGAAGATTTTGTTAACGGACTGTTGACAGCGACTGGGTCGACCGTAGATCCTGCACTTTACGCTCCTTTTGTTATTATGACCGTTGAGAATACGGATTTTATCATAAAGGTCCCTTGCGCTGATGATATGGATCCCGATAAACTCGTTGGAACAGTCAAAGAGCTCACGGAATCTGAAAGGGTGCAGTTACAGTCTAATCTAGCCCATTCTCTTGAACTTGTAGGGGAGGGATTCTCTAATGAGAAGAATACAGTCATATCTCAGGAACAGAAAACGCTTATAGCTCAGAAGAACACTGCTAATAACTCTATTACGGCTATTACCAAGAGTATGACCAAAGAGCATATTCAATATGCCAAAGACCTGTCAGAAGGGAAAATGTCAGAAGAGGACTTAAAGACAATGCTTTCCAAGGAGGACTCTGACAAAAAGGTAGATGAGCAGAAGAAAATGGGTATAAAGTCTCTTCTGCTATATGCGCTAATAGGTGCTGTCATCGGATTGGCATTTATGCTGTTTGTATTATGTGAGATGTATATATTCTCGGGAAAACTTCATACAGTAAAGGAACTGTCCAAAAATGCAGGCCTCTTTATAGCGGGAGTGATAGAATTACCTAAGAACAATAAGACAGGCCTTGATATTGACCGCCAGATCAGTACGGTAGCTGCTTCAACAAAGCTATTACTTGGGAAAAATGATACATCTGGTATTCTGCTGACATCTTCAATGTATGACCGGCTTGATCAGACTATAGTTAACAAGCTGACATCTGCAATAAGAGAACAGGATATTGAAGTTTCTTTCACAGGCAGTATAGTACATAATCAGGAATCGCTTCTTGAATGTGCCCAAGCCGGAAACATCATCCTTGTTGAGAAGATCGGGCAGTCTCTATTGTCCGATATAGAAAATGAGATTCTGGCAGCAAATGGATACGGGATCAATATTCTGGGGACGATCGTTGTGGATTAGGAAGATATTACAGACATGGTTGAAGGATTGGTATCTATAATAATGCCTTCCTGGAATACAGGAAGATTTATAGCGGGTTCCATTCAGTCTGTTATAGATCAGACTTATAACGATTGGGAGCTGATCATAGTAGATGATTGCTCTGATGATAATACTGATGAAGTTGTCTCTTCTTTTACTGACCCAAGAATCAGATATTATCACAATGAGAGAAATTCCGGGGCGGCACTTACCAGAAACAGAGCATTGAGAGAGGCACGCGGTGAATGGATAGCTTTTCTTGATTCGGACGATCTCTGGGCTTCTGACAAACTTGAGAGACAACTTGCATTTATGGTTGAAAACAATTATGTATTCTCTTATCACGATTACACAAAAATTAATGAGAATTCCGAACCGCTTAATATCCGTGTAACAGGCCCCAAGGTTGTGACAAAAAGGAAGATGTATGATTACGGTTATCCCGGATGTCTGACTTTCATGTACAGTGCGAAAGCAATGGGATTGATACAGATAGAGGATATAAGGAAGAATAATGATTATGCCATCTTGCTGAAATTGTGTAAGATGGCTGATTGCTATTTACTTAGAGAAGATCTGGCAATGTATCGCATCAGAAGAAAAAGTATCAGTCACGACAAGTTATATAAGAAACTAAAGAGTCACTATGATCTTTTTCATATTTGTGACAGGAAGCCACCGCTTGTTGCCTTCTGGTATGCATGCAGGAACATGTATTACGGGGTCATGAAAAAGAAGAAGTATGAAATCAAAATATAAAACGCTTGCATATAATACCGGCATTTTTGCAATAGGTAATATACTTGTAAAGATAATCTCGCTATTTTTAATGCCGTTATATACTATTGTTTTAACGACGGAACAGTACGGAATTGCGGAATTGCTTAACAATTCGATCGAAATTGTATTGCCTGTAGCAACTCTTTGTATTATTGATGCTCTTTACCGATATTCAATTGATGAGGATTCCGACCATAGTACATTGCTGATAAACTCTATTCTGATTATTGTGATAGGTGATGCTATAGTCGGGATAATTTGTTTTATATGCTTTTTGCTATTTGGATTTACATATGCACTATACTTTTTTTTATTATACATTACGATTACTTTCTATAAAGTAACATGCCAGTTTGCGCGTGGTTTGGGACATGTAAAAAGATACGCAGCATATGGAATAATAAATGCATCCGTTCTTGTGATTTCTAATCTTATTTTTCTTGTGTATTTAGAAGGTGGTGTTTCGGCTTACATTCTGTCCTACGCGATTAGTTATGGGATAGCGGGAATAATTGCATTTTTTGCCTCCAAGGAGTACTGCTTTCTCAAACCTGATCATTTTTGTGCCTTAGAGTTAAAAGAAATGCTAAGGTACAGCCTGCCTGGTGTACCTAACATGTTATCGTGGTGGGTAAACACTGCTTCTGACCGATATATAATACTAATGTTTCATGGAGCCGGATTGGCGGGACTATATACTGCAGCAAGTAAACTTCCGGCTATGATCAATCTTGTTACTTCGATATTCCAGCAAGCTTGGCAGTATTCTACTGCAACAGAGATAGGATCAACTGACAGAAAAGCCTTTTTCTCCAATGTTTTTAGGCTTTATACATATATTAGTTTACTCGTGTGCTGCGGACTTATAATTTTTAATAAGCTAATCTGCCGAATTCTATTGCAGGCTGATTTTTATTCGGCATGGAGATATGTTCCCTTACTGCTGCTGGCAGCAACTATCGGCTGTATTGCCACTTTTTTTGTACCTTTCTATAATGCTATGAAGAATAATAAAATGGAGATGATATCAACGGTAATAGGTGCTGTAAGTAATATTGTCTTGAACTTTGCTTTGATTCCTAAATTTGCCGGTTTTGGAGCCGCGATAGCTACAGCGGTTAGTTACCTGGTAATTATGGTCATCAGGATGGTTGATATAAGCCGGATCATAGAAATTGATATTAATTATGGAAGATTTATTGTCCAGTTTATTGTATTGGGTGTATCTGTCATCTCCGGCTGTTTTGAAGGAACTCATGCTGTTATAATACCTTCATTATGTTTTGCTATATTGATAATCAGTGATTGGAATTTGATAAAAATAGTAAATTCATATTTTAACAGGCAGAGAACGGGTAAATAAGAGAGGAATTACTGATTTGCGTGTATTGCATATTAACTCATCAATAGCAGTCAACAGTGGTGTGATGTCGGTTTTGATGAATTATTACAGAAACATAGATCGTGACAGAGTACAGTTTGACTTTGCGTATTATCCTGTTTCAAGATTCAGCCATGTAACATATGAGGACGAAATATGTGATATGGGTGGCAGGGTATATAAGTTGGCAGACCCGAGAAAGATTGTGAAATTCAATGATGAACTGGGGAAACTGATAAGGAATGAGCTGTATAAAACAGTCCATATCCACGATCCTTTTTTAGTAAATATAGTCTACTATACGTTACGTAAATGCAATGTAAAGAATATAATTGTACACAGCCATGCGACTAAGTGGTCAGATAAGCGGTTTAGTTCTGTTAGGAACAGGTTATTCTGCGTAAATCTGACCAAACATGCAGATTATCTGTTTGCCTGTTCCCGTGCAGCAGGTGATTTTCTGTATGGGGAACGGTCACGGTACTACATAATGAACAATGCGATAGAGTTGGATAGGTACTCTTTTCGCCAGGATGTTAGGGATCGTATGAGACAAGAACTATTTGTGGATGACAGGATAGTTTTTGGACATGTAGGTAACATCTGCGCTCAAAAGAATCATGCTTTTCTAATAAATGTCTACAAGGAGATCCGGAGATTAAATAAAAAAACTATGCTTATTATTGTTGGCGATGGTGGACTAAGAGAGGAATTAGAAAGTCTCATTCAAAGCAATGATTTGGAAAATGATGTGTATCTTCTTGGGGCCAGGTCAAATGTGGAGGATTATTACCAGGCCATGGATTGTATGATTTTCCCGTCTCTTTATGAGGGATTGCCGATGGTAGGGGTTGAGGCACAATGCAGCGGTCTTTCGGTTTTATTCTCGGATTCTGTCACGAGAGAAGTCGGGGCAGATTATTCGGACTATATGTCACTTGCTGAGTCGAAATCGTCATGGGCTAAGAAGGCTTTGCAACTTGCCGCACAGCCTTTAAACAGAGAAAAAGGTAAGGAAACTATGGCAAAACTGGGATTTGATATCCATGAGCAGGCAAAGAAAGTTGAGAATCTGTACCTGGGTATGAATGGGCCTGTCGGAGCTCTTTACACAGAAGAAAACTAACGGGAGGATCGGATTAGATTGGTATGCTCTTGAAAAGGTGGGAAGACATTCCTGATTTCATGAGGACAGACGAAGTCAGAGTGTATTATGATATTTTGAAATCCAAAAGGTGGCAGCTTTTCATTAAAAGATTGATGGATATTGTTCTGTCTGCTGTCCTGCTTGTGATCCTTGCCATTCCGATGATAATAATTGGAATAATGATAAAAATAGACTCGCCGGGGAGTATTATGTTTCGGCAAGAAAGAGTTACAAGCTATGGTAGAGTGTTCAAAATTCATAAGTTTAGGACTATGGTAGCTAATGCATCTGAAATTGGAACTGCAGTTACGGTGGCGTCAGATGCGCGTGTTACACGGGTGGGTAGCCTCCTGCGTGGATTACGGCTTGACGAACTGCCTCAGCTGATTGACGTTATAGTCGGCGATATGACTTTCGTCGGAACAAGAGCGGAAGTGCCTAAATATGTCCAAAAGTATACTAACGAAATGAAGGCGACCCTTCTGCTCCCGGCAGGAATAACATCTATTGCAAGCATTAGATTCAAGGATGAAGCCGATCAGCTTGAGGCGGCTGATGATGTTGACAAAGTATATGTGGAATCTGTTCTTCCCCAGAAGATGAAGATTAACCTTGAGAGTTTGAAAGAGTTCAGCATATTGGGCGATTTGGCTGTAATGATGCAGACAATGATGTTGGTAGCGGGGAGACAGAAGTAACACTCGGTTGTATTGTCTAGATATATTCTGTGTGGTAAAATAATCAAAAGTTTTACGGTGAAATATATAAAAGGGGTAAATGTTAATGGATAACAAGCGCAAATTGCCTAATTCTACCAGAGGATGGGTACTGAGGGGCATTCTTCTTTTGTCTGATATCATTTTAATAAACTTTTCGTATTTTATTGCTATAATACTGCGATTCTCGGACTCGGATTCACTTCATAATCAGGGAGTACATTTTTTAAGAATGTTTATTAAATTTGCTCCATGGTATACGATATTTTGTATTGTTATATTCATATTGTTCCGGATGTATAGTTCTGTATGGAAATATGCGGGATTTAATGATCTGAAGAATCTTGCAACGGTAAGTCTTTTGACTTGTGTTGTGTATATATTAGGTTCTCTGTTCATAGTTGGCAGAATGCCGATATCCGTATATATTCTCGGAGCTCTTATACAGTTTGTATTGATTGGATTGCCAAGAATTGCACCGCGATACATTATTGAAATGCTTGGCGAAATAAGATCAGGCAGAGTTGAGACAAAAGTTCCTATGATGATTGTGGGATTGGGGGAAAATGCCCGTATTATCCAAGGCAGGATAACAAGAGACAAGGCGAATATAGTTAATCCGGTATGTATAGTTGACCATGCATATGGATATAAAGGTAACACATTTAACGGACTCCCGGTATATACAGGTTTAGATGCTGTTAAGGAGTGCATTGACAAGTACGACATTAAATGTGCCATCATTGCTAACTCAAACATGCCGGATGATTTTATAGACGGTGTTAGGACTATATGCAAGGACAAAGGAGTCGAACTTCGTGATTTTGTCTTCGGAACGGAATACAGATCGTTGGATGTGAGGCTGCGTGAACTTTTGTCCAAGACAAATGGCAAAGTATGCGTAATTGAAAAAGGCGTGGAAGACCGCCATTACGATGATGTTAAGGCGGCATTGCAGTCGCTGAAGGATAATTATGTGGTAGATTCGATATCCTCTCGGGGAGATGAGCTTGTTATCAATGTTGACAGCCGAGGTGCCGCCTCCGGAAGCGTCAACGACGATTGGATCAGGATGTACCGCGAAGAGACCGGGGAGGATATAAGTTTCTTCTGATGTTAGATCTGGAGAGGGGTTTGAACCGGGTGTTTAGTGGAAGGCTCATGTTATTAAGCGCATGAGCCTTTATATTCGGAAGTAGCGAATCAGGAACTGAGCCGGGAACACAAGATTTTAAAATGGTCAAAGTGGTCAAATTCTCCTCGCGGTGTTTTTGGTTAAATGATAAAATATAGTCAAGATGACCAGAAGTTTAGCGATGGAGGTGACAAACTATTAGTAGTCAA
>DFGA01000068.1 GCA_002371615.1 Lachnospiraceae bacterium UBA3762 | reverse complement strand
CGGAGAGACAACGATAAACGGAAGTGAACTCTTAGATCAGATGGACTCATATGATGAGTGGCTTAAATCTGTAACAGATAATACTTCACATGATACTGTAAACCCTTCATGGGTAGTTACAGACACATATTTTGCATTTGATGAGGATGATAATATCGTTGGCATCATCGATCTTCGTCATGAATTAAATGATTTCCTTAAGGATTTTGGGAACAGCGGTTACAGTGTAAGACCATCGCAGCGTCGAAAAGGGTACGCGACGGAAATGTTAAAACTCATTCTGGAACGGGCACGTCAAGTTGGAATGGATAAACTCCAGCTTTCGGTAGAACGTTCAAATGAAGCGTCTGTAAAGACGATCACAAAAAACGGCGGAGAGTATGAAAGAAGTTTTACCTTTGAGGGCGAAGAGGCGGATGTGTACATGATTCACATAGTTTAGATTAAAAAGCATATTAAATTGAACTTGACACAGATTCGGGACTTGGTATAATAAAGATAAAATAATATAGACTTTAAATCAAACTAATACTTCGGCTGTTCCAACTTATGGAGGCGTATATGGAATATATCAGTAGAGAACTGGAACGAAAGTTTATAGCGATGAATCAAGCTTTCAAAGCAGTTATGGTTACAGGGGCCAGACAGGTGGGCAAATCAACCATGCTTAAAAAACTGGCTGAAGGAGAAGAACGAACCTATGTTAATCTGGACAACTCCAGAGACCGGGAATTGGCAAAAAGTGATCCCGGTCTTTTTTTTCAGGTATATAAACCCCCTATTCTGATAGATGAAGCTCAGAAAGCGCCGGAGCTGTTTGAGTATATTAAGATTTTATGTGATGAATCAGACCGGATGGGGCTGTTTTGGCTGACCGGATCAGAGAGTAAAAAGCTTTTAAAGGGAGCGCAGGATTCTCTCGCAGGAAGAATCTGTATACTGAAAATGTATAGCCTGTCTCAGAGGGAAAAAGCAGGAAAGAGCGAACTAGGAGAGATGGAGTTTTCCTACAATTCACTGATACAAAGAAGTAGTGAATTTGCGGAGAATGATCTGCCGAAAGTATATAAACATATATGGGAAGGCGGAATGCCGGGGACCGTTGGAATGACCGGTGAGCAGCGCATGGAGTATTATGAGTCTTATATAGAAACATACCTTATGCGCGATGCGGTTGATGATAATGGCATCAGTGACACAGAGGGGTTCAGAAAAGTGCTTAGAGCCAGTGCATCCTTTACGGGGAATTTGGTTAATTATTCTGACATAGCCCAGGCGGGCAATGTATCTGTACCCACAGCAAAAGAATGGATAAAAATACTGCAGTCCATGGGAATCATTTATCTTCTGGAACCCTTTTCAAATAATGAGTTAAAACGCATGGTCAAAACTCCGAAACTGTACTTCTGTGATACGGGACTGTGCGCGTATCTTTCCATGTGGACGAGTATGGAAACGCTGATGAACGGTGCGGCCAGCAGGCATTTTTATGAAAACTACGTTGTTTCTGAATTCTTGAGAATGTATGCCTACTCAAAGAATAAAACAAACATGACTTTTTACAGGGATACAAATCAAAAAGAGATTGATATCGTTTTGGAGGAAAATGGGAAACTTCACCCGCTGGAGATAAAAAAGAGCAGTAATCCGGAGAAGAGAGCGATCAGTTCGTTTCATCTACTTGAAAAGAGTTTACTAAATATTGGTGAAGGCGGGATAATATGTATGGCTGCAAAACCGTTTCCGCTGGATGAAAACAATAATATTATTCCATGCAATATAATATAAAAGTTTTACCCCAGGAAAACGACGTCGAGACTGTCTGCTTGCTGACAAAGAAAAAGCGTATTTATTGAGAGCGATAAGGGAGACTAAATATTATAATGAACAGCAGATACATTGATTCCTTACGGGAATACACAAGTTATTTCGGCTTATACTGGAAGATGTTCCGGGTCAGGAAAGAGTACACTCCTGTATCGGTTTCATACGGGGAAAACAAAGAGCAGTATTTTCTGTACTATGAGCCTGAGAGAGTAATCACTGACAAGATCATTGTGTGGGTTCATGGCGGCGGCTGGAATGCGGGCAGTCCGAAGTTCTTTGATTACGTAGGCCAGTGTGTCTGTGCTCAGGGGTATCGTTTTATATCCGTGGGTTACAGATTATCCCCCAAGTACAAGTACCCGTGTCAGCTTGAGGATGTTTGCAGGGGATTTAACGCTGCAATCGCATATTTGAAGAAAAACGGAATCGATGCATCAAAGATTATTGTGGCAGGTCCTTCTGCCGGGGCTCATCTGACATCAATTATGTGTTATTGCCGAAAAGTCCAGGAAAGATATAATGTTGATATTTCAAACATCATCGGCTTTATCGGCACGGGAGGGCCATACAGCTTCAGGAGTGATATAAGACTGCTTCTAAAACAGCTGTTTAAGGATGGCTATGACAGGCGTAACGGAGAGCCGGCGGCTTTGATGGGCAAAAATCATATCCCTATGCTTCTGATACAGAGCAGGCATGACGGCCTGATCGACTTTGCCTGCGCTGAGGATTTTGCAAATAGGGCGAAAGAAGTGGGAAATATTTGCGAAGTGTACAGTGTTACCGACAGGAAGAATACACATTCGTGGTATACGGCAGGAATGTTTCTGGAGACAAGAGAAGAAAATAAAGGACTGGATAAATTCTTCTCGTGGATAGAAAATAAGTGAAAATAACAGTTGTATTCGGAGGATGAAATGGAAATAGTTGTTCTGGTATTGGGTGCAGTAGGACTTGTAATGTCCCCGGTGATAGTCGGTGCAGCCCCTGCGGCACTGGGGATTATTCTGGGAGTGTTAAGGCTTCTTATCAAGAAGAAATCTCTTAGGAAACTTGGCAAGACAGAGATAATAATCGGAATTGTACTTGCTGTGGTGGCGATACTCATAAGTGTTTATGTATATACTGCCGGTGTAATGAATATTGACTTTGTCAAGATAGTTAGAGAAGATATCAACCTTGTGTTTTTGCACAAATAAGAGTATAATATATTCAGCTTTTTCAATATTTTACACAAGGGAGATAGCAATATGGCAACAAAAAAAGTTCAAACAAAGAAAAAGTCGGGGGAAAGCAAACTGAATATGCGGATTACGCTTATTCTGTTCGCGCTTTTACCTCTGATTGTATCATCATTGGTCATAAGTATCGTGCTTTATCAAGAGAGCGCAAAAGAGATGACGAACTACACCCATAATTCGCTTGTTCAGGTAATAGAGGGAGTAGGTAATTCGTTCGACTCAATGGCAGATACGAACAGAGCGATCCTCAAGGCATACACGGCGGCGCCCATCATCCAGGAGGCTGTAAAAGATCCTGATAATGCTGTTCTGCACAAGAAAGCCCAGGATTTTACAACGGACTATTTCAGCAAGCTTAACGGCTGGGAAGGTATTTATCTTGCGGACTGGAATTCAAGAGTTATCGCACATCCCAATGCAGGAGCAGTGGGAATGGTGCTAAGGGAAGGCGACAGCCTTGCCAAACTTCAGGAATCCATGCTTTCAGCTTCCGACGGGGTATTTAATACCGGTATAATGACCAGCCCTGCATCGGGACAGATAATCATGTCGATGTACACACCGGTTATTGTGGACGGAGAACCTATGGGATTTGCCGGATGCGGATTTTACGTAAAGAGTATCGCTGAGCAGTTGTCGGATGTAAGTGGACTTGGACTTGACAGTGCATATATTTATTTTGTTGACAGGGAAGGCACAATGCTTTATCACCCGGATGAGTCCAAGATCGGTAATCCGGTAGAGAATGAGGCTGTTAAGGGACTTGTTGCAAGACTTGCGGCAGGAGAGCATCCCGAGCCCGGCAGTGTTATCTATGATTATAAGGGAGCAAATAAGTTCGCGGGTTATTATGTCGGAGATAACGATTACTATATCGCAGTGCTTACTGCTGATGAGGCTGATGTGTTATCGGTACTTGGCAAGATCAGAAATTATGCAGTTATTATCTGTCTGGTTTGCGTTGTTTTGTTCGCGGTATTGGCACTTATGGTAGAGAGAGTGATCTCAGTTCCTCTTGTTAAGATATCCGAATCACTTGACAAATTGTCCACAGGTGATGTCACTGCGGAATGCAATGCCAAGAGTCATATCAAAGAGACAGTTAGTATTATTAAGGCATTCCGTACTCTTAAGGATGCGCTTTCAACATCAATGAAATCGGTTAAAGATTCGGCCAGTGTTCTTAACAACGCCATCATCAGTGTTGACGGCATGACAGGCAATAATGTTGAGTCCGTATCACAGATCAATACGGCTATCAATGAAGTTGCGGCTACTTCACAGTCGGTTGCCCAGAATGCCCAGACCATGGCTGAAAAGGCAGCAGATCTCGGAAATGACATTGAACTTCTCAATGATAACGTTCAGAGACTTCACGAGGCATCACAGACGATCAAGAATGCGAACAATGAAGCTACAGATTGTATGAATTCGGTGTACTCCGGTGCAAACGAATCCGTACAGGCTATGCGTGATATCAGTGATAAAATCACGGAGACCAACACAGCCATTTCCGGTATCGGAACAGCGGTTCAGGCTATCGAGTCCATTGCGGCACAGACAAACCTCCTCTCGCTCAATGCTTCCATTGAGGCAGCCAGAGCCGGAGAAGCAGGACGCGGATTTGCTGTTGTTGCCGATGAAATCAGAACCCTTGCAGATTCTTCGGCAGAGTCGGCCAAGGAGATCAAGCAGATTATTGAAAATGTCATTGTTCTGTCAAACGGAATGGTTGATATTTCCAACAGAGTATCGGATGTTGTCAACAAAGAACAGACAGATATTGAAAATGCCCAGGACAAGTTCAACGTTTTGTCCGAGTCGGTTGAGGCATCCATCAGTGAGATCGAACGTATCCGCGAGATGGCAGCCCAGCTTGATCAGATCAAGGTTGACCTTTCAAATTCGACTACGGAACTTGGTGCTATCTCCGAAGAGCTCGGTGCTTCCGCCGAAGAGGTTGCTGCATCATGTCAGACAGTTACGGATGCATGTTCGGATACACAGAATTCCACAGCCGAGATGCGTAATATCAACGAGGATATGAGCGCGGCTATTGAGTTCTTCAAGTTCTGATAATGATTGGATTAGAATTGAATTAGATGATTTGACTTTACCTGCATCATATGATGCAGGTAGAGTTTTTTTAAGGGAGTTGCAGAAAATCATATGCTTAAGGATAAGGACATAAGGGAACCTCTCTTTTTCTTTCTGGAGGAGAAATACGGCAAGGTCCGGATACTTGAAGAGAAGAATATAGGCAGATCCCGTGCGGATGTTGTCATGGTCACGGAAGGGGCAATTGTCGGTATTGAGATCAAAAGCGATGCCGACACTTATGCAAGACTTGCCAAACAAGTAGAGGACTATGATAAATACTATGATTTTAATATCGTAGTTGTAGGAACGTCACATGCGATGCATATCCGGGAACATGTACCCGAACACTGGGGAGTTATAACCGTAGAGTACGAAGGTGATGCTCTTGATTTTTACGTACTGAGGGAGCCGTCTGCAAATACAGAAGTTACATTCAGAAAGAAGCTTGAATTTCTGTGGCGGCCGGAACTTGTGAAGATCCAGCAGAAGTTTGAAATGCCGGCATACAAAACAAGCAGCAGGTCCTTTGTAGTCGACAAGATAGCTACAAGAGTTGAGAGCGGAATTATCCCGGAGGATGCGCTTCAGAGCGAAATATGCGAGTTGCTTTTTGAACGCGATTATAATACTATATTCGAAGAAATCAATAAATTCCGTGAAGAAAACGGGCTCCATAAGAGAAGAAGACGCAAAGTGAACAAAAAGAGGAGTAAATAAAATGGAACAGGATTATATTATCGCAACGGCATCAACCTGTGATCTGACAAGGGAGTACCTTGATAAGCACGATATCCCGTTTATCAGCTATTCGTATGTTATGGACGAGATCAATTATGAGGATGACTGCCGCGAGGAGACAAGGATAGATGTATATAAAAAGATGCGTGACGGAAAGCTTTTGTCAACATCTGCAATCAATATGTACACTTACAGGGAATTTTTTGAAAGTATTTATAAGAATAAGGGCGTTAAGCCTATAGTTTTTCTTGATATGTCCAGACAGATGTCGTCTTCATATAAGTATTGCGAGGAGGCGATCGAGGATCTTGCGAATGATTATCCTGACGGCAGGATCATAAGTGTTGATACACGTTGTATCAGCGGAGGTCTGGGCCTTCTTGTTCAGAAAGTTGTTAAGCTGTACGAGGCCGGCGAATCCATGGAATCGGTTCTTGAATGGATAGAAGAGAATAAACTGAAGATCGCACACCGCTTTACGGTTGATGATCTGAAGTGGCTGAGCCGCGGAGGAAGAGTGTCAAATGCATCCGCGATTGTTGGAACGCTTCTGTCAATAAAGCCTGTACTGTACGTTCCTGATGAGGGAACTCTTGTGGCAGCCAATAAGGTCAGAGGCAGAAAAGCTGCTCTTAATACAATTGTAGATGCGGTGCTTAAGGAATTGGACGTTTCGCAGCAGGAAGACATACTTATTAATCACGCGGATTGTCTTGAAGATGCGGACTACGTCAGACAGAGGATTCGCGAAGCCTTTCCCAATGCTCACATCCAAATATCGGGTCTGGGTGTTGTCATCGGTGCACACTGCGGTCCCGGGCTTCTTACCGTGTTCTACATGACAGACAAGAGAAGACCTTAGTAAATGAAGATTGATATTCTTACGGTAGGAAAGATTAAAGAGGGATATCTTCGTGATGCTGCAGATGAGTACATCAAGCGTCTTTCGAGGTATGCAAATATTTCTGTAATTGAAGTCAGGGATGAGAAGACCGCAGAAGGTGCAAGCGCAAGAGAAAATGACATTGTTATGTCGCAGGAGGCGCTTCGCCTTGAAAAATACGTTGATGACGGAGCGGTTCTCATCCCTCTTTGTATAGAAGGAAAACAGGTTACATCCGAGGAATTTGCGGAACTTATAACCGGCTACGAGAATTCCGGAAAAAGTCATATCCAGTTTGTTATCGGCGGGTCACTTGGAATAGACGCGAAACTGAAAGAGCGCGGAAATATGAAGCTTTCATTTTCGAAAATGACCTTTCCGCATCAGCTTATGCGTGTTATTCTTCTTGAACAGATCTACAGGGCTTACAGGATCAAAAACAATGAGCCCTATCATAAGTAGAAGTCAAATGTTTACATTATGATTTTGATGTGCTAACATACTAAAGTGTCTGTTTCGGACACGAATACTATTGGTATCAACAATAAGGAGATTTTTTATGAAAAGATTTATTGCTTTACTTCTTGTGGTTTCAATGCTTGTATCACTGACTGCATGTGGCGGTGCCGCGGCTTCATCCGAAAAGAGAGTTTTCAAACACGGATTCGATCTTGATTATCCTCCGTATTCATATATTAACGAAGACGGTTCAATGGGTGGTTTTGACGTAGAACTTGCCCAGGCTGTCTGCGAACATCTCGGATGGGAATATCAGGCTGTTCCGTTTAACTGGGATGCAAAGGATGCTGAGCTTAACGCAGGAAGCTGTGACTGCATCTGGTCCGGGTTTACGATGAACGGGCGCGAGGATGACTATGCATGGTCCAAGGCATATTCCGATAACACCCAGATGATCATGGTCAAGAAAGATTCAGGTATCGAGACTCTTGCTGATCTTGCAGGCAAGACAGTTGGTGTTCAGACCGCAACAAGTGCTTATGATCTTCTTAACGATGAAGAAGGTCAGGCCGAACTTTGCAAAACATTTGCGGGACTTGAAGTTTATGAGACCTACACGATTGCATTTAATGATCTCAAAGCAGGTGCGATCGATGCGATTGCTATTGATGTCACAAGCGGACAGTATCTTATGAGCGGCTCGGAAGATTACAAGTTCCTTGACGAAATGCTCGGAAGCGAACAGTATGGTATCGGATTCCGCAAAGACGATACCGAACTTCGCGATACGATCAACAAGGCGCTTGATGATCTCGTTGCTGACGGAACATACGCCAAGATAGGGGAGAAGTACCCTGAGATCAAGGATTTTCTCTGCCTCGGAAAGTAAAACATGACTCTTACAACAATGCTGACAACGATGGGCGCAGGTATGCTGCGCACCATCGGCATATTTTTTCTGACTCTGATTGGATCACTCCCACTCGGCATGGTAATAATGTTTGGGAGAAAATCAAAGAACAGAGTTTTATCGGCCATAGTCAAGGGATTTATATCCATCATCCGCGGTACACCGCTTATGCTCCAACTTCTCGTGTGGTATTTCGGACCGTACTATCTGTTCGGATGGTCGATAAAAGGATACAGGTATCCGGCTATTCTGATCGGCTTTATAGTCAACTATGCGTGCTATTTTGCGGAGATATACAGAGGCGGTATAGAGGCAATGGACAGGGGGCAGTATGAAGCTGCGGAGATTCTCGGGTATTCCAAATCGCAGACATTCTTTCTGATCATTTTACCCCAGGTAATTAAAACCATCCTGCCGAGTATAACAAACGAGGTAATAACGCTTGTTAAGGACACTTCACTTGCGTTTACACTTGCTTATCAGGAAGTATTTTCGCTCGCAAAACAGATATCCGCTTCGGAAACAAGCTTTACACCTTTTGTTGTTGCGGGAATATTTTATTTCGTGGCAAACTATGTGGTCGCTTATGTAATGGACAGAATAGAAAAGTCGATGTCTTTCTATTCGTAAGGTAATATACATGATTCTTGAAATGAAGAACATAGAAAAGCATTTCGAAGACTGCGAAGTGCTTCATGATATCTCGCTAAGCGTTGACAGCGGAGAGGTTGTGTCGATAATCGGACCTTCCGGATCCGGTAAGTCAACTCTTCTGCGTTGCGCAACTTTTCTTGAGAAGATAGACAGGGGCTTTATAAGCTATAAGGGAGAGACGGTTGCCCATACTCCCGACGGCGCTAAGGCCGAATATGTATCCAGGAAAGAAATAGCCAAGGCAAAGAATTATTTCGGACTTGTATTCCAGAACTTTAATCTCTTTCCCCACTATTCGGTTCTGAAGAATGTAATGGATGCTCCTGTTACCGTGCAAAAACGCGACAGGAAGGAAGCCGAGGCAGAGGCAGTTAAACTCCTCGGCAAAATGGGACTTTCCGACAAAGCAAATGCCTATCCGTGTCAGCTGTCGGGCGGACAAAAGCAGCGGGTGGCTATAGCACGGGCACTTGCAATGAATCCGGACATCCTCTTTTTTGATGAACCTACGTCGGCCCTTGATCCGGAACTTACCGGCGAGGTACTAAAGATCATACGCCAGCTTGCCGACGAAAAAATGACAATGGTAATAGTTACGCATGAAATGAACTTCGCAAGAGCCGTATCAAACCGTGTTATATTTATGGACGGAGGCTATATTGTTGAAGAAGGAGATCCGGAAGAGGTATTCGGAAATCCGAAGCAGGAGAGGACCAGACAGTTCCTTCAAAACTATAATCAGTAACTTTATTTATGAGAAAATCATTAGACGGAATTGAATATAATTATATCGATCCTACCGGAAACATAACTGTACTTGTCTCGTCTAAGGTTGACATAAATCTACAACCTGAAATCGCCGATATGATAATGAAAAAAGAGCCGACCTGTGAACAGGTTGGCTTTGTTGATAATTCGGACAAAGCTGATATCAGGCTTCGCATGGCTGCCGGAGAATTCTGCGGTAATGCGACAATGTCGACAGCCGCGCTGTTTTGTGAAGGGCATACAACAGGTGTGGGAAAATCAGAAACGGTCAGTGTTGAAAGCAGCGGATGCGACCATGTCATCGAGGTTAACATAACTAGATTGCCCGATATAGATAACAGGCATGCATATACGGGAGCGGTTGATATGCCCCCTGTAAAAGAAATTAAAAATCACTCATTTGAATACATGGGAAGACGCTTTGATTGTCCTCTTGTCATGTTTGAAGGCATATCACACATTATATTTAACGAAGACAGCAATATGCTCAGCGAAACGGAAGCGGAAGAAGCGATCCGCAAGTGGTGTGATGACATCTCATGTGATGCACTCGGAATAATGCACATATCATCCGAAACTGTTTCGGACCCAATAGGTGGGAACAGTGATATCAACATAGAGATAAACCTGAGACCTCTAGTGTATGTCAGAAAGATAGAGAGCCTGTTCTGGGAAAACTCGTGTGCAAGCGGAACGACCGCAGTCGGAGCATATTATGCAAAACAAAGTCCGGGGCATTCCGCTCTGCTTACAGCACATGAGCCGGGCGGTGTCTTATCGGTACACAGCCGTAATGACGGTCATCTTATTCTTTCGGGGACCGTCCTGATATAAACCTCTCGAACACATTTCAGACTTTGAAATACTAAACCTTCTGTTTCAGATTCAAAACGATTACAGCTGACAGGATCAGAAGAATGCCTATTCCCGACATAACGGTTAAGGGCTCGGAAAATACAACTATTCCAATCAATGTCGCCACCATGGGCTCGATAGTAGCTATTATCCCCGCTTTGCTTGCTTCCACACTCTCAAGTCCGAGAGTGTATGCAAGAAACGGGATCACCGCAGTAATTAATGCTGTGAGGCAGCATAAAACTATCAGAGCCACGGGGGCTGTTGCGTTTGAGAATTTATTAAACATATCTCCCGGACGACATATGATCCATGATCCAACAGCGGCAAATACGAATGTATATGTAGTAACCGTATACGGAGAATATTTCCGTAATGCTATTGTACCCAAAATGCTGTACAGCCCGTATCCGATTCCGGATCCGAGTCCAACCAGCAATCCCGTCAATGTCATTCCTTCACCTGAGATTCCGGAAATCAATACACATCCTGCAAACGCGAGAATAAGCGCTATCAGCTTGCGTCTGTTCAGCTTTTCATGAAAGAACATTATCGACATGAGCATGATCCAAACAGGCGATGTATAGAGCAAAATCGCTGCGGTAGAAAGTGACATCATTGTAATGGCAGTAAAATAACAGACTGTGAAAAACAGAATGCTTCCAATGCCAAGTCCGAGAAATAAAGGTATATCTTTTTGTGAGATCCTAAAACCTTTACGATCTTTTATATACAGCACCAATGCAAAGAATACGGCAGCCAGTGTCACACGTATTGAAACGATCTGTATGGAACTAAACCCGTATAGTCCCAGTCTTCTTACAAAGATCCCCATGCTTCCCCAGAAGCATCCCGCAATGATAATCAGTATTGTACCGATCACGGTTTTGTTATTCTTTTCTGTCTGCTCCATAGTTTTACAATAATCTCCGCAAATAAGGTCGCAAAATGCGCCGCACATAATGATAGCACAGTTGTCTGCCTTTGCCCATCCGTCATAAACTATTCTCGAACAGTATGCCCGTTATTCCACCATTGCGAAAAGTATGCTATTATCCTTAATGATTTTAAAGGGAAGATGCGGGAATGATGAGCTTGTTTGAAAGAATACACAGCTATATAAAATCACCGGATAGTGATACTGCAGAAGATAATGAGTCTTATGAATACTGCCCACGCTGTCAGGCAAATCTTACCCTGCAGAAGGGTTACAGCAACAAGCTGCCTTTCTGGAACTGCAGGGGATGTGGGGAAATGCTCATTAATCCCGAAGTTGAAGCGGAAGACGATATAGCCTGGATCTGCGATAAGTGCGGGGAAATGTTAAACATTCAGCCGGGATTTTTTGAAGAGTGCGGAAATTGGACGTGCACAAAATGCGGATTTGTAAACAGGATCGATACGAGCGAGCTGTATCTGTCAGAGGATGAATATCAGGCAAGCCTCCGGGATCCGTACAAGGGATTATCCGATGAGGATATGTTGAAACTATCCGCATATAAAGAGATCGGGGCGGTAGATGGCAGGGAGGATGTCATCCTTGTAGAGGAGCAGGGCAGCAGGCTGAAATTAATCAAGAAGATCCTGACCACCTATGACCGGAGTATATACGAGTATCTTAGGGAAAATCCCGTCAGGTATATGCCACAGATAAAAGAGATATTTGAGAGTGATAACTGTCTGATCGTTATAGAGGAGTACATCGAAGGAAATACGATAGCAAGACTCTTGGAGTCCGGATTGTTTGACAGTAAGCAGGCGATTTTTGTTGTAAAAAAGATCTGCAGTATACTTGATAATCTCCATAATCTTCCGACACCTATTATCCACAGGGATATAAAACCGGCAAATATAATCATGGATCCGGACGGCGGCATATATCTTCTCGATATGAATGTAGCCAAATGGTATGATCCGAAGAAGACGGACGATACAAGACATATGGGGACAGAGAATTTCGCGGCCCCGGAGCAGGCTGGGTACGGGCTTGTCGCATCATCTGCAAGATCCGATATTTACGCGGTTGGAATGTTGCTGAATGTTATGATTACCGGAAAATTCCCGAAAGAAGAGAGGGCAGGAGGTGCTCTGTGGAATATTATAGAGCGCTGTATCAGCCTAAATGCCGACGAGAGATATACCGCAAAAGAGTTGTATGATGCCTTGGAGAATGTAGACATTGGAGCATAAACCTACAAACGAACTGAACAACATCCTTGAGAATACGCATCCCGATCAGCTGAATGATTTTCTGAGAGAAAACGGCAGATACATGGCCGATGACAAGAAGGGGTTCTATTACTATTTCAAGGATGTCATTGATGAAAAGAGTATAAAGCTGAAGGACGTGTATTCCTTTGCCGGTGTATCGGAATCCTACGGCAGCAAAATTCTGACGATGGAAAAGCATACGAAAAACCGCGATCTGATAATCAGGCTGTGCATTGCGGGACACTTTACATGGGATGAGACGAACAGAGCCCTGAAGCTGTACGGCATGAGCGAATTGTATGCCAAGGATCCGAGAGATGCCTGCCTGATCGTTGCCATAAACAACAGAAAATATGACCTGTCGGATATAGATGAGATCTTAACCGGACAAGGTATGAAAAAAATCACAGATGATGAATAAATGATTACAGGAAGTAAATTTCCCCACCGTTTTGGTGGGGATTTTTTTGTTTGCAAACTGTTAGGATAAACACAAGGATTTGGGAAAGTTTACGCAGGGTAATCAAAGAGTGCTTTGATATCGAAAGGTCAAAATCATAGGATAAAAAGGTGGTGAGGAGGTGAGGTAATGGATGACAAGGCAAGCCTTGGAAAGTTCATTTCTAAGCGAAGAAAATATTTAAGAATGACCCAGGAAGAGCTGGCAGGCAAGATCGGTGTATCAAAGTCGGCAATAGCCAAGTGGGAAACAGACCGCGGAATCCCGGACAGGGATAATCTGGCAAACCTTTCGGAAGCGTTAACGGTTTCTATCGGAGACATGCACAGGCTTATAAGGAATAAAAACTTTGAGGATATAGATATTAACGTTAATATCACACCGGAAGTCATATCGGCGCTGGAATCGTACGGATATAAGGTCATAAAGCCTGAAAGAGAGGGGGAGGTGTCATGATTCTTTTTCTGGTTCGAAAGCTTATAGGATTGGGCATCATAGCAGGACTTGTTATTAGTGCATCTGACATTGATAAAAATGAATCTGCTCTGTATCCTTGCTGTCCATATTGTGAATCTGATTTGTCAGAACAGAAGGGTTTTTCGGAGGATATTAATTTCTGGGAATGCAGGGAGTGCGGAGCCATTTTGCTGCCGCCTGATTCCGACTGTGAGCATGCGTGGTTTTGTGATGAATGCGATGCATTCCTAAATGATCAGGAAGGATTTTACGAAGATTGTGGAAAATGGAAATGCAGAGAATGTGGCGGTATTAACTATATCGATGTAAGCGAGGTGGAAGACTATGGCTATACAGTTTGTAACAATTAGATGCCCTGAATGCGGTGCGGATCTTCAGATCGAAGATGGCCGTGAATATGCCTTTTGTACCTACTGTGGGGCAAAAATCATGATCACAAATGATAACGAGCATATCCTAAGGACAATCGATGAGGCAAGGATAAGGGAGGCAGAAAACACAAGATTACTTGCGCTTAAAGAATTATCGTTAGAGGAAATGGAGAACATCAGAAACAGAAAACTAATGATGTTGGCATATAGTGTAGCCCTGTCATTTGTCATAATAGGAGCTTTGATATGCATATTTAACTGGGCAGGTTCATTTGGAATCATGATAGGTATTTACATAGCCTTGTTTACCTATATCAAGAATGACAATAAAAAGCCGTCTCGAAAGAGAAGATACTCAAATTCAAATGATGTGGAGATCAGTGATGCAATGGTCTGGTGTGCAGATAAGAATTACAAGAGTGCTGTCATGATGTTCGAAAGTGCAGGTTTTACTAATGTTAAGGCAGCTCCGCTTGGCGATCTTACTATGTTTGGCAAGAGTAAGGAAGGAAAGGTTGAACTAATAACTATAAATGGTAATGAGGAATTTGAAAGCGGTGAAGTGTACCCTAAAGATGCCAATATTCTGATTACTTATCACAGCAAGTGAAGGAGGAATTGCAATGAAAACAAACATCAAAGCGATAATTGTATGTGGCGTCATATTGGCAATGACTTTATTTCTGGCGGCCTGTGATGCTGATTCATCTAAGAACGCTCCGGATTTCAGCGATATTTCCATTCCGGTGACAGATGAGACGGAGAAGACTTCGCTTGATATCACAACAACTAACGATGAAGAAGCCGAAGCTGCAGAAGCCGAAGCTGCAGATGCCGAAGCTGCAGAGGACAGGACACTGGATACGGAAAAAGAGGACAAAAGTACTGAAACTCCCAAAACCGATACAAATACTGTTCAAACCACACCAACAGCAGGTAGCATCACAAATCCTCAGACTGATACAGCCGAAATTCCGCAGGTAACACAGGCACCGCCTACCCAGCAGGCCGAAGTGCCAGCAAATACACAGGCAACCACAGCCTCATCAGGGTCTTCATATGAACAGATATATAACGAGTATTGCCAGAAACTTGCCGATTACTATAATACCGCAAAAGGAGAGCTTCAAAGCGAGGCTTCAAGTGGCAAGAGTATAGATGAGCTGGCAACATCATGCAGTAATAAGGTTAGCAGACTTGCCGAGATCAGTACCGAGGGCGTTAACAAGATGGCGGATCTGTGTGTGAAAAGGGGCGGATCTGCAAGTGAATACATGAATTACGGCACGAAACTTGAAAGCGTATACATGGATTACGGCACCAAGCTTGAGGGAGTATATATGTCGGGAGCCATGAACAGTCAGACTAAGGCAGTGGAAGATGCCATGAAGGATCTGGGATTATCCGGTGATATCTCCGGACAATACAGCGAAGAGATGAATAAAGCTATGGATCAGTACAATGATGAGCTTAATAAGGCAATGGATGATTATAACCAGCAGATGCAGGATATGTTGAAAGAATACGGATTTTAAGTCATAAGAGGCAAGGATGTTTTGCTTTAAGTAATAGTGACCTTGTATAGTAATCGGAATATCCGGAGGAGGTAGTTATTATGTTAGTAGGATGCTGCATTAAGTGTAAACACCTTGAATTGTTGGAATCAGGGAGTGAAAACATATGTCCGCAGTGCGGTGGAAAGATTGCGTCATTGGGTGTAGACGCAAACAAGTGGAATAATATGGAAAATGACGAGATGCTTTCTCTTATTGAGTCTACGGTAAATAAAGCTCAAACACCCATAAAGCCCGTGCTTGTCCAGCCAGTATTTGAAAAAACAGAGGAGGCATCAGAAGGTATAGAACTTAAAGTGGATCCCGAAGAGGAAAGAAACGGACTTGAATTCTTTGGAACACGTGAAGCAACCAGTACCCGCACAAAACGAGTTGATACTGGAAAAACGAATCGTTCACCTCGGAACGCAAAAAAGACCGGGTATTCCGAAAGTAGACGACGTTTGCCCTTAGTCTTAGGAATAATCGCCGCGGTAATAATTGCCCTAGGAGCCATAGGATTCTTTTTATACAGTAAATTTGGCTATGTTGAAGTTACTCTTCCCAAGCAATTTGTCGAAAATACATCTGCAGAAGATTTAACGGCCGCCCTGCCGGATGATATCAAAGTTGTAAAGAATGATGATGGAAGTGCCACGTACAGGATACCGAAATCAAAGCATAAGGAACTTATGAAAGAGCTGGATGATACCATTGAACAGGGACTTGCAGAGATGACATCTTCACCGGATGCCTTGTTTACATCAATTACCCATAATAGTGATTACACGGAATTCAAAGCCACATGTAAGACTGATAGCGTAGGACTGTTTCAGTCAATATCATGTCTTGCATTGTACTACTGCGGAGGATTCTACAACGTGTTTAACGGTACCCCCGTTGATAATATAAAGGTTATTTTCTTAGATCCCAGTGGAAATGTAATATCGGAAGCAAATTCAAAGGATATGGGTGGGAATAACGATAGTAATGGTTCCGTTCCGGTTGATAATACGACGACATCATCGGACAGTACAGCTTCAAGTTCTGTTGATAGTACAGGGAGTGATAGTGAAGACTCAACTGAGGCGACTGAGCTTACTATCGAACAGGTTGATGCGAAATGTGTTGTGTTTAACGGATATTTCGGGAACCCTACAGTGAGTGCATATGTGGCTTTTAAAAATACAAGTGACCGTCCTATAAAGCTGACTAATGTAACAATAGATTACGAGGATGATAACGGAAAGCTCATTTCGACGGAAACAATGCCGAATTGTATTCCCGAAGCTATAAAGCCCGGGCAAATAGGTTATTTGTATTCCTATCATCATGATCTGGCAGACGTGGACTTATCCAATGGTTTGTCCTTCAAACCGAATGCAAGTGTTGTTGAAGCAAATGGATTCTATGAAATTGAGGTCTCAGATGTTAGTGTTAAAACATCGAATAACCTTATGTATGTAAATGTTATTGGACGAGGGACCAATAATACAGGAGAAGAACAGCCATTGGCTGAGCCCGGAGCGGTATTCTTTGATAAAGACAATAATGTTGTCGGTTTCTGTTATGGAATGGAAACATTCCCTGCCGGACAGACAAAGTCCTTTGAAATATCAGGTGAAATGCTCTCTGAAGACTATGATAAAAGTATTGTTGATCATGTTGAAGTGTATATACAGGGGAGCTCACTGTGGTAACACAGAGGTAAGAATTGAATGATTAATATAATGGACGAAGTTCGTCTAAAATAATAAAAGAAAATCTATGTCAAAAGTAGATAATGCATATTATGGGAATGTGATAAATCGAGTTGAAAAAAGATATCTGATGAGGTCTATTAATCGTTGGTTTTCATGTGGATATTTGGTACAATGTGATTTGGGGGCATAAGGGATTCGTACGTGGAGAAATCGCATTACATTTGTAGTGCGATTTTCTACTTAATACAGCAGGAAGGAGTTTATTTATGGCAAATACATCACGGTTCGGAAAATTGAAAGATTTAGCAAAAGCAGGTATAGACAGCATTGATATTGATTCTATCAAGGAAAACGCAGAGAAGACCGGTGACGCTCTCAAAGAGATTGCCGGAAAGGCTGGGGTAGCAATTAAAGATAATGCGTCAGAGCTTAAGGATAAGGCAGTCCAAACCAAGGATGAGATTAATGAAAAGCTCACAGAGTTGGATAGGATGTTAGATGAGTCCATTAACGAGTATAACGATATATATACTCTTATGAACGATAAGGGTGTGCGCTTGTTTGTAGAACGAAACAGGGCAGTGGATTCCATCGACAACGTAAAAAACCTAATAAACAGCATTGCTAATCATCCAAAGGAGTTTGATGCAGAATTTGAAGAGATTGAAAGTAGCAGAAAACAGTTTAAGGATACATGCGAATTTGCGGATAAAGAGTTGCAGGCAGCACGTCAGGCGGCCGGCGGAATGGGGGCAGGTATGGCCGCTGGAGCTTCTGTTGCTTTTATGGCACCGACTGCTGCAATGTGGATAGCAACAACATTTGGAACGGCATCTACAGGTGCGGCAATCTCTACGTTATCCGGAGCGGCGGCAACAAATGCCGCATTAGCCTGGCTTGGTGGCGGTGCGATAGCTGCGGGAGGGGGCGGGATGGCTGCAGGAAATGCTCTTTTGGCACTTGCTGGACCTGTGGGATGGAGCATAGCAGGTGCAACACTGCTCACATCAATTATTCTGTTCTCAAAAAAGAGGATGAAGCTCAATAAGGAGAAGAACGAAGAGATAGAGAAGGTAAAAAAGAATATAGTGGTTGTCAAAGAAATGGATGCAAAGATAAATGAGCTTCTTAACAGGACCATTGGCGTCCGGACAAAGCTTAACGATGCGTATACTGGTTGCTTATCCGTATTTGGGAGGGATTATCTTTCGATAGAGGATAATCAGAAACAGGCTCTAGGAGCACTTGTTAATAATACACTTACTTTATCGGTAATGCTTGACGAGAATATTGAAAACATTGAAGAACCTGAAGATAGTTCTGATGGTGCGGATGGTTTAGAGGAATAGTCAGATGGATGTAGCTGATTTGATTAAGAACATATCGATTGAGACGCTTCAGGGAACCTCCATATATGATAGGCTAAAAGAGGATCTTGAGTCGATACGAAAGTACCAGGAAGCGGTTTGCGTTCTGGTAAATAATCCGTATGAATCAAACCTAAATATACTCCGGATCGGAACTATTCTGTCTTTTAGCATTATTGGCAAGATTATTCAGGGAAAAAATCCGAGGGAGTTCTCAAAAGAGGACTGGAAGGATGTTGCGGATAATGTTGCTGACTACGGAATAAATATGGATGGCCAGAGGTATACTGAGTTTGTATTTAACCTGCTTGCTCTGTACATTGACTATTCGGTAGATCTTCATAAAGAAACAATATCTGATTCATCGGTGGCTGAGATAAAAGGATTGGCTGCTGAGATACGTACAAACACGGATAAGCTTGAAAATGGTTCTGTTACAGAACCCAACTATGTTGATGATTGTCTGTGGATTTCATTTGATGCAATGATAAAGCTGCTTGCGGCTTATAAAACCCGGGGACTATGCAAGGAATATGCAGGATTTATACAAGCTGTAGCAGATATATCTGTTCAATATGGGAGATATAAGCTGTATCAACAAGAACTTGGTATAATTAACGGATTTCTTGATGGACAGAAAAACCTTGATGAAGAACTTGAAAAGAAATATGCTATTTATATTAGTGAACTTCAGGATGAAAGTGATGAGTTCAACAATTTGCTTGACAGTGCATTTACCCCTGATTTTGAAATGATGCTTAAAGGATCTGTTGATTTGGCAAGAAAAGCTGGCGTGGATGAGGAAAGAATTCTGGCTTCCGAATCACAAATAGGCGCTTATTTTCTTGATTAGATGATAAAGCCGTTGTAATAAAAAGTGATACTATTTGAGAGTTCGTATAACTGCACTTATGTCGATCATGTTCTTTTCTGTTGTTTCGTCATAAAGAAATAGAAACATCACGATTCCCTTGTCTTTATATGGTACAAAAATAACCTCTGTTTGGGTGAAATCCTTTGGGTGAAAGGTTTTTACTGTATCTGTATAATAGTCATACGTAAAACTGTTGATTTTTGTGGACGATTTGTTCCACCAACGATCAAAGAGCGAATTGTCCTCTTCAAATAGATTATCTAAGATAGCATCTTCAATTTTGGAAGTATTCCCCCTGTAGGTGGCGTTTATTCCGTCTTGGTAATCCATGTAAAGAACATATAAAACCTCCATTTTAGGCGCTTTTTGCTCGGCGTTTTTGTCCTGTTTAGCGTTATTCAATGCATGGAGATTGAACTGATAAAAACTATATCCCTTATACTCGTCCTTATAATCATAGTATCCATGTTTTTTCCACTCTGTAGGGATACTGAATGATGCGGGCTCGCCTTTGAAAGTACAATTCTTCATTTTAGAGGGTGAGTAGATTTCTTCAGTGTCAATAGAAGAAACTGATGTATCTTCGAAAAATTGGATGCTGTTTTTGGATAATTTTGCGTTCGCCAGCTCCATCTCTCCCATCATGCTGAAAGAAAGAGTTCCATATATATTGATGATGGATTTGGTAGGAAGATCTTCAGCAATAGGATTATCCTCTAAATCACATTCTATGGAAGTAGGAGATGAAGAGCCAATACCTTTTATAATAGCAGTCTGTTTGCTGTGATCGAATGATACGACTTCCCCAGACACAAGCAGGTTTCTGTGATTGTATGCTGTCTTTGCGATGTCTTTATTGCTGTCGTAGGATTTTATGATATCTGACGCATTAACACAATCATATATCCTTGTAAAGTCAAGGGATGCTCCTTTTTGGGGACCTGCACCCGACATAAGCAAAGAAGAAAACACAAGGATAAACAATGGCAGGATTTTTTTATTGATCATCGCTTGTCTCATCCTCCGTTTCGTTGCTGTCATTTTCATCATAGTCTGGAACAAAAATCAACTTATATTGTCTTTTTGATGTTGAAGCATAATCGCGAACCATTTTATAAGTCTCAGCTTCCCCATAATCATCAATAATATATAGGGATGATCCGCTTATGCATTTTGTTGAAATGAGGGTTTTAAGTTCTTCAAAACCATCCAAAAGCTTTTCAGTACTATTATTATCCTCATCAGTGCCTATGCCCCAGTAGAGTCTATTACTACGTATCCTGACTCGGAAGTTGTTTTCAGATTTTTTAGGGATGGGGGTTGGCGAAGGGGAAGGCTTTGGAGTGGGAGTGGTTGTGGGTGCAACAACACCCGGATCATCATATAATCCTTTTCCTCCGTTGTTGCCAAAATCTATAAGTTTGTTTTCGGTCATCAATACATTTTGTTCGTCAAACAGATCAAAAGCTGTAAGAAATAGGAAAGTACATAATAGTATTGAAATTGTATAAACTTTACTCTTCATTGCTTAAACTCTCTATAGGGATTTCAGAATCAATAGAAACATTTTCCATTGCATTTAAATAATCATACGTATCGTGGTATGTTTTAGAAGAGGCGTAGTCATCCACGAGTGTAATGGAAAGACTGGATCCATCATAATAGCGCAGATAATCGCCAAGTGCTTCAAGACTGCCAAAGTCTTTTTTATTAATTAGAATCTTTCCGTGGCGAACTATAATATTTAGCGCGATAGTTTCGTCTTCGCTATTGGTGTCTTCAATACTTGCCGCGGCTGTTTCTGTAGTAGGAGATGTGGCTGTATTATCAGATGGAGGATTAAGGTATCTACCTAATCCTTTAGGCCTGTATATACATAAAACGACACCTGCAATAATGAGAAGTACTCCAAAGTAAACAATGCGACGTATTGTTTTGGGGGCAACTCCGGGGAAGGAGCGATAAAGTATTATCGCAGCAATGAAAAAAACTATTCCTAATACAATTAAGCCAACAAAAAGGCTCATATTATTTCTCCGCTATTTTATAGTAATATTACTGTTGTTTTCTTTTAATTCGTTAAAAAGCTTAAGAATACGATCCTCATCACGATATAGAATCATTCGGTCGCCTTGATTTAGAGTCAGGATTATTAGATCTTTATCAGCATGTGCTGCAATATCATTTCGTAATCGTTGCTCGAAGGTGTCGAATTGTCCTTCCGGATCTTCGGACATGATATTGAATTGTTCAACATTTTCATTGTCGTTTATATCTTTCATACTACTGGCGGATTTATACGAAATGGTACGATTCTCCGGATGCGAGGGATCGAAAGTAGAATAAACTGATTCTATCAATACATAATCGTCAAGCTCACTGGCAATCTGCTCGGCATTATCACTAGGGCCGATGAGCGAATCGTTGTTCTTAAACGTCGTTGCCATGTCACTGTATTTGAACATGTACATAGCAAGTATGATGAATATTATGTCCAATAGCGACGTTAAATCTATTATCAAATCGATGTGGCTATTTCGCTTTAGTCTCATTTTCTAGACCTCTTGTCTTTTGTTCATTTCTTCCTGGAGTTGAATGGCATTGATCATTCTGTAATAACCGTCTACTTTATTCTCGAATTCCGAGACAGATCTGCCGTCGCATAAAGATAATTTGGCTTTCATGATAATAGAAGCAACCAAACCGGCAAAAGTGGTCCACAGAGCGAGTGAGAAATCAGACATACTTGCCTCTGAAATATCCCCCATAAAAATAATACCCACAACCGTGCCAAGGATTCCTAAAAGTGGGAATATAGATACGATTTGACAATGGGTATTGTAGCTGGCAAGGTAATTACTGAATTCTCCCTCTTTTTTGGCTACTTTTTTTATTTCTCCTTCTACATTCTCTTTCTGATATGAAACTCCGCTTCTTCCGGCATTCCAACGAGGATCGTTTTCTTCATGAGGAAGAAATTCATCTAAACTATTACTTACTCTTTTTAGGTTGGAATTATTCCTTGATGAAAGGACTAATAAGACGACAAGAATAATTAGTATTATTCCGCAAATTACAAAGGTGGTGATTATTGATCCATCTAGTGCCATTTCGATTTCTCCTTATGATAATTGATAAAAAAAGTCATACAAATTATACTATATGATATAGGCTGTAGCAATGATAGTAATAGAGTAAATATATGGTTACTTATAGTAAATATTGGGAGAATGTTAAATGTTGATTAATTTGGAAAATGATTCAAGAAAGTTTATTCAGAGCAAAGGAAGATTCCATGTCCTTGAATATGAGAAAGATATTAGCGTAGCTCCGTGGAACTCAGAAATGGAATACTTTATGGGTAAAATGGGAGTAAGAAGAAGACAACTGGTCATTGAAATGGATAATTCCGAAAAGGTAATAATTCAAGCCGGGGCGATGCAATGGTCTTATGGAAGTATTAAATCCACTACCGGGATTAAGGGCGCAGGAGATCTTTTGAAAAAGGCAATGAAAGGTGCCGTAGTAAATGAATCTGTGATATTACCTGAATATGAGGGAGAAGGAATACTTGCGCTAGAACCTGCTTATAAGTTTATTATCCTTGAAGATGTATCTACTTGGCCAGGAGGAATGACTGTAGAAGATGGCATGTTTTTAGCGTGTGAGGGCAGCGTAAATAATCGCGTTGTTGGCCGAAAAACGATATCGTCTGCTGCTTTAGGTAAGGAAGGTCTATTTAATATTTCTTTGTTTGGAGATGGAATCGTTGCATTAGAGAGTAACGTTCCTCAGAATGAGCTTATCGAGATTGAGTTGAATGGAGATGAACTGCGTATAGATGGCGATCTTGCTGTTTGTTGGTCGTCAGATCTACAGTTCACCGTTGAAAGATCAATGACCACTCTTACTGGATCGTTCTTTAGTAAAGAGGGTTTGGTTAATGTTTATAGAGGATATGGAAAAGTGTTGATGAGCCCGGTGGCGCCTACAGATTCACTTTATGCAGCTACAAACACAATGAAATCCAAGGCTGCAGCGCCTAACAGTAATACGATGAAGTAAAAGGTCTTAAACCATGGGAGAGAAGTATTACAAACCAATATTAAAAGAGGGAGAACATCTCATCCATTCAAAAGAAAACCCCAACAGGGTAAGGGGGCTGGCTCGAGATGAGGATAATAAGAATCAGGATATTATTGAATGGGAAGAATATACCGTTGATGATTTGAATGATGACGATTACATATTCCCGGTTGAGGAATACCGTACTCAGCTAACTCCGTTGCAGGAGGAAATTGCAAATAAAATTGCCGATGCTTTAGTTCAAGTTGTAGCTGAGGTTGGAATTTGGGCATTTCATGAACTACTTATTCCGTTGTGGAAGGATAGTATTTGGCCAAAAATCCAGGAAAAAGGGCGAAAACTAAAAGGCGTAATAAGAAAGAATAAAGATGAACGAGCAAAAGAATTGGAGGACTTCAGAAATGAGGTAATACCAGCAAACGACAAGAGGTTAGAAGACGTTTCTGCTCAGATTGATATAGCGTTTGATCAGCTATATCATGAAATGGACGAAGAGGAAGCAAAAGCTCACATGATGCGTTTGGTTTATCATATGCTCGGGTTGGCAAACGAAATAAGGATTCTTAGCAATGCGATGATTAGAAAGGAATGCGAATCTGACGATTTGTGCCTGGAAAAACAAAGAGACGTTGAACTGTTTTTGGCCGGGAAGGTTGCTAATGGACTTGATAAGCTTCTTTCTGATGGCAATCTACATTTAGATATTGATACATCAAGGGATTTATTTATGCTGACCGGCGGTGGAGTGCGCCTTGATGGAGAATATGTTCCAGTTCAGATTCCAAAGATTTGTGAAGCCATAAATAATTTGAAAGTAGATATTGAATGACATAAGCATTATGACCGAGGAATGTTGCATGACTTTTCAACGGATCGCTTCCTAATGGAGTTTCTTTCTCCGTGTATTATTGTTTATACATTTTTCTTGGCTGTAAGTAGATCGTTGTATTCCTTCTGCTTTGATTCAAGGCTGACGGATAGGTCTGGTTTTTGATCTTCAAGGTCATGAAGCTCTTTTTTAACTGTTCCGGATGTGTGGAATTGCCATGTATTCCCTTTTGTCGGCGGACTCATAGAGCATGATCTCGGTGAGATGGGCCTCATAAAATGAGCGTGACTTACAGGATTTCAGTATTCTTTGTAAACGGGTTGGTATTTGTAAACGGTATACTATTTTCCCCCTTTGGAAAAGTACTTGCCGGTTACAGGGTATCGGAAACCATATATAATACTTATGAAAGTACAATCAATCAAACAATTAGCAGTGCGGAAAGGATAAGCGTGGCAGAAGAAGATGACAGTACAATTGATAAATTTGTCTCTTGGATAAAAGATGCCGCAGGAACAGTTGTTGATTATGTAACCGGGCTCTTAAGCAGATTTGTAGAAGCAGTTGCGGTAATGCTCGTAACGTCCTGTTTAATTCCAATACTTGTTATAATCTTTTTGGCTTGGTTGGTAAAAGTATTCTTCAAAGTAGATTTTTCATTATCAGATGCAGAAAGGTTAATAAAAAAGCGAGAGAGAAAGCTTTTAGAGGACTCTGAAGAACAATAATCAATATATGATAAAGTGTATAGGCGTCAAAAAGAGCCGTCCCTATTGACGTCTATTATTGAGGATCTGATTCTTTGTCTTTTGATTTGAATTTATTCATGGTAATTCCGACTATAATGAATGCGACACCTGCTACAGTCATTATGAGTCCTGTCTTGATGTCGGCAAGCCCGAAACAGAAGTAAAGGCCCAGTACAAACAGAATAACGCCAACTACAATAGCGGTAATGTGAGAGTTTTTGCGTTGAAAGTTTCTCTGTGATCGACTACTCATGATAGGAACCTCCTTGTGAATAATTATACATAATGCTGACATTCGGCGTTAATATTCAGTTTGATAGTGAACTATATTATACCATAGATAGCTTTTTTGTCATATATTTAGCCATATTTGCTTTTAAATTCTTATTTCGCTGATTTAGAGAAAATAACACATCTTATTCCGCTTATCTTGCCATATATTCTTTATGATATATAGACTATACTGTGATCATAAAGGAGGTGGCTCAAATGTTGGAGCTCATTACAACAATCATTTTCATAGTTATGTTTTTCAAGATCGGGGTTTTCTTCCTTAAGTTATTTGGAAAGCTCCTGGGCGGTATATTCGGATTCATAGCGTTGCTGATTTTTGCCCCGGTAGTTTTAACGATACTTCCGGTCATCGGCTTTGCATTTGTGATTATCGGAATGTTGATCGTAACGGTTATCGTATCGCTTATATCGGCGGCTGTTGGTGCGTAAAGGAGAAAGAGTATGAGCACTCAGGAGAGGATCCGAAGGATACTGCTGATACAAAAGATCAAAGAGAACGAAGGCTACAGTGCATCAATAGGAATTGAGGATGTATCGACTTTTCTTGGAGAGCCTGTAAATGTAACAGGAAAAGACTCACACAGTAAGGAGGATATGCGATGAATGGATTAATCAAATGGCTTATAATCGGCGCTTTGGGGTTATATGTGTTGTCACCCGTTGATCTGGCTCCCGGGCCGATCGATGATGCGATCATGGTACTCATATATTTTGTAGCTGCAAGAAGAAAGAGACTTGCTGCTTTTTCAGAGGATTTCGATTACACGGATGACGAATGAAATTTGTGCGCATAAGACCAATCCTTTAGCTATTTTGCTATAAGATCGAATAAGGTGGAGAAATAGTACCATGTAAACTTGCTAAAAGGGCAAAATAAAGGGGTCTAACTCGGAGCTATACATATTTAATACAGGTCTGTTCAAAGATAAACTATACACATAATCAATCAGTTCCATTGAGGACGGAAAGGACAGGTGTTAAATATGTGTTATCGAGTAGTAGTTGATCTTGAAATGTGTGGCATTCCCCAAAATTGCAGAAACAGCCTCTTCAAGTGGGCAGATGAGACCATCCAGATCGGTGCCGTTTTACTTGACGAGAATTATGAAATAGTAGACAGGTTTAATACCTATGTCTCACCTGAATACGGCTATATTAACGGTAAAATCAGAAATCTTACTGGAATATCCAACAAGGAAGTGGCGGACGCCCCCAAAATGACTGAGGCACTTCAGATGTTTACCAACTGGATACCGGAAGGGGATGTAGAGATGGTATCCTGGAGCATGTCAGATGCATACCAGTTCCGTCATGAGCTGATCGGAAAGCAGATTGAAAACAACAGGATGGAAGAACTGCTAGAGAACTGGAATGACTGCCAGGCAACATTTTCAGAGAAACTAAACAAAAATAGAGTCTACAATCTGGAAGAGGCACTGATCATAGCCGATATCGAACCTAAAGGAAGTGCCCACGATGGTCTTTGGGATGCCTATAATACGGCATTATTGTTCGCAAAGATGGAAACAGAGCCCGAATTGGTACTTAATGATGTATTTGAACAGGCAAGAAAAGAAGAAGTAGAGCATCTTTCAAACCCTCTAGGAGAGCTGTTTAGGGAGCTTGATTTACAACTGGCATCATAGTAAAAAAATAAGCCCCGCTATTATAGCGGGGCAGTAGCATTTGATATGGTATAAAGGCTATTTAAGCAGGGATTTATCCATTTTGCCGGTCGCGACCGAGTTATCAACCCATAGCTTTAGGGAATCGATGGTAAGCGATATCTTTTCTAGTTCTGACTGGATATTACGAAAATCGACCATCTCATCCTCGGAAATCTTGCCATCAACCGTAATCTCCATGAGCCGGTCTCTTTGCTTGTTGAGATTGTTTAGTGAGACCATCATTTCAACAGTGATCTGGGACAGATCCTTGACCTTGACTTCGGGAATGTATTCCTGACCTATAGGACAGACCTGGGAGCAGTAGTGATTACACAGGGACGGATTCTTGTATCCTGCGACCATGACAAGTACTTCCTCGGGGTGGGGAAGGGATTTCTCACTCTCGATTTTTTCGATCCGGTCAGCCGATATGAATTCCAACAGATCAGCGGCAGCTTCCCGGGTTAAACCTAAAGCTTCACGGCTGGTCTGATATATGTTTTTATTTTCTTTTGTTGATTTTCTGCCCATGAATTGATCTCCTTATATCGGGTTATTTTGCAGAAAAAATGGAATTAGTCGTTTCTATTTTTGATTTGTTACCATTTTTATCAAATCGTTTTCATTATAAACTAAACTCGTAACAAAACATAGTATCCAGAGAACGTTGATGAAAAAAGGAGGAAAAAATGTCAAATGTATATGTAACAAATGAATACAAGGGATACGGAAAGCAAAATTACTACCATAACGAATATCGAATTGAAGATGACACAATTAATAAATACAAGTGCCACAGACAAAAGGTGTTTGATGGGGATGAAAATCACTGGTACAGAGATGAACAGCTAGTAGATTCATGGAACCTTGATGATCCAAAGATGCCAGAGTGGCTTAAAGATAAGATTTAATCATATAAATGAAAGAGGGTGATATATGGATTATTTTTTTGGCACTTGTCAACTTTTTTGAAAAGGAGAGAACAAATGGAGAAAATGACTTCGGGATTCAGTGAATTGATGGGATCAGTGATTAATGGGGATAATGCGCCCCTGGCGATTGTTTTAACAGCCATTATTACAGCGTTTGGTATATACATGAAGGCAAACTCTACCACGCCTGCAACGATTTCAAATAACGGTTCAGAGGATGATGAGGAATAACAATCATACCAAAGTTAACTATTGAGGTAGTCTAATCTAGAATTGCTAGAGAAGGATTGGTTAGAAAAGATTTTCTTTTCTAACCAATCTATTATCTGTTTTCTGTTGGATTAAGAATATTAATGAAGTGAAATAAATATTTATAAGTTTTAGCAACTTGTACAAGTTGAGCAACAACAGAACGACAATCGATTATCTCATTAATATGGTAAAATCATAAGGTTCGCATATGATGGAGCGTGGAGTAGTGCTGAACCATAGAATCAAAAGGCGAGAGATAATAGAAAAAACAAAGGAGTAAAACAAAAAATGAACTGCAAATGTAAGAGTTGTGGAGAAACATTTGATTTTGATGAGGCAGCAGAGGAGTTTAATGCACGTTTTGAAGATTCGTATGACTATGCATACAACGGATGGGAGGGTTTTTGTGCTGACTGTGCAATTAGTGAACAGGAAAGAATTGATGAGGAAGGTGATGGCTTCTTTGATGATTTGTAAATTAGGTAATTGATAAATTTGTCTCTTGGATAAAAGATGCCGCAGGAACAGTTGTTGATTATGTAACAGGGCTCTTAAGCAGGTTTGTAGAAGCAGTTGCGGTAATGCTCGTAACGTCCTGTTTGATTCCAATACTTGTTATAATCTTTTTGGCTTGGTTGGTTAAAGTATTCTTCAAAGTAGACTTTTCATTATCAGATGCAGAAAGGTTGATAAAAAAGAAAGATAAAAAGCTTTTAGAGGACTCTGAAGAATAATAATCCTGAATTCTGTTGCTATTCTAACTGTGGCTGCAATCCCCGGATGTTTTGAAGGGTCTCATAGAATTCCTTTTTGTATGGGCAACTGCTGCACAGTTTGAAAGTCGTGTATCGTGCTGAACGAACAGCTCTTGCTGCTACTTTGAGCAGCTTAAGCCGAACGGTATTTATGCGTAGTTTTCGCATATTTGCGGCAAGCACCAGCCTCCTGAACCAGTTGAATAGGTTGTAGGCCAGAATAAAGTTCTCCATCTTGCCGCGACCGCAATAAAACCGGATCACCTTATGGGGTTCTGATTCCATTGTTGTTACGATAAACGTGTATACGAAGAGGAAGAAGCCCCGCCCGCCGGTCTGAAAGCGGTATACGGGGCTTTCGTCTGTGATGCTGTTATACGGTAAAGAAGCTTACTTCTTCATTAAGCTTATGAGCCAGCTCCTGCAGCTCTCCGGCAGCATGGCTGATCACCTCAAAGGTGGCATTAAGCTCCTCCATGGAAGCATTGGTTTCCTCTGTGGAGGCCGCATTTTCCTCGGAAATAGCCGACAGATCCGATATGATGCTGATAAGACTGTTTTTCGCTTCGTTCAGGGTATTGATCCTGCCTGTGATATGCGCTGAGCTGTCCGTTACGCTGACTACACCCGACTGCATGTTGTTCATGTCATTCTTTGTAGACTCTATCTGCTCAGTCTGCCTCTCAAACGCCTTATTAAGATCCATTACGGTCTGTACCGTCTTGTCAGACTCGGCTATCAGCTTGGAAACAATATCATTGATCTTAACCGTGGCATCCTGGGACTGGGTGGCAAGAGATCCAATTTCTGTCGCAACTACAGCAAAACCACTTCCGGCATCTCCAGCCCTCGCTGCTTCAATGGAGGCGTTAAGCGCCAGCAGGTTTGTCTGTGAGGAAATGCCCGTGATCAGGTCTGAAGCCTCCGCAATGTTCTTTGCGGCCTCATTGGTGGAGCGTATCTGTGCGTCAATGACCTTCATGCTTTCGACCGTGCTTTCGTTCTGGGCAAGAAGCGCATCCAGCGCACCCATGGCCCTCGTACAGGCCGCCTTCATATCGTCCGCATAGTTTCCGAGCTCGTTCACATTATCGGTGATGCCTTCGATGTCGGTGCCGATGTCTGAAGTATTATTTGCGGAGGTCTGTACGCTTTCAGCCTGCCCCACGGCGCCCTTGGAGATCTCATCTATGGCGGTGGTAACCTGGTTTGAGGCTTCAGACGCCGAGGATGCCGAAGAGGAAAGCTCACTTCCGGCTTTCGTCACATCAGCGGCAAGGTCTTTCGCGGAGCTGATGACCTGTACCAGCTCTTCATTCAGGGTTTTGGCGCTTTCTGCGATAGTTCCCAGCTCATCCGGCCGGTTCAGGGCATCTTCGGTAAACTGTACCCTTAGGTCTCCGGAAGCCATGCATACCAGTGAATCAACAATGACCTTCATGGCATGGGCACTGCCTCTGTAAAGGAAAACTCCGATTATAATGACGACCGCAACGCAGGCAAGGGCAAGCAGGATCATCATGATCACGATCCTTCGTATCGCCGCATTGATATCGGAGGTTTTCCGGAAGGCAACCGTCATTCCCCCGACAGATCCGTCATCGGCGAGAACCGGAGCGTAGACCCCGGAGTACTGTTCCCCGGCCACTATGTAATTTGGCCGGTAATATGTCTGCCTGTTCCTGACAACCGTATTATATATATCCTCCGGGGCGGTTGTATCTGCGTTCTTCCTTCCGACCGGGGAGCCGGCAACCGTGGTGATTGCCCTGATATTGTCATAAAAGATGGCATAGTCAAGACCGGTTCTTGACTTTAAGGCACCGGTGAACTGTCCCTTGAAAGCGGTGTCGCCCTTCCAGAGGACATCGTTCTCATCGAGGTTCCATTCGCCCTCATACATTCTTTCTATTTCATCCGCCATCTGTATGGACGCCGTCCTCAGGGTTTCCTCCACGAGGTTTTCATAGGTTGAGGAAAGCTCCATTGATGACACGGCAGTAAGAAGCAAAGCGATCACCGTGCAGGCGATAACCGAAATAGTGATAATGTGAAGAACAAGTTTTCTTTTCCTTTTTTTGTTTTCCTTCAATTTTACTTCTCTCCTTTCTTGTCAGAACCTGGTGGATGAATTATCCCACAGCCCGTTTCCTATCAATTATATATTATTTTAGGCTAAATCAGCCCTGTTTTCAATAAACGTTAAAAAAATAAAAAATCCTTTTTACCAGTTTTTTTCGGAAAAGACTTATGTCCATAATTTGACCTGAATTATTCACGGGGACTTAAAATATAAAACGACCGTCCCCGATACGTTGTTTTAGACTGTTGCTATTCTAACTGTGGCTGCAATCCCCGGATGTTTTGAAGGGTCTCATAGAATTCCTTTTTGTATGGGCAACTGCTGCACAGTTTTAAAGTCGTGTATCGTGCTGAACGAACAGCTCTTGCTGCTCACTGCAGCGAAATCAAAACCGTCCTTGCCCTCTTTGATAAAGTTCTCCATCTTGCCGCGACCGCAATAAAACCGGATCACCTTATGGGGTTCTGATTCCATTGTTGTTACGATAAACGTGTATACGAAGAGGAACTGGTTTACAGGCTTCTCTATCTTGAATACGACCCGTCGAGGATGCGACCATGTGCCGGCCTGATACATAAACTCGCCATACGTTACCGCATAGTCTACCATGTTATGCTTTGTGACTTGCCTTAAATCCTCAGCTTTGTACTCTGCCAGAGCAACAAGCGTACTGTTTTGCTTTAACCTTTTTTCGGCAAACTCTTTTATCAGGAGAAGTCCTGCATCGGACGGCAGATCTCCGCCATCAAAGTTTATTTTTTATGGGTTGCTTTCAAGTGAAGTATCTCTTAAAATGTTCAGCGGGCTTCTCCTTATGGCATATGTTGTTTGGTGGTACTTACACTATACCATATTTAGAGGCCTTTTTTCTATCACTTGATAGATGACAGCAACAGTATAAAAATGTCAAGGTACTATGCGGCTTTACGCCGTCCCTTTTGACATCTATTATTGAGGATCTGATTCTTTGTCTTTTGATTTGAATTTATTCATGGTAATTCCGACTATAATGAATGCGACACCTGCTACAGTCATTATGAGTCCTGTCTTGATGTCGGCAAGCCCGAAACAGAAGTAAAGGCCCAGTACAAACAGAATAACGCCAACTACGATAGCAGTAATGTGAGAGTTTTTGTTTTGAAAGTTTCTCTGTGATCGACTACTCATGCTAGGAACCTCCCTGTGAAGAATTATACATAATGCTGACATTCGGTGTTAATATTCAGTTTGATTATGAATTTTATTATACCACAGATAGCTTTCTTGTCATATATTTAGCCATATTTGCTTTCGAATTTCTATTTCGCCGTTTTAGAGAAATAGCATATCTTAATCCGCTTATCCTGCATACTTTGTTGCGGCAAGAAGGAAACGCCTCGCATAGAGAGGCAGTTTGTGTATATGAGAAAATACGGTCATTCCAGCAGGGATTTATCCAGTTTGCCGGTTGCGACCGAGTTATCGATCCACAGTTTCAGGGAATCGATGGTAAGTGATATTTTTTCAAGCTCCGACTGAATGGTACGGAAATCTGCCATTTCATCTTCGGATATTTCACCGTCAACCGTAATCTCCATGAGACGGTCTCTTTGCTTGTTGAGATTGTTCAGTGAGACCATCATTTCAACAGTGATCTGGGACAGATCCTTGACCTTGACTTCGGGAATGTATTCCTGACCTATAGGACAGACCTGCGAGCAGTAGTGATTACAAAGGGACGGATTCTTGTATCCTGCGGCCATGGCAAGTACTTCCTCGGGGTGGGGAAGGGATTTCTCGCTCTCGATTTTTTCAATCCGGTCAGCCGATATGAATTCCAAAAGGTCAGCGGCAGCCTCCCGTGTCAGCCCCAAAGCCTCCCGGCTGGTCTGATATATGTTTTTGTTTTCTTTTGTTGATTTTCTGCCCATATCAGGTACTCCTTGCAATGATCCGCGGCTAACAAAGAAGCAGATGTTTTCCGCGCCTTACGTGTTTGAGTATATTATAACAAAATCATATCGAAACAACAGTATCTTCGCCATCAACCGTATAATATTCCTTGAAACATAATTACGCCGGCATTAAAATATAATATAGGGTTACAGATTATTATCTAACGGAGAGGGATTATGCAGAAATATGTAATGGCTATAGATGCCGGAACTACAAGCAACAGAGCGATTTTGTTCAATAAGGAGGGCGAGATCGTTTCGGTTGCGCAAAAAGAATTCACACAGATATTTCCGAAACCCGGCTGGGTGGAGCACGATGCCAATGAGATCTGGTCGACACAGCTCGGTGTATGTGTCGAGGCAATGAGCAAAGCCGGTGCGGTGGCAGAACAGATTGCTGCCATAGGGATCACGAACCAGAGAGAGACAACGATTGTCTGGGACAAGAAGACCGGCGATCCGGTCTGCAATGCGATCGTGTGGCAATGCAGAAGAACAAGTGAGTTTTGCGATGAGCTTGTGGAAAAGGGACTGTCCGATAAGTTCCGCAAGAAGACGGGACTGATAATCGATGCATATTTTTCCGCGACCAAGCTTCACTGGATACTTGAAAATATTCCGGGAGTCAGGGAGCGTGCCGAAAAGGGAGAACTGCTATTCGGAACGGTGGAGACATGGCTTATCTGGAAGCTTACAAAGGGAAGGGTCCATATCACTGACTATTCCAATGCCAGCAGAACGATGCTCTTTAATATCAATACTCTCGAATGGGATGATGAGATACTTGAGGAACTGAACATCCCCAAATGTATGCTGCCCAAGCCTATGCCGAACAGCTGTGTATACGGCGAAACCGATGAGTCGTTCTTCGGCGGTCCGATACCGATAGCGGGAGCTGCGGGAGACCAGCAGGCAGCGCTTTTCGGACAGACCTGTTTTATGAAGGGTGATGCCAAGAATACATACGGTACGGGATGTTTTCTTCTGATGAACACAGGCGACAAACCGATATTTTCCGACAATGGGCTTGTGACGACTATAGCGTGGGGAATTGAAGAGAATGTGACCTATGCGCTTGAAGGCTCCATATTTGTTGCGGGAGCCGCGATACAGTGGCTGCGGGATGAAATGAGACTCATCGACTCGGCGGCCGATTCGGATTATATGGCAAGAAAAGTAAAGGACACAGGAGGCTGCTATGTTGTTCCGGCTTTTACCGGACTTGGAGCGCCGTACTGGGATCAGTATGCAAGAGGTGTTATAGTCGGTCTTACAAGAGGTGTTAACAAGTATCACATAATCAGGGCAACTCTTGAATCGATCGCGTATTCCGCTTATGAAGTAATTGGTGCGATGGAGGCAGATTCCGGAATCAGGCTTACAACTCTGAAGGTGGACGGCGGAGCGAGTGCAAATGATTTTCTGATGCAGACTCAGGCGGATATTGTTGATGCACCGATAGAAAGGCCCGCCTGTATAGAATCCACGGCTCTTGGAGCCGCTTATCTTGCAGGCCTTGCGGTAGGTTACTGGAAAGATCGGGATGATGTGATCTCGAACCGGAAGACCGACCGTGTATTTACCCCTCGGATATTCGATGAGGAACGGCAAACAAGAATTGCCGGCTGGAAGAAGGCCGTCAGCAAAGCAAGAGATTGGGCAATGCAGTAGGTATGATGTAAGGAGATAAAATGAACGAATACGATGTAGTTATAATAGGAGCCGGAGTGACGGGATCATCCGTTGCGATGCAGCTTTCGAAATACGATCTGAAGGTCTGTGTGCTGGACAAAAACTCTGATATAGGTGAGGGCACTTCAAAAGCAAACAGCGGTATCGTGCATGCGGGATATGATGCAAAACCCGGTACGCTTAAAGCAAAACTGAATGTCATGGGATCAAAGATGATGCCGGAGCTTGCGGGCAAGCTTGGAATTCCGTTTATGAGAAACGGCTCGATGGTAGTGGCACTTTCCGATGAAGACGTGCCGCATATGAAAGAGTTGTATGACCGCGGAGTTCAAAACGGTGTCGAGGGACTTCGTATACTGACAAGAGAAGAAGCACTTGAGATGGAGCCGAACCTTTCGGATGATACGAAGGGGGCACTTTTTGCGCCAACAGGCGGAATCATCTGCCCCTTCAGACTGACAAGTGCGATGGCTGAAAATGCAAATACAAACGGGGTTGATTTTCATCTTCTGACGGAAGTAAACAACATCACAAAATCAGATGTCGGGTTTACTGTTGAAGCAACGAAATACGATGAGTTTGATGAAAGTAAAGATAACAGTGTTATCTATAAAACGACAATCGTTGTGAATGCTGCCGGAGTGTATGCCGACAGGTTCCACAACATGATGACGGATGATAAACTTACGATCACGCCCAGAAAAGGAGAGTATTGCCTGCTGGATGTAACGGCTGGCCAGCATGTGGGCAGGACCGTTTTCAGGATGCCTTCGGCTCTTGGAAAGGGAATACTTGTGAGCCCGACGATTCATGGGAATCTTCTCGTCGGACCTACGGCTACCGATCTTGAAGACAAGGAAGGCACATTTACGACGGCGGAAGGTCTGGCGGCGGTTAATACACCGGGAGCTTCTGCGGTCAAAGATATTCCGATGAATGAGGTCATAACGAGTTTTGCGGGGCTTCGGCCTCACGGTGACCGGGGTGATTTTGTCATAGGAGAGTTGCCGGATTGTCCGGGATTTATAGATGTTGCAGCAATCGAATCGCCGGGACTGTCTGCCGCTCCGGCGATAGGAGTTATGGTTGCTGATATAGTCGAAGGGATTTTGCACCCGGACAGGAATACAGACTATGTTGGAGAACAGAAGCCGTTTACTTACATGAAACTGCTTCCGAAGGAAGAGCAGCTGGCTATCATCGAAAAAGATCCGGCCTACGGTAACATTATCTGCAGGTGTGCTTCGGTTTCGGAGGGTGAGATATTAGAGACGATACACCGTCCCTTAGGGGCAAGGACTATGGATGCCGTGAAGAGAAGGACCGGGGCAAACATGGGAAGATGCCAGGGCGGATTCTGTTATCCGAAGGTTATGGAGATACTTAGCCGCGAACTTGGAATTCCGATGGAGAAGATAACCAAAAAGGGACGCGGCTCGGAAATACTTACCGGGAAGATCAAGGAGAACTGATATGATATATGATGCGATAATCGTGGGCGGCGGGCCTGCAGGAATGGCGGCGGCGCTGTCTCTTTCAGAAAACGGGATAAGATCGATCCTTATACTCGAGCGTGACAAAGAGCTCGGAGGGATACTTAACCAGTGCATTCACAACGGATTCGGGCTTCAGACATTCAATGAAGAGTTGACCGGTCCGGAGTACGCTCTTCGTTATATAAAGATGATCGAGGATGCCGGGGCTGCCGTTTCGTATGAGTTGAATACAATGGTAATGGATATACAGCCTGTTTCCGAAAACGGAAAGGTATTAAAAGAGATCAAAGCATACAGCAGTGAAAACGGACTGCAGATACTGAGGGCCAAAGCAGTGATCCTTGCCATGGGATGCCGCGAGAAGGCAAGGGGTGCACTTAACATACCGGGATACAGGCCGGCGGGTATTTATTCTGCCGGAACAGCGCAGAAGTTTGTAAATATAGACGGCAAGATGCCGGGGCGTGAAGTCGTGATCTTAGGCTCGGGAGATATCGGACTTATCATGGCAAGACGAATGACACTTGAAGGCGCGAAGGTCAAGATGGTAGTTGAGATCATGCCATACTCCGGAGGACTTAAGAGAAACATAGTCCAGTGCCTTGATGATTTTGGCATACCGTTACTGCTCAGTCATACCGTAACCAAGATCAATGGCAATAAGAGAGTTGAGTCGGTTGTAATATCGGCGGTTGATGAAAATTTAAAGCCTGTCCCCGGAACGGAGGAAGAGGTAAAGTGTGATACGCTCCTGTTGTCCGTAGGACTCATATCCGAGAACGAGCTGTCGAGAAACATGGGTATACAGATGTCGCGGGCAACCCGCGGGGCTGTGGTTTCTGATAATCTTGAAACAAGCTGCCCGGGGGTATTCGCCTGCGGAAACGTGCTTCATGTTCATGACCTTGTGGATAATGTTTCCAAGGAAGCGGTGGAGGCCGGAAAACACGCTGCCGAATATATCAATTCCTTTGAAGATTCGAAGGATGAGCTTACGAAGAACCCCGATCCGGAGTCTGCGCTTATGCAGAAATTTGCCCGCAGGAACTCTACCAGAAATGGTGTTAACCCTAATGGTGTAGTTACCAATCCGGACGGAAGCACGACTCACACGATTCCGTGCATCGTATGTCCCGCAGGGTGTATAATAGACGTAACAGTCCGGGACGGCAAGGTAACAAACGTTACCGGCAACAGCTGCGAGCGCGGCGATGCTTACGCAAGAAGCGAAGTAACTTCTCCTGTCAGAACACTTACAACATCGGTAAAGGTTACAGGCTCCGACAAGGAGATCGTGTCCGTCAAGACTGCCGGGCCGATACCGAAGAACAAGATAGATGAGTGCGTTGATATTATCAGGGAAGCTGTTGTAACTGCACCTGTTACGGCAGGAGATGTGATAATAGAGAATATAGCCGGAAGCGGAGTAAATCTTATCGCAACATCAAATGCGTAAGGCAGCTCCCACAAGAGATGAGGGTGTTTTCCGAGACAGATCATATAAATATAGTGAGGCATACAATGGCAAAAATCACCGAATACACATTTACATCCAAGGATGAAAGACATACAAAGATACATGCGATAAAGTGGGAGCCGGAGAACGGACAGGTTGTTGCGGTACTACAGCTCGTCCACGGAATGCAGGAGTACATCGAGAGATACTCCGAATTTGCCGAGTATCTTACGGAGCGCGGTTTTGCGGTATACGGACATGATCATATCGGGCACGGCAGGTCTGTTGCCGATGTCAGTGAGCGTGGCAAGATGTTCTGCAAGAATCCGGACAACGTAATGATAAAGGATATGTACACGAACTACCGGATCATTAAGAAGGAGTATCCGGGAAAGCCGTATTTCATATTAGGGCACAGCATGGGTTCGTATCTTCTCCGCAAATACCTGTCGGTAAAATCATCCGCATTAACTAATGTTAACGGTGCCATAATTATGGGAACGGGAAGTGAGTCGAGCCTTGCGATAACATTCGGATTGATGCTCTGCAAAGCACTTATGGCAGTAAATGGAAGAGATGTGCCCTCTGATTTTATACACGGGATCATGTTCGGTAAGAGTTACGAAGGTTCGGATGAGTCAGGCGATGCCGTATCAAACAGCTGGTTATCCAAAAACGCCGATAACGTAAGAGAGTTCTTTGCGTATGACGGCGGTAAGTTTTCGCTGAACGGATATATGGTGCTTCTGCGTTCTACTCTGTTTGATAACAAGATGAAAAATATCAGACGCATGAATCTTGATATGCCGGTTATATTTGTGTCTGGAGACCAGGATCCCGTAGGAGGTATGGGAGAGGGCGTAAAGCGTGCATATGAGCAGTTTAAGGCAGCGGGCGTTAAGGATCTGTCAATCAAGCTTTATGAAGGCGACAGACACGAGATACTCAACGAGCTTGACCGTGACAAGGTCTATGCGGATCTGTATGAGTGGATGATGAAGCGGATTGACAAATGATTTTTTGTAAGGTATATTAAACTGCGTTGGGTCAGCCGCTAAAGCGGTTCTCCTAATCAAAAAACGGAAATGGAGTGTAGCCCATTAGAGTTCAAGGAACCTTAAGGACGCTCGGCCGTTAGGATTCTCCTTCGGAGAATGAGGCCTCGCGGTGTAGTAAGGCATCCTCCCAATTTGCGTTGCAAATCGGGCCCCTCCTTACAACATATTGCAGAAATGGCGGAATTGGCAGACGCGCACGGTTCAGGTCCGTGTGGTAGCAATACCATGAGGGTTCAAGTCCCTTTTTCTGCACTCTTTAGAATAAGGACAGAGGCAAGCAGCCCCTGTCCTTATTCTATCGGGTCCAGGATGCTCCTGAACCCGTGGGTTCAAGGTCTCATCAGGCTGGCGCCTGATTCGGTCGGTGCTAAACATGCTCCACCGGAGCATAGCACCCCTTTTTCTGCACTATCTATTTGTACGTATTTAACAACAGCCGTCAATGTGGCGGAAATGCTGATAAATACGTACTTTTTTTATCCCTCACGTTGTTCGTCAACGTTCGAACATACGTCTCAAAAATCGTCATTTTCGGGGTCAACTGTGGTCAAAAATGTGGTCAAAAAAGTGGTCAATTTATGCGGGGTTGATGATGTCGGAATTAATCAAAAGTGGTCAAACTATCGAACGAATGATCGTTTGTCATGTTGCACAACACAATATATAGAAATAGACATCCGCAACACAATTCTTATTGCTTCAAATACATCCTCGCATAGCATTATATTTGGCTCATATATAGCTTTTGATCTGTTTGATTCATAAATATTCTTTTCAAACCTCATAAAAGGCTATATAGGGACAAATAAGACGATATAAACAGCAATCCCCATGCCTTAAACTAAAAACGTCATTTTTGCTTAACGTGGTGATGTAGGTGAGAGCTTATTGAACAAATAGGAATCTGCCTGTAGAATTGTGTATTATGAGCAGATTACAAATTGGAAAATATGAGTTTGATAATGAAGAAGAATATTACAAGGCTCGACAAGAAGCTGCATTGGTGGAGAGCATTAAGTCAAAATACGACTTGAATGATCCGCTTGTAGTTGGAGTTGTTCTTGAAAAATTCATCCCGGAATCTATTGTTGGAAGGGAATTTATAGACGCGATAGGCAAGGATAATAAAAACGAATCGTAAGCGCTAAATGTTTCGGCGGT
>DFGA01000060.1 GCA_002371615.1 Lachnospiraceae bacterium UBA3762 | reverse complement strand
TCCGCCGAAATATTTAGCGCTTACGCTCGTCCTACCTTTCTGTACCGATCATATACCTTATTTCACCTTATGCGGCTCCAAATACGCCTCAAACACATTCACGTTGATCAGAAGGTCTTTTCAATAAAAAACGCGAGGACTATGCCCCGCGTACAGAACTCAAGCTCTTTTCCTTTCCTAGAATCAATTTTTTTGGTTACTTTGGTTACTTTTCTGGTTACTTTCGATTTTTCGGGTCCCGAAACCCTTGATTTTACTGACTTTGGAATGAGACACGGGGGATTCGAACGATATTAAGAATCGGCAAATGCCCTATTTATGCCCATTCGCGGGACTTTTTTGTTTGGTTACAGCTGGTTACTCGCATGTTTAAGATCCGATTTTTGTGTTTTTCAAGCCCATTTTCAGGTGGTTACATTGGTTACGCTCTGGTTACTAGCGCATCCATGACCATCTTTCTGGCCTCATCCTCATCCCTATTATTGAAATAATAGTAATCCTTGGTCGTTGAGAAATCAACGTGTCCCATCTGGAAAAGGACCGTCCTCAAAACGGCCCTTTACGTCCATGACATATCCCCATATATGTATCGGGATCAATTAGTGCAGATCAGGTCGAATGCGTAGGCTTCGATATTGATGATCGCGGTAAGTGTGTTCGGGTCCGTATCGATATCCCGGAAGACAACAGCCTTCCCATTCTTATCAAGCCCTATAAGAGCGAACTGTCTGCCGGCCTTTACCAGTTCCCCGGGAATAATGATCGTCAGTGTTCCGCTCTTAAGCGTATAATCCAGCTTGCCGTTTACGGCAATAATGAATGTAAATGCCTCGCTCCATCCCGCAGGGCATGAAGCCTTAAACACAGCCTGTGCGGCAGGTCCCTGTTTCATCCTGGCCATTAATACTCCGGGAATCGGCTGGCCGTTTACAATGAAATATCCTACGACGGTATCGGGATTTACGGATGGTCGGGCATTTGATGATTCGTGATCATCATTATCGTCATCCTTCTTCTTATCTTTCTTCTCAAATAAAGCCTTGACTTCCACATCGGCATTTTTAATATTGAAAGTCGTTTGTGCATCCTTGCTGTTTGCAAGATCGACTCCGCCTGCTATGACCTTCCACTCCTTGAACTTATAGCCCTCATCCGGTGTTGCCTTTATTGTTACTTTCGTTCCCGAAGCCCCTGATAAAGGACTTGCCTCGGCGTTTCCGTGACCATCTCCAAATGCCCGGACTTCATAGGACGACCCAGGTTTACGCTCCTCAAAATGAGCCGTTACCGCAACATTGGCATTTTTGATCGCAAATGTAGTATGGCGTGATTGGGCATTTTGGAGCGTGACACCGCCTTCCGTGACTTCCCAATTCTTGAATTTATATCCGTCATTCTCATTTGCCGTGATGGTAACCTCGTCACCCGTCCTGCCCGAGTTCTTTGAGGTATTTACGGTCCCACCTTTTGCCGGATCGGCATTTACCGCGACAGTATATTCATTTGTCTCATCTTTTACGTAGGAGTATGTATATGTTATATCAGAACTTACCAGATATTCTGTAGTATCAGGAACCTCATCCCATGATCCCGCCTTATATCCGGCATCAGGTTTGCTGCCGACAGCAGGGACATCAGCATCCCGCAACACAAGAGCCTTGTCCTCGCCCCTCTTTCTCCATACAGTCTTTATCTTATCCTGTTTTGTTCCGTCATTCCAAGCGCCGTTTTTTACCTTAAAGGTAACATCAAAACCTTCGAACTGCATGGTTTCAACATTCACCTCCATACGCGCATAAGTCGGACCATCATCATATACAAAAGAAAACGAATTTAACTTAGGATCATTATTTGTCTCATTAAGATAAGATTTGATCATATATCCGTTCTTAAGTACTACATTGGCCGTTATCGTATCTCCATTGTCATAAATTTGTTGATGGGGAGTCCATGAAATGCTTTTTACTCCTTCGTCACCATGAATCAACAAATCACCCGCCTTAACCTCACTTGTAAAAATGAAGCTGCAAACTATTGCAAACAACGCGATCACTGCCGGCTTCAGAACAATCCTCAATGCTTTTTTCATGTCTTTTCTCCTCGGGAGCACCCCTCAATTAAATGCAACATTTAGTACCTTAAAGCCCATAATACCACAAATTATGCCTGTGATAAAGTGACTTTTCATCATCATCTGAGACCGGATCACGCTCTCATCAACTTTTGCATTGATAAGCCGTGTAGCGTATGTACTTTTGTATAGGTTGTGATATAAGAAAACTAGATAGACCATTCGTGAGACTTCATGTTTTACGGGTGGTCTTATCTATTATTTTATATGCCCATACGATTCCATATCATTTCACCTTGTGAGCCTCTATATACTCCTCAAACGCATTCACGTTGATCAGAAATAAAAAACGCGAGGACCATGCCTCGCGTACAGAACTCAAGCTCTTTTCCTTTCCTAGAATCAATTTTTGGGGTTACTTGGGTTACTTTTCTGGTTACTTTCGATTTTTCGGGTCCCGAAACCCTTGATTTTACTGATCGGTATCGGCCTGATACAACCCGCTCAAGCGGCGCTCGGCCTGTCCCGATCTTCGATCGTGACATGAGACACGGGGGATTCGAACCCCCGACAACCTGATTAAAAGTCAGGTGCTCTACCAACTGAGCTAGTATCCCAAATTAAGTTTGTGGCGCTCCGCCTTTAAGGACGCTCGGGCAATTAGGATCGCTTTCAGCGATAAGCCCTCGCGGTGTAGAGCCAGCCGTACCCGCTCAAACGGCGCTCCGCCTGTCTCGATCAAAGATCGAGACATAGCACGGCTAGCTGGATTCGAACCAGCGAATGCAGGAATCAAAATCCTGTGCCTTACCGCTTGGCTATAGCCGTAAAGTTTACTGATTCGAACGTCGCCGCGTCACGATCACAGATCGTGACATTATGTGCCCGAAGGGATTCGAACCCCCGACCCACGGCTTAGAAGGCCGTTGCTCTATCCAGCTGAGCTACGGACACAAAAGGTCTTACTTTTTAAGCAGACCTTTAGCATTATATCAAGTCATCTGACTATTTTCAAGACACATTCTCACAAATCTTATTTAACCGCATAATTCAGTTTGACCGTGATGGTAGCAGTTTTCTGTCTGGATGACGTATTATACGTTCCACCCGCACTGTATTCGTCATCGGATGAATTCCTCGCAGTTATCTGGAATACTCCGAGATTGCTTGATATAAGCTTTCCAACCTCACAACCGCTGCCCTGTGCCATCAGATCAATACGCTGTTTTGCATTTTCCGTAGCCGCCTCAACAAGTTCAAGTTTTAATGAGTCAAGATCCTTGTAATAATACTCGGGAGAATTGGAAGTAAACTCAACACCGCTTTCAATAAGCTCCGTTATATTTCTTGATACGCTCTCAACCGTATCCACATCCTCGGATGAAACGGTAACAGTCTGGTAGAGTTCATATCCCGCAAATGTATCGCCGACGTAGTTTCCTTCCTCATTGTAGTTTGAATTGTATCTTCTGTTGATCTCAATGGCGGAAAATACTATATCATCACTTCCTATTCCCTTATTATCAAGGTATCTTCTGATCTTGTCGGCATCACGGTTTAATATCGCATATGCGTCTCCGGTCGTCTCTGCGTATGCCGAGTACGTTCCTCTCCAAACGATAAGATCCGCTTCAAAATCAAGGCTTGCGGAACCTGTTGCCGACAGTCCGCCGTTATTGTTGGATTTTGCTTCCACAAATCCCTCTGTCAATATAAATGTACATATTATCGCCGCGGACGCCACCGCAAATACACTTATAAGTATGACCACCGATCTTATGATCGCAGCTGTTTTGTTTTCGTTTTCCATTATGTAGGTTTCCTTTCTCAAATAAATTGCTCCCTGTTTTGCATGGCAAGATCATTCACTACTTCACCCGCCATGATAAGTCCGGCTACAGCGGGAGCAAATGCTGTTGAACCGGGGGTGCCTCTTTCTACTGTACATTTTATCGGTTTTTCCCTAGAATAGACAACCTTAAGTGAATCTATCCCTCTTTTCTTGCATTCATGACGCATTACCTTGGCCAAAGGGCAAACAGATGTCCGGTATATATCAGTCACCTCGAACAGTGCAGGATTCAGTTTATTTCCCGCACCCATTGCTGAAATAACCGGAACCCCCGCCTCTTTTGCTCTTTCCACAATTGCAAGTTTGCCTGTTACTGTGTCAATTGCATCCACGACATAGTCATAAACATTAAAATCAAACTCATCCTGTGTATCCGGCAAAAAAAAGGTTTTATATGTTCTGACCTCACACTCCGGGTTTATATCATGAATTCTCTCTTTGGCAACATCCACCTTGTATTCACCGACTGTTTTTTGTGTGGCAATTATCTGGCGGTTAATGTTAGACAGACATACCTTATCATTATCTATAATGTCCAAGGCTCCTATCCCGCTTCTTGCCAAAGCCTCAACTACATAGCCTCCCACTCCCCCTATTCCGAAAACAGCAACACGGGAAGCTGCGAGCCGTTCCATAGCTTCCGGTCCGTATAACAATTGTGTCCTTGAGAACTGTTCCATATTATTGAATAAACCTTTTATATTATCTTTCTGATGAATCTATTGGTTTTCTATTTTACCATTTTTTAATTCATGTTGGAACCTTTGTCTGCTGAGGCCATCTCAAATAAATGGAATTGCTGCAGATACCAAAAACCCGTCCGAACCATAGTCGATCCGGACGGGTCTATGAAACTATATCATGTCATCAGATAGTGAACATCTTAACATTATCACGCAGTTCCATGGCAACGGCTTTCAGATTTTCTGCCTGTTCCACAACATTTACCATGTTATCATCAAGCATTGAAAGGGAGGCGCTTGTCTGCTGGGTAGATGCGGCATTTTCCTCTGATACGGAAGACAGTGATTCAACCGAATCCATAATAGAGTTCTTGTTACCCTCAAGGGTTTCAACAAGTTCTACTATTCTGTTGTTACCTTCCTCTGTTTCATGAAGCATTCCGAGCATTCTCTCAAATGAATCACTCATACTGTTGAGAGCTGCCGTCTCATCCTCCGTTGCCTTTTTGATGGCATCGGTAAGAGATTTGTTCTGATTCGACAGATCGGTGATCTGTTTAAGCATGCTTGAGATCTCGTTTGCGGCACCGTTAGACTCTTCTGCCAGATCCTTGATGTTATCCGCAACAACCGCAAATCCGCGACCTGCCTCACCGGCACGTGCTGCTTCGATTGATGCATTAAGTGCAAGCAGGTTGGTCTGGTTGGCAATTGAAATAATAAGATCTGCAGCCTGGCTGATACGGGATACAACTTCGGCGGTCTCGCTGACAGATTCCGAAACGTGATTTGCTTTCTCTCTCGTGTTCTGACCTGAAGTAACCAGTTCTCCAAGTTCACTCTGAACCCTCAGCGATTCTTCTACAACGTTTCTGCCGTTTTCAAGGTTCGAATTAGCTGCCCCGAGAACATTTTCAACCGCATTTCCGATACTTACGGTGATGCCCGCTGCACTTTGAACATCGGTTGCCATAGCTGTAGCACCATTCGCAAGATCCGATACAGCCTGGTTGATATCTGCCGTTGCAGTCTGGCTGTCTGATATTTTCTCTTTTGCAACATTTGCACCGTCATCCACATTCTGCGCACTTGCGACTATACGCTTAAGTGCTTCGTGAAGATTGTGTCTCATATTTTCTGCCGCTACGGCGATCCCTTTGAACTCCTTTATAGGTGAGTCAACTTCCAAATGGGTTACAAAATCACCGTTTGACATGTTATCGATTGCTCCCTCTACTCTCTTTACACCGTCGGACAATGATTTTGCCGTAACGAGTACAAGCAGGTAGATCAAAATGATGATGATGGCAAATACAATGCTGAGGGTGATGATCTTACTCTTAATATCCGATTTGGCAATTGCCTCTTCCTCTTCTGCCCATTTTTCAACTATATCCGACATGTTCGAGATTGAATCACGTGTTGTCTCAAAATCTTCGTTAAAGGCGGTAATATCGCCCTCCTCAGTCTTAAAATCATATACGCCAAGCCATGCATCATAGTTTGCGGTAAATTCCTCCGAGAAGTCTTTGTAAGTTTTGCCGTCAATGGAGATTCCGGTGTAAAGATAAGAATCGGTCTGGGCTATCTCATTTGCCTTGCTGATCCTCTCAAGAGTCTGAGCAAGATTTTCATCAAATGAAGCTGATCTTGCAGCATACAACTGATTCATCACATCCTCGGGAAGACTTCCGTCAGACTGGCTAATACTCATGTACTGCTGCGCAGCATTCATTGCCTGATAGAAATCACGATCCGCATTTACCAGATTGCTGTTGATCTGGTAGAGCTTATCATAATACAGTGCTTCAGCATCGGAATATGTGCTGTTCATTTCTCTGCCAAGCATAAATATTGAGACGATCAGACATATAACCGCCGGCAGTACAAGCATCTGAAGCGCCACCATAAATGAAAGATTTGCTTTACCGAAAAGTTTCTTCATTAACAATTCTCCTTTTTCCACACATGCCGTAAAGTTTTCGCAAAAACCTTACACCCCCCCTATATCATATTACTATGGCTTCATATGTCTTGTAAACATAATTCTCGCGAAAAAGCGGCTAATACAAAAATCCCCGTAAACTTTTTGTTTACGGGGATTCCCATTCGGGTGGATAGTGGGACTCGAACCCACGGCCTCCAGAGCCACAATCTGGCGCGCTAGCCAACTGCGCCATACCCACCACATATAGTCTTGAAGAATGTTACCTTCAAAACAGTTGCCGACTAATAATATCAGATTTATTTTTCAAAATCAAGGTCTGTCAGAAATTCTCTGACAGCATCGGTCATTTGTTCAAGATGACGGTTGAAACAGTGATCATCCCCTTTTACCGTCACAAGTTTTGCATTGCTGTATAATTCTGATGCCCTTACCCCGTACTCATAGGGAACCGCCTCATCCTCGTCACCGTGAACAATAAGCACCGGACCTTTGTACCGCTCTATCTCATCTTCCACATGAATTGTCTGGGCAACTCTTACATAATTGCCGGACAATACACTTGATTCGCCCTGAGTAAACTCATCCGGAATGTTTACCGGATCAATAACCGTTCCCAGCATAACTCCTCTTCTTGCATCATCGGGAATGCACCATGCGGGTGACAGCGGTATTACAGCCTTAAATTTATCGGGACACATTCCCGCGATCAGCATAACAAGCAGCCCGCCCTGGGAGTGCCCACACAAACAGATGTCCGTAACAAAATCAAGGGTCTGTGCGTATTCGACCACGGCAAGCATATTTGCGACCCACTTATAGAGCGTATGATTTTTGAAAGTACCGTCACTCTTTCCATGCCCGTACATTTCAACCCGAAGAGCCGCACATCCGGAATCAAGAGCAGCCTTTGCAGCTCCCACTATGTGGGTCTCTTCCATATCTCCCGTATAGCCGTGAACTACGATCACAAGCGGACATTTTTCTTTCCCTTCAGGCATCTCAAGTTTTGCGTGAAGCTTTATCCCGTCATCGGTTATATAGAATTCTTTCATTGCAAGTGCACTCCTTCCGAATGATTTTTAATGATAATTATTCTACTACAAATCTATACGCCGCGAAACCGGAATACATAATATCTTCATAAATTTGTGTTATAATTCCACTTGTTCTGGCGTAATCGCAAGAATAGTATAAAGATTCTTAATTAAAGGATGTTAAAATCATGGGCAAGATATACAGCAGAATAGATGAAATTCCCGAAGGAAGGGCAGATGAGAGCATAACCGAAGGCTGCATGGTCTTGGAAGGCGGCGGTTGGCGCGGCCTGTACACTCTCGGTGTACTTGACGCACTCATGCAGGAAAACATAAACCTGCGTTCAACGGTTGGTATTTCCGCAGGAGCCCTCTCGGGGCTAGGATACCTCACCGGTCAGATCGGCTGGGGTGCGAGAGTCGATCTTCGTTTCAGACATGACAGAAACTATTGCGGTATCGGTGCCATAAAGCGCGATAAAGGCGTGACAGGATTTTCATACCTGTTCAAGGACATAATGAAAGAACTTCCCCTGGACAAGAAACGGTTCAGGGAAACCTCGCGTGAGCTTGCCGTAGGCGTTACCAATATGCTTACCGGCAAAATAGAATATCACGAAAAGGGCAAATGCAACATGTCCGCAATGATACGCGCTTCCGCTACGGTTCCTTATGTTTCCCGCCCCGTTGTAATAGGCGGGATACCTTATCTTGACGGCGGCTGTGCCGAAAAGATTCCCTTCTCCTGGGCCGAAGCGCGTGGCGAAAAGAAGATCGTTGTAGTCAAAACACGTGAATGGGATTACACAAGAGATGAGGATCCGCTAATGTTAAACGATCTGATGTATCACAAATATCCGGAATTTGTTGAATCGATGAACAAGGCAAACGCTGAATTTAACGAGCTCAATGAACGATTAAAGGTGATGCACGAATCCGGTGAGGTCTACGTTATTGCACCGTCGCAGCCTGTTATGGTCAAGAGATTCGAGGGAGATATGGAAAAGCTCGGGGATCTGTACTGGCTTGGGTTTAATGATGCCAAAGCACAACTTGACAGTATAAAGAGCTATCTGGGCATTTAATCGATTGATTTTATCATTCCTCTGGCGTATTATGATTGAGGTTTAATGTAAACAGGTAATTAATCATGCGATGGATCAGTAAAATCAAAAAAGAAGGAGTGTCGCTGAAGAAGCTCAATCATATTGTATTGATTTTCTCCCTTGTTATAACAGTGGTTCTTCTCGGCTCCGTATTCTACACATTTCGTGCATACCACTCCTATTCGGTATCCATAGACAAATTTATCGACCTTGAGGAGGATGCCGAAAAACTGATGAACGCCTCGGATTATCTTACCGAAGAAGCAAGGTCATACACGGTAACTCAGGAAAGAGCGCATCTTGACAATTATTTTAAGGAAGCCGAAGTCGACCGCAACCGTGAAAACGCCATCGCCGAAATGGAAAACAAAAATCCGTCTTCCGAAGCACTTGCTAACCTCAGTAACGCAATGGAGCGATCCGTGCAGCTTATGGACCGTGAATACTATTCTATGCTGCTTGTCCTGTCTGCCACCGGTGATACTGATATACCCGAAGCCATATCAAAGATAGAGCTTACACCTGAGGATGAAGCCTTGTCCGGTTCCGATAAAATCATACTTGCCCAGCAAATGATGCACGATGAAGATTATGCCGGACAGAAAGATCAAATATACAACAGTTTGGAGGATTGTATCCAAAGCCTTGAGAATGAAAGCCTGAACGTTCATTCCTCTATGAGAAGATCACTTCTTACCTCCATCATATGGATGAGCATTCTGATCATTATCCAATCCGGAGGACTCGTTACGATCCTGTTTATGACCTCACGATTAGGTATCAGACCTCTGTTAAGAGCTGTTGACTACATCAGTCATGACGAAGAGATCCCTATAGGCGGCGCAAGAGAATTCCGGTACATGGCCAATGCCTATAACAAAATGTTTTCCGTATACAGCCGGAGCATGAAAAAGCTGTCATTTAAAGCATATCACGACGAATTGACCGGTCTGTACAACAGAACCGGATATGATCTTATAACGCAGAGCCTCGATGTTGAAAACACCGCATTTCTACTTATAGATTCGGATAAATTCAAAGAGATCAACGACAACAACGGTCATGACATCGGCGACAGAGTTCTCCGCAGAATTGCCGATACATTAAAGAGCAATTTCAGACCAGCCGATTATGTGTTCAGAATAGGCGGCGATGAATTCGTTGTTATAATGACCCAGATCAGCTCCGATATCAGGGAGCTTATAACCGAGAAAGTCAACAATATCAATCAGGCACTTGCCAACACCCCTGATGATCTTCCTCCTATGTCAGTAAGTGTGGGAATTGCTATGTACGAAGATGGAATTAACTTAAGCACCATGTACAAGCGTGCCGACGAAGCTTTATACACTGTAAAAGAAAACGGCCGAAGCGGATGCAGTTTCTACGAATCAAATCAGGGATTATGATTTTTTTCGTTTTATGGCAGCTATTGTCAGATTTTCCTCTTCTATTCCCCGTCCTGTTTCATAATCCGCATCAAGATACGGTTTCTCATACAGTCTCATTCTTCCTCTGTCTAATAACCGCTTTATTGTATTCACTTCTCGAATCATTCCAAACAAATCCATATACCGGGGCATCTCCACGTAAGAATTCTTCCATGCGTTGTAGTGCTTTGCTCTCCATCTCCTGAGCCGCTTTAGCTGTGCGAAGGATCGCCTGATCGTCTGTCTTAAGTTTTCTTGTCCAGTTGTTTTCGTGATCAACCCCGGGATCTTCTCCGGGGATGGGCTCTGTTTCCGTCTCGTCTTCAGTTTCCGATGTTTCTCCTCCGAAGAACCCGTTTGCTGCCACATCAAGCGCTGCCTGCGAAGCTGCTACCGACCTAAGTTCTGCAGGTGCTTCCGACGCTGCCTTAAGTGCAGCCTCCTGTTGTTTTCTGATCATTTCGCGAATTCTTTCCCTGAAGGCATCAATGAATTTATCAATACCCTCCAGCATCTTATCCCATTCATCATCGGACATTGTCCGCCAGTCATCAGAGTCTTTAAGATCCTGTGATGTCATCTTGTTGTTTTCTTCGAACAGTGCCAGAAGATCAGCGGCTGTGACATCAGGAAGATCCTTTTCATCCATATTTTCGATGTCAAGAGTCAGCATCTGCATCTTAAACGATCCGGTTACAGCCTCTATGCCTGCTCTTACATCCTTGATTTTTCCGATCTCTTCAAGAAGCCTGTTGGCACAGTCAAGCATCGACTGCATCCTGTCAAATATACTTGTATTTGCAAACTCAGAAAGAAGCCCGAAGTAATTGCGCTTCTCAAGGATATCTTCGGTCTTGAAATAGTCATCAGCCAGAAGACCCGCTGTTTCATCTGTTTGCTGTATATACATACAAAGTGCGGAAAACTCCGTCAGATCGGCATTTTCAGGATCTACCTCATACGGATCAAAATCCTTTTCAAATTTATTCCCGTCTTTATCGGTTCCGGTTATCTTATATGTCTTATTCTCCCCGTCGGATTCTATACATATCTGAAAGCTCTGCTCACTTGCGGAATAAGAGTAGATCATTTCTCCGTTTGATGCGATGGTTGCCGTCATTTCTTCGGTCCTGATATTGGCTGTGATGATCCTTGTATATGGTGTTGACGGCAGTGCATTTTCTCTTGGCGAAAGTTCCATTGTATCCCTGTTATCGCGAGCAAGAAGACCACCAAACGAAAAATCATTTCCCATATCTCCGGCTCCCCGGCTCTTACTTACCGCAGCAAAGAAATAAGATGAATTATTATAAGTTCCTAATCCCGGTATTGACATAGTCCCATCCCCCTGTTGTCATGTCTTGCAATAAAAAGCGCATTTCCAAATGTTCACTCCATTGAAAATGCGCTGTCCATAGCTTTATTTATATAAATGTATATCGGCAAAACATAGAGATTACTTTAACATTTTGCTGTTATGCGGCAATCTCCTGTTTTCCATCATTGCGTATATTGTTTGGGGAATAGTTTCTTCGAATATCTTTATATCTGTAGATCGACAAGACCATACCGATCATCGCATAATCAACAATACAGAAAGAAATACTGCTGGTAAAAATCGGGAGAGACGAGCCCGTCATCGGAAGCAGCCCAAATACGATCAGGATATTGCTGATGCTCTGAAGTGCCACAACAATACCGCAGGCACACCCTGTTATATAGCCTAGGCTATTCTTTTGTCTTACGGAAATGATTATCATATACATGGCAAGAGAAAACATGCATATAATTATGCCTGCGACCATGATCAAGCCACATATGGCTGCGATTGAACCCATCACAAAATCAGCCTGATAACCCGGAATATCAGACATTATTCTGACCGCCTCATCACTTTTTCCTATGATAGCGCTATGCGCAAATACCTTTTCCAGTTGGGCATTTAAATAGTTAACCCCGGTATCATCAGTAATACCGCTGCCTATTCCAAGGTTAGACAGCCAGTTCGAAAATCTGGCGCTCTGATATGTGTTCAATCTGAGTATAAAGGCCGTACCCGCCACAATTAACGCAACAAATACAACCGAAAACCCTCCGTACACAATCTTTTTGTCAATTTCATACCAGTTTTTATGAACGGCTATAAATATCAAAACCGTCTCTGCAAGAAGGATAAAAAGCGCAGACGGTATCGAAAGATCTCCTGTAAAGAAGGGCGATATAACCGGCAATATCATCCAGAATACAATCTGCCCCATAACCCGTTTACCTTTACCGCGAAGTTCATATAAAATGCCCGCAAATATAGGAATGTAGAGAATCATCAGTGCACGAAGCGAGAATGACGCAAACCCTATACGGATCAATTCTCTGCTGCCGTTGACCCTGATACCAAAAGCGACCGCTATCAATGTGACAGCCGCCATGAAAATCACTCCGATCAGCCTGCTGCGGCCCAATAAGGCAGTATAGTCAATGCGATATACCAAAAACATTGCGATGATTCCCGCCATGATACCGATGATATGTCTTCTGAAAATATCGTAAAAGATATTTCCGGTTATCGATAGCGAATCCATGTCCCTTGAGATAAGATATTGGATCACAATACTCAGCACGCTGATAAACATTATGAATATCAGATAACGCCATTCCATATGAGGTCTGTGTATCCGGTCCAGATCCGCTCCCACGCTCACCGGATCGCCCATGTCCTCAACAGCTTTTGATAAAGCCGTCCCGCGGTCCATTCCGGCTTGCAGGTACGAATCAGCCTGCTCCTCGATATGCGATAATATCTCATCGGAAACAAATATCCTCGCGCTCTTATCGCGGATCTGACCCTTAAGCTCACCCATGTATTCTTCCAAGCTCATGATATATCCCCCTTAATACGAAATGGCCAGTACACCGGCAACTGCCCCTGTAAAAGTTTCCCACTCCGTTAGTTTGGTTTTAAGATACTTTCTTCCGGCATCGGTTATTGAATAGTACTTACGCGTTTTTCCAAAACCCTCCTGTTCATATGATGTCAAATAGTTCTTTGACTCAAGCGTATGAAGGAGCGGATATAATGTACCGGCTTTAAGTTCAAAAACATTCTGCGAGCGTGATCTGAGGGTCTCTATCATCTCATACCCATACATATCCTTCTCCGAGAGAAGTTTTAACAGCATTGTTCCCATGCTTCCGGAAAGCAGTGTTTTATCTATGTTACTCATACAGCCTCCTTTATATAGAATATCTATACATCGATACTCTATATACTATATCGATATTCTATATTTGTCAAGACAATTTCTCTTTACTTGGAGAGAGAGTAGATTACTTTAATTTAAAATGGGAATGCTATTGCCGTAGCAGTATAGATTCTCCTAAAAAACAATAATCCTGCCAATAGGAATTCTTAAAATGTGTCCTCAACAATAACCGATCCATCAGCATTTTTAATAGCAAATCTTTTTACCTTTACAATACGTTGCCCTGCTATGTATTTCATGCTCGGTTCATGAAAGAAACTTTCAACATACCTGTACCCACCCGCCTGATCGAATGCAATAGTCATATGATTATACTCTTTCAAGGGACGTTCCTCGAACAGAATATAATCTGCCTTCAACGAAGAATTGATAACAGCGGGATTAAAGTTTATAACAGCGTCTGTATAATTCAACGTTGTAAGATTATCATAACAAAAATACTCATACCTGTCCTGAATATACGAGAACTTCGTACTCGACCTAACAACCGTGTCCGTCAGTTTTTCATCAATTATCTGTTTTATTACATCCCTTCTCTTTACAGCTTTGTTATTAACATCAAGCCAAAACTGGATGATCTGAATATCATCAAGCTTGTGAAGACCTAGAAGATGAAGAAAAGCTTCCTCGGCATATGATGTTTTTATGCTTGTACCGTCACGAAATTCATACTCTATCGTACAGCCATTCAAGCGAATATAATCATTATATTTTTCTAACAGTGCATTCATTATAATCCCCTCTGTAATAAATGATGCTCCCGATCTTATTGACCGGAAGCATCATTTAGATGGTTCGTTTATTTTCGGTTTGCACCTATTCGGGAAGGTGAACCACGCCCTCTGTTAGGAACTCCAAAAGTGAGCCGAACGACCACTTCCTTCACAGTTCAATATTATAATATCAACGATGCCATACTATGTCAATACAATGATATGCCGACCCCGTCCCATGACGAAGTCGGCATATCTGAAAAAGGGATTATTTTAAATCATATGATTACACTGCTTCCTGATCCTCAAGCAGTTTCTCCATCTGCTCCTCGCTCAGTTCCTCATGATATTCCTTTCTCTCCATAAATCGCCTCTCCTGAATCATATTCATATATTTCCTATTTTCCATCCGTCTTCTGTACAAGGCCTCCGCAGCTGCCTTATCATCAGCTTTTTTCCTTCTTGCCCTTGCTTCACGTCTTCGGCTTTCTTCCTGCTTTCTGGTAGCATTGCTCTGATTTCGGTTATCAGATGTACTTACTTCCATAACTGTATCATCGCCGCTGACCTTAGCGCCCAACCCGTTTTGTTTCACGGACAAGTCCACATGCTGTATTGTACCTACACCCCCGCTTTCTCGAAGAAATACCCCTGTGGATCTGATTACTCCATCTCGGAAGCCATCTGCTCCACCAAGTGTAAACTCCGTCTGTTGTTCTCCAAGGAATATTGCCCCGATGTCTGCCTCCTTCAGATCCATGAGCACATCATTGCCGTTCTCATCCTTGCACCATACCTTTAATTTTGAGAATATCTCGTCGTTCTCATCGATCCATCCATTGCCGTCACTGTCATATTCGCGGAGGTCACCGAACCCGTCACCGCTCTTTACCCCAAACAGTTCGTTGCCGTCATCGATTTTTCCGTTACCGTCTTTATCCAATGCAAGAAAACCCGAACCCTTTCCAAGCATGGATATTTCATCCTCCACTCCGTCTGCATCAAGATCAAACTTAAAGGTCTGATCCCGCACATCCGCTATATCAGATCCTATATTTACAACAAGCGGGTCGCACAGCGCATCGGCCATAGTCGGGATTCTCACATTCATATATTCCATGTAACTCCTGCTCATCAGGATATTAACATTAAAATCTATCGTCCGGCCGTCCTCGGTACACGCCCTGCCGCTGGCATGAAATCCTGTTTCTTCGATTTCGGAATATGTGACCATACTCGAAGAGTATCCGCCAATAGCCGTGCTGCCCATCATCCCATACGATGCTAACCTCTTTAAGATTGCAGCCAAAGTGTTGTTTTGGAAAGCTGTCGCACCTGCTCCTTCCCCAAACAAACTTCCGGATGTGATCTTTCTGAGCCCCTTGAAATACCCGATATCATCCATATTGTAGGAACCCATCCCGCCGTTATCCTTACCCGGTTGATAAGTGTCCTTTTTAAGAGCATTATCCTTATTGGTGTTATATCTGTTGATCATTCCCATAAAGCTGTTTTCATAACCGCCCATCCCGCTCTTCATCCCGGTCTTAGTATAGTTTCTCCCCGACATCATGTTTACTGTACTGTCTGCAATTTTCATAAATCATTACCCTCCAGTCTTTTTTTGTCTGTTTATGCTTTGTTTGGTACGAAAAAGCTGCGCTCAAAGTTCAATCCTTTGAACACAGCCACTTTCCTTAACTCTTATTACGTTTCAACTTAAAGATATTGGCGAAATTCTATTACGCGCTCATTCCCATAAGTTTTTCTATAAAACGCTCATAGAAAGCTCTCTCCTTCTCTCTCGCCGCAATCACCTTTGAACTCCTTGTCATACCCGGCTCAAGGGGGTGTTCAAGAGAATATATGGCATCCTGAGCTGCCTGTAAAGCCGAACCGATAGAACCTCCCAGAACATCATCCGGATCATATCCGTTATACTGCCGGATAAACCGCTGTATCATAAATTGTGGGATATGATCAAGTGTTCCGGCGGCTGAAAATCCCTGTCCGTCCATTCCGATTTCATCTGCGGCATCCAGCCAGGCTTTTTTTACGGTCTCCGAAGCATTCTTTCCAATATTTAAAAATGCCTGTTCTCTCATAGCACGAACCCTATCCCCGGAATCTGTGGATGTTTTATCTCCTGTACTGGTTATGCCCAAAGCCCTTTGGTTAGCTTCAATTTGAGCATTCCAGTTATCCCACATTTCCTGCTCCGTAAATACCTTGCCGATAAAATGAGTGTTGTTGATATATTCAGCATAAGGCTCAGTCAGGACGTCTCCCAGCTTCTTACCCTCCTGTAAGGCCTTCTCAACATTTATCCTTCCGTTATCGGTGGAATCGTAATATGCACGGAATCCGTCAATATCAAAATCCTCCTTCATGAAATCCTTCCAGAACTTCTCCTGTGGAGCAAATGTTAGATTCTGATCCTTCGAAAAACTCTTTAAGAACTCCTGAACCTTTTCATAACTGTCCGGAGAATCATACAAAAGACTCCATAAATCCCTCTGCGATATTTTTCCCCCAACATCGGATATTTCCTTACATGAAATCCCCTGCTCCGTATAAGCTGTGATGTATTTTACATTCACAGGAACAATCTCCCCGGTATCAGGATCCGTATACTGATTGTGTTTTGAAACAATTGTTTCGGATACCGGATCGGTTGTGTTGTCAAAATAGGTATATCCGTTTTTGAGTGCGCTGATCTTTTCCTGCGTCTCGATATCATCAAGATCCGCAAATAAGAGTGAAAATGCATCATCAGAAAATCCGCTCCCCCTCATTATCCTGTCAAAAAATATATTTATTGCTTCAAATATCTTATTCGCTAGATCTGCAAGTGAAGGTTCCGAATCACCATATTCTTCGGCATACTGCCCTAACAGACCGACACGATCACCTCTGTCAAATATACCGTCAAAATAACTTGTATCTGTAAAATAGCTACTTGCTATCAGATCTGCCGTTTCATCCGTCTGTCTGATGTACATGCACATAGCCGCAAACTCGGGGTAATCCATATCTTTAGTATCCAGATCGTATGGATCAAATGCTCTTTCGAACTCCTCACCGTTTTCGTCAATGCCGGTTATCGTGTATGTTTTATCCTTACCATCAGAATTGATGATGATATTGAATGACTGCTCTGTCTCCCTGTAAGAGAAAATCACTTCTCCGCTGGAATCATGCTGTGCATAGGCTTCCTTAGTCTTGATATTGGCTGTATTACACCTGGTGTATGCGGCCGTATCGCCATATCCTTTGCGAATAATCGGAATACATGTGGCATCCATATCACTTGACACTTCACTCTCACCGGATACCTCTGTGATTATATTCTCGCCATTTTCACGCCTTGTCTCTGCCCAACGCTCAAGTCCGGCAACAATGTTCTCGCAGTTAAGCCCTTGATTATATGCCTGCGGAATACCAAAAAATGTTTCTTTTGCGTTTTGCAGTATCGCTGTCCAGTCTCTGTTCTTTGTCCATGCCAGCTCAGGATCGGATAGATCACTACAAAATCCGTTATATTCCGCCTGTGCCCCATACGCAGTCATTTTTCCGAATGATTTCATGCCGGTGTTCTCGATGAGACCTTTATCATCCATATAGCTCATCAGGGCAAACATCTCTACCTTAGTAGCATTATGCGGATCAACATCATTTACCCTGACCTCATAATCTCCGACTTTGATGATAGGATCTTCTTCTGTCGATGAGTCCGCATATTTGGCAATATACCCTATGTTACCAATCGTCATAACGCCGATATTTTCACCCTTATCAGATGAAGTGGTTCGTGAAGTAGCGCTTCCCATGAATTCTCTTCCTATAGAATCCTCTCCACGATTAGATTTAGAGCCAAAGCTCCCATACTGATACGTTTGATTAAAACTTGTTTGTACTGCAAATGACATATTGTCCCCCTTTCCGCGACTCATCTGTCAGTCAGAGCCGCACCGCTCTCCGGAAAGGTCCGAGCGGTATCTTATTTTTGATTACAAAAAAACGACCGTGATCAAGGTTCACTCCTTTGAACACAGCCGCTATCCTTAGCTCTTATATTGATCTGAAAGTTTTATCGTCGTGTCTGTATAACCACTAAACACCCTCTGCATAAACAGACTATAATATGACATAAAACGACTATCATCCATATAAATCATCAAAAACAACAAAGAATCGTCACGCTCCAGCCACAAAAGATGGCATCTGATCATACAACTCACGTAAAGGACTCCAACTGCTCAGATCAAACCCGTCTTTGTCATCATTATCTTCCTTAAACAGATCCTTATCCGGATCTATCTGTTTCTTTTTCTTCCGTGCTTCCTCAAAGGTGGTCGGCAGCTTATTATACATTTTAGATTTGCGAAACTCTGTAGAAATACGATTGAAAGAAGCCACAAGGTATTCACGGTCAGGATCATTCTTGGATATACCGGACAACGCAGTAGTAAAGATCTGGTTAACTTCCTCCTTGCTTCTCGCATGCTTAAGCTGTTCTTCGAGTGCCTCCGCCATTCTCTGTACTCTCATTGCCTGAGCATAAAGTATGGGGTTTGTTCTCCTAAGATAATCCAGTTCCTTTTGCGAAAGCTTTTTGCCGAATTTAAGCTTTGCCATTATCCGGGCGTCCATCTCTCTGCGATTTTCCTCCGACATCTCATCAACATCAACGAAATTATTGAGTAAATGCTCCACCAGCTCCCTTTGGCTGGTTATCTTCTGTTCTTCAGGTTTCTCAAAAAAAATGTTCATACTACCCCCACTTATAAAAAAGACTGTCATCAAAGCTCATTCCTTTGACCACAGCCGCTATCCTTAGCTTATACAATTATCTGATATAGTTATCGACACATTTCGCAATTCATATTATAGGAATGTCCTGAATCGATCATATAATGCATAAAACGACTATATCAATTCATTTTATTTTCTGCGTATTCACGCTGAACCTGTTTATATCTCGCCTTTGATACCGGCAAGATACACCCATCTGCCATTGTAAGTTCGTAATTGCTTATACGTTGTATGTATTTGACATTGACCAGATAACTTTGATGGATTCGAATAAAATACGGTGAACCTATTCTCTCTTCGAGTTCATCCAGGCGTCGGTATATGTGATAATCTCCATTCAATTCATGAATTGTACATCGATGACCTTCACTCTCTATAAACAGTATTTTCGATCGGCTGAAAACAAAATCTCCCTCTACACATGACAGGGAAAGAATTTTTCTCTTCTCTCGGATGTCTGAACACAGCCTGTCCATACACTCGAAAAACCTGTCAGAGGGGTTTTCTTTTAATAGAATCCAATCTGTTTTCATCTGATATCCGTCAAGAACATGTCTCATTTCAGAAATAAGCAGAATAACTTTTGAATCGGAATTCCTGGTTCGTATTCTTTTCAGAAGATCCTCGGTTCCATTTTCCGCTATCATTGCGTCCAAAATAATAATATCTGCAACATCACCCTCAATCATTTCCTGTATAAGATCTGCGGCATCATCAAACACCCTTACTTCAACATTCCCTATATCTTTTTCCTTTTTGTAACATTCGATCAGGCTTTTCAACTCATCGATATCACTTTTCTCCCTGTCACAGATCCAAATTATCATAAGTTTTTTCTTCCGGTTTCCCCTTGCCGGCTTACTACTCCCCCCTGTTAAAAAGTAAAAGCACCTCATTATGCTTATGATCCTCTCCATGGATCATCTGGGGTGCTTTCCTTGCAGATTCTTTATTCACTTATAGAAATATTTCATCTGAAATATCTATCGACCAATTTCATCCCATATTTATACTTATTTCAAAAATCGACTATCATATGACATAAAACGACTATAATCAAAAATCGGGCCACGCTTTCCGTGACCCAACCAATCTATATTGAATGGCAGTACCAATCAATATTCATTATGATCTTTCATCAACAGTAGCGCCCTTCATGTCTTCTTCTACGAGTGCCAGTTTATTCATCATATCTTTAATGTCTTTCTGGGCATCGTTTATGTTGGCTGTTGTAACATTAAGATCCTGAGCCGATTCCACAATGTCTTCGGTAAGTTCTTCCTCTTCCTTACGTCTTTCCCTCGCGGCATCGATCTTCTCCTGGAGTTCTTCTTCCTTCTCCTGTTTCTCCTTAGCTTTTTCTTCTGTCTCCTTGGCTTCTTCGTCGATATGTTCCTTCGCCTCATCCACAAGCATTCCCATGATCTCTTTGGATGCTGCGTTTTCTATGGCGTCGGCTTTATCCTGTGCCTTAAGCATCGCAGTATTCTTGGGGAGTTCCCGTTTTATAGCAGCAATGGTAAGATTCTCTTCCTCGATACCCTGACCGGCTTCATATATGGCATCAAGATAAGGTTTCTCGTAATCAAGCATTTCCATGGAACGGCTTTGGTATTCAGTAAGGCCGCGGGCCTTGATTTTGGCTATCTCTTCCGCATCTTCTTTGCTTAAAAATACATCCGAACCTTTCTGTTTTGCCCGAAACTCTTTTTCAAGAAGCATCAGTTCCTTTTCTTCTGTACTGTCAGTCTCAACTCCATATGTATCACGAAGGGCTGCCCTGTCTGATTCTATTTCATTTACAGCTTTTCTTGCGTCACCCTGAACGATTTTCAGTTTTCTGATATGTTCGCTTCTGGCATCAAGGTCTTCATCGATCTTCCGGTCATTGGCAAAAGCATCCCCGATGATATTCATCGCCTTTTTACGGGCTTCCTCCCGCTTGGCCGCAATTGGATCATTCTGCGTGGCAAACGAACTGCCGTTTATCGATATTCCGGATGATTTTGATGGATTATTGTTTGAACGCTCCAATGTATTTGATGTCCCAAATACGCCATCGCCCATATAAAAGGATGTGTTATTGACCTTCATGTGATATCCTCCTTGATCATATGGATCCGAACTCCTTTTCGGATCAAGTGATATTAATGCTTCCCTTTAATATATCCCGACTTGTCATTTCATCAAACTCATGATCGGATCTTTTCCAGAATCCTATTCCACAGTTCCTCCTGTGCTTTCTTATCGTTGTCGTTTCTTGACTGAAGGAGTTTTATTTCATCCGTGGAAATAATAAGTGAGGTTCTGTTATTTCTCATTTGATAGTTATGATTTTCCTCCGTTCCTGGTGATCTTACATAAATATCAACTTCCAGATTCTCCTTATGGATTCTGTCAAAAACATCCCCGTAAGCCCAGTTATATGCTTTTGCATATACTTTAAACTTTTCGCTCAGGTCGGAATTCTTGTCGGCGATCTCTTCAGACTTTAACAGATCATTATATGCATTGATATCCTCATTCTTCATTCTATTCCGGATATCATAGTATTCTTCCAACCGGAAACTCTTGAGAATACAGGCTTCTTCATCTGTAAGATTAAACTTTCTATACCCGCCATCCAGCTGGACTATAGATTGTCGGATGATATCTTCTCTTTCTGCCCGACTAGCCTGAGCGATCCCGGATGACGATATTGAAAGGGTTGCAGCTACTCCTTCATCAAATGCGTTGGAGAATGCTCCTTCTTCAATAGCATTATTCAGTTTTTCCTTTATTGTCGTCTGAATTCCCTGTAGAAATTCACCGGATTTACCGTTATTAACCGCATTTATCCCGCTCATGTGTCATCCTCCTTGACAATACTGATCCGAACTCCTTTTCTGATCAGGCGACATTATCACTTATCTTAAATATATATCGGCATTTTGAAGATAATTGTTTACATTGAAATGATCACGCTTTTATATCAATTGAACCGTTCGAAAGCGTTGAGGCTTGTGTTGTCAGATTCATAGCGAACTGTCTTGTTAGATCTTCAAGATCCCTGCCCTTTAGTTCCATCTTATATGTTTCTGTTTCCTGTCGGCGAACCTCTGCGCGTTCTTCTTCCTGTTTCTTTTCCTCGGCTTTTCGTTCACCCCTTTTCTTCTTAACCTTCTCAAGCCATTCATCAATGTCTGGATCCGTTCCGCCACCATCTGTCACACCGCATACTGTCATTGTAGTGTATTCTTCGCCGAACTCAATAGAACAGAACTTCAAGGTTGAGCCATGAGCAATTGCTGACTGTTGAGCCTGTTTGATATAATCTGGAGCCTTTGACAGTTCTCTCTCCAGCCACTCACCTGTCTTTTCATCAGACATCGCTTTACGCAACAATCCGCTCGTTACAGACACAACAGAATTCTTTCCCGGAGACAGGCACGGATACTTCTTCATCAGATAGTTGGCGTATTCCTTTTCTGTCTTAGGCTTACTGCCTGTTGATTTCATATTATTCAGCTCATATTGATTGTACGATCCCGTGATTTTCATATTATAACCCTCTGTCAGGCTTTTTCGTCTACCGATACGCCTATTGTTCCGGTTGCGCCCGTACTCGGAGTTACACCGTCAACAACGACATTGATCGTGGCACCATCAAGCGATGTTTTCTCTACCGATACACTATGATCACCATCAGATACCTCTCCGGTTTCAGAAGTAGCTGCTTCTCCGATCTTCTCGATCCTCTCTTCGGTAGCCTTCTTCTCCGCCCTCTTTTTCTCTGCTGCTTTTTCGGCTTTCTTCTTTTCTTCAGCCTTCTCAGCCCTTCTGGCTTCAAGATCGTCTTTAGCCGCCTTCTTCAGATCATCGGTTGCGGATGAAAGCGTATTCATGGTGGATTCTTCAAGTTCGGAAGCTTTCTTCTTTGTCTCTTCAAGTTCTTCCTGTTTTTTCTTAACATCCCCGCCCCGGGCGCTGTCCAGCTTTATCTCCGCATCAAGCACGCCGGCGTGTCCATCCATCTGGTTCTTGGCACCCTGCTGCACTCTTGCGATCTTCATCGAATTATTTGCTGACAACAACGATGTTGTCATGATACCTGATAATGCCATGTTTTCGTCCTCCTTTACGTGAACATCGGCTCATCCTGAATAGTAGGAAATCCGTTTCCTATACCCGGTAATCGATCCGTTTATACTTATCCGGCAACATATCATCTTCCAACGAATCTTCTGTTTCTATAGTTTCCTGATATAATGCCTGTTCCAGATCCTGCTCTGATAGAGTCTCCTCTGCCATTTCTTCAAGTTCTTCCGCCGTCTCTTCAGTCAGCTCCTCCGTGATATCCTCAAGTTCGTCCATCACTTCTCCGAGGATTCCGCCATCCATATCAACTCCGGTAGCTTCCTCGATCGCATCTTCGCGTCTTTCTTCCGCAGTCTTAGGAGCCATCTTTTCTGCTGCTTCTGCAATCTTCTCACCCAGTTCCCTTGCCTCATCAAGCATATGGAAAACCTGGCTGTTATTGAACTCAACCTTGGCAAGTGCGATCTGATCATCATAACCATGAAGCATTTCCAGTTTTCTGGAGATATCTTCAAGCGAATCCGTCTTCATAGTCTTCAGATTCGCTTTTTGCTGCTCGAAGAATGCTATTTTATTATCTCTTTTGGCCATTCTGTCCAAGCGATCCTGTGTACTTTTAAGACCGGGATTGCCCATTCCGAGAAGACCGGCACCTTTCATAGCTATGTTCATAACTTAAGCCCCTTTCCTACATTTGAAGCCACGACATTACAATTCCACTGCGTGGAGGTCGTGGCGTACTTTACAACACCTATTCGGACAGTGCAGCTCCGGGATCTTTAGACCTGTAATATTCCTCGAACAGCTTATTAGCCGCATCAAACGTCTCTCCGCATATGCCGGGAAGTTCTTTGCCCCATGATTTTGTCGCAAGCTTGAACCCCTTTTCCATGGCTTTCTGCATTTCTTTCATCTTGTCCACGTCATCCCCAGCAAGTGCACTTGCAAAATCAAACAATCTCCGGGAAGTCTGCTTAACCCCATAGTATCCATCTTCACTGATATCCCTTTGTGCCTGTGCTTTTTCGGCAGCTGTTACAGTCACCTTCCCACTGGAAAGGAGCGTCCAGATATCATTTCCTGTAGCCTTTCCATATGCTCCGGCCTGATCAGCTATGGTCCTGTGTACGATGCTTACAAGCTGCTGCTGTCTCTGCCATGCATCTTCCTTCAGCTGATCTACGATCGCAGCCCTGTCAGACGCACTCATCTTGTTGATCGAATACGTCGAATTGTCTACCGGATTTCCGGATTTATCATAAACAACGCCTCTCTCGTAGTCAGCCTTCCCGCCGCGGATCTTCTCATTATCAGCCTTCCATTCGTCAAGCTCCGGTTTTACTGATTCCGACCATTTGCGATGCTCTGTAAAGTCTCCTTTTTCATACTGGGAAATATCAGTACTAGTGAATCCCGGTTTATGATTTGAATATTCTGTTCCTACACTCATTGACATGATTTTCATCCTCCTTAATCATCCTTGATTTCTTGTTAACATCCTTGTTATTCCTTCGTATCGATCTTGCTTGATACAAGCTTGGATAACGTATCTGAATATTTTCCGTTGTTTGTGTATGTCCCACCGGCACTTGAAGCTTCCATTGATATGGCATTTCCCTTTGTCACTACCTTATCGGCGAATGAATTATAGCCGGTGAAAAGCGTTTTAAGTGTCGAAATATCAGCATTCTTAAGATCTTCTTCGTTAAGTTCCAGTTTGTTTCCGCTTGTGATCGTGATCCCGGCCTTTTCAAGGGTTTTCTTATAAGCTGCTGTTGTCTTCACCATGAAAGACGCATTTCTTAACACGTTTTTTGTATCGGATTCTCCAGCGCTGTTGACTGTGTTGTTATAGTTTTCGATAAACCCTTTTACTGCCTTTGTTATTGCTTTCCAGTCATAATCTTCTTTAGTGACTTCCTCGCCGGTCTTTTCATCCTTCTCGGTTATGGTCTTCTTTTGCCACAAAGAGTCATCCATCAGCGCTTTTGCTGAGTTTGCCATGCTTCCCGCATTACCGGCCATTAAAGTAAGTTTAGATGAACTCTCCTTTGTTTCCGTAGACTTCTGTGCCTTTTCCTGTCCGTAGTACGCCTTCACAAGCTTTCCGTATGACCCGTTCTTGATCATGGCATAATCGGTCAGATCGAGCGATCCGCCACCATTACTGTTGGTATTGACGCTCAACCCGGACAGAAAATCATTGTTGATATTACTGTTTGCTGTTTGTCTGATTGTTGACATCTCTTGAACCTCCTGTTCCTGATTTTATGAACTGCGCAATCCGAAATCCTTTTCGGCGCAAAACAATATACTTGTTTGATTTCAGTATCGGAAGTTTAAATGGATATTCAATAGATTTGACGTGAAGTGCACTTTTTATTACGTGAATAGAGATTCAGCCGATGAACATGACGTTCAGAACGAAGACATATCCGTCCCTTTCCGCCTCCTGGCGAATCTCGATGTCTCCATTGTATTTACGGGCTATAGTCCTGATGTTCTTAAGCCCGTATCCGTGACCGTCTTCCTTCTTGGATGAGGCGGGTATGTTTTCCTCGGGATCAACAAAAACTTTGCCGGCTGTATGATTTTTCAGATTAATGATAAATGTATTATTGCGAAGTACGCAGGCAAGTGAAACGGCGGGATCCTGCACAGACAGCGATGCCTCATACGCATTCTGAAGAGCGTTTGTGATCACGATACACATATCAAACGGATCGATATCAAGCGCTTGGGGATAGCAAAATGAGCTCTCAAACATGATACCCGCTTTTTCAAAACGTTGCGCATACTCGGATATCGCAACATCTGTGATCGGATTGCCTGTTTTTACGGGCATTTGTGACTCCTCATAATTCTTTTTCCATTGTCCTATATACTCATCAAGCGCCTGCCGTTCATGATTTTCTATCAGCCCTTCCATAACAGCCATGTGATTGCCCATATCATGCCGCATTGCCCTTATCTTCTCATACATTTCTTCTATCCGGGCCATGTGCCTTTTGATGTCTTCGGTCTGATCCTCAAGGGCTTTATTGGCGAACTCGTTTTCCTGCGATTCCTTTATATTCTGATAAAGCATTATGATAAACACCAGGGAAAATACCGACAGTACGCAAAAGACCAGACGGTAAATACTTGCCGGTATGTTCTCCTTAATGCTTCCGTTACTGATACCGTCCATCCAAAGTCTGAAGTATGCCAACATTATGGGTTTTACAATAAGAATGGCCCACGAAGGTGTGAGCAGGATCAGAAGTTCCTTCCATGACAGTTCTTCGAATTTTCTTCTGTAAGTCTTGTGGATGATTCGCATTGTCACAAACATTATTACTGCCGCCAATAGGTAATCCACAAAATTCCATATGATGAATTCGATAGCGATAGCCTTGGCATCACTATGATACCAGTCAAAGCGCAAGATAAGTTCACTTTCAAACAGACCTATTTCCACAGATATTTCATAGGTCAGAAAACTCATCACGTAAAACAATATGCACAGAAACAACTTCTGGATCGGATTAGATTTATTATCCGAAAGCCATGCTACAACAAAAGATATGAGTACTATAACCAGTGAAAATTCCTGGAGAAGGTCACTGTCTACCGGAATCAGGTAGTATATGAAACGGAGTGTAAAGTATGTGGAAGCTGTAAGATATGCGGCTTTACGCTCCCTCACAAACGGTTTCATCCACAGTGCAAATATTATGGCCATACTTAGAATGTAAGCAAGTACAAGGCATCTGACATAGATATCCGCAAACGATTCAAAGTTTGAAACGATGTATCCCATTACAGATTCTCCTTACGTGTGTGGTAATAAAGATACGCTTTTACGAGTTCCGGGTATTTCCCACGTGCAACGGGAATACTGTCACCAGAAATATTTACCGTCTTGGCATCATATGATTTTACATAAGAAAGATTTATCAGATATGCCCTGTGAACCCTGAAGAAGTCATCCCCTGTAATCTTTTCAAGATCGGACATTTTTCCGTAGTATTCTATCCGCTCTTTATCATTCATGTGAAGGATGATGCGATGTTCAAGCACTTCCGCATATTCTATTTCCGAAAGGATAACTCTTCTGTTGACTCCGCCTGATTTGATCGTTATGGCCCTTTTTGCTTCTTCCGATCCATTTGCGTGCAAAAGGGCTGCATTTATATCGTACTTTTCTTTCACAAGGTCCAGTGCTTTTTTGATCGTTTCTATGAGCTTATTCCGGTCAAACGGTTTTACAATATACTGCACCGCTCCTACATCAAACGCCTCGAAGACATACTCCTCCACGGCCGTTACAAACACAATGATCGTCTTGTTTCCCATGGTACGAAGTATCCGCGCCGCCTTCATTCCGTCCATTCCCGGCATTTGGATATCAAGAAACAGAATATCTGCATCAAAGCTTGCAGACACCATGGAAGAAGCATCCGGGTATTGCTCAACCGTAGCTTTCGGCTCTACCTCCCGCACGAATTTTTCTATATGATCCCTTATGGATTTTTCATCATCGCATATGGCGATCTTAATATCTTGATCCATGGCGTAGATTAACTCCTATGGCCCCAGTATACCATCTGCTATATCGGATTATGAGCTCAAATAGTAACTCATACTACGTGAAACGCACTTTTTTCGACGCAAAATGCATCTGGAGCATCGTTTGCCAGCTATATCATTGACATGACACAGGCTCTTTCCATACAGATCTTTCTGTCATTTTTTGCAATAATTGTGACTTGATGTTATAATTCTTGCCGTGAGGGTGAAAAGGGGTTATTGTCCTATTCTCAGGAGGTTATTTATGAGTAAAACAAAAAATCGCCCCATAAAAGGTATAATATTCTCTGTTGTATTTACCATGACCGCACTTTCCCCTGCTCCGGTTATGGCCGGCACGCCTTCAGCGCCCAAAACTGTTGCTGCGGCAAACACTATGGTTTGGGAGACAGCTACCGGAAAATGCTATCATAGCAAAAACAATTGTGGTAAAACAAATCCCAAAAAAGCAAGACAGATCACTTTGGAACAAGCCAAAGCAAAAGGATTGAAAAAGTGTTCCAAGTGTTGGTAATACAAAGGATATATCATTATAGTGTTTTCTTAAAAACTCTTACTATCTTGGTAAGAGTTTTTATTGTATTTTGACATTACTTAAATCTGATTTCCAACCATCATCACTTGACAGATTTGAAGCATTTTGTTTGACAGATTTGCAAACAGGTAACAGTCTGTTATCCCTCCCTTTGAAAAGCCGGCATATTAAACGATGACCAACTTATTAATCATGTTTATAATACTTGTTACATTCCAAATCCGCCGAGGGTTCCCGGTCTTCATGGACTGCGGATAACTTTGAACTAAATGCTCATCGATCGTGGCATCAAAATGTGTTGGGGTAACCAAAAAGGTAACCAGCACACTCAATCCTCATATCCCAATTTCTCCATCTGCTTTATAAGAAACTCTTTAAGCTGTTCCTTATCGGGAAGCTGAAGCATATATGTTGAAACAAACAGTTGATTATCCATGCCAGACAAGGCATATTCCACCATCTTGGGACCCTTTTTCGTGCAATGCAGTATTCTATTATAAAGGACAAGATCCGGAAAATAGTACTCATCATCTATTATGATCCGCTTATGCCTTGCTTCAAAACAAAATCCTCGTCCCAACTCAAGCAAGAACTCCTGCAAGTGATCCATCAATGCCTGCTCAAGTTCAGATTCTTTTTCCGCTTCCTTCGCTTCTATTCCAAGGAACTCAAACGCAAAAGGATCTCGAATATTCAAAAGAGTCTCTTGGTCATTATTTTCAATATTTGCAAGCAGTTTCTCCGGATTTTTGCTTATTCCCGCACGAAAGTACAGGTTTGTACCAATCTGCCTGCGTAGCTCTCTCACACTCCATCCGCATTTTATACACTCGAAAAGTCATTGTTCGCTAATATAAAATCAGTTTAAAATATTAGATCCAAATAGTATTTGTCATTTCTTCCAATTTCTAAATAATCTGTATTATTTTCAATCATTTAGTCATCCCGCATTTTATAAGCAAAATGTCATATATGCTGGGATACAAACTATATTGTCTTTGATAATCAAGTTTCTGGGGTGAATAATATAACTCTCTCCGATTCTTGATTTGTATTTTTCTATAAATCTTTTCAAAGAAGTGGTCGTATACTTTTTTCCAGACTTAACTTCAATTGGATATATTTGGTATTTCAACTTACTGTTATTTGAAATAATGAAATCAATTTCCATATCGTTTCGATGTTTTTCGGTCGAATAATGTGTGTAAAAATATAATTTATGCCCATTTGCCACAAGCATCTGCGCTATAACATTCTCATATATCATTCCCTCATTAATAGACAGCTTGTCATTAAGTATCTGCGAATATATTTCACTTTCTAGCAGTTCGTTCTCATCAAAAGCATGGCTGAGCAAAAGTCCCGTATCGCCTAGATAGCATTTTACGTATGTGCGTTCTTCGTTTATCGAAAGGCCAACATCGGGATCATTACACAAGAAGCATTCGTTTGAGATCATGGAATCAGACAGCCAGAAAAACGTTTCGCTATATTGATCCGCATAACTACCTTCCTGAATTCTTTTAAACACAACACGTTTCTCATGTTGCGACAACAATCCAGGGATCTGATCAAAAATAGCAAGAACCTTACTACGATACTGTGCCTTAATCTTCATGATATCATTGCGATAAAGTTTCAAGATATCTCGCTTTTCAGCATCTACATAACTAAATTTTTTTTCATTCTCGATGTAAAGAATAACTGGTTTGGGCATACCACCTACTAGCATGTACTGTTTAAATAGCATCATTGCCTTATTATGCATCCCTCTTTCCAAAGGTTCTCTCTTTTCAAAGCAGCTCTTTACATAGTTGATTAGTTGTTCTTCTCCAAGTGCCCAAGCGAATTCCTCAAAATCAAGTGGATACATCGTAATACTTCTCTCCTCTGAAGGAATTACGATATCCTTTAC
>DFGA01000070.1:988-5198 GCA_002371615.1 Lachnospiraceae bacterium UBA3762 | reverse complement strand
CACCCTGCCCTTCTTGTCTTTCCTAACTTTTGCCATAGAATACATCCTTTCCATGCAGTTAGGAAGAGAGATTGAAAGTCCTACGACTTGGAATCCAGCATTTCTGTAACTCCTTTGCGCACTGTCTCTGTTATGGTGAGATTGTTATTTTCAGCGCATTCCTTCAGCTTCTCGAACTCCCGATCGTCAAAACGTACCGTAACCCTATTCTTCTTTGGTTCCTCCGCCTTCGGGCGTCCTATTTTAGCCAAATTGTACACCTCCTTACAACCTAACCATAGTATACTTTTGGGCAGCTCAAAAGTCAAGAAGTTTTTGACCGCTCAAAAGTGGGACTAATCTCTCTATTCCTTATCCACTTGCTTACTGTTCAACAAAGTATTCCAGATACTCGTCAACCTTTGCCACCTTTACAAGTGACATCTTGTTGACCTTATGAACCGCTCCGGCGTTATGAGCCAGCTTATTAAATTCTCTCTCACTCATACTGTAAAGAACAGCTCCCTCTTTGTATCTGATATACTTCTTCTCAGGATACTGGCATCTAAGTACCATCATGCTGAATATCTTCCTTGGAACATAAATCACCGTGCCTTCAAATTCGCACCTGACCTGCTCCTCAATCGGCTCATCAGATCTCATATCATCCACGCTCCTTTTCTCTTTTTTGGACACAATAATATCTGCCCATCATTACCTATCTATCCGTCCACAGATAAGCATTGATCGACGGATATAAATGTGCTGCTAAAATATGACACAACAGCACATCTCCTTTTGTCGTCAAAACAAGATGTACTTTTGTCTTATTAAAAAAAACACTTTACACCGGTACCGGGTGTACCGCATTGGTGTTTCACCAGCTTTCTCAGCCCCATCTCCTATCGGGAAGTATCATTATAAAGAGTGCTGTCACAGTCCTAAAGCTCCCCAGCTCTATTTTGACCGGATATCCGACGCTCCTGCGCACGCAAAATGAATCCGCTTTTATCATATATAAGCGAACGCTATCATGGCGTACCCGGTTCACAACTCGGCACTCCCTGTGTTATGCAAAGCATTGTTATTCACTTGTCAAGGTACGAGACCGGCACGGAGCCGGATTTGGATAAAACACTTGGGCTTTTGTCTGCCCTAAAAACGCATAAGAGCACCCGGTACTGCTAAGAACCATCATGTTGTAAAATTATGCGTTTTATGAGACCGACAAAATAACGACAGAATATATCCCGGCACCCGACAATGTGTTAGTCCAGATCCTTAAAGAGATCTATCTTTCTTGTAATGAACTTCACCCATACGATCTGAGCCAGATCTTCAACGGGAATATCCTCCGGCTCCAAACCAAACCGGATCGCAGTGGTAATGATCACTGCCTTCACGTAATTCTGGTAATGGGCGACCACTTCGCCGAGTGCGCTACTGTCGCCGTTACATGCCTTTCTTATAACTTCGGCTTTCATGTTCTCATGATACTTTCCACCCTTCTGCTCATTCATCTTCAAAACCCTCCATCATGCTACGGAGTTCATCCAGCCCACGGCTCCTGTAATTTCTCACAAGCTGCTCATCAATTCCGAGCAGTTTCGCCACTACACGAACCGGAATCCCCAATACGATAGTTCCTTCAATAGCCTCCTGCTGACGCTTACTGATCTTCCCAAGTGACTCAGCAAGTTTTTTGTTTTTCAACAAGAGCGGCGTACTTCCGAACAGAACCTCGATCAGTTCATCTTCTGAGAACGGATCATAGAACGCTGCGTCATCAATTTCCTCGGTCGTAAACTCCGGTTGTCTGATCATTCTTCTGGCACAGGATCGTACCTCGTTATACACCAGACCCTCCAGTATCTTTTTGATCCAGGAATCGAATCTTTCCGGTAAGCTGTTCTCCGTATAGCGCGGAGTATAATTCTCATCTTTTTTCATTGTGCCTGCCTTTCTTCAGGCACCGGGATTTATCTCCTGTCGCTCTGTAAACTTCCGGTGGGAGTCAAAATAAACCTTCGTTTTGGAAAATTTTTTAAAAAAATTATTCCAACATATTGGAATACACAAAAATAAAACGCCTGACCGAGACTTTCAGTCAGACGTATTATTCGTATTCCATTATTGTCAGATACACCACCCATTCACTGCAAATACCTCCATGCAGATATGTGTGTGCAGACCCCCACACTATCAGTCTACTAAATCAAGTGTCCGATAACCCTCTCTCATTGATCAGATTTTCGTTGTTTTATGCAGCTTCTTCTGCTACAATCGGAATTGGATAAAACACATACTTCAATCGAACACCGAAACTGCTATGGCTCCTGTGGGGCTTATGGCAGTTTTTTTGTTTTATTTCTGCCCTCATATTTATTAAGGAAGAAACCCGCCGGATACGGCGTTATGAGTTCTAAGCGGCAGCCCTATGGCTGCCAGAACTCGCATATCCCGGAGGGGATATGCAGAAAATCAGCAAGCACTGCCTTGTGGTGTCCACAAGGCGAAAAACCGATCATTTTCCTGCCCGGAAAAATGCCTCGGTTTTGCTTGCAGGGGAGATATCCCCTGACCCCTTGGTCTTGCTCCGAAATGCGGAGCGCTGACAGTACCGGAAACGGCAAATAGTTCATAATCGCCCGCCCTATGGCGGCATTCACGAAGGGAGGATATTCACAGATGGAAAACAGAGAAAGAACACACCGGTTCACACTCAGATTGAGTGAAGATGAAAACCGGATATTGGAAGCTAAAATGAAGCTGAACAATGACCCCAGTAAATCATATGTCCTGCGCAAACTGATCGTCGAATCCGATCTTTATGAAATTGATTACCGGGAGTTCAGAGACATCGCCACACAGCTTGCAAAAATCGGCAATAATATCAACCAGATCGCAAAGCGTGCCAACGAGACAAGAAGCATCTATCAGACCGATATTGATGAGTTAAAAAAGGAGTTCAAAGAAATATGTCGATTACAAGAATCCATGCAATCAAAGCTACAGTAAAACGCTCGATCGACTATATCTGTAATCCGGCAAAAACCGATGGTGAAACTCTGATCACGGCATTCGGCACAACGGTAGAATATGCCCCGGCGATGTTTGCAAATGCGCTCAAAAAAACGGATCCTTCTGACCCGAATCTTGCCTATCATCTGATACAGTCTTTTGCCCCCGGAGAGGTCGGGGCAAAAGAGGCACATGAGATAGGAAAAGAGCTTGCCGAACGGCTCCTTGGAGGACGGTATTCCTATATCGTTTCCACCCATACGGATAAGAATCACTGTCACAACCATATCATCTTCTGCGCTGCCGACAATATAACCCACAAAAAGTATCACGACTGCAAGCGGTCATATTGGAATATCCGGCACATAAATGATGAACTCTGTGAAGAGCATAATCTGTCCGTTATAAAGGAAAATAAACACATCGGAAAAAGCTATAAAGAATGGATGGCTGACAAGGCGGGAACCTCATGGAAATCCAAGCTGAAATCAGATATAAACGAAACTATAAAACAGGCGCATACCTACGACGAATTTCTTGATCTGATGAAGTCAAAAGGCTATGAGATCAAGGATGCCGAAATCAGTCCCGAAGCGCACAAATATATCGGCTTCAGAGCGCCCGGTCAGGAGCGTTGGATTCGAGGAAGAGCCAAGTCCCTGGGTGAGGATTTTACCAAAGAACGGATCCGAGAAAGGATTGAAGAAAAAGCCCGGATAAGAGCCGAGAGGATGAAGCGTCTTACCAAGCGAAATCCTTCCATGATCGACACAACTCAGGATAAGTTTGCCGAAAGCCCGGGACTTATGCGGTGGGCTGAAAAACAGAACCTGAAAGCAGCCGCTCAGATACAGTCCAAACTTGCTGAAATGGGGCTTGATAGCTTCGATGCTCTGGATGCAAAGATAGAATCACTCCACAAGCAGGCAAAAGAAGGCAAAAAAGCTACTATTGCCCTCGATAAAGAGATTACAAAGTTTGAGGATCTACTACATTATGCCCATGTTTATAACGAAAACAAGAAGTATATCCGCGGATATGAAAAATCCAAGGATAAGGAAAGGTATTACCGCACCCATGGATATGATATTGAAATTGCCAATGGTGCAATAGACCGATTGAAAAACGCAGGCCTCAATCCGGACCGGATAGACCTGCAGAAAATGGAATCTGATTATGCTGTGATGACAGCAGATCGGGAAAAAACATC
>DFGA01000070.1:0-873 GCA_002371615.1 Lachnospiraceae bacterium UBA3762 | reverse complement strand
CCTATGTAGGTACTGAGCAGTCCCTGGATATAGAGCGTGATGTGAAAAGAACCCTGTAAAAAAAGTCCGGTGCTATATTATTCATTAGCATCGGACTTACTTCTTTTTCTCTTCAAGCAAGGCTTTCAGATATCCCTGTAACCTGGCTTGTTGTTCTGTATCCAAACTCCGGATTCCCTCGATCGTGACTCTTTCGTCATCCTTAAGAATCATGTTCAGATCGGCTCGCCAGTCGAAGAAATCCTTTAGCGATATTCCCAAGCCGCGACAAATGCTGTCGAGCGTAACTATGGTGGCTCGTTTACTACCTTTTGCTACATTATAGACACTCGATCTTGCAACATCCGGACACCGCTTTGAGAGATCATATTTACTGATTCCACGCTCTTCCAGAATCTCACATACCCTGGCTGATACATCATCCATGATCATGGCACGGTCACCTCCCTTCCATTTTATTGGAACACCCTATGCCAACATTTTATAAGAATGAAGCCAACCGCGAAATCTCAAAGTGGTGCAATAGATTATTGCACTATATTGGAATATCCCTTGCAAAAATCGCTTCAACTTTTGGACATCGTGTCCAAAAGCTAAAGTCATAAGTAAAAAATGGCGTTCACAAGCTCTCTTTTAACCGCTGTTCATCAGTTATCTATTAAGAAGAAAAAGAAACCGTCAGAAACAAATAACAGCCACCCTATAAAGAGTAGCTGTTACCTTTTTTATGCTGTTTTATAGAAGCCGGATTCGCATTGCAGCATTCATTCATATGTATCATTAAATTTTGCGCATCTTTGTTAACCTTTCTGGCCGATTCCTCAAATACCTTCGCCTGTCTCGACACGCTTTTTACAGATTAAAGAAAGAAAC
>DFGA01000037.1 GCA_002371615.1 Lachnospiraceae bacterium UBA3762 | reverse complement strand
AACAACAGACGTTACAGGTGTTTGCGAACTTCCTGCAGGTACAGAGATGTGCATGCCCGGCGATAACATCGAGATGACGATCGAACTGATCCATCCCGTTGCTTGTGAGCAGGGTCTTACATTCGCTATCCGTGAGGGTGGTAGAACAGTAGGTTCAGGAAGAGTTGCTTCCATCATCGAATAATCTACGCGAAAGCAATGAGACAAGCGCCAAAAAGGCGATAAGAATAGGGACTGCAAGTTTACTTGCAAGTCCCTATTTTATTGCCTTTGCGGGCATTTTACGAATGCCCGCGACCGAGGAAATGCAAAGCATTTTCGAGGTGCGCTGATCTCTTTCTCCGGGAGCCTTTTATCATGTCAAAAATCATGTAGAATCGGCGAGTGGTTCTAAAATGGTTCTGTTTCGAGAATAGTATTATTTGATGAGAGTTTTCGTACATTTGTAGCATAGGATTATCGGAGGGTTTGTTGTACAATCTGATAAAAAGCAAAAGGGAAGCAGGCATTTTGAAAACTCCGAAAACCATTACCGTTTTGATCATATTGTATGTGCTCGGCATCGTCGTGAGAGTTACCACGCCGTCATGTTTTCCGTTTAGGTCTGCCTCTATCCTCGTTTTTAGCGCAGCAGTTCTGTATTGGGCTCATTCCATTAAGGCAAGGATAACGCATTGCAGGCAGCGCCGTCTTCTTATAGGTATCGCAGCCATGATCCTTCTGCTTCATGTTCTGCAGTTGTTGCGCTACTATTTTGCTCCGGATGCTTCGGCTGCATCAAGATATCTGTGGTATCTGTATTATGTTCCGATGATCATCGCACCTGTGCTGGGGATATGGGCATCCGTCCAGATAGGGAAGCCGGATGACGAAAAGATAAAAAAGGGGTGGCTTGCTCTCGCCGTTCCTGCGGTGCTTCTTATCATCGCTGCCCTGACTAATGACTTTCATGAGAAGATGTTTACATTTGCGCCGCATTTTACGGACTGGGATGACCATTACACGCGAGGCGGCGTTTACATTTTAGTTGCGATATGGTGCTATACACTTCCTGTTGTCGGTCTTGTCATAGCTCTTTTAAAGTGTTCGGTGGCGTACTCAAAACGGCGGACACCGTTACCGGTGCTCATTGTTGTGACCGGATTCGTACTGATGCTTGTGTTCCACGGAAGCACGTCCGGAGGCAGGAAGATATTCGGAACCGAAATCCTGACATTCCAGATGATCTGGAATATAATGCACGTCTGCTTCTGGGAATCAATTATAATGATCGGACTGATACCGTCCAACAATGACTATCTGAGTGTGTTTGAGAATTCATCGGTAAGGGCACAGATACTTGATGTTGATGGTAATGCTGTTGTAAGCGCATCTGGTGCAAGAGAAGTTCCGGCTGACATTAGGAAAAGAACCGGTGCATTTACTGCAGTATATAACGATACCTCCAAGCTGTTCGGCAAGAGGATAGAGGGCGGGTATATTTACTGGCAGGAAGACATCAGGGAACTGATACGGATCAATGATGAATTGGAAGAGGCGGGCAAAAGACTCCTTGAGGAAAACACGCTTCTGGCACAGGAAAATGAACTTCGCGCACAACAGGCCAGGATCGAAACATATTCAAGGCTGTATGATGAGATCGCTTCAGCGGTCAGAAATGAAAGCACAAGCCTGAAAGAACTGATAGGCAGGGCGGAGAGACTGGAAGGGGATGATCTTCGCGAAGCGGTGTGCAATATGGCTGTCCTTACGGCCTACATCAAGAGGTATGCAAACCTCATGCTGCTTAGGCAAAATGACCCGCTTATACCTGTGCAGGATCTTCATCTGGCAATAAAGGAGTCCTTGGAGTACGCACGGCTTTCCGGCGTTTTGGGAGATGTTGCAGTCACCACGAAAGATGAGCCAAGCCGCATTGAAGCGGTATCGTACAAATATGCTGCGGAAGATATTCTGGCTGCTTATGCATTGTTTGAGGAAGTGCTCGAAAAGGGGTACGGTATCACCGCGGCGCTTATGGTCTGGATAGAAGCAGGAGAGGCACTCGGACTTCGCATGGAGCTGTCAAAAAGGGATTCGGCTGATGAAAATGACTGGCTCAGACTTGAGAACGGGATAAGGGAGTATGCCATCAGAACAGGCGACTACAGACTTCTTACCATGGATATTCCGGATAAGGGAACGGTCGTGATACATTCGTTTTTTTCGGATGACAAGGCTTTCGGAAAGGGGGAGTCATGAACATTTTTTTCGGAACATGGATACTTGTGCTGACACTGGCTGCCTTCTATATAATGTCGGATGCCATACAACGGAGGCGTACGTTCTACCTGTTCCTCATGTTTGTCAATGTTGCGGTACTTTATCTGATGCTCCAGATGACTGTAGAGCGCGTCATGGAATCCGAAATGCCGCTTTCCGGAACGTGGATATTTCTGTTTGCGGCGCTTACCGTCATTGAGACGGGGTTGATCGTATACCTTCATTTGTGGAGGCAAAGGCACATTTCGCTTGCATCAATCAAGGACGGTCTGGACGGCCTGACCGATGGGCTGTGTTACTACTATGAGGACGGCAGGCTGGTATTTGTGAATCCTGCAATGAATGACATCGCAAGAGAAGTTACGGGCAGGTTTGCCACTGACGGAAGGCTGTTATGGGATTGCCTTGTCAACTCAAGGGCGTTCGGCAGTGCACGCTATTACGATTCGGGATCCGGACAGGTGCTTGGCATGCCTGGCGGCAACATATACAGGATAGTACGGAACAGGTGCTCATTTCTGAAAAGCCCCGCATATGAGATCATCGCTTATGATATCACGGAAGAATACAATCTCGGACTCAAGCTCCGGGAGCGGAACGAGCGCCTTGCAGGACAGAAGAAGAGACTTCTGGAGATAAATGATACGATATCCGATCTTACGATAGAGAAGGAGATATTGCAGACAAAGGTCAATATTCACGATGACCTTGGAAAAGCCCTCGTCGGTGTCAGGTCATACATGTCGGACAACATAGGCAAGAAGGAGCTTCTCGGACTGATGAACACGGCCATATCAATGATCGATGCGCAGAAGATCAGTGATCGCCCCGATGATTACGCGACGGTTCTTAAGGCCGCTTCTGATATTGGCGTGAATGTCGAGATAACAGGCGACCTTCCGGAAGACGATGATGATAAACAGCTGATCGCCGCTGCCATGCGTGAGTGTATAACAAACACATTCCGCCATGCAAAGGGCGACACCCTTTATATCAGATCATATGTTAATGATAACAGCGAGAAGGCCGTGCGGTTTACCAATAACGGAGAGGCGCCTCGTGGCACGATCACGGAAACCGGAGGCCTGTCATATTTAAGGCATCTGGCAGAGAGGCGCGGCGCCGGTATGCACATAACAAGCAGCCCGCAGTTCGTGCTCCTGCTCACATTGCCGGATGTCAAAAGGAATGAATATGAAAACATATAAAGTAATGATAGTCGAAGACCAGGCGATAGCAAGGCGGCTGTTCGAGATGATCGTGGATAATTCGGACGATTTCGAACTGCTGTATTCGGTCGAGAGCGCTTCGGTCGCACATATGTACTGTGACAGGAACTGCCCCGATATCATCCTGATGGATGTTATCATGCAGGACCGTTCCAACGGTCTTGAGGCAGCAGCGCGGATCAAAAAGAGTCATCCGCAGGTAAAGATCGTTATCACGACTTCCATGCCGGAGGTGTCGTTTATCGACAAAGCAAAGTCGGCCGGAGTTGACAGCTTCTGGTATAAAGAAGCGGACAGCGAGGAGATACTTACGGTAATGAGACACACGATGGAGGGGAAGAGAGTATACCCTGATTCAACTCCGGTTGTAACGCTCGGAAATATTACCAGCACCGATCTTACGGCGGCGGAGCTTGATGTATTGCGTGAGCTTACCAAGGGTGCGAGCAATGTCGAGATCGGGGACAAGCTCTTTATCAGTCCGACAACGGTCAGAACCCACATATCAAACATGCTGGCTAAGACCGGATTTGCCAACAGAACGGAACTGGCCATTAAGGCCAGGCTCGAAGGTCTAGTGATCCCGGAAAGTGAGTGAAAAAATCTATGAGTATGACAGTAAAACGTTGCATTTTGATCATTTCGGTAATGATGGCAGTGACGCTGTGCGCGTGCGCGGCAAACAAAGATACCGGTAAGGGCAGGCTTGATGAACTGAAGAAGAAAATGGAAGAGAACGTGGTCTCTTCCGAAGAGTCCGGGGAGCCACAGGAGAAATTATCCTCAAAAGAGCAGAAGGATGATCCGACCGAAGGGAAGATGGCCGGATTATTCGCGAGAGCATTTGCCGATGGCACGGTTGAGAATAACGGGGGCGCATTTGTCCGGGCAGGCAACCGTATATATTTCAGAGTCTATAATACGCGCTCACTGGCGGCAACAACCCTTGGAGGTTTGTATATCGATGAGGTAAGCGCAGCACAGCCTTCAACACTTAAATTTCTTGATCTTGATACCGATGAGGAGGTTGAGGTCTGTGAAGTTTACGGGACAGGACCACTGTATGTCACACAGTGGGGGATATGTATCGCATCATATACTGACGGAGTGCCTTCGACAATCCTTATAGATGAGGACGGCAATATAGATGAGGATTATCTTCCTGCCGTTATTACAGGCGTTTCCGCTGACGGCAGGCTGATATCGGTAAGCACCGAGCCGGAGGACCGGGATGACCTGATACCGGTTCTGTACAACGGGGATTCAAAGATCGGTTCTCCTGCGGATGATGGAGAAGAAGACCGGCATTACAGCGCATACGGATTTGTCGGAAACAGCATGATCGGTATCACATCAAGACCGGGAAGCATGATCGTGGAGGCGTTCTCATATGATGAGAACGGCAGGCTCGTGATCCTGGGGCAGGTCGGGCATTATGACATGGAAACATATACTCTTTCTCCGCAGGTCGAAGAGGTTTTGGGATCTGATGACGGTGGATTTATTACCGCAACCTACCGTGACGGTACAGCGGATGCAGTTGTTGCATGGGCGGTATTTGAGTTTACTGCAGGGGCAGAGGACAGCATGAAGGAGCTTGACAGCGACCTTACAAGTGCGAAGTATGATCACACATACCCTGAGGTAACAGTTGATAAAAAGGGCAGAGCGAAGCTTTCTGCCCACGGATCGAATGAGGTGTATCTGTCAGAGAGATATTTCGGCGATCTGATGTGTACTGATGAAGACGGGAATGAAATGCTGATAAGAAATGATTATATTTCCGATCCCGGTGAGGAAAGAAAGTACATAACCGCAGTTGTTGACGGCGCATATTTTGCGGATGATATTGCCTGCTTTATCGAGCTTGACGGAAAACATAATGAAGAAGAGGATGCAGGATTTCACAGGGCTTACGATCTGACAGGTGTCAGATTTAGTTGTCTTAGATTTGATGATGACCATCTGAATCAGGGCGGATTTCCTTCGCATATGCTCAGTGACAATCTGTATTCATCCGGCTGGGATAAGGGCGATATCGACTACAGCCGTCTCGTGGGAGAATGGGAAGCCTTCTATCTGAATGTTGAGGGAAGCGAACAGGATGTAGGCGGTAATCCCGAGATGATAAGGTTTAATGAAGACGGAAGCGCCGTGACATATTTAAAAGACAGTAAAACAGGAAAGATCAGCCGAAAGCGGCAGCTTCACAGGGGAGAGGCTGATGAATACATGGATAACGATTACGCATATGTATATTACAGTGATGATGAAGATCCGCTCAGAGGCGGAGTGTGCACTCTTTCTCATAACGTACTGAAGATGTTCTGGTTGTATCATTATGACGGCACATCAACGGGAACATATACAGTCAAATACAGAAAGGTAGAATGAAATGAAGAAGTCTAAACTGATTACAGTCTTTGCAGTCGCACTTTCTACATGCATACTCTGTGCATGTTTTCCTAAGGGCTATACGGACAAGGAGGAAAAGGCGCAGATAAATGCGGCGGTGGCTCTTACCGAGAAATATACGGATGAATATGCACCTGATGCTTATATTTCAAAAAGAGATTTTTGTGTGCTTGACCGGCAGACTGAAGGGAACCCGAAACTGTATCTTACCGACTGGGCAGAGGGGAAATTCAAGGATAGTAAGAATCATAAGAACTATTCCGTGTATGTGAACACCAAAACGGGCGAGGTCTATACGGATCATAATTGGGATGAAGTTGACAGCTACGGCAGGAAACTCTTCTATGAGCAGTTTGAGGACGCGTACAAAATGAACTTTACGCTCTTGGGTTTTCTGACGCTTCCTTACAAAGATGGTGATAACTCTTTCGGTGATATCACGCTTTCAAAAATGCTTCCGGGCGATGAGGAGACCAACGAAAGCTTTGTAAAGGATGTGTTCTTTGGCAGCGATTATGAAATGACCTATTATGTCGATGTTTCCGAGGACTGTGACATGGATATGTTCAGAAATGCCGACATATCGGCTCTTGGCAAGAAGGCGCGACTCCACGTCAGACAGTATTCGGAGGATGATTTTTACAAAAAAACAAGCCAAGGCGGCCCGGAATTCATAGACGAGACGAAGGTTCTGGCAACATACGATTCCAACTGTCCGGATGAAGAGAAGACAAAGAATTCTTCAGAAGATAATAAACAGTCAGACGGGGACGTACCTGAGCTTACGGAGGATATATACCGGTGTGATCCCGATGAAGTGTTTGAGGCGATGTCGGACTGGCAGTTCATATTCTCAAGCGGTGCCGGAGGCTGGGCGACTGAGCTTTCAGTTAATCCCGACGGAACATTTTCGGGACTGTATTGTGATGATGACATGGGTGATACCGGAAGCGGATATGAGAATGGAACGCGCTACGAATGCGATTTTACCGGCAGGTTCAACAAGAAGATACTCACCGGAGGACCACTTATCTATAAGCTGATAATAGATGAGATGAACTGTGAACACAAGCCGGGGACGGAGGAGATCATAGACGGTGTACGTCACATCTACACCGAGCCATACGGTCTTGAAGGCCTTACAGGCAGAGAGGATGCTCTGATCTTTTGTGACGCCGGTGTCGTAACGCAGGTATTTACGGAAGAAGAGCAGCAATGGCTCTCATCTGTGGGATTCGGATGTTACGTGGGATCTGACTTTGATTATATAAGGGATGTTCCCGAAGAACTTCCCTTTGCGGCGCTTCTTAACACGATGGAAGATCAGGCATTCTATTCCCAAAACAGATCGGAGAAGAACAAAACATATCTTGTCAACACGGTTCAGCTTCCCGGGCTTCATAATGAAAAGAGTACAAAGAACAGTGACGGTTATTACTATGTTGACGGGAACGACGACGGATCATTTCGCGTGATCAGCACGTGTTTTAAGACATCGAAGGATTATGATGAATATAATGATGCCGACACGTTCGTATATGACAGCCTGAAGAAGATCTACGGCAAGGACGCTCCCGCTAAGGATGATGTATATATTACATCTCCGAAGGATGCATATGACACGGACTATTGGAAGATGATCATAAGTGGTAACTATTCCGATTACGCAGTCTGGTATCCGGCCGGCGAAGGCGGCAACATCAGCTGCAGCGGGCGATTTACCGTCGTGCGCGGCTATGAAGCGGATACGTCATATGTGTATGCTTACATAATCGAGACCGACAGCAGCAAAAGAAGCAAGTCGTATCCCGATGCCGGGATCGGAACTTACTATATTTCGTCGCTGGCACTTACCGGCAAGGATGAGAAGCTGTCTTCGGCAGGAGAGGGAGCCGGTGCCATACGCTCGATACTTTGTGAGATGCAGACGCCTGGGGACGGAACCGTTCTTGCAAAGGAAGTGATCATGGTCAGTGAGAGCAATAAGGAATTTAACGAGTACCGTTTGGCCGATAAGAGCTATACACCCTTTTATATCCAGTATCCGAAGGATAAGGTTCACAAGCTCTGCTTCTCATACGACCTTGACTCTTATATGGGAGAGCAGTCGCCTGACAACACCCGCCTGATGCAGCTGTACCTTAACAAAGACGGCGAGATTGTATACGCATATGAGGTATACACCCCGTAGTATCAAAAAGGTGTCAAAAGGGACGGTTCTTTTTGACAACATTTAATAAGTGGAGGAACGCACATGAGAATTGTTTCAGCAGTTAAATTAAGCTGCATAGTATTGTCCGTAATATCATTAGCCCTCCTTAGCGGCTGCTCGGATAAGGAGCAGTTTTCAAGCACAAGGGCGTATCGGGATGAGATAGTTCCGTACGAAATGATCGATGGCCCGGATACGGTGATCGATCCTTCCGGAGATATAGACCGCGAAAAGGAACTTCGAAAAGAGGTTCTTAATGCATTTGAGATACTCAATGATGAGCGCGAAAAACAGGGGTTGCCCCCGCTTATGTGGAACATGGCGCTTGAGATGGGAGCCGGTTACAGAGCAAGAGAGATTGCAACAGCTTTTGACAATGACCATACCCGACCTGACGGATCAAAGTGGTTTACGGCGGCACCGGACGATGCGCTGGGAGAGAACATTTACTGCGGCAGTATGACTGCATCAGAGGCAATGGCCGCGTGGCTTAACAATCCGCCCGACCGTGAGAACTTTATTTATCCCGGTTTTACAAAGTGTGCCATCGCCATATATGAAAATGATGACGGAAGATTTTACTGGGCGGCAATGTTTGGAAAAGACAGTTCGCAGGCTGCGGCTGAGACAGAAACCGATGCTCATAAAACGTTCCTGGACTATGCAGGATCTGAGTTGGGACTCGCAAAGAGCCTGACGGGTGATTACACAAGGACACCGGCTGAAGAATGGGGATATACAAGCGAGTATCCGCCGGAAGTATTCGGAAGCTTTGAGTGCTCGATACAGGATCTTGACGGTGACGGCGAGGATGAGATGCTCGTTGTATCTCTTGCCGGCCGTGGCGAAGATTCGAGTCTGAATCTGTCGGTATATGAGGATGATATCGATATTGCATTGATGGATCTTTTTATAGGTGCTGACGAAGTTCTGTCATCTGATCACGGCGATACATATGTATTCTCATATAACGATGACGGCACGCCTGTGATCGGGATGATGACATATAACACGATGTATCCGGGAGCTGACGGAGCTTATCTGAACTTTTTTGCCCTTACGTATGACGGCAGTGCGTTCGACGTATCAACACATGCACAGTATGCCGGCTCGGATATGGAGGATACGGATTTTGCAAAGCAGATGCGCAAGAGCGGTATAAACGTCGAGTGGGAGGATATCATATCAGAGCATTCACAAAAGAGTATCCTTGATGCCGCAAGCGGCACGCTTATCGCGGAGGTCATAACGAAATCCGATGATACGGGCTATGATGAGAATTATGATCCTGCGCCGATATCAGGCCGGATAGAACTTCATACGTATTCCGGAAATGATCTTGTGGATGGAGGAAAATCATCCTCAAAGAATGATTCAAAGAAGAAAGCAGCAGGCAGCGTTAAGTGTTTTGAAATAGAAGAGAATGAGAGCGCAAAGATAACAGTTGACCTTGACGGTGATGGAAGCGAGGAGACGGTGAAGTTCAAGATGATCGCGGATGAGAACGAATGGATCGAAAAGGTGAATGTTCTTGCCGGTGAAGATAAGATAACAATAAAGGACGGCCTTGACGGATATGCCGGTTCCGGACTGAAGTGTGCTTGGTTTACCACATCCGACGGTCAGTATCTGTACATGCAGTGGGATCTGGATAACGGTTATGAAGGAACCAGTGTGTATAAATATGAAAACGGCAAACTTTCATTTGTCGGTGAGTGCGGATGCATATTCTTCACCATGTCTGATCTTACATATGCCGGCGGTGAGCCGATGGATGTGAATCCGCAGGATCCCGGGGAATTTTACGTCGGAGGCTTTGAGCAAAAGCTCGGCACACAGTGGGTAAGCGCCAAATGCCGTTTAGGCGTCGACGGGATGCCCGAGCGTATAGGGGAGTTTAAATACTATGATTATAATCCGGATTCCCCGATCAGGGCAAAGTTTGATATTCCCGCCATGGCGGTAAATGACAACGGCGATAATGTGATGACAACTGAAATAGAAAAAGGAGACCGTATAATACTGTTCAGGACCGATGGCGAGAACTACATAGATGTGTTCGTCGACGGCAAGGATGATGTGGCCTTCGGGATCTTCCGCATAAACATCGGAGAAGATGAGAATGGCAGATACAGCATATCGGGCAACTACGGATTTAAGAGCAACCTCCTCATTGATCTGTTTGATAACTTAAGTTTCCCGGGCTGACAGGGAGGGATCTTATGTCCAGAATGACTGCGATGGCGATCATAATACCCGTACTTATATCAATGGTGCTTAGTGCCTGTGCATCATCCGGGGCGCCAAAGCCCGAATATGTTATCGACGAGCCTATAGAGAGCGGCACCATAACGAACAAAACGGATCCGGATGCACCGAAGGAGATCGGCTCTGATAATGTTGTAGGTGTTTATACAAACATATCTCTTCCCTACAGGTGGAAGGGTAACAGAGAAGAAAAAGGCTCACATGATTTTGAATTTGAGATAAAAGAAGATGACAGTGGCATTCTTACCGCATACAAGCATGTCTCGGGCGCACGCCATCCGGCAGATGATGAACTGCTGCAGTCTCTTCAAAAGGTGATAAGAGACTATAACCTCGTATCAAGGAACGGGAAGTACAGTATCACTGCCGGCATCGATCCCGAGTTCGGGAGTCCCTGCGAGTTTTCAGCAACCTACGATACGGGCGAGGAGCTTAAGTTTACCATCGATAATGAGCCGTATTCGGAGTGGGAATGCGATATATATGATGTGTTTGCAAAGTGGTTTTCCGATAACGGGATTGATGCGCTCTACCCCGATAAATACACCGCAAAGGCAACGCGCTTTGGCATTACGGTGTATGAGAACGGAGAGGAGAAATGTGATTTTTCCACCGTGCTGAAAAATACGGACGGAGAATATGTCTATACGCTTCCGGATGATTACTATGAAAAGGTTACAAAAATACTGGCAAAGTATGATCTCGTATTCAGGTATGAGTACAGCGTCTATAATTTCAGCTCCGGAGTATATGACAATCACGAAAACGGATATTTCGGCTTCGGGGACCGGCGGCCCGACTACAGTGAGCCTGATTCGGAAGATGATTACGTTGACATATACGTTGAATACGATGACGGCGGCCGCTTCGGGATCGAAACACAGAAGAAGAGCGAGATAGAAGCGATGCAGCCGATGCTTACAGAACTGATCGAATATCACAACAATATAACAGGTAGCCATTTTGAGGAAAGGTGATGCATAGTATGAAGCGATCATTAATTATTATATTTGGGGTAGTGATGATGGTTGGATTGTTCGGATGCGGTTCGAAAAATGCGGGAGGCGAGAAGACCAAGGGCTCTTCCGGCAATAGCGGCAAGAATATAACATGGACATATGATAAAAGGACAAAGACCCTGACCTTTTCGGGCACCGGAGAGATGGTGGCGGACAGCTTCATGTGGTCGGATTATGCTATCGACAATCTTGTCATCGGCGAGGGCATCACATCAATTTCGGAAAATGCATTTTATTCGAACCAGAACCTGACCGGCGAGCTTGTGTTGCCGAGCACATTAAAGACGATAGGAGAATTTGCGTTTTACGGCTGCGAAGGATTGAGAGGTCCTCTTGTTATCCCGGATGGAGTTGAGACAATCGGGGGCTATGCGTTTACGCGCTGCAAGGGCTTTACGTCTATCAAACTGTCGAAGTCATTAAAGGAGATCGGACCGGAGGCGTTTTCGGACTTTGAAAATGCAGAAGGGACATTAGAACTTCCCGAAGGTCTTGAGACCATCGGAAGATGTGCTTTTGTAAGAGCGGGAGGCTTAAGAGGCGATCTGATCATTCCCGATTCCGTGACTTCTATGGGAGACTGGACCTTTTCCGGGTGCGGATTTGACGGTAAGCTGAAGCTGCCTTCGTCACTTACAAGGATCGAGGCTTCGTGCTTTGACGGATGCTCGAACTTCACGGGCGATCTCGTGATCCCTGAAGGTGTTGAGGTTATCGAATTTCATGCATTCAACGGCTGCGGTTTCGACGGAGCATTGACTTTACCGGACACTCTTACCCATATAGGAGGAGGCGCAGTAGCCAGGTGCAACAGACTTACCGGTGCGCTGATCCTTCCCGACAGCCTGATGCTTGTGGAAAGAGACGCATTTTACGGTGATGAGTGCTTTACATCGCTTAAGCTCCCTGAAGGTATGAAATACATCTGCCAGGGAACATTTCGTGGCTGCAAGAGGCTTGCGGGAGATCTTAAGCTTCCGGATTCACTGCTTGTCATTGGCGACGGCGCATTTGCAGACACCGCATTTACAGGAAGTCTCAAGCTTCCTTCAGGACTGGTTTCGATCGGGGATTCCGCATTTTCGTCCTGCAAAGGCCTGACTTCAATTGACGGATTTCCCAAAACGCTCACTCATATCAAGGACGGTGCATTTATAGCATGTGAAGGGCTTGCGGGAGAAGTTTTATTTCCCGACAACTTGACGTATGTGGGAGAATATGCCTTTACAAGATGCCCCGGCATTACAAAGGTTACATTCGGTAGCGGCATCAGCAGCGTCGGATCGGATGCATTCTCACAGTGCGACGCTCTTAAGATTGCTGAATTTACCGGTGCGGTACCCGATTACTATCTGCCGGGTGAGAAGAAACCGAGCTTCCCGGAGGGGTGCAGTGTGGATGCTCCTTCATCTGCCATAAAACGTTCGCAGGTCTGGAAGGAAAACGCGGCAAAGCCAATGCCGGGTAAGGAAAGCAGTTCCCCGGGTGATACGGAGGCAATGGATGAGCCATATTACTGGACTATGTCACTTACGGGCATGGAATATGCCGGCGAAGGGACACTTGCTGATGTTGTACTGTATTTTGATGACAGTGCGTTAACTGTCAGGATCAACGGGCGCGAACTGCTGACAACGGATTACTATGCCGACAGGAATGCTGATAACGAGGATCGTATCGTGTCCACGAACGGGTTCTTCTGTCGTGACGGATGGATTGAGAAGCTTTCGTACGATGTGGGTTATGACAGCGACGATATCCTGACCGCGACCATGGTTTTGGCTGACGGACAGACCAAAGAGATCCGTTTCCATACCGGCTCGGAAGAGAGCCTGTATATCAGATTGGAATAATCCGAGCCAAAATCATACATTTGTAGCATATGAAAATAAAACCCCGATATGTAGAATAGAAACGATGATTTCGTTTCTATTCTTTTATTAAGGGGATTTATATCATGAGATCAAGAAAAAACATACTTGTTGCGGCGCTGCTTGTAACGGTTGCCATAAGCCTGTGTGCTTGCGGCGATGATGATAACAAGGACGCGGCTGCGCTTTTCAAGGATAAGACTGCAAATATGCAGAGCGGATCAAAAGACGGAGCCACCGGTGATGAGGAGGCTGACACGCCCAAGGATGATAACGGCTTCGAACGGGATGAGAAAGGTTATATCATAAGCTATAGCGGCGGGGGCGGCAAAATAGAGATCCCCGCAAAGATCGGAAGTGTGGATATTGCCGGTATCGGCTACCGTGCATTTAAGGATAATGCAGAGATCACGGAAGTGACAATGCCCGATACCGTAACTGGTATTGATGCGGAAGCGTTTGCGGGATGTGCTAACCTTCAGACCGTGACGTTTTCGAAGAATCTTGCATATATTGATATTCATGCATTCTCGGACTGCGTGAAGCTTTCGGATGTTGAACTTCCTGACAGCTGTAAAAGCGTAGGAGATTCAGCGTTTTCGGGATCCGGCAGGGCAGTCTTTATGGGAAGTGGCGCAGAATACGGTAACCGATGCTTTGAAGAGAGTAATTTTGACTATATCGGATTCGCTGCAGGAGCCGATATTTCCGGGTACGGAGTATTTATGGGATCAGGAGTAAGAGACGTGGGATTTCCCGAAGATATGGAAGCCCTTGGTGAGAGTGCATTTACCAACTGCACGCAGATGACAAAGATCGAGCTTCCGGACACAGTCAAAACGCTGGGCGAAGGCGTATTCTCAAATATGAAGATACTGCCGAGACTGAAGCTTTCCGAGGGTCTTACCGAGTTGCCTAAGGATATGACAGTGGGAACTTCAACGGATGTTATCGTTGTGCCACAAAGCGTTAAGAAGATATGTTATCACTCGATATATGAGGCGACTCTTACGGTCATTCAAAGCCCTGACGTGGAAATAGAAGAGGGCGGCGTGCAGTCGGCATATATCAGTCTGGCCCGTGCGAATGATTTTAACTTCCCGTTATGTGAGAATGATGAGGTTGCACTTGAAGGCGACCGCCTGTATCTTGACGGAGTATACTCTTCAGCGGATATAAAGGGCGATTTCTATAACGCAACGACGATAGCAGAGCAGGTTTATCTGCCGGTTGACGCATCCGAGGAGGAGAGTGATGCGTTTGATGAGTATCTGGTGTCCATTGATTATCCGGAGATATCGTGGATCGCAGGTATCGCACCTGATTTTTTGCCGGACAGTACGATGTGCTTTACAATGGATGACCACATGGTTACAGGCTGTGAATCGGATGGAGAACTCCTGAGTATCCCCTGGTCTGTTCTTGATGAGGAGGACGGAATGGCCGTTCACCGCGCAGCGTTCGGTATTGCCGACGGAGCATTTGAGAATTCTTCATACAAGACCGTATACCTTCACGGTAATTTCGGTGATGGAGTGGGTTCGGCGATACTTAATGGAAACACTTCTCTTACGGATATATGGTTTAACAGTTCTCTTGTATTTGCTGATATGCCGGAAGAACACTATTCATCCGATTCGTTTGCAGGGATCCCTGAGAATGTTACGGTCCACCTTCCGGTAACACTTACAGCTTCGCAAAAATCAGATGCCGAGAATTATCTTCATTCCATCGGCATTCCGCAAGGAGCCAAATTCGATTATTACTCCGTACGACAGTAACGAACCACACAGTTTTATATAAGGAGCAGATATATGACACAACAGGAAAAAGATGAATTCAACCAAAGACGCAGGACACAACTGCAAAAAGACAACAAGGGCAGGATCAGGTGGGCGGTCATAATTCCCGCCATCGGACTCGTCCTTACCGTTATTCTCGGTGCTGTTGGCAAAGCGAAGCAGGGAGATATCGCAGCCGCAACCGTGCTTGATGATATGAGTGTTGCAGAATTTATTGATGATACGAATAACGGAGCTGCCATCTATACCGGGACAGCTACTGCAGTTGATCCCGTTACCGTAAAGGGAGAGGATGGCGCTTACATCATGATCCGGAGAAAGGTCGAGCAGGAGCAGAAAATATACAACGAGGAAGAGGACAAATACGAGTACGAAGAAGAGACGATCTCTGACAGATCCGCAAGCTGTGAGGAGATCGAGATAGACGATGCGGTTGTCTCATATGATGATTTTCATTCGCTGCCCCGTGAAGAGGAAGTATATACAGAGGGCGCGGATAACAACCGGATGAAGACCACGTACACGTATATTCCCGAAAGCGTTGACGGTACGTTCTTCATTAAGGTAAAGGACGGCGAGATATCTTCGGTTGAGTATTATAAGTCCGAAGACGTTTCCAAAGAGAGCAGTGCCGGATTCGGTCTTGCAATAGTTCTGATATGGCTGACAGTCATTGTTATTGAAATAATACTGATCGTTAAGATCGTTAAGATGAATAAGGCCATAAAGGCAATACAGTAAAGGAGTTACCGGACATGAGTAAAAATCCTAAAGTTCGCGTGTTGTCGCTGGTTCTGGCGCTCTCTTTTGCGGCGGCATCTCTTGCGGCATGTGGAGACAGCGGCGATGCAGCAGGCGCACTGGCGCTTAACAAAAACGATAAAAGCGAAAAAAACGGAGCTGATTCAAAACCATCAATAGGATCCGAAGAAAAGGATAAAGATGCAAAAGATAAAGATTCATCTGACGAGCTGTCCCCGGAAGAGATGTATCCCGAGGAAGATGTTGATGAGGAGTGGATGGAAGTGCTTGAGGCAAACGGCACATTCTACGATGCATTCTATAACCTTCGCAAGATCATGAAGGAGGAAGAGCCCAACCATCCCGATAATGTGAAAATGCCAAAGGGTATCATAAGAGATAATAATGATTACTATATACCGGACATGGAAGTGCCGGAAACAACATCGGCTGATATGTCCGAGATCACCGGAAGGTGGATACCGGTCTCCTCAACATATATGGATACCGAGACGGATTGGACTTGGGCAAGAGAGGCCGATGTTGATTTTCATCTTGATCTTAATGATGACGGAACGTGTTCATGCAATATGTTCGGAGGTGAGCAGAAAGGTTCGTGGGATGCAAGGTCCATTCCCATTGCCGGAAAAGACTGCGCATACGGAATGGAAGGAGATATTCTTGTCCTTCACAATGACATGGGACTCGGTGCCGAGATGGTATATAGGTTCGAACGTGATACAAAGGGTAATACTCTTATGAGAGCCCATGAGGATGACGAGTCTGAGTATATCGGACATAAGCTTCCCGGTGCGAAACTGTACCGCCTTAAAGATGTATATCAGGGCGGAGCCAAAAAGGAGTACTCGGACAGTGATCCCGATCTTGATCCCAAAACTCATTTTGTTGTTCTGGCAGAGACGGACGATGAATATCACAGCGGGTACGGATATATGCGTAACGGAGTTACGGATACGATGCTTTACTATCAGTGCGATCGCGGGATCGTAAAGCTCATAAACGAGGACACAACCGACAGAGGCCGTAACATGGGGCGCACAAGGTTTGAGATAACGGATGACGATAAGCTTGTGCGCATTTGGCCCGGATCCATGAGTGATGCCGGTGATTACAGCGAGTATGAACTGTGTGAGGATGAGCAGCCGCCAAGGAGCCATCTGGCAGTAGGGCCGGCTCCGAACCGTGATGATATCGAGGTGCCTGAAGGAACTCACGAGAAGGCCGGATTCTACAGGCTCGACAAGATATTCAACTACACATTCGTTGCAGGAGATCCCCTTATGGAGAATCCTTATCAGGCAGGGACAGATGATAATGTATACGGTACTGATACACGCAAATATGATGCGGATTTCTGGTATGTCCTCAAGGAAGACGGAACCGGATACATGCGTGCGTGGAACAGATACTTCGAAGTCGTATGGTCCGATGATGTACAGTATTATTATGATATTTCCGGAAAGCATCAACTCTCGATAGTGGTTGGAGAGATAGATTATGACGGTACGTTTATGAGGATGTTTAAGGATGAGCTCAATCCCGTGCCCGAATATCCCGAGGAACTCACATTTGAAGGTGCAAAAAAACTTAAAGAAGAGATAGAGAAAAAGAGAGAAGAAAGAGCAGAGAATAAAGATGAGGATTAAGAAGGGAGAGAAGATGAGAAAAGCAGGAAAGCTTATGGCATTGCTGACGGCGGCTTTGATGACTGCCGGAATGCTCGCCGGATGTGGCAAGCCCGATCCGGATCCGAACAGCGGAGTATATGAGGCGGTGACCGGACAGATGATGGGTATGACCATCAGTGTTGAAGAGATCTACGAGAACGGAGTGTCATTCGATCTTCAGGATGGCGGAAAATGTGTAGCCAATCTTGACGGCGAGACGTTCAAGATCAAATGGTCAACAGAAGGTAACAAGGTACACATCGAAGGCCAGGGAGTCGATCTTAGTGGAACCATCGGCGGCGGTGACATGACGCTTGAGAACATGATGGACATGGGGCTGGATATGACGTTCCACTGCGACAAGCTTCTGCATTCAGATGCCGGGAATGGTGATTCTGGTGACAAGAACGCAGTTTCGGGCAGTGTTTTGAAAAGACTCAGGGATGCAAAGAAAGGCAAGGATGTTTACGGAGGTTCAGCGGCGACAGAATCGGCGGATACCTCAAATGAAGAGATGCCTTTTGAAAATGAACAGAATACAGAACAGGCCGACGGGAACACAGATATTGAAGGCGATGCCGAATCGATATTAAATTCCGATTATAAGAGCGTAACAGGTGACATATATGAGATCGAGGGAATAAGCCTGTTGCAGCCAAGCGGATGGAACTATTTTCAGGAAGGTGATAATTCCGTACGTATCATGGTGGAAACAACAAACAAAGATGATTATCTGAGAAAAGCATCCGCAGTCATAGAATGGCATCCGGATGCATCGGGAAGTATAGATACAAGCAATTACGGTGAGCCGACAAGCATCGATGCGGATTTTGGCGAACTGCATTATAAGGGAGCTGCCGGAAGTATACCGGGCGGATGGTTCGGTGCGATGATGATCGCGGAACATGATGACGGTTATATCCTTGTAACGATAACTGCACCGTCAGATGATTCGAGTATTGATGTTACATCACCGGAGTTTAATGCGATACTTGCGAGTGTTGAGACCAAATAAGAAGGAGCGACAATGATCATGAAGAACAGAATCAGCAGAATTACCATATTCGCTCTTGCGCTGGCGGCCTTTGCTTCAGTGCTTGCGGGCTGCGGCAATAAGGTGTCGGAAGGATACTGGATCCTGAAGCAGGTATCCGAGGGCGAAGAGACGGTCAAGGGCGATGATCTGGAGGATTACGGCCTTGATGAAGCATATATTGTCACAAAAAAAGATGGAGAGGGTTATGCCGTTTTATTCGGGATACCCGTCGATCTTGAGATTGATGAGGATAAGAGCAGCATCGAATTTGAAACAGGGAAGGTTGATTATGAGATATCAGGAAGTAAACTGACGCTTGCGGACTCAAATATTTCCATGGTATTTGAAAAGAGCAAGGACGATGCACCGAAGAAACCCAAAGAGGTAGCACTTTCCGATTATAAGAAGAGTGGCTCCGAAGAAGGAGGATCAAAAAAGAGTGAATCGTCACTCGAGTCAGAGTTTGGCAAAAAGCTTTCAGAAGGGAAGGACAGCGCCGGAAAAGATGATGAATGGGATTTCGGTGATGATGACGAAGATACAGGCAGTAACAGCGGTCCATATAAACTGTCCTACAGTAATCCACGTGAGTATTTCGAAGGTGACTGGTATGGATGGATGACCATAGACGGCAGAACCGATTTCTGGAAGCAGATAGACGGAGAAGTATATGATGCGATGTGCAGAGTCGAGATGGATGATGACACATTCGGAACACTAACGATATGGGATGCCGGAATGCCCTATAGCGATCCTATGGCAAGAATGCCCATAATAGTAAGTGACAAGGGATCCAATCCGAAGATAGGAATGATCCAGTCTGATGCCGGGGGATATTTCCTTGACGGCGAAGTGACAAATACAACATGGGCCTCGGATCCGGGTGCCCTTAACTGGTCAAACTATATGATGATCGCGGCGACATATACCGACGGAGAAGGGGTTGATGCCATGGACTACGTGTTCCATTTCAAGAAGTGGGGAGATGACTGGAGTGATTTCTATCAGAAGCCGCCGCATTTTGACTGGTACAAAAAGCTGATAGATGCCGGCGAACCTATGCCGGACGCACCACCTGAAGACTAATTCAGATAAGAGGACACTTCTTGAATTAAGAGAAAGAGAGGAAATTACAATGGCATTTTGTATAAATTGTGGAAGCGAGCTTCCGGATGGTGCGAAGTTCTGTATGAGCTGCGGAACACCGAATGCGGCGGCCGCAGCAGTACCCGCACCTGCGCCAGAGCCTATGCCGGAGCCTACGCCGGAACCTATGCCGGAGCCAGCGCCGGAACCGACTCCTGTACCGGAACCTGCTCCTGCACCGGTAGAGCAGCCGTCAGAACAACCTGTACCTGAGCAGGCAGCACCGCAATCCCAGGCAGCACCGAAGGTTGTGAAGCGGTCCGTGCAGGGCGGCGGATTCGGGAAGATTATGATGATCATTGTAGGTGCACTTATAGCTCTTACAATAATACTTGGACTAATCGCTATAATAAAGAACGCGGTAGGCGGTTCTTCCGGGTCTTTAGAGGGAGCGGGAAGCGGTACGGCGCTTACCGAGATTCTTGATAAAACGGCGGCAACACATTATGGCGGCGGAACCTCAAAGCCTTCAGATTCCTCAACCTCTTCAGATGATGGCGAGGATTTCCGGGGAGATCAAGAAGAATCTTTTGATGGCGAGGAATCTGCAGATACGGAAGATGCCGGTAAGGGCGATGATATAGCAGGCGAAACAGCAGGCGGATCAACAAACTTTGAGATATTTCCGTGGGGTAAAAAAGAAGGCGGAGTTGAGTTTACCGTTGATATTCCGGCAGGCTGGTCGTGGAGAGAGGATTACAGCTGGATAGTTGAAGATAATGAAAACTCAGTTGTGACCGGTCTTCCCTTCATAGAGTTCAAAGTTGAGAAGAGTCTGGACAAATTTGACAAATACAAAGACTCATATGAAAACCTTAAGGATATAGATGATCGGGTTATCGGAGGGGTAACAATGAAAGGCCGTACCTACAAGGACTGCGGCTATGACAAAACGCAGTATCTTGCGCAGATAGACGATGAGAGAGCAGTATCGATTGTCATAGTAAAGTGCGATCTTTCGGACGGATCTGTGGCAAGCGGTATTCTGGACAGTATTAAAATGCAGTGAGTCAAAAGTTCCTGTTTTTGTGAGTTTGGTGGTTATCGACGTCCGGGGATTTCCCCCGGGCGTCTTTTCTTGCTTATTAATAATATGAACTAATCTTCTCAACCAGCGGCTCAAGCGCTGCTTCAAGTTCTTTGCTGTCAATGCCGATCAGGTCCGCAAGTTCGGGACTGATGGAAATATTACCGTCTGTAATGCTGACTACCGGAATATTGGCGGGGTTGTTACCATCGATGAGAATGCTCTTGGCCATGTTGGCAGCCTCTATTCCGAGGTTTGCAAAATCAGTCTGATAATCTTCTATGGAGCCCTTAAGAACAAACGGGGTATTATTATTGATAAGATCAAGAACCGCGTTCAGATCAATATAGTCAAGAACTCCGATAATGTTTGCATCAGCTGCCCCTTCCTTAACAAGTCCTGCTCCTTCGGGATCAGAGAGAGCCGCGAAGATTACCGGAGTGTTTATCCCTTCTGCCAGGATGCGGAAGGATTCGGCAACGGGAGTCGCAACTCCGACCACAAGATCGACTTCATCCGATATATACTTGGCAACAACCTGATCAAGAACTTCGGGATCCGCATCACAGTACTCGTAAATCACTTCAAAGTTAACGTTGTTCTTCTCTCCGATGTCTTCAAGCTGCTTTCTTAAGTTTTCAACAACCACATCAAGTGATTTGTCGCCGAGGTAGTTATAAACGCCTATTGTATATGTAACTATTTCTTCGCCGGTTTTCTGTGCCTGATCCTGCACTTCCTTAACCGTCGGTGCGGTTGCTGCACATCCGCACAGACCGCAAATAAGTGCTGATGTAAGGACTAATGCAAGTGTTCTTCTTATTATATTCATAGTCATGTCTCCTTATATCTGTTCTGCAAAAATCATTTCTTCAAGCTTGTTTTGAACATATCCGTAAGAGTCTTGCGAAGGTCTTTGTTGGCAAGAACTGCCTCGATAAGACTGTCGTTCGGTCTGGTGTCTGCTTTGAGAACTTCCATTGCTTCCTTTTTGGTCTGTGCATTAGCTGCACGGTACAGCTCAAGAAGCTTTTTCTCGGTAGCCGTAACCTTTACCGAGGAGCCGCTTGTTGTTTTCTTGGCAGCAGTAGTCTTCCCGGCTGTAGTCTTAGCCGTAGCTGTCTTTTTAGCTGCGGTAGTTTTCTTAGCCGTTGATTTTGCAGCAGGTTTCTTAGCTGCGGTCTTCTTTGTCGTTGTTGTTTTCTTTGCTGTAGCCATAAGTAACCCTCCTGAAATGTGTATCAGATAGTTAATTTGTTTCCCCTAAACAGTATTATACCATTTTTTTATACTGATATGATTACTGATATGATTTTCTGTGTGATATTTTTGTGATAAATAAGATGATATTATTACTATACAAAATCCCGATTGACCGGCTACGGGAAAGATTATATATTAATGATAGCGGAAGCTGAAAGGAAGGAAGAGAATGGAGATAGAAAAGAAAATGGGAAACAACAGGATAAATGATGATGAACTTAATAAGGTATCGGGCGGAGCAGAGCAGGTTGCTGATTCGGGTAATACGGTAATGCATACATGCCCTAACTGCAGCAATGATAAAAAGGTTCCTTTTAAGCTGGCATCCGGCGGAAGAGCAACATGTACAGTGTGCGGTCAACAGATATTTTTGTGATTTTTGAAAAAGTTTATAAAAATTTCAAAATACTGTTAACTATCAGTTAATTTTGTCCGATATATAAGATACGTATAGGTGTCGTCTCAAATGGAATTGAGACTTGTTTACTTCAAGGAGGAAGGTGTTATCGTGACAAATTCTATTTTTGGTACATCCGGTGCATCCGCACCGGTATCTGCGTATTCTGCGCAATCAAGATCAGTCAAAAAGGATCAACCGAATAAGGCTGCCGAAAAGGTTAAGTCAAACGATTGGAAGCCGGTTTCCGAAAACAGTTCTCTTATTCCGACCGAAAAGGCCGGGTACGGAACTGTTGTCGGTGATGTTAATCTCTCTGACAAGGCGAAAGAGTATTATGCCAAGCTCAAAGAGAAGTTCCATGGTGTTGATTTTGTCCTTGTGAGCAAGGATATGAAGCAGCAGGTTGAAGCAAATGCAAGCAAATACGGCAATGCGAGCAAGCCCATAGTTCTCATTGACGATGAGAAGATCGAGAAGATGGCGAATGATCCCGAATATGCCAAGAAGTATGAGGGAATAATAGAGTCATCTCTTTCAAAACTTGAGGCTGCGAGGAATTCTCTTGCCGCAAGCGGTGCTACGATCAAGAACTTCGGAATGTCGGTGGGAGATGACGGCAAGACGTCGTTCTTTGCGGTTCTTGAGAAGGCAAGTGATTCCGCAAACAGGATAAGAGAGAAGAATCTTGCCAAGCACAAAGCCGAAAAGGCCGAAGAGAAGAAGAAGGCAGAGAAGAATAAGGAAAAAGAGCGGCTTGAGAAGAGCGCTGATGAGGAAGAGAAGGAATACATCGAATTTCACTCAAATTCTCTCGAAGATCTTCTTGACAAGGTATCGAAATATGCTTATGAGAGCTCGGAAAATGCTTTGTTTGCAAGCGAAGGAATAGGACAGTCCATAGACTTTAAGGGGTGATGCGCTATGACAGGAATGGTAAATATGTCTCCGAAAAGTGCCGGAGCATTTGCAGCCCTGATCACCCGAAAGGACAACAGTACAAGAGCTAACGGGGCGGAAGTATCGAAGATGCGCCGCGCACTAAAAACAGGGGCCGCAAATTGCACGCCGGCACAGCCTGTTTCGATTGTCGAGAGCATGAAGAAGTATTCCGAGACCTTAAAGAAACAACGGACGACGAATAAGGATACTTCTCTTGCCAAAATGAAGCTTAAGTACAGCTTCAAGAAGATTTCATCCAAAATCATAAGCAGCAAAACATCGACTGCGGCCAGGGAAGCTGTTGCTTCGGCAAAAAGAGAGATCCAGAAGCTCAAAGCCGCCAGAAGAACAGGAAAATACGACGAAGAGGAGCTGGCAGCTGCCATGGATCACGCCAAGGCCATGGAGAGGATCGCCCGTAAAAAAGCAAGGCACCTTGAGGAAGAAGAGATGGCAAAGCGGTGTTCTTCCGATAAGGGCGGAGGCGACGTGCCGGCGGTTGATGCAAAGGATTGTGATACAAAAGAAGATCCTGTAGAAAAAGAACTGAAAGAATTGAGGGATGAACTCGGGGAAGTAGAAAGCAAAGCAGAGAATGAAGAATATATTGAGTCAACAGAGGTCACCAATGAGATGATTAGCGAGATATGCAGCGGCATGGAAGAGATGCTCGATGCTATCGAAGACCTCAACGACCTACTTGATGAGATGGCAGAAAATCCTGTTAACATGGATCCGGAAGATATCGATGCGTTAGAGATCAAGCATCGGAATAAAGAAATGAAAGATATTACAAAGGCTGATGCCGATTATCTGAAGGCACTTTTCGAACATTATGAGAAGGTCAAGGCAGACGGTGGTATGTCGTTTGCCGGAGGCGGATTTACGGGAGCTCCTGAGGGAGTTGCCGTATCAGAATCGGCAGGCTATGCAATAGATGTTGCGTTGTAATGTTTTATTCCCCGTCCACGGCTCGGAGGCATGAAAGCCTCCGGGCCTTTTTTGTAAATTATTAAAAATTCTTCTTCGGGATGGTTTCAAATACCACTTTAAAATATTATAATATAGAATATATGTTCGGAGGGACTGTATGTCAAAAAAATACGATTATCTGATAGTCGGAGCAGGACTCTACGGTGCGATTTTTGCTTCGGAAATGACTAAGGCAGGAAAGAACTGTCTTGTTATAGACAAGAGAGATCATATAGGCGGGAACGTTTATACGGAAAATGTTGAAGGGATCAACGTTCATAAGTACGGCGCCCATATTTTCCATACAAGCAACAAGAAGGTATGGGATTATATGAACTCTTTCGCTGAGTTTAACCGGTACACCAATTCGCCGATTGCAAAATACAAAGATGAACTGTATAACCTGCCGTTTAATATGAACACATTCCATGAACTGTGGGGTGTTACAACACCTGATGAGGCTAAGGAAGAGATTGACAGACAGAAGAAGGAAGCGTCGCTTCCCGAAGGAAAAGAAGCAGCAAATATGGCCGAGGCGGCGGTGGGACTTGTAGGTAAGGATATTTTTGAAAAACTTGTAAAGGGATATACGGCAAAGCAATGGGGAAGGCCTGCGGAGGAACTGCCTCCTTTTATAATAAAGCGTCTTCCGGTGAGATTTACATATGACAACAACTATTTTAACGACAGTTACCAGGGCATTCCGATAGGAGGATATACTGCGATAATAGAGAAAATGCTTGAAGGGTGCGAAGTAAGACTGTCAAGTGATTTTTTCAAAGATCGCGAAAAGTACGAGCAGGAAGCTGACAGAATCGTGTTTACGGGAATGATAGACGAGTATTACGGTTACTGCTACGGACCGCTTGAATACAGAAGTCTCCGGTTTGAGGACAAGATACTCGATACGGACAACTTCCAGGGAAATGCAGTCGTAAACTATACGGAATATGAGATCCCTTACACAAGGATAATCGAGCATAAGCATTTTGAATTCGGAACTCAGGACAAGACAGTGATCACGTATGAGTATCCGGCGCCGTGGAAGAAGGGTGATGAACCTTACTATCCGATGAATGATGATAAAAACAATGCGCTGTTTGCAAAGTATAAGGCTCTTGCCGACAAGGAAGATAATGTGATCTTTGGCGGAAGGCTCGGAGAATACAAGTACTACGATATGCACCAGGTAGTTGCCGCAGCCTTGGATGCTGCGCAGCAGGAGCTTGAAGGTTAATATATGTCGTTTGTTCATTTGCACACCCACACGGAGTATTCGCTCCTGGACGGGTCCAACAAGATAAAAGAATACGTTAAGTATGTCAAAGAGCTGGGTATGAATGCCGCGGCCATAACCGATCACGGCGTTATGTACGGCGTTATTGATTTTTACCGTGCGGCGATCGCTGAAGGCATCAAGCCTATAATCGGCTGCGAGGTATATGTGGCGCCCAATTCAAGGTTTGACAGAGAACTGACAGGTGGTGAGGACAGATATTACCATCTTATTTTGCTTGCGGAAAACAATACCGGTTATCATAACCTGATGAAGATAGTGAGCATCGGATTCACGGAAGGATATTATTACAAGCCCCGTGTAGATATGGAGACACTAAGGCTTTATCACGAGGGTATAATTGCTACCTCGGCGTGCCTTGCCGGGGAAGTGGCAAGATATATTCAGAAAAACATGTATGAGGAGGCAAAAGCTGCTGCGTCAAGATATCTTGAGTGCTTCGGCCGCGGAAACTATTTCCTTGAGCTTCAGGATCACGGAATACCTGAGCAGAAGATGGTTAACCAGGCACTCTTACGTATGTCGAAGGAGCTTGATATACCGCTTATTGCCACCAACGACGTGCACTATACATACGCAGACGATGCGGAGGCGCATGACCTTCTGCTGTGTATCCAGACCGGCAAGAAAGTTACAGATGAGGACAGGATGCGCTATGAAGGGGGCCAGTTCTATATAAAGAGCGAAGAGGATATGAAGGCGCTCTTTCCGTATGCGCCGGAGGCGATCGAGAACACCCAGAAGATTGCCGACAGATGTAATGTTGAGATAGAGTTCGGAAAATCAAGGCTGCCTCATTTTGAGGTTCCCGAAGGCTATGACTCATGGACATACTTAAACAAGCTTTGCTATGATGGACTGAAAAAGCGGTATCCAGACTATGGTGAGGATATAGAAAACAGGCTCAAATATGAGCTTGATACTATAAGGACGATGGGATTTGTTGATTATTTCCTGATCGTTTCGGATTTCATACATTATGCAAAATCAAACGGATTCGCCGTGGGTCCGGGGCGCGGAAGTGCAGCGGGCTCCATAGTCTCGTACTGTCTGGAGATCACAAATATCGATCCGATAAAGTACCAGCTGCTGTTCGAGAGATTCCTTAACCCCGAAAGAGTCACGATGCCTGATATTGACGTGGACTTTGATGAGCACCGTCCCGATGTTATTGATTATGTTGTAAACAAGTACGGCAAGGAGAAAGTCGTACAGATAGTGACCTTCGGAACACTTAAGGCAAAGGGTGTCGTAAGGGATGTGGGAAGGGTAATGGATCTTAGTTATTCCTATTGCGACAATATTGCCAAGTCCATACCGAATGTCCTGAATATTACCCTTAAAGAAGCCCTTGATATGGGAGGAGATTTCAAAAACATCTATGAGTCGGATCCCCAGGCTAAGAAGCTGGTGGATATGGCTATGAGACTTGAGGGACTTCCCAGACATTCATCCATGCATGCTGCCGGAGTAGTTATATGCCCCGATGCTGCCGATGAGCTTGTACCTCTTGCCAGAGGGGCTGACGGTACGATAGTTACCCAGTATGTTGCGACTACACTGGAGGAGCTGGGACTTCTCAAGATGGACTTTCTGGGGCTGGTTACTCTTACGGTTATCAAGGAGGCAGCACGTTTTGTTTATGAAAACAAAGGCGTGAAGGTAGATCCGGGGAATCTCGATTTTGATGATATAAACGTTTATAACTATATCGGAACCGGAAAAACAGACGGTATATTCCAGCTTGAAAGTTCGGGAATGAAAAGCTTTATGAAGGAACTAAAGCCGAAGAACCTTGAAGATGTTATAGCCGGAATATCTCTATACCGCCCGGGTCCTATGGACTTCATACCCGTGTATATAAAAGGGAAAAATTCAAGGTCAGATATCACATATGACTGTCCGCAGCTTGAGCCTATCCTAAAACCGACATACGGGTGTATTGTCTATCAGGAGCAGGTTATGCAGATAGTAAGGGATCTTGGCGGATATACACTGGGACGTTCAGATCTTGTGCGACGGGCCATGAGCAAGAAGAAACAGGATGTCATGGAAAGAGAGCGCAGGAACTTTGTATACGGTAATCCAGAGGAGAATGTTCCCGGATGTTTGTCAAAGGGCATTTCCGAATCGGTGGCAAACAAGATATATGATGAGATGATGGATTTTGCCAAATATGCATTCAACAAATCCCATGCTGCCGCATATGCTGTCGTTGCATATCAGACAGCATATCTGAAATATTATTATCCCGTTGAATTTATGGCAGCCCTTCTTACGAGTGTAATAGATAATTCAGGGAAGGTAAGCGAATATATTTATTCATGCAAAATGATGGGTATTAAGATACTTCCTCCCGATATCAACCATGGGGTGGCGGGATTTTCCGTAAACGGGGATTCCATTGTATATGGGCTTGCTTCCATCAAGAGTGTTGGATGGCCGGTAATAGAGGCAATAGTCGGTGAGAGGAAGGCAAACGGTGAGTTTGCGGATATATATGATTTCCTTAACCGGGTGGATGGTAAGGATGTCAATAAACGTGTTGTTGAGAATCTGATTAAAGCGGGCGCTTTTGACTCCCTTCCCGGTAACCGCAAGCAGCTTATGAACGTGTATGCCCAGTATATGGACGGCATACTTAAGGACAGAAAGCAGAACATGGCGGGGCAGTTGTCGCTTTTCGATATCGCAGGTGGGGACATTAAGAGTGATATGTCTGCCGAGCTTCCGAATGTTGAGGAATATCCTAAAAACGAATTGCTTTCTCTTGAAAAGGAAGTTCTGGGAGTGTATGTTTCCGGGCACCCGCTTGAGGAAAATGAGGCGATGTGGCGCCGGAATATTACCAATATGACGACTGATTTTGTATATGATGAGGATATCAGGAGTGCCAAGGTTACGGATAATGCAAAGGTAACTATCGGTGGAATCATTGAATCTAAGACAGTAAAATATACGAAGACCAACAGGATCATGGCATTCCTTACGATAGAAGATCTTGTGGGAACAGTCGAAGTAATAGTGTGGCCGGACGACTACGAGAAGAATTCGAGGTATTTGAACGAGGATTCCAAAGTGTTCATTGAAGGCAGAGTCTCGGCAGAGGATGAAAAGGATGCAAAGGTTATCTGTAACCGCATTATTCCGTTTGAGAGCATTCCGAAGAAGGTCTGGATCAAGTTTGCCACAAAGGAAGATTACCAAAAAAGAGAAGGGCAATTGAATAATTTAATTGCGGATTCCGACGGTAAGGATATAATTGTAATATATATTGAGGAGACCAAGGAGAGGAAGACGTTGCCGCCAAGCAGCAGCGTTGATGCAAATGAGGAACTGACCGGAAAACTGGCCGAGGCTTTCGGCAGTGAAAATGTCAGACTGACTTAACAGGTTGTTGATAAGGAGATTGAGATGGTAAAAGAAGTTCGCACCATAGGTGTTCTTACAAGCGGAGGCGATGCCCCGGGAATGAATGCGGCGATCCGTGCCGTAGTTCGCAAAGCAATAGCACAGGGCAAGAAGGTCATGGGAATAGAAAAAGGGTACAGAGGCCTTCTTGACGAAGAAATATATGAGATGTCACCGAGAGATGTTTCCGACTCTATTCAAAGGGGTGGGACTATACTCCGTACAGCAAGATGTGAGGAGTTTATCACCGAGGAGGGGCAGAAGACCGGAGCTGCGATATGCAAAAAGCACGGAATTGACGGCCTCGTTGCCATAGGAGGTGACGGAACATACAGAGGGGCTCAGAAGCTTGCTTCTCTCGGGATCAACACGATAGGTGTTCCTGCGACGATCGATCTTGACATTTCTTCAACCGATTATACCATCGGATTTGATACCGCAGTTAACACGGCTATGCAGGCTATCGATAAGGTAAGAGATACGTCTTCTTCACATGAAAGATGTTCTATTATAGAGGTTATGGGAAGAAACGCCGGTTATATCGCACTTTGGTGCGGTGTGGCCAACGGCGCCGAGGATATTCTGATACCTGAGAAGTACGGATATGAAGAGCAGGCGATCATCGATAATATCATCAATAACCGCAAGAAGGGCAAGACACATCATATAATAATAAATGCCGAGGGAATAGGCCATTCTACTTCGATGGCAAGAAGGATCGAGGCAGCAACAGGGCTCGAGACAAGAGCTACAATATTAGGACACATGCAGCGTGGCGGCTCTCCCACATGCCGTGACAGATACTATGCTTCTATGATGGGTGCATATGCGGTAGACCTTCTGTGTGACGGTGCAACCAACCGTGTAGTAGCGTATCGTGACGGTGAGTGGGTAGATTATGATATAGACGAGGCTCTTGCGATGGAGAAGCATATTTCCGAGTATGAATATGCCGTGAGCAAGGCACTCGCGATCTGATCCTATGGATATTATCACAAGCACTTCAAATGAAAAGATCAAGCGTGTGACGATGCTTGTAAACAATGCAAAAGCCCGCCGTAAGGAGGGCCTTTTTGCAGTTGAGGGGCTTAGGATCGCAAGCGAGATCCCAGAGGGTGTTCTCGAAGAGTGTTATGTATCGGAAGGATTTGCCGCAGAACATGAAATCTCGGAAGTATTCGGATATGAGAGAGATACTGTTGTTGTATCATCTGCCGTATTTAAGAAAATGTCCGACACGCAAAACCCTCAGGGTATATTGTGTGTGTGCAGGAAAAATGAGGAGACGGCGGATGATTTTCTCTCCGGGCGGCGGATTGGAGAACTGAGGCTGTTGATACTTGAAGGGATACAAGATCCCGGAAACTTGGGCACGATGATAAGAACAGCCGAAGGTGCCGGGTTTGACGCCATAATCGCGGATGAGAACACGGTAGATGTTTACAACCCGAAGGTTACAAGATCGACAATGGGTTCACTGTTTCGGATGCCTGTCATTTATACGCAGGACCTTCCGGCATTTATAGATGATATCAAACAGTCATCCGTTACGGTTTACGCCGCGCATCTTGACGGGAAAAAATCATACAGGGAAGTCAGATACGGAAGCAGAATAGCATTCCTTATCGGAAACGAAGGAGCGGGTCTTTCCGATGAGATAACAAAGAAGGCAGACGAACTTGTCAGGATACCGATGCAGGGAAAGCTTGAATCGCTGAATGCTGCGGTGGCTGCAGCGCTGCTTATGTACAGTTTGTAATACTGTATTTCGCTCTCAGAAAAAGGAGGAGGCATTTATATGAAACTTGGAGTAATAGGATTAGGGAATATGGCCACGGCTATGATAGGAGGCATCGTTAAAGCGGGAGTGTTTGCGGCTTCTGACATTACCGGGTCGGATGCAAGCGCAGAACAGAGGAAAAAGGCCAAAAAAGACCTTGGAATAAAATCATACGAAAATAACAGTGATGTTATCAAGAACTCTGATTACATCATAATAGCTGTTAAACCACAGATATATGCGGATGTTCTTCCGCAGATCAAATCTTCGATGAGTAAAGATCAGGTGGTGATCTCCATAGCTCCGGGCAAGACGATCTCATATCTGGAGGATAGCCTTGTGGAAGATGCGAAGATAGTACGCCTGATGCCCAATACACCTGCCCTTGTGGGCGAAGGATGTACCGGGGTATGCAGAAATTCGAAAGTTTCAGATGAAGAGTTTGCATTTGTGCTTAAGATGCTGTCGGGATTCGGAAAAGCATACGAAGTTAAGGAGAGCCAGATGGATGCCGTGGTTGCGGTTTCGGGAAGTTCTCCGGCGTATGTATTTATGTTGATAGATGCCATGGCAGACGGAGCTGTAGCAGAAGGACTTGACAGGGCGACTGCTATTAATATGGCGGCCCAGGCTGTTCTCGGAAGCGCAAAAATGGTACTTGAGACAGGAAAACATCCCGGTCAGTTAAAAGACATGGTCTGCTCGCCGGCAGGTACAACGATTGATGCGGTCGCGGTGCTGGAAGAGGCCGGATTTAGGGGTGCTGTGATAGATGCAATGGAGGCATGTGCCGAAAAATCGCGCAAAATTTGACATTTACATAAGTCTTTGATATAATTCGTAAGCTAACTATGTAATAAATTTGTAACATTTTTTGGAGGAAGTTATGAAGAAACTTACATGGCCGGCTTTGATAGCAGCATTATCGGTTATCGTTGTCGGAACATGGGGGAGTAGCGTAACGGTATCGGCAGCAGATGCGCAGATTCGCATAGTGACTGCGGGGGCAGCCAAGGCAGCCGGGATCGAAAAATCAAGAGTTGTTGCATCAGGCAACACGATCAATATCGAGATAGTAGAAGATGAGTCAAAATCATCGGCAAAGACCGCAACAAAGAAGGGAGAGGTTGCGGGTATTTCATATGACAAGCTTGTCATGGCAAATGTCGATGAGGCTGTTAATGTAAGGGATTCCGCTTCCGAAGACGGAAAGCTTATCGGTAAGTTTTTCAAGGAATGCGGTGGTGAAATAATAGAAAAAGGAAACGGCTGGACAAAGGTCAAAACAGGGGATCTTACCGGATGGATAAAGAATGATTATCTTCTGTTTGGGGATGATGCAGTTGAGCTTGCAGAGAAGGTTGTAGAGAAGACAGCAACCTGTACAACGGATTGCTTAAGAGTTCGTAAAAGTGCAGATCCCGACGGAACGGTTCTCGATCTTCTGGCTGAGGGCGACAAGATTGGCGTTCTCGGAGAGGAAGGGGAATGGACCAAGGTTGAGTTTTCTGACGGGCAGGAAGGCTATGTATCTTCCGAATATGTTACAATTGCGGATTCACTCGGAAGCGGCAAGACGATGGAATCAATAAAGGCCGAAGAAGAAGCCGTCAAGAAAGAAAAAGAGAAAGCCGAAGCTGCTGCCAAGAAGGCAGAAGTCGAAGCAGGACGTACGACGGAAACAACAAAGACCAATACAGGTGCAGTTGCTGCCGAGGTTTCCGATCAGGTATTGCTGGCAGCACTTATTCAGGCAGAGGGCGGCAACCAGCCATATGAAGGTCAGGTTTCTGTAGGCACGGTTGTTATGAACCGCTTAAAGAGCGGCAGATACGGAGGCAGCATTGCATCCGTAATATATGCAAAGGGACAGTTTGGACCTGCGGGAAGCGGACAGGTTGCGCAGATCGCTGCAGCTGGACCCAAGGCATCATGTCTTCAGGCAGCACAGGAAGCGATCAGCGGAGTCAGCTATATAGGCGGAGCAACTCACTTTAGAAATATCAGATCCGGATATACGGGAATAGTTATCGGGTCACACGTATTCTGGTAAATTAGGAGATTATTGTGAAGCTGTTTAGAAAAATCACAGCGCTTGCGTGCGTATTGGCGTGTCTTGTTGCTACACCGGTCAGTGCAACTGAGGCGGATTACTATGACATAGGATTTATGAAATTTAACGGAGTCTATGTTAACCGTTTGGGACTGCCGATACCTAATGTAGCCGCGCGTGGAATAGATGTATCTTCTTATCAGGGGACGATTAACTGGGCAGAGGTAGCTACGGATGATGTAAGCTTTGCCTTTATCAGATGCGGCACAACAAATACCGGCGTAGACAGGATGTTTGAAACAAATGCCGCCGGAGCAGCCGCAAACGGGATCCCGTTTGGGTTATATTACAGAACATATGCCCCCAACGAAGAGATCGCAAAGCTTGAAGCTACATACACAGTTATGTGCGCACAGAATTACGGAGCCACACTTCCGCTTGTAATGGATGTTGAAGGAAGTACTTTGGCTGCACTTGGGACGGCACAGCTCCAGAAGAATATTCAGGCTTTCTGTGATGTTGTAAGAGCAGCGGGCTACACTCCCATGGTCTATTCATCCAAGAGCTTTATGAACACATACATAAAATCATGTCCCTGCGATAAGTGGATCGCCCAGTACGGAGACAGCTTTACATACACAGGCGGTGCAAAATACTGGCAGTGTTCAAGCCACGGATGGGTTAAGGGAATCGAAGGATGTGTCGATATAAATTTCAGATTTAATTAAAGAGACATTTTACTTGCAATAGGTATTGCGTTCGTGTATAATTACTTTCGTTGCGAAAGCAACGGATATAGGGCTATCGCCAAACGGTAAGGCAACGGACTCTGACTCCGTCATCTGAAGGTTCGAATCCTTCTAGCCCTGGTAAAAGGAACCGGTTATCCGGTTCCTTTTTTGATATCAAAAAGCCCGTATTTATACGCATCTTCGCGCTTCTGAAAAATCATTTTCCTGCATTATTCTGGTTATTCCTGACAGGAAAAACCAGGACAAATTTCCCTCAAAAATCGTCAAAATCAGATGTTATTCTAAAAGATAGGTCAATTTAGGGGTCAATTATAGGTCAATCGAGGTAACGGGGCTTATTTGCTAATTTGGATTTAACTCGATTCTAACTTAAGTTTAACTCGACAAAAAGCACTTAACGAGTTAAAATCGAGTTAGAATCGAAATAGGGAGGGGTTAAAATGCGGACAATACCACACAAAGAGGATCTGACAGTCGAGTTTAAAAGTGATATAAAAAACCTACGTGATAATGAATTAATAGATGAGATAGTAGGAATGACTAATACAAAGGGTGGAACACTATACTTAGGCGTAGAGGATGATGGGAAAATAACCGGAGTCAGCAATATCCATAAGGATGCTATTGGTGTAACAGCACTAATTGCAAATAAAACAGTTCCATCAGTATCTGTTCGGGCGGATATTATTACAGAAGAGGGGAAGGATGTACTAAAAATAGAAATACCGATAAGCAGAACAGTGGTGTCTACTAGTTCCGGAAGAATGTTAAAACGAAGACTAAAAGCAGATGGGTTGCCGGAAGTTATACCAATGTTTTCTTATGAGATCGTAACCAGATTATCGGAATTAAAGTTGTTAGATTTCTCGGCAGGTCCACTTGCGGGGGCAACTATCAACGATTTTGATCCAAGTCAAAGGTTAAGATTGCGAAACATCATACAGACGAACCCTGGCGGTGAAAAAAACCTGCTTAGTCTATCAGATGAAGAATTAGACAAGGCTTTACGCTTTACCACAGAGATAGATGGGAAAATATATCCAACAGTGACAGGTATGCTAATTCTTGGAAGAGAAAACAAAATCACAGAGTTGATGCCTACTGCCAAAGCATCGTTTCAAGTGCTGGAGGGAACGAAGGTTAGAGTAAATACGGAGACAACGGCTCCTTTACTGGAGGTATTTGAAAAATTCGAAACATATTCTGAAGCATGGAATCCCGAACGAGAAGTAGAGTATGGTCTGTTTAGGATTGCAATTCCTGAATTTGATAAAGCTGCATTTAGGGAAGGATTAATAAATGCATTCTGTCATAGAGATTATACGATGCTTGGAACCGTGAGAGTTCTAATTGATGATGAGGGAATGACTATTAGCAGTCCGGGAGGATTTATTGACGGTGTTACGCTGGATAATCTTCTTACGGTGGAGCCACATGGAAAGAATCCGGCATTGGCAGATGCATTAAAAAGAATTGGACTAGCTGAGAAAACCGGGAGGGGAATTGATCGTATATATGAAGGATCTATATTGTATGGAAGACCGTGGCCGGATTATTCCGAGACGACTAGTACAAATGTAAAACTGTTTATTCAAAGGGCTAAAGCAGATGAGAAGTTTACCAAATTTATTTCGGATGAACAGAATAGATTGGGTAGACCGCTATCAATATATGCACTGATGATTTTGTCTATACTAAAGAATGAGAGACGACTTACAATTGATCGGATCACCGAATTGACACATTTGTCGGAAGGAAAATTAAGAGGTTCGATAGAAAATCTTATAGAAGATGGTCTTGTTGAGGGGGTTGGAAACGGTAAGTCAAGATCGTATCATCTTTCCGAAAAAGTGTATAAGGAAAACAATAAGAGCATCCAGTATGTGAGACAGACGGGAATAGATAAGGTTGCCTTCCCGGAACTTATAATAAAACTGGCAAATACACAAGATGGTTATATTACAAAACAGGATGTAGCAGAACTATTAAAGATAACGCCGCAACAGGCGTATTCAGAAATAAAGAAACTGATTAAAGAAGGGAAGATGTATAAGTTCTGTGGGGGGAAATATACAAAATATAGAGTAAAATAGATTATGATTTGCAGGAAAGAAAATAAGTGATTTAGCTTAGACTATCAATTCTGTCACATAATAGAAGGTAAAGATAAAATCCGAAAGTTATGATTTGATAGGATTGAATTCTTAGAGAGAGGATGGAAATAGTATCCGACCATATATCAGTCTTGAAAGGCTCGAATCGAGATCATACTCAAACGAACTGTCTTTTTTCTTCTTACAGATCGAAGAAAGACTAAGCTTGTTATATATGTTGAAGAAAAAGATAGCCGACATTGAATGGTGCATGTAGAAAACGTCTTGTGGCTATGGTATTATCAGTATGCGCTTTTTGTTGTTATAAAAGAGGATATAAGGGGGTGTTTGTGATGAAATAAACAACCTTTTAATGTGTGAAATTGTTAGACAGGTTTTAAGATGACTGGAATAAAACTGTTTACAAGAAATAAGGCACAGCCTATTACGTGATTATTGAAAGAGAGTCTGTCAAAATGAATTATCTAAACAAAGCAAAGGGCATAGATACGATAGTAAATTTTCTGAAGATGGAATCTATCATTCCGATTTTTGGCTCTGGTTTTTCCGGAGAAATGCCTTCGTTAATGGGCGTTGTTCCCATGGGCGATTTATGCAGAACAAAAATGCAAGAGTTGCTTATGAAGCATTGCTCTTTGATATTAAACAAGAGTGATCTTGAGGAAATGGATTTTAACGAAACGGCAAAGTGGTTTAAGAGAGAGTATAAAAAAGGGCATATACCAGAGAAGGACTACGTATCTTTTTATAGGAATAATTTTACAAAAGTGCAGTTGGATGTGATTAGGAAAAATGTATTATCCTTACCGTGGAGAAACGCATATACTATCAATATTGATGATGGAATAGAAGGTACGGGACTATACGACCCCATATTTCCATATAGGGAGATTAGAGATGACTACAATGGCATGGACAGACTTTACAAATTACATGGTGATGCAAATCATGAAGTGAAATATCGGAATAGTGATAACATAGTTTTTGATCAGAATGAGTATCATCGTGCAATGGAGGCAAGAGAAAACGAGACGATACGAAATAATGTACTGACTGCTTTCCGTGAATTTAACATCATATATATTGGATGTAGTTTGAAAAATGAACCTGATCTTGAGTGGTATTATGATTGCGTCAAGGATGAGAAGAAAAATACAAAAATTATTTATCTTACGAATAAAGAAGTAAATGCAAGAAGAGAGGGAATGCTAGAATCTTATGGCGTGACTGACATTATTACAACGGATGATTTTGTGTCCTTTTATATAGATCTGGTTCATTCTTATAATTCGGCGACAGACGATGATGTTAACTTTCCGTTTACTGACCCAGCAGTAGAAACAATTAAGGATATGAGATTCCAGCGGATATACGGAGTCAATCCATTCAACGAAAAAGAGAATAGATTTGAGAGATCAGATATTTTTATAGAGCGGTCTGTAGGTAAATCGATTGAAGATGCTTTTAGTCGAAAGCGTGTTGTAGTTTTATCGGGGCGAAGATTTTCGGGATGTTCTTCTTTTCTCGCGCAGATGTGTAATACAGAGAAGACAAGAACCGTATATTACTTCCCGTCAACAACAGCATTCGACTTGAGTATTGTAAGAAGCACTCTGCATAGAGAAACACCATCACTGCTCCTTTTTGATAGCAATGCAATGCAACCGGATGTATATTTGGCGATGAAGGATTTACAACGTGATATAGACTCAAATGATCATCATGTTTTAATAATTGAAACACTCGAGGATACATATCTTACGGAATCACTAGATTGCGAAGTGGTGAAACTACAGCCAAAATTTGATGAAATAGAATTAAAACTGTTAAACAAGAATCTCGACAGATATGGTTTGATACATCGGAGGAAAACCGATACAAACCTAGATTACCTTACTTATTTGAAGGAAAAACAGGATATTGATTTTCCTTCATATTTTAAAATCCCATCAGTATTATCTGACATAGAAAAACAAATTTTGCTTGTTTTGGCATCGGAAGATAAGGTATACAGCAGAGACATCCATTTGATGGGGATAAAAAACAGTGATTTGGATGGTATTCTTTCACACCTTGACAGGCTATGCGAAAGAGTTCCAACAAGTAGAGGTGAGCGAAGGTCACAGTCATCATTCAAGGTTGTGCATAATAGTAGGGCACTTGTATTACATTTGCTTAGAAATGATGTCGGCTTGTCCCAGAATGATGTCGCCAATAATGTGAAAGCATTAGTAAGATGCTTCTATCAGAACAAAGATAGGATGCAGAAACAGATTGCTATCGACATCATGCAATTTGATACATTAAATGAGATTTACGGCAGAAATAAAGGAGCTGGCAGACTGATTGAAAAAGTCTATGAGGAATTACAGGAGGTGCTCTACAGAGATCCTCATTACTGGCTTCAGAGATCCAAGTGCATTTATAGGATGAATCCGGACAACGTTGATAAACTTAAGCAGGCATATCAATACTGTGTTAAAGCTAGTGATGACGATTCAAATTCAGATAAGCTTGAGGCTCAAACCGCACTCTCGTTATCGCTTATTTCGGGTCTTCTTAGTAGGCAATTAGATGACAATACAACATATGCGGAGCAATGCATAATAAAGGGATATTTTGCGATGAATTCAGTATATTATTCATCTCAGGGAAGAGCAAGACTTGAAAAAGAACGCGCGGGACACAAAATGTCATACGAGGATCTTTGTCTTAAAGTATGTGATGATTATATTTTGAGATATGATTCTGATGATGAATGTAAAAATATAGCATTTAAGATTATAGGGATTCTGAGAGGATGACTTTGTATTGAGAATTGACAAGTAGAAATATCTTACTCGCTAGAGTTTTCTGTTCATTGCATTACCGAATGCGTTGTGCTATAAGTTTTTCCTGCTTCGGAAGCCTCGTTCAAGATGATAGGGCGATTTGTGGTTTTGTATTCACAAGCTGTCAGTTCTTTGCTATGAGTTTTTACTGAGTTTCCAATCTTTGTGATATTCAATGATATTTACATTGGCTGTCGTTTCACTGAAATTGCCCTCAGAGATTTACCGTTTGATTGTATTCTTTTATTTGGTAATGATTGCGAGAATAGTCTGAAAGTGCGTTTGAAAACTATTAAGGAGGGATAATCATAACAGAGTAGTAGAATTAATATCATGAAAAAGATGACGTTGTAATAAACTAATTAGTTTTCTTTGAGTAATCCAATAGATATCTATATAGGTACTATTATAGGGATAAGTGTAGTATAATTAATTAGTTATGTAATAATGGAGGGCTGTAGCCATGAACAGAGAAGTATATTTGAAAGGTATTACGGATAGCCTTGCATTGCTCTGCTATCAAGTCTCTGTTCGTGGCGCTGTTAGTTTGCATGACCTCAATATTGTGTCGGAAAGCTTCTATTCAGGTCTCCTTAATCTAATAAATGGGTGGAATCTTAGAAATATTAACACTATAGAACAAAATTCTCCGGGAATAGATTTAATAGATGACGACAATCGTATTTCGGTGCAGGTTACATCAGACAATACAAGCAAAAAGATTAAACATACGATTTACGAATTCATAAAAAACGATTTGTATAAAAAGTATGATAAGTTGATCTTTCTTCTTTTAACGGAAAAAAAATCAAAGTATACCACTAGTTTTGACACTGAGGGAAAATTTCATTTTAGTAAAGAGGATGATATTTGGGATGTAAAAAAACTTATTCAGAGAATCAACATGCTTGATACGGAAAAGCTTAAGACAGTATATGAATATCTTCAGGTGGAATTTGATGAGAAATGTTCCAATAAACAAACTGAAGCAAGCGAGGTAGAAACCATAATTGACTTAATAGAGTTTATTACTAGTTATAGGCGGAATCGATATAAAAAAAGGGAGACGATTGTTGATCCTGAGTATAAGATTGAAAATAGATTTAGGGAGTTTGCCAGCAAATTGAAAAGCCAGTATATGAACTTATTGGCTGTGTATGGTTCTGCTTTAGCAGAGATTGAAAATATAAAAGGAAGTGATGATGCACAGAATTTAATTACAATGATGTATCTTCAAGACTTAAGCATTCAGTATTTAGATGATTCAGAAGATAATCCGGTTGAAGCATTGAACAAAATGGTAGATTTCTTTGACGATAGATTGAGTAAGAATGGGAGAAAACACGATAGAGCCGCCATTAAGTTTTATCTGATTAATGAAATGATAAAATGCAATGTATTTCCAAATGAAGGGGGTGAGTATTATGATAGTTAGTTCCTCAATGCTCAGATCTTCTGCGATGTATATTGGCTATCAGATACTCAAAGAGATTCAAAAGGAAAATACAGATAGAGTTTCAATATATGATATTTCGAAAGCGTTAAAGACTGTAGGGATATTTGGAAGTCGGCAACTAATGATAGGACTTTCTTTTTTGTATGCCGTAGGCATTGTAGATTTTGAGGAAGCAATGATATGGGTAAAGAAATAAAGCGAATCCGTATAAATAAACTCTCCTCTGAAAATGATGTTTTCGATGAGATTGTTTTTCGTGATGGAGTTAATCTTATTTTAGGCGAAAAATATGATGATTCGATAGTGCAGGGAAGAAAAACAAATGGCGTTGGAAAGTCAATGTGTATAGAGTTTCTAAACTTTGGATTTCTATGTGATTATGACAAGTCCAGAATTGCAAGAATTCCCGATAATGTATTATCTGATGAAGAGGATATTATTCTGGACCTAACAATTGGGAACGAGAACGTGATAATTAAACGCAATCGTAAATACCAAGAGAGGCCAATTATTATACGTGCTGGAAAGGAGGTTCAGTTTAATAAACTCAGTGATGCGAAAGATTATCTAAAGGAGTTGGTTTTTGGAGAACTCTCTAGCAAGGAAATCCCTTCATTTAGAAATCTAATGTCAATACTAATTCGTGACGAAAGATCAGGTTTTTCGGATATATTAAAATGTCATGATCTGTCGAAAAGGATACCAGATGATCTAACTGTACATTTGTATATTCTTGGAATTTCGTTGGATGGATATAAGAGAGTTCTAAATACGATAAAAGAAATCGATAAAATAAATGCAGTATTAAATAAAACCAAGAGTGAACTTACAAATAATGGAGATAAAAAAGTTGCAGATGTGAAGGCTGAATTAAATGCATTGGACGCCGAGTTGAGCCAATTGGAAGAGGCGATGGATGCTTTTAAATCTAATGACGCTTTTTCTTCTATGGAAGAGGAATTAGGAGGCATAGAAAATATGCTTGACCAACTTAGAAGACGTCAAAGGGTTCTGAAGTCAGAATATGATAAGATTAAATCTTTACCTCAACCGGAGCAGGTTGATGATGAAGAGATTGCTTTAGTGTATAATCAGTTTAAAGAAAACCTAGGTAGCGCCGTAGTTAAGTCCTTAAATGATGTCGTGGGATTTAAGAATAAGGTTGAGGAGTTTCAAAGAGTTCTTATGAACCAAAAAGCACGAGAGTTGGAAATACACATAGCGGAGATATCTGAACAGATTCGTTTGTTAGATGAGCAATATGCGGAAAAAATACGAATTATCGATAAGAAGGGAGTATTGAAAAATCTAAAAACGGGATTTAGAATTTATGAGAATAAAAAGGAGTCATCTGCGCATATGAAGTTTTTATTTGAGCAATATGAGAAATATGATAAGCAGAAAAGACAGTTGAGCATTCGTAAGCAACAGGAGTTATTAGATATTGACGCTGATATAGAGGCACTATCAGATGAGTTAAAATCATTTACTATTACCATTTCAGATATTCATGAAGCTGTCATGGGAAATAGGGAGTGTTCGTTTGAAATAAAATCAAAGCAATCAGGCAGATCAAAGAATCCTATAAATGTAAATATTCGTATTTACGATGATGGAAGTCATAGCGTTGATCGAACTAAAGTTTTTATTTATGATATGGCTCTTATGTTTAACGAATTAACGCGAAATAGACATCCCCTATTTTTAGTACACGATAATATTTTTGATGTTGATCAGGATACGCTTGTTCAATGTCTGAATTATGCCTATAAGCAGGAAGAACATTATCCTGATTTTCAATATATACTTACACTTAATCGTGATAAGATAGAAAACGAGGAAAGAAAGAAGTTGATTCATATGGATGTTGATTCTCATGAAGTTGCTTTTTTTACAAAGGGAAGCAAGTTTTTAAAAAAAAGCTATCAGGAAAACTAATACATGTATCGGAAAGTCGGTTCTTCTTTTCTGAAACACTCATTGATGGCATTGAATAGAAGAAAAAGGTATAATAATCGAGATTATGGAATATAACAAGTGTAAAAAGGGTGTTGTAAACGGATTTGATTATTCATAGTTGACTTTTTTAGAAATCCCCCAAGTTATGGATTAACGAAACTCCAAGTCACATAAACGAGCAGAATCAAGAAGATAAGAAATCAAATACTATAATCAGTTAAACCTTAACTCGGAGATGCCCGTCGTTAAACTTCTTTGCGATAACCATAGGAGCCCGGCAGATGGTCAGTCGGGTTTCCTCGAGTTCGGTGTTCATGCGCTCGATTGCTTCCTGATCGGCTGGACTTGTGTATTTTTGCTGATCATCGTCTATTTTCTTCTGAAAATCCTTTACTTTAACATAATCCGCCAGCTTTCTGTTAAGAGACGGGTGTTTGAAGGATATCTTTATCGATTCGGGGATGGGATTACCATCCTCGTCGTATTCTGCATTGAATTCCATTTCGACCTGTTCATCCATCTTTGTGATCAGTGACATAACGTCTGATACAGTTACAATATCGAAATCCGTAAAAATGTTAATACTGACCCCGAGAGCATCTGCGATCTTGAGCAGCATCTTAGGCTTGGGGTTCATCATATCACATTCAAGCTTCTTTATAGTACTCAGTCCAATTCCGGACAGATTTGAGAACTGGGCTTGTGTTATCCCCAGTGTACTTCTATAGTATTTGATCTTTTCGCCCAATGTCATCATATCAGTAGCCTTTCCACACACATTTTTACAAGTATAATACCACATTTTTTCCGTATCTGGACCACTTTCGTTCAAAAAAATGAACTTTTTTACAAAAACCTATTGACAGTTCATAAAAATGAACCTTATAATAAGCACATAAAAGTTCATAATAGTGAACCAAAGAATAAATCAACAGCTCTTCAGAAGGTTCCGGGAAAAACCGGGATGTCCCTGAAGAAGGAATATCGCGACAGGAAAAAGTCGCCGGAAACCTACTCAATCGATCAAAAGAAGAAAAGAGGTGAAGCGTATGAGAAACACAATGATCAATCAGGTGCAGGATGAATACACTGTTTTGTCGGCAAGAGAGTTGGCATCCAGGCTTCATATCGGACGAGACAAAGCGTATGCGCTGATAAAGAGCAAGAGCTTCCCGTCCATAAAGCTTGGGGGTCGTTATATCGTAACAGCCAAAGCTCTAAACGAGTGGCTTGACCAGTACGAGTACAAAACCTTTCTTGTATAGGAGAGTAGTAAATGGCTAGCAGGGGAACGAAGGGACAGGGTTTCTTTAAAGATAATCCTGACGGAACAGTCACATATCGTAAGGGTGTCGGCTATAAGGACGACGGCAAGAGAAAGACTTTGACCGTAACCGCTAAGAACCGGGCGATTTGTATGCGCCTAATGAAGGAAAAAGAGGACAACTGGCTTGCTGAGAAGGCCCGGACCGTGATCACGGATATTGATACCGTGGAAGATCTTTGTACGAGGCATCTGGTTTTTCAGATGAAGGGTGGGGAGCTCAAGCCTAAGTCCGCGGACAGAAGAGAAGGTACGATCAAAAATCAGATCGCCAAGTATCCTATCGGACATATGCAGGTGCAGGTCGTATCATCTTCGGATATCGAGGAGCATATCAATGCTCTTATAAAGAAGGATTTGTCGGTTTCTTCCATAGAAAAGGCACTGGACGTAATAAATGCAGCATATGAATGGGGAGTCGCCCGCGATGATATCAAAGCAAACCCGGCGCTGTCGATAAAGAAGACTATCAAAAAACGTCTGTCGAAGCTTGAGGCAAAGAATGCTGCCGATGCGGATGTGATCGTCCTGTCTGAAGAGGAAGAGAGGGCTTTTCAGGAAGAATGCCTCAAACAATATCCAACCGGCCGATACAAATACGCCGGCGGTCTTATCGGAAGAATTCTCCTTCACACAGGGATGAGAGTTGGAGAGGTCATAAGTCTGAGGTGGAAGGATTATGACATAAAAGAAGGGCTTCTTACCATAAATAAGAGCACTTCACTGATCATAAACCGTGACAGGAAGCCTGATGAAAAGAACTACAAAGCCGTAGTAGGTACAACAAAGAATCAGAAAGCCCGGGTGATCCAGCTCGGAAGCGATGCGAGAAAGGATCTTGAGCTTATGTCGGAACTCAGGCCCGGAACACAGGACGATCTGATATGCCGATCCAGAAACGGGAAACCGTATACGGCAACCATGTTGGAGCATTGCATGCTTACCATATATAAGAACCTCGGATTCGGAAATGATGTAAGTGGATTGCATGTACTTCGCAGGACATTTGCCACAAGGATGTATGACAACGGTGCCGGAGTAAAGGAGATTGCTGCATATATAGGAGATCTTGAATCCACAACAATGCAGTACTACATTGCGGCACGAAAGAAGATGAAGGTGGGATCAACAACAAAGCAGTTTGTTCCGATCCCGGTAGACAGGAATAAGCCTAAAGAGGGTGATAACGATGAGTGAAAAAAGATATCGCATTGCAGGCAGTGACAGCGACCTGGCCAGATCATATCCCGATGTGGCGAAAATGCTGTCAATATCCGGAAGGAACATGTCCAATATCTGTTACGGCTGTATGGCGTTGTTTATAAGGTGTTTGGGCTTCTGCCCGGAAAATAAGGAGGATGTTAAGAAGCTGGCGGAACTCATAAAAACGATAAACGATCATAACGTGAGGCCGTGGATCATCACATCTTCCGGGAAAGTGCCCATTGGGACAGATGATGTAGCGCAAACGTATTCTCCATTGACGGATAACTCTGCTATAGGCTGGAGCGATCCCGATATGGAAGAGGAATTCTTTTAGAAACGGAGGTATCAATGATGAAGAACAAGGTTATAGCAGTAGATGCCGGCAAGGCTGAAACAAAGGTGGTTGCAATAGGTGAAGAGACAAAGGTGGTTCGTGATCATTTTCCGACTGCCATCGGTAATTCAGGTGACGGCAGGGTCGATCTTCTTGACAATGTCCACACGTTTTCATCCAAAACACTTGGCTCGATCGGTAAGGAAGTAAAGATCGGTTGTGACGAGCTTCCTATTAAGGCGGATGATGACTATTCAAAGGATGCGGATATCAATAGAATATGCACACTGTATGGTATTGCAAAGAATGTGGTTCCCGGTGAGACGGTTAACGTTGTTGTCGGATGTCCGCTTTCTATCTACAAGGAGAAAGATAAGAGGATGGAATACGGGCAGAACATTGTTCCGAACGGCAAGATCGAGTGTGTTGTTGACGGTAAGCCCATAGAATTTAGTGTTGATAAACGCCTGGTCTGTGCAGAGTCTACCGGAATACTGACGATGCACCCGGAGCTTTTCAGCAAAAAGGATTATGATGCTGCGATCATCGACATGGGTGGTCTTAACATGAATATAACTGCTATTAACAACTCAAACGTGATCACAGAGACATCCCATACATCAAGACATGGTGGAAGGATGCTTTGCAGACAGATACAAAGACATCTTATGGATCATGGTCTTGATATAGAGGATACTCAGATCTTGAGTTCGATCATGAGAGGATCGATCAATCATAGGGATCCAGAAAAGAAAGAAGAGTCCGTGGTTATAATCAACCAGGCAGTAGGATCGTTTATAGATGAGATTGAACGCACTCTTCGTAACAGCTGGCTGAACCTTGATACACTGGAACTTTTCTTCATCGGAGGAACATCGTATCTTCTGAAGGATTTCCTCGCAGAGAGTTTTGGCGAGCATGCTCATTTTGAGAAGGACTTTGAGACATCACGCTATGCAAATGCTGAGGGCTTTGCACGCAAGATGTATCAGAAGCTCGCCCAGGATTCCGGCACAAAGTGATATGACCACTTCGTCAGGGTCCCTGTGGCCGTAACAGCCGATAACTCAGCAAAAAACGCTTCGTTATCTTCGTTACGGCCACGTCTGTAGCTGCCAAGTGGCTGTATCTACTGTATTTTTTGATTTACATGGCAGCTACAGACAAAACCACTACCATCCCCCGCAAAAAAGCGGCAGGATCTCCTCCGGATCCCTCCTGGGGATGGTAGGCAAGTTTCGCATTGTGGCAAGCCACAATGCAAACTTGCCAGTGGGCTTCGCCCCCTTGGAACCCCTTTTTGCACCCCGCCAGGGGATATCAAAGGATGTGATCACAATGCAACGCGCAAACCGCAAACGAAACCGGGCCGTCACCGTACGGATGAACGATCGCGAATATGCCCGCATGCAGAAGAAGATAGCCGAGTCCGGGCTGTCCCAGCAGGCATATATCATAAGTGCGGTCTGCTCGTATCCGATCACATCATCGAATGAGATGGCGGAGCTTAAGAACATAAGCAAGACGTTTTCAGACTTTGAGCGACAGATACGCGGTATGGCGACGAATGTGAATCAGATGGCTCATGTTGCAAACGGTCAGGGGCAGGTAGCGAGTGAGAAGAAACTGGAAGAGTTGGCGGAACAGATCCGCGATTACCGGAGGGAGAGTGAGGCTATATGGCAATCAATAAGGTCGTCAATAACGGGGGCTGTTCACACGGAGCCATGAAAAATGCCATGGAATATGTTCTGCGGGATAACTCGCTTGAGGAAGAGTATGTAGAGATAACCGGGCCGTATAACGGGGAGACTATTAATTATGATGAAGTATACCAGACGTGGCTCGCAGAAAAGAGAATGTGGGATAAAGACTCCGGCAGGATGTACGCCCACAATATCATAAGCTTCCATAAGGATGAACAGATAACACCGGAGCAGGTACTTGAGATCAGTCGCCATTTTGTTGACAGGTTTTTTCCGGACCACCAGAGCTTGATAGCAGTACACCGGGACAGGGAGCATCTGCATTGTCATATCCTGACAAACAGCGTTTCGTATGTTGACGGGCATAAACTTCACCAGACGAAGAAAGATCTTGAGATCCAGAAGGAATTCACGAATGATCTCTGCCGGGACCGGGGATTATCGATCGCCGAGAAAGGACATCACTTTGACGGAAAACCGATCGAACAGGGAGAGATCAGGTCATGGAGTAAAGATAAATACAACCTGCTGATCAATGATACAAAGAACAGTTTTGTTGCAGACTGCGCCCTGGCAATAATGGATGTGATGTCGAACTGTACCTGCAGGGATGAGTTTATCGCCGGTATGGCTGGACATGGGTGGTCAGTACAGTGGGAAGACAATCGGAAACATATCGTATTTGAGAACGAGGACGGTGACAAGGTCCGCGACAGCAGGATCGAGAAATCATTTGAAGGGATGGAAGTAAATAAGGAGGCGCTGATACATGAATTTGAAAGACAGAATGCAATCAGACTCGAGCACTGTGGATTCGAACCGGAACTCGAAGAAGAACGAGAGCCAGAACCGGAACAAGGAGATTCAGCAGAAGATATCGAGTCTTTCCTCTCAGGTATCGATGCTGAAGAACAAAGTGCAAGCGCAGAAGCAAGAAATAGTCGAGCTGAACGAGTATATCGTGAAGTTGAGCGAGAGCGACAAGCAATTGAAAGAAGCATACAGCTTGAAATCAGCTGCAGAAGAAGCCGTAGCCACGAGCTCGAAATTGGTCTCGGATTATAAAGAGGCACATAAGGAGAGGATGGCTATACTCGATGAACGTGAAGATGCGATAAATAAAAAGGAGGCCAGGGTAAATCAGATAGCAAGTGATCAGGAGGCCGAGATATCCAAGAGAGTCAAAAAGGATGTTTCTAAGATAGAAAGCAGACTCCAAAGAGATTATAACGATAGAAAACAGATTCTGGAAATGTGTGACAAAGAAATGGTAAGAGCGCATCTGGCCGGATATATAACATCGATCGTAGGACTGATCTTTGCAGCGCTAGGCATTCTTGCTTTATCAGAGCCTTACCAGAATGAAGCTGAAGAATTCTTTAAAGAACTGGCAAACATAATATGTCCAATAGCAACCGGTCCATATAAAGCTGCTATATTCTTTGCGGGAAAGATGTTAAGTGAAGCAGCGAATCCTGCCGGCTACTGGATCATAGGAATACTGTTCATGGTCATTTTTTATGGAATACTAATCACCCTGTTTATATTGCTGAGCGTATTCTTGTGTAAAAAGATCAAAGAGTGTATGTGGGATGGCATAACGGTTGCGGTCGTGGAATTTGTGATGTTAGTTCCGATGTTCTTTGCACCGATTCTCGTGGGATTACCGATAAACCTGTTGCTGTTAAGTTGTATCATATTTATTATATACATGATCATACGTATATACATAGCATGGGACAATGAAGAATCAAAAAAGGAATTTAACAAGTACTTCATATTTCTCGTATTTTTGATAGTCTGCTTATATTCGATAGTATATTTAGTTGGGCATATATGAGAACGAGGGAGATCCGATTATCAACTTCACATTTTTCCGATTAGAAACCTATCAAATATCCGATTCAAAATTGATATAAAACATAATAAGTCCAGAAAAACTATTTGAGTGAGGAGGTTCGATATGATAGACGATAAGGATAGGCCAATATTTGGCAATTTGAGGAAAATGATTGACAGAACTGCAAGAATACAAATATGTGATCATAAGACTGGATTCTACAAAGACTATAAATATATAGAAGATGTATCCCACGATTACGATAATAGATTAGTCTTTGGTATTGGTTTGGTAAACAGTGAGTATAATAATCCTGAAGCATTGAATACGGGAAGATATGCTTATGCTATTGAGATTCGATTGCTATAATTTACTGTCATGATGAGATAGATACTGTCAGGTGGATTGTCCAATAAAGAACGTGGGGAGCTACACTCCCCACACCCCCAGTCTACCGCCCTACACGGCAAGTCGAAAAGAAGACTTGCCGTTTCGGTTGGTAAAAAGGATAGTTGTCCGAATTCGATTCATATTATTACAATGCGTATTCCGCAGATCTTCACTAAGGTGACATTGATATTGCCGCAGTGTTATAGGTACAAGTCAAAGAAGAGGATAGAAATACGCAAGCAATAATAAAAGCTTAGTATGGTTTGAGGGGATGCCCGTGGTTGTCTGATGATGGTCAGATGGCTGTGGGCTTTTTTGCTATATGAAGACATTTCACTTCAAAAAAAGCGTCGTTCACTGCAAGGCTATGATAGGCAGATACTATTTTGCCGATATAATATAGATAAGGCAATCTATGACGAAGGGAATGATTCTATGAATATAGCAGTATGTGATGATGAGGAAAAGGTAAGGGAGCAGATTGTATCCCTGATAAAGAAACAGAGCTCTGATGTGAATATTAGCAGCTTTGCCAAGGGGCAGGATATGCTTTCAGACAGGAAGTTTTTCGACATTTGTTTCCTTGACATCGAGATGGGGGATATATCCGGGATTGAGCTGGCGAAAAGGATCCGAAAAGAGCAAGGAGATTCCGGTGAGCGATGTATCATCATTTTTGTAACAGCATTTCGGGAGTATATGGAGGATGCATTTGATGTGAACGCTTTCCATTATCTTGTGAAGCCGATAAAGGAAAAGAAGTTTGCTGAAGTATTCCAGCGGGCTGTTAAAGAGGTTGTATCTGTCGGTGGGCGAAGGGATAAATATATAATCGTTAAGGATGGAGAGAGTAAGAAAAAATTGCTTTTAAGAGAGATCCAATATATTGAAAGCAGCGACAGGAAGGTCGTATTCCATATGGATAACGGGCTAACGGAAACTTATGCCCGGATGTATGACCTTGAAAATGAGCTAGGAGATTCGTTTTTCAGAACTCATAGATGCTATATCGTCAATCTTGAAAAGGTGACGGCTTATTCTGCGAACAGTATTCAGGTGCTTAATGGTGATAGTATTATGCTTGCTGAGAAGAAATATACGGATTTCGTCAAGACATATCTTCGCTACGCTAAAAACGGAGGTATTGTAAATGTTTGATCTTTCGACTTTAACATTGACCGTTCCGTTATATATTGCAGATGCTGTTTTGAGCGGTTTATATGGGCTGGATCTGTTAAAAACACGATATGAAAAGAAGATAACGGTCATTCTTTGGACTATGATCAATCTTGCAGTAGATATTGTTATATATGAGATTCTTGGGATAGATAGAGATGTGATGGGGATTGTTATCAATCTCGTTGTACTGTTTGCGCTTCAATCACTTTTATTCAAATGGGATTATAAGAGACAGATTTTTGTAACTTTCAGTTTTGCAGCAGGGCGAGCATTGATTAAATATATTATCAGTGTGCTTTATTATTTAATCTCGCTGTTGACTGGGGGCATGATAGAGAGAATCATATCATCTTCCGATGGAATGACTTTGGAAAGGGCAAATAACATCTTAACTGCGTCCATGATTGTTCAAGGGATAATTTGTGTAGCGGTATATGTGATCATATTATGCGTGTATCTGAAAACACTAAGCAGAAAGTACATTTACAAAGGGTATGAGACAAGCTTTGGTGAAAACATTTTTCTGGTTTTTCCCTGTTTTGCGGCTCTTTGTGTTTCAATCACCATGCGGATCCTGATACTAAGATTCAGTGAAAGATTGGGGGTGCTGGTATATGAACAAGTCCCGGAAACAGTGTTTTGGATCATAGTAATCTGCGTTTTATTACTCGGAACTATCATAGCTACTATGATGTTGTTTCAATATCTGATAGAGCGTAATGAAGATAGCAGGAAACAGGCAATTCTTGAAAATCAAGTGGAGCAGCTGCATAGGGAAATTGAGGATATAGAGGAAATCTACTCTGATCTGCGGGGCCTGAAGCATGATATGAGAAGCCACCTGAACAATATCATGCAATATGTAAAAGGTGTTGGAAATGGCGATACCAGAGAGATTGACGAATACATTGGACAAATAGAAGATACTGTAAACAGGCTGGATTTTTCATCAAAAAGTGGAAACCCAATTACGGACATTATTATCTATCAGCGTCAACAGGAAGCCAGAAAGCATGAGATCACTTTCGATGTTGATTTTGTGGCTCCTAATACTGAGCAGATCGATATTTATGATATTGCCGTAATTCTGAACAATGCTTTGGATAATGCTTTTGAAGCCTGCCAAAAACTGGGTGGACACCGGGAGATTTCCCTTAAATCCTATATGAAGGGAACACTTTTCTTTATTGAGATTGGAAACGATTTTGATGGAAGCGTGACTATGGACAAAGAAACGGGATTGCCTGTGACAAATAAGAAGGATAAGCGGCTGCATGGTATAGGTCTGTCGAATATCCAAAAATGCGCAAGAAAATATATGGGAGATGTGGATATCGAGATTCGCTCAGATGGTGGCAGGAAGAGGTTTACGCTGACTGTGATGATGAGAGGAAAGATTTCACTGCAAAAATGACGGTGTTCACGCAAAGTCTGTTAATTAGTGGTGATTATCATACGATAGAGTAGGTAGAAGAATAATCCCATGCTATGGGAGACAGGAGGATTTGCTTTTCCGAAAATGAGATTAGATAAGTATATCTATCCCGTCATAATCGGATGAAATGAATTTCAGGATTAAAGGTCAGAGGAGGACGAGAATATGTCAATAGAGATAAATAGTGGTGTTACATCGCAGGTTATGGATTTGAGGACATCCATGCCGGATGTGATAAGAAAAGACGAGACTAAGACTATCTTTAAGAATGTGGATGACTATTCCAAACATTTGCAAAAAAAGTATGATTATATAAATGCTGGTACCGTTTCAATTAAAGGTGTACCTACCTCAGTAAGTGTTTCGAGTGGCTTTTTGAAGAGGTGTATGGATAATCCGGAAAAATCTTCCATGTTGGAAGAAAAGATGAAAGCAATTCCCAAATGCAATGAAATTGCTCTTTCGAGATGTCAAGGGACTTTGACCAATATCAATTACAAAATTGATGATAATGGAAATATGACCATGATTATTTCAGGTTCAAGCGATCCGGACGGAAAAATTGCGAGAGAGAATGCCGAGAGAAAGGCTGATGAAGAAAAAGCTACTAAAGAGAAGGCTGAACAGAAGCGTTTGGAGAAAAAAGCAGAGGAGAAAAGGCTGGAAAAGCGTCATGCTGAAATGACAGAGGAAAATGACTTAAAAGATTTCATCATTTCTGTTGTTGGGGCAGATATAAGAAGTATGGCTGATCAACTGACAGAAAAACTTGGATCAGAAAGCGTAGACGGAACGGTTGGGCTTGATGTAAGAGCTTAAGAATGAATTATGACAGGCACGATAAGCAGGGAGCACATTGATTTTTTGCAAAAGTACAAAACATGTGGATATACCAAAAATATCAAAGAAATTTCAAAAATAAACGAGCAAAGGTATGTCGAGTATAGCAAGAACTGACGGAATAATTGAATTCTCATACTATAATCAGATGATAAGGGGAATATGGGATCATGGTCTGTTGTTAGAAAAAAGGACGATATGTTTAGCGGATTAAACAATCAAGCTAAATGCTGAAGGCCCAATATGAGGAATATGCCACAGATGACAGCGATGATGAAGGCTTCAGGCAGTATGTCAGCAAAGAAGCCGGCTATCTGTTTGACAATATCGAAAAATATTGGGGTGTACTTCTCGAGAAATAATTTCCGAG
>DFGA01000034.1 GCA_002371615.1 Lachnospiraceae bacterium UBA3762 | reverse complement strand
ATATCAACCATCTATGGAAAGAACCTATTTAGCGCTTACAATTATTCTTCTGGATAAAATTGAAAAAGAGGATACAGAAAGCCTGTCCTTATAAATGGATACCCTTTGTAGAACGCATAAACCATGCCGCAGAGGTGTGAAACGCCAGTTTGACTTTGCACCCAATATTGATAAAAGAGTATGAGTGTGGTAATATATGGCTCACGCTTGTGCTCTTTTTGAGATAAGAAAAGGAATTGAATTATTTAGTAAAGACCTAAAAGGTATAGAACTGGAGGAAATAAAATGAAACTAGGAATCGTAGGACTCCCTAATGTCGGGAAGTCTACATTATTTAATTCGCTTACAAAGGCCGGAGCCGAATCGGCCAACTATCCGTTCTGTACAATAGATCCCAATGTTGGCGTAGTTGCCGTACCTGATGAGAGAATAAAGCTTTTGGGGGATCTTTATAATACGAAGAAAGTCACTCCTGCCACGATAGAGTTCGTTGATATCGCAGGACTCGTAAAGGGAGCGTCGAAAGGCGAGGGACTCGGAAACCAGTTCCTAGCAAATATAAGAGAAGTTGATGCCATCGTTCATGTTGTAAGATGCTTTGAGGATGCTAACGTTGTTCATGTTGACGGTTCGGTTGATCCGGTAAGGGATATTGAAACTATCAACCTTGAACTGATATTTGCCGACATAGAAGTGCTTGAGAGAAGGATAGCCAAGCAGCAGCGTGCAGCCAACAACGATAAGAAGATCGCGAAGGAAGTTGAATTTCTTAAAAGGCTCAAAGAGCATCTTGAAGGCGGAAATCTGGCAATAGGATTCGAGTGTGCCGATGAGGACGAGGAGGCGTATCTTGCTTCGTACAACCTGCTTACGGCAAAACCTGTTATCTTTGCCGCCAATGTTGCCGAGGAAGATCTTGCCGATGACGGAGCGAGCAACGCCCATGTAAATAAGGTAAGAGAATATGCGAAAGCAAACGGATCTGAAGTCTTTGTCATCTGCGCCCAGATAGAGCAGGAGATAGCAGAACTTGACGATGATGAGAAGGCTATGTTCCTTGAAGACCTGGGACTTAAGGAATCGGGGCTTGATAAGCTTATAGCCGCAAGCTACCGGATACTTAATCTGATGAGTTTTCTTACTGCGGGCGAAGATGAGTGCAGAGCATGGACGATAAAGGTCGGAACAAAAGCTCCGCAGGCTGCGGGTAAGATACATACCGATTTTGAAAGAGGATTCATCAAGGCTGAGGTCGTAAACTACAAGGATCTGCTTGAATGCGGGAGCCTTGCGAATGCAAGAGAGAAAGGCCTCGTAGGAATGGAAGGAAAAGATTACATAGTTAAGGACGGAGATGTGATCCTGTTCAGATTCAATGTATAAACTTCCTTAATTTATATTAATTTAATGATTCATAATACCGCGATTGTGGTTGGCGACAAAAGGAGACACAAGATATTGTGCCTCCTTTATTTTTGCCCGATTTTTCCGGTAAAAAATTCAAAAAAAGTGTTGCACTTGTGGGAGAAAGGGGTTATTATATCCATAAAAGTGGTGGAAAGTGGTAGAGAGTGGTAATTAAGGAGAGCACACCATGTTCATGGGTGAGTACAGCCACACAATCGATACGAAGGGTCGTCTGATTGTCCCTACAAAGTTTCGCGAACAGCTTGGGGAAGCTTTCGTGATAGCAAAGGGAAACGATGGTTGTCTTGCGATCTATACTAATGAGGCCTGGGAAACCTTCATGAAGAAAATCCAAGCTCTGCCGGCCAATAAGGACATCAGGACCTACGTCCGCGCCGTTGCGGGTTCGGCTACAGCGGTTGAGACGGACAAGCAGGGAAGAGTCCTTATCCCCGGTAATCTGAGGGAGTATGCCGGACTTGACAAAGATGTTGTTCTTGCCGGAGTTATAGACAAGATAGAAGTGTGGGATAAGGAGCGCTGGGGAGCGCAGACCAACATTGACAACATCGATGACATCGCTGAAGAAATGGCAGAACTGGGCTTCTCGATTTAGGGGACGAAGAAGAAGGAGGAGCCGGAATTGGAATTTAATCACAAATCGGTTCTGCTTCGGGAAGTAATCGAGGGACTCGCAATTAAGCCTGAAGGGACCTACGTGGATGGCACGTTAGGGGGCGGCGGACACTCGGGAGCAATTCTCGAAAAGTTAAACGATCAGGGGAGATTGATCGGAATAGATCAGGACGAGGCGGCAGTTGCAGCCGCCGGGGAACGTCTTGAAAGATTTACAAACGTTACGATAGTTCGTGACAATTACTGCAACATCAGGCGGATACTCGAGAAACTTAACATTCATGAGGCTGACGGTATTTTGCTTGATCTGGGAGTATCATCGTATCAGCTCGATACACCTGAGAGGGGATTTTCTTATATGAGCGATGCTCCTCTTGATATGAGGATGGATAAGAGGAGTCCGATCACGGCGGCTGACATAGTCAACGGGTATTCACAAAGTGAACTCACAAGAATACTCAGAATGTACGGCGAAGAGAAGTTTGCCGCGAATATCGCCAAGCACATTACGACAGCCAGGGAAGGCGGTCCAATTAAGACAACGGGAGAGCTTGTCGAAATCATCAAGGCATCGATCCCCATGAAAGTTCAGAAGACCATGGGACATCCTGCCAAACAGACATTTCAGGCAATACGCATTGAACTCAATCGTGAACTCGGTGTTTTAACAGATTCGCTCGATGATATGATCGATCTGCTTGCACCCGGCGGAAGGATAGCGGTAATAACGTTCCATTCGCTCGAAGACAGGATAGTTAAGAACATATTCAAGAATGCGCAGGACCCGTGCACCTGCCCTCCGGATTTTCCGGTCTGTGTGTGCGGCAAGGTATCGAAGGGGAAAATCATAACAAAGAAGCCTGTGATTCCGACCGAAGATGAAATGCAGGCTAACCCAAGGTCGAAAAGTGCAAAACTTAGAATATTTTGTAAAAAGCTTTGATATTGAATACAAGATATAGTATACTCGGAAAGAAGGTGTTTTAGTGGCTCGCGGAAATAATACATATGTGTATGGCAATACGGCAAGGGCACTAAGGCCAATCGAACAGGAAGTAAGATCACCCAGAAGACTTAGCACCAAATCCCGCAAGAATATTAAAAGGGATTCGGCGATGAATCCCGGCTTCATGATTTTTATGACGCTTGCGATGGTACTTACGGGTATTGTTTGCGTACAGTATATCCGTTTGCAGTCATCGCTGACTACTTATGTAAATACGATCTCTGCCATGGAGATAGAATTACAGTCTCTTCGTGCGGAAAACGACGATTACGAGAGCCGCATAAAAGGTGCTATAGGGTTGGAGAATATTAAGAAACGGGCAATGGACGATCTGGGAATGACATACGCAAGTGATGATCAGATCGTTACATATAACAGTGACGGAACCGATTACGTCAGACAGTTCGTTTCTCTTCAATAGTCCCGGGTGATCCCGTAAGGTGCAGGGGATCTAAGGCTTTGGCTAAACGGAATCAACAGAACGGATCAAACAGATTTACTCAGAGGATGTCCATAAAGCTGGCAGTATTATTCGTGATGATACTGGTAGCTTTTGCTTTTTTGGGCATCAGACTGTTCATAATCAACCGTGACAATGGGGATAAATATAAGAAAAGAGTGCTTTCGCAACAGGCATACGATTCTATAACCATTCCGGCAAAGCGAGGCGATATCGTAGACAGGAATAATACCAAGCTTGCCGTCAGTCAGAAAGTCTATAATGTATGCATAGATCCCAAAACCCTTAACAAAGATGACGGAGCAAATCTTGAAAGTACAATTACGGCGTTGTATGCATCCCCGATTGAATTTTCATATACAAAAGATGAACTGCGTTCATATATACTCGCCAATCCCGACAGCCAATACAGGATAATCGCCAGAAAACAGGGCTACGAAACTGTCAGCGATATAATGAACATGGTTAACAACCCGTCCATGTATCCTGATTTTAAAGGTGTATGGCTGGAGGATACGTATGTAAGGCAGTATCCTTACAATTCACTGGCATGTGATGTTATCGGCTTTGTTCAGGGAGACAATGAAGGTGCATACGGTCTGGAAGAATTCTACAACAGCACCCTTGTAGGCACAAACGGAAGAGAATACGGTTATCTTAACGATGATGAGAACCTTGAGAGGACATTAAAGCCCGCACAGGACGGTAAGACGCTTGTTACAAGCATAGACGTTAATATTCAAAGCATTGTTGAGAAAAACATACTTGCTTTTAATGAAGAACACCGCAATGAAGCCCGTGAGGGAGCCGGATCAACAAATACAGGTGTTATTGTAATGGATCCTAATAACGGAGAGGTTCTTGCAATGGCAAGTTATCCGACGTTTAATCTCAATGATCCGAGAAATACCGATAATCTTGACATCAAGGTTGAACTGGATCCCGAGAAATTCGGGCTTATGAACGGCATTCTTGACGGTAATACGGATATAAGTGAAATGGATGATTCCGAGCTTGCCGAAACCGTAAGAAAACTGGCCGAGGAGAACAAGGGCGAACAGGAAGCTGCGGATAATCCGGAGGCTCAGCAGGAAAATACTACCGAAAATCCGGAAAATCAAACCGCTGAAGATGATTCGTCAAATATCGAAATAAATGTCGGAAACAAAGAAGAGGATAACGGGTCCGAAACGGACGATCCGTATGAGGGTCTGACATATGCCGAGGCGTATGATAAGGCGTATGAAGAAGCCAAGATGGAGGCACTCAACTCTTTGTGGAAGAATTTTTGTATCAATTCGACATACGAGCCGGGATCGACCATGAAACCTTTTACTATGGCGGCCGGTCTCGAAGAGGGAATTCTTAAAGGTGATGAGAGCTATGTATGTAACGGCGTAACCGAGGTTGGTGGTCATGAAATCCACTGCAGCAACCGTCTCGGTCACGGAACCCTTACATTCTCCGGTGCTCTCGAGCAGTCGTGCAACGTGGCTTTTATGAAAATAGGAACTGCGATAGGCAAGACGGTTTTTATGAAATATAATCAGTTATTTAACTTTGGACTTAAGACCAACATTGATCTTACCGGAGAAGCCCTTACCAACAGCCTTGTTTTTGACGTTAATACGATGACACCTACCGACCTTGCGATCAGTTCCTTTGGTCAGGGCTTTAATGTTACGATGATACAGATGGCAACAGGATTTTGCAGCCTGATAAACGGCGGATACTATTACAAGCCGCATGTTGTGACCAAGGTCCTTGATTCCGCGGGGACAACGGTTGAAACAGTTGAGCCGAGAGTACTTAAGCAGACTGTTTCGGAAGAAACAAGTGAAAAGATCAGGGAATTATGTGTTGCTGTTGTCGATAACGGAACCGGTAAGAGCGCAAGACCTGCGGGATACCGGATAGGCGGCAAGACGGGAACGGCCGAGAAATATCCCAGAGGTACGGAAAACTACGTTATTTCATTTATGTCTTTTGCACCGGCGGATGATCCGCAGATCGTGTGTTATGTAGTTATTGATGAGCCCAATGTGGGATATCAGGCGCAGTCAAAATATGCTGCTGTGCTTTGTAAAGATATTCTGACAGAAGTTCTCCCGTATATGGGAATATTCCAGACGGAAGAGCTTACCGAGAAAGAAGCGGAAGAACTTGCCGAAAAGCAGCAGGAATTCTCAACGGGATCATCCGGAACCGAATCGGAGGAGGAAGTTACAGGAGAGATAATAGTTGATTCCGAAGGGAACAACAATGAATCCGCAGAAGGTTCCGAAAACAGTGCAATTACATTCGTGGATGAGAGTGGAAATGAACTTGATGAGGAAGACAGAACCGGAGAAAAAGTTGAGATAGATCCCGAGACGGGATATGCCATAGATCCTACTACAGGCATACTGCTGGATCCGCAGACTGGCGAGCCTATTGATCCGACAGTTACCGACCTGCAATAGCAGAAAAGTTATGAGTGAACAAAACAGACCCAAAAAGAAAAAGAAATACTTTTTTGACTACACAATGCTTTTCATTGTGTTATTTCTGGTGCTGTTCGGGCTCGTTATGCTATATTCCACAAGCTCTTATGAGGCAAACATCAAGTTCGAGGATCCTGCATTTTATTTCAGAAAACAGGCGATCGCCTCGGCTATCGGTATCGTGGTAATGCTTGTCGTTATGCTTGTGGATTACCATTATGTCCAGAGATTCGCATTTATAGCATACGTAGTTTCTCTTATACTTATTATTCTCGTCCTGACACCCCTTGGCTATGAGGCCGGCGGAGCGAGAAGGTGGCTTAACCTTGGAATGTCGCTGCAGCCTGCGGAAGTTGCGAAACTTGCCCTCATAGTATTCTTTGCATCCGTTGTATGTAAATTCGGGGATGCAATAAAAGAAAGAAGGGGATTTTTGACCGTACTGGGACTTGCCCTGCCTCATGCGTTCTGTGTCCTTACGATCACTCAGAACCTAAGCTCGGCGATTATCATCTTTTCAATAGTGTTCATGATGCTGTTTGTTGCGACCCCGCAATACAAGGAATACTTCATAATTGCTGGGATTGCTGTCGTGTTTGCGGTCGGGATGGTTCTGCTTATCAAATATGATGTTATTCCGGCTGGGTTGTCCTATCGATTTGCGAGGGTCAAAGCATGGCTTGATCCCGAAGCATATGCATCCAACAAAGGATTTCAGACTTTACAGGCGCTTTATGCGATAGGATCGGGGGATATATTCGGAAAAGGGCTGGGCGAGAGTATACAAAAGCTCGGCTATCTTCCGGAGGCTCAGAACGATATGATTTTTTCTATCATATGCGAGGAACTCGGACTGTTCGGGGCAATAGCGATCATTTTGCTGTTTGTCCTGCTTATATGGAGATTTATGGTCATTGCCAATAATGCATCGGATATGTTCGGAGCGTTGATCGTGGTTGGAGTTATGGCGCATATTTCGATTCAGGTCATACTGAATATAGCGGTTGTTACTAATACTATACCCAATACCGGTATTACGCTGCCGTTCATCAGCTACGGTGGATCTTCGATCGTGTTCCTGCTGGCTGAAATGGGACTGGTGCTCAGTGTATCAAGAAGTATTCGTCTGGAGGAATAGTATGACGGGGCTTGCTATGTTTAAGAACAGTAAGCTTTTGAAAGTCCTGCTGGCTGTAGTTATTGTAATGGCAGTTATATGCGGCGGGCTGGTTTTTCTGTGGTACAACTATTCGATAACACAAGTTACCGTTAGCGGAAATTCGCATTATACCGACGAAGAGATTAAGGACATGGTATTTACCGGTCCCTATTCGTACAATTCCATAGTTTTATCTCTTATGTACCGCAACAAGAGTATCGAAGATATACCGTTTATCGAGAAAATGGATGTGGATATTCTTGATTCAAACTCGGTAAGGATAAATGTCTTCGAGAAAGCGGTAGCCGGCTATGTAGAATATCTGGGACATTATATGTATTTTGATAAGGATGGCATAGTCGTTGAGAGTTCCAACAGAATAATGGAGGGAATTCCGTTTGTAACCGGGCTTTCGTATGATCATATAGTGCTGCATAAGCCTCTGCCGGTTAAAAAATCATCTGTATTCTTGACGATACTTAATATTACGCAGCTTCTTGGCAAATACGATATAGAGACCGACAGGATAGCATTTGATTCGGACGGAGATATAACGCTTTATTTCGGAAGCGCGAGAGTATCACTTGGTACGGATGATTTTATCGACGAGAAAATCAATGAAATGCATCTGCTGCTCCCGCAACTCAAAGGCTATTCGGGAACTCTCCATATGGAAAACTATGTGGGTGAGGATGTAAATTTTTCTTTTGACATGGACAAAGAAGAGATCCCCGAGGGAACAGAAGCCGAAGACGGTGAAGATACTGCAGAGGAAGAGCAAACAACCGAGGGTGAAGAAGAACAATAAAAAATTTTGGGATTTTTTAAAAAAAAGTGTTGATTATTCAAATAAATATATTTATTATATGTTTGTATGGGTTTACGTAATATTGTTGACGTAACAAATTGTGGTTAAAAACTTTGCAGACACAATTATAGCTGTATTCAGTTATCAAATAAATATATGAGGGACAGTTTAGTGATTGTAAGGAGGAGTTAGAAGTGCTGGAGATTAAGAACAATGAAGTGGAAGCTGCAGCAAGAATTCTCGTCGTAGGGGTCGGCGGGGCCGGAAACAATGCCGTTAACCGAATGGTGGAAGAGAATATTGCCGGAGTTGAGTTCCTGGGTGTCAATACAGACAGTCAGGCTCTTAAAATGTGCAATTCCCACAGACTGTTGCAGATAGGTGAAAAACTTACGCAAGGTCTGGGCGCAGGTGCAGTACCGGAGATCGGAGAAAAAGCTGCCGAGGAATCAGCCGAGACCATTGCTACCGCTATTAAGGGAGCACACATGGTTTTCGTTACATGCGGTATGGGCGGCGGAACAGGAACAGGTGCTGCTCCGGTCATAGCCAAGATTGCCAAAGAGCAAGGCGCTCTTACTGTAGGTATAGTTACAAAGCCATTCAGATTTGAAGCCAGAAAGAGGATGGAAAATGCCATCGGCGGCATTGAGAAACTCAAACAGAACGTTGATACACTTATTGTTATCCCTAATGATAAGCTTCTTGACATCGTAGACAGAAGGACTAGTATGGCCGATGCTCTTAAAAAGGCAGATGAAGTACTCCAGCAAGGTGTCAGAGGTATTACTGATCTTATAAATGTTCCTTCACTTATCAATCTTGACTTTGCCGATGTCCGTACTGTAATGCAGGATAAAGGTATTGCACATCTCGGAATCGGAATGGCCAGCGGTGACGATAAGGCGGTTGAAGCAGTTAAACTTGCTGTTAATTCACCACTTCTTGAGACGACGATCCAGGGTGCAAGTGATCTGATCGTCAATATTTCCGGAGATATCTCATTGTATGATGCTTATGATGCCGTAGAGTATGTACGTGATATCACAGGTGATGAAGTTAACCTTATTATGGGTGCGAGAGATGACTCCAGAGATACCGATACATGTACTGTCACGGTATTTGCTACGGGAATAGATGAAAATGCGGTTAAAGTGGCTGCACAGCCTCAGGCCGGTAATAAATACGCGTATACAAGAAGACCCGGCCAGCCTATGCAGGGTGGCGCTATGGGTGCGGGTATGCCCGGAGGCATGCCGGTAATGCCACAGATGAACGGACTTGGACAGATGGGCGGACAGGGAATGCCTCAGATGCCTAATATGCCCCAGCCTATGTATGGCGCACAGACGGGTGCCGGTTATACACCGAATGTTGGACCTTCTATGGGAAATCCTATAGGTGCTGCAGGTGGCATTGGGACTCTTACAGGAACACTCCCGACGCAGGGAACAGGTCAGACGGCTCAGCCGGGGATCCCGACTCCGTCAGCACCGACGCAGCGTAGCGTAAGTTCTTTGTCCGGTATTTCAAGACCTTCGGCTCCTCTTGAGAGCAAGGTTGAAGCAAAAGCTATCAAGATACCGGATTTCCTCAGAAATAACAAATAATAAGGAGAGAACTTATGAAGTGTCCATTTTGCGGTCATGAAAATACAAGGGTTATTGACAGCCGTCCGGCTGACGATAATAATTCAATAAGAAGACGCAGAGTCTGTGATGAATGTGATAAGAGATTTACGACATATGAAAAAGTCGAAACGATCCCTATTATAATAATCAAAAAAGACAATAACAGGGAAACTTATGACAGATCCAAGATCGAAGCCGGCATACTCCGGGCTTGTCATAAACGTCCCGTTTCTGCATCCAGCATCAACCAGATAGTTGATGAAGTTGAAACAGCCATTTTCTCATATGAGGATAAGGAAATACCGAGCAGCATTATCGGGGAACTTATCATGGCTAAGCTTAAAGACCTTGATGCGGTTGCTTACGTAAGATTCGCATCGGTATATAGAGAGTTCAAGGATGTTAATACATTCATGGACGAGCTCAAAAAAGTTTTAAAATAGCATTTTGACAATTTAATAGGCTGATCCACTCCGCGCAGTGCGCGGAGTGTTTTATGCGAAAATACAATTCAACGAGAGGAGATCACACAAAATGAGCAAGAAAAAGATTATTGCATTTGCTCTGTGTGCGGCAATGACAGCGACTACTGCACTGACAGCATGTTCAGGTGGCAAGTCGGACGCTTCTTCAAAGATTGTTGTTGGTATTCCGCAGGACCTGGAAGATAGTCTTGACCCACACGAAGCAGTTGCGGCAGGAACTAAGGAGATTTTGTTTAACATTTACGAAGGGCTTTTAAAGCCTGACGAGACAGGTGAACTTATTCCCGCCGTAGCAAAAGAGTATTCCGTATCTGATGATGGATTGACGTATTCATTCGTACTTAGGGACGGAGTAAAATTTCACAACGGTAAACCCGTTACGGCAGAGGATGTTAAATACAGCATCGAAAAAAGCGCCGGTATGACGGGTGGACAATCCCTCATATCGGCTTTTTCAAATATTAAAGAGGTTAATATCAAAGACGATACAACGGTAGATATTGTTCTAAATGAAGCTGATATTGATTTTCCGGCTTATATAGCAACAACGACCGCTGCGATCATTCCGAAGGATAACGATAAGCCTGCCACAGAGCCGGTAGGTACGGGACCCTATATGTTTGTTTCAAGATCCCCACAGGAAAACATTGAATTAAAAAAATTCAATGACTACTGGGGAGAGCCTGCCAATATAGAGAATGTTACACTTAAAATCATTCCTAATGCGGATTCGATCGTAATGAACCTTAACGGCGGTGCGGTGGATATGTTTGCAAGGCTGACGTCCACACAGACACAGCAGCTTTCCGATAATTTTAATGTTCTTGAAGGCGAGATGAATCTGGTACAGGCGGTTTATCTTAATCATGCGGTAGAGCCTTTTGACAATGTGGATGTTTGCCGTGCTCTTTCGTATGCTGTTGATGTTGATAACATTCTTGAACTTACAAGTGACGGTAAGGGATTTCCTGTAGGAAGCAGCATGTTCCCGGCATTTAAGAAGTACTATGTGGATCTTTCCAATACCTATCCTACAGACATTGATAAGGCAAAGGAACTATTAGCCGAAGCAGGATATCCTGATGGCTTTACGTTTTCCATAACGGTTCCGTCCAATTATCAGCCGCATGTAGAAGCCGCTCAGGTCGTATCCGAGCAGCTCAAGAAGATAGGTGTTAATGCGGAGATAAAACTTGTAGAGTGGAACACATGGCTGTCGGATGTCTATTCCGGAAGACAGTTCGAAGCTACTCTTATCGGTGTTGATGCGTCATCGCTGACCGCTACGGCAATGCTTGACAGATTCAGAACGGATGCCGACAACAACTTTACGAACTATTCAAATAAAGATTATGATGATCTGTACGCAAAGCTTTATACGGCCGGATCCGAAGACGAAAGGGTTGAAATATACAAGGAACTTCAGAAAAACCTTGCTGATAATGCGGCAAACATTTATATTCAGGATATGGCTGAGTTTGTTGCACTTTCCGACAAATATGACGGATATGTGTTCTATCCCCTGTATGTACAGGATTTTGCAAAGCTTAAGATTAAAGAACAGTAATTAATGAAAACGATAATAAAGAAGATAATTACTTTTATTGTGACCGTTCTGCTCGTTACCCTGTTTGTGTTCATAGCTTTTGAACTAATTCCGGGGGATGCGGCAACGGCTAGGCTTGGTATTAATGCTACTCCTGAAGCGCTTATGGCGCTTCGGGAGGAGATGGGCCTTACCAGGCCGTTTTTTATACGTTATTTTTCGTGGCTTGGTTCCTTTTTCTTCGGAGACATGGGAATATCATATTCATACGGAGTGAGTGTAAGGTCTATGCTGGCTTCCAAACTTCCGATAACTCTTACCCTTACGCTTATATCTTTTATAATGGTAGTGGCAATTTCCATACCGATAGGAGTATTCTCTTCCAAATACGAGGACCGGCCGGGTATTAAGATAATAGACGTGGCAGGACAACTTACAATGTCTGTTCCGCCGTTTTTCCTTGGTATAATCGTCACATATGTTTTCGGAATGCTACTGCATCTGTTTGTCCCCGGCGGATTTGTTTCATATGATGTTGATTTCGGAAAGTTTCTTTCGTATCTTTTCTTTCCTGCTGTTGCCATCGCACTTCCCAAAGCTGCCATGAGCACCAAATTGCTGAAAACATCGATATTATCGGAAAGAAAGCTGGATTATGTCAGAACCGCCTTCTCAAGAGGCAATTCCACGATGGATGTAATGTACAAGCATGTTCTCAAAAACGCAATCATACCGGTTATTACTTTTTTGGGCATGACTCTTGCGGATATTGTTGCGGGCAGTCTTGTGATCGAGCAGGTTTTTTCAATACCGGGTTACGGACGACTGCTTATTTCGTCAATTGCAAACCGGGATTATCCGGTAGTACAGGCGATCATAGCGATAATTGCAATGATAGTGATAGTTATCAATCTGATCGTTGACATCCTTTATCAGATTCTCGATCCGAGGATGAGGGAGGGCAGATGAAGGAGATTATTTTTAAGATCAAAAAGAATCCGGAGCTGTATATCGGCGCTTTCATATCGGTGATCATGATACTGATAATTGTATGCGGCACGATTTTCTCACCTTATGATCCGAATGCGATGAGTGCTGCTGACAAGTTCGCAGATCCGTCATTAGCTCATCCCCTTGGGTGCGATAACTTTGGAAGAGATCTGTTCTCCAGGCTTTCGATCGGTGGAGCAACAACACTTTTTGTTGCTCTTGTCACAGTGATTATCGGAGTGACATTCGGAATAATAATAGGCGCTCTTACCGGATATTTCGGAGGGGCGATAGATGAGATACTGATGAGGTTTAATGATGCAGTGCTTGCATTTCCCAGTATTTTGCTTGCGCTTGTGTTCATCAGCCTTTTCGGGAGTGGTACATGGAAAGTCATAATCTCTCTCGGGATAGTTTTTGTGCCGAGTTTTGCAAGAATAGTGCGCGGTGAGTTTATGCGCTGCAAATATCTCGATTATGTAAGATCGGCAAGATTGATGGGAGCCGGAGATTTTCGGATAATGTTTGTTCATATTTTGCCAAATACTCTGCCTGTGGTTCTTTCCTCAGCTGTTATAGGCTTCAATAATGCCGTTCTGGCCGAGGCAAGCATGAGTTTTCTCGGGATCGGTGTACAACCCCCCTCGTCATCACTTGGAAGAATGCTGTCGGATGCCCAGGCTTTTTTGTTTTCGGAACCGGGGTATGCACTATTGACCGGAATTACAATTGCTCTTATCGTCCTTGGATTTTCGCTGTTAGGAGACGGATTAAAGAAAAATGCTTGATGTAAACGATCTTCACATTGAAATAGAGGATAGTATTATTCCCGAAACTGTAGTGCATGATTTTGACATAATAATGCATCCCGGAGAGATTGTCGGGATCGTCGGAGAATCGGGATCGGGAAAATCGATGTCTGCTCTTGCGATCGCGGGTCTTCTGTCACGTAAGGACATGAAGAAAAAGGGGCGTATTCTCTTCGAGGGAGAGGAACTTCTTACCGCATCAAGGTCAAGACTTCGTGAGATTCAGGGTGATGACATCGGTATAATCTTTCAGGAACCGATGACAAGCCTCAATCCGGTCAAAAAGGTGGGATGGCAGATAGAGGAAGCGCTGAGAATACACAGAAACCTGTCTGATGATGAACTTAAAAGCGCTGCAATAGCTATGATGAAGGATGTGGAGATCCCTGATGCGGAAAGATTGTATAACTATTACCCGCATGAGCTTTCCGGAGGTCTAAGGCAACGAGTGATGATTGCCGCGGCACTTATATGCGATCCTAAACTTCTGATAGCAGATGAGCCTACAACGGCGCTTGATGTGACGATACAGGCACAGATAATAGAGCTGTTAAAACGGATCAATCATGAAAGAAACACGGCAATTCTTTTCATTTCGCATGATTTGAGTGTGGTAAGATCGCTTTGCAGCCGGGTACTTGTAATGAACAAGGGAAGGATAGTAGAGAGCGGTCCTGTAGATGAGGTATTTGAACATCCCGGGGAGGAATATACCAAAAATCTGATACATGCGATTCCAAAATTTCAAAAAATAGCGACTGCTATAGATAATCATGACAGCAAGCCTATTCTTGAGGTTAAAAATGTCAGCGCCCGATATAAAAAGATCACCGGTTATTTTCAGCCCGGCAAGAAGCAGAGAGATGTGGTAAAATCCGCATCATTTACAATGAATGAGGGTGAAATAGTCGGACTTGTAGGGGAGAGTGGCTGCGGTAAAACGACTCTCGGAAAAACTATACTTGGAATGCTTGATGATACCGATGGCGAGATAGTTCACTATTCAAACATGCCACAGATGATATTTCAGGATCCTTACGGATCACTTAATCCATCCAAGACCATCGGGTGGATACTTGAAGAACCGCTTCGGATCAACGGAAAATACACTCCAAACGAGAGATACGAGCGTGCAAAGAAGATGCTTGGGCTTGTGGGACTGGATGAGAGTTATCTGTCCAGAAAACCAAAAGCACTGTCGGGCGGGCAGCGGCAGAGAGTATGCATTGCTCTTGCACTTATGCTTGAGCCAAGACTTATAATAGCCGATGAGCCGGTTTCGGCACTTGACGTTACGGTTCAGGAGCAGGTTATCAATCTGCTGATCAAACTGAATCGTGAGCTTGGGATAGCGATACTGTTCATATCACATGATCTGAAGGTTGTGTATGAGCTGTGTTCCCGTATTATAGTTATGAAAGACGGGCGTATTGTCGAACAAGGAACCGATGATGAGATATATAATGACCCGAAAGATCCCTATACGAAACAGTTGTTATCCAGTGCAGGATATGCAAAATGAAAATATTGAATGTTATTTTAAAATCATAGGTTAAGTTTTTGTCACATTAGTCGATATAATTATTGCAAATAACAAAAAACGTGTTATAATTTACCTTGTACTGATTATGTTAACCAATTGGTACGGGGGCGAGGGAAATAATATGTTGAAGGGAATCGACAGTTTACAATTCAATAATTACAGCACATATAACAGGATAAACAGCCCTGTAAATAATGCTGATGTTAAGAATCTCAACGAAGACGCCGATCAGGTTTCCAAACAGGAAGAGACAGCGGTCGTTAAAGATCTTGATCTGAGACTTGATGATATTAAGCCGCGTCAGAACGCAAGCCTTGAAGATATATCTCTTAGTCTTAATGAGCCCGGCGGTTTCGAGATGAAGGGCAGAGAATCTGATATATTAAGCCTTGATATGGAGAAAGCTGTTTCGGATATGCAGAAGGATCAGGCACTTATGCAGTATCAGTATTTTGTAGGCGATAATAATCTTCTCGGAAGCGAAGACGGAATAGTTATAGCCAAGTAATACTAACAAATGATTTTGACCCCTTGCAAAATGCAAGGGGTTTTTTTATACTCATTCCCATGAGCAAAGATAAGAAAAAAGAATTTTTTGCGTGTCTCGGGCTACTGTTTGTGACAGTCTGCTGGGGTATGGGATTCGTTTTCGTCAAATCATCTGTTGACGTGATGCCTCCTTTTTATCTGCTTGGATTCAGATTCTTTACCGGCGGTATCATCTTAGGACTTATATTTATTAAGAAAGTGATCGGATCCGGCCGGGATGTACTGATCCACGGAACTGTTCTGGGAATTGTTTTATTTGTTGCCATGGCGTTCCAGACATACGGTTGTAAGTATACTACCGCCGGAAAAAATGCTTTTATTACAACTATTTACGTTGTACTTGTCCCTTTTTTCCATTTTTTGTTTAATAAAGTGAAGCCCAGGGCAAGACATATAATAGCAGCACTGATAGGCTTTTGGGGAATAGGTCTTATATCCCTTACCGAAACATTTACTATAGAGCTTGGGGATTTTCTGACCCTTATATGCGGACTGTTTTATGCCGTTCAAATAGTAATGATCGCAAGATATACCGAATATGACGATCCGATTCTTCTTATTATCTGGCAATTTTTAGTAACAGGTGTTTTGTCATTTATATTTGCTGTTCCGGTTTCGGGCGGTCTTAATGCATCTATGTTCACAAAGGATTCGATAACAGGCGTCTTGTTCCTGATCATTTTTTCGACTATTTTCGGATTCGGACTTCAGATCGTCTGCCAGAAGTATGCACCACCTGCACCTGCTGCGATCATAATGGGAATGGAAGCGGTATTCGGAGCGGTAGCTTCCTACATTTTTCTTCATGAAGTCATGACGGCCCAAACTATAACCGGTTGTATAATGATGATATTCGCCATGCTGCTTGTTGAAATAGATATCATCAGTTATTTTTATCCCGATGAATATCTGGAAAGCGCATATGACATTGACTACGGGAAATTGTATGAAGAAGGCGTAAGAGGTATCATATTCGATATTGACAATACACTTGTTATGCATGGATATCCGCCTGATGACAGATCTGTCGAACTACTTACGAAGCTTGACCGTATGGGATTTCGAATACTGTTCCTGTCAAATAATAAAGAGGGCAGGGTCAAAAGCTTCAGGGACGGAAGTGTTCCGGAAGCATATTATATTTACAAAGCCGGCAAACCTTTAAAGAACGGGTATATCCATGCTATGGAAAAGATGGGGTGTGATACTGCATCTACCGTATTTATCGGTGATCAGCTGTTTACGGATGTGTGGGGAGCCAAAAAATGCGGGATCAGAAATATCCTTGTTGCTCCGATAGACCCCCATGAGGAGATACAGATAGTGTTAAAGCGTATACTTGAAAAGATAGTTCTTTCCTCATACAGACGGTCGGGTCTTGCCGAAATTAGACCGCACGAGAAAAAACAGTTGAATATTTGACGACTGTAATGTAAACTATTGAAGAATCTTTTTACGGAAATTAAATGAGCATTGTTTTAAGGAGGATTATCGGATGATTTCAGCTGGTGATTTCAGAAACGGAATTACTGTTGAGATTGACGGTCAGATTTTTCAGATCATCGAGTTTCAGCATGTTAAGCCCGGAAAAGGCGCAGCCTTTGTCAGAACTAAATTAAAGAATATTGTCAACGGTGGTGTTGTGGAAAAATCATTCCGTCCTACGGAAAAGTTCCCACAGGCACGTATTGATAGAAAAGATATGCAGTATCTGTATAATGACGGAGATCTCTATTACTTTATGGATAATGAGAGTTTTGAGCAGATCGCCCTCAACAATGATACTGTCGGAGATGCTCTTAAGTTTGTCAAGGAAAACGAGATGGTTAAGGTATGCGGACACAACGGAAATGTGTTTGCAATCGAGCCTCCCTTATTTGTGGAACTTGAGATTACCGAGACGGAACCCGGATTTAAGGGTGATACGGCTACAGGTGCTACAAAGCCCGCAACCGTAGAGACCGGAGCAAATGTTAACGTGCCTCTTTTCGTTGAGATCGGCGACAAGATCAAGATCGATACAAGAACCGGAGAGTATTTATCAAGAGTTTAATTTGGTATTATGTCAAAGGACTGCGTAAGCAGTCCTTTTTTTGTGCTTTATCCGTCAGGATCACCGGAAACAGAAGGAGATCATAATGGAATATATGGAATTTTTGGATGAAGTACGTAACTATATAAACGAGGAGTCGGATAATATTACAGTTCATGTTCACAGTGCACTTAAGAATAACGGGGTCAGGTTGTCGGGACTATCTTTTGCGGAAGAAGGCTGTAATGCAGCTCCGACGATTTATATGGAGGATTATTATTCAAGGTATTTAAACGGTGAAGACATATGTGATATCGGAGACAGTCTGCTTAGTCAGTACCGGCTTAACAGCCCTGCGGTCCGGCTCGATATGTCTTTTTTTGATAATTTCGAATCTGTAAAAGACAGATTGTACATTAAGCTTATAAACAAGGAGAAGAATGAGAGCTTTCTTGAGGAGGCACCATATGAGGATTTCCTTGATCTGGCGATAGTCGCTTATGTCCGGGTATATGACAGGAAGATCGGAAATGGGGTGATAATGGTTAGAAACGAGCATTTAAAGCTTTGGCAAACCGACAGGGATAAGGTTCTTGCCGTGGCCAAGAAGAATACTCACGATCATGATGAATTTAATATAAGACATATTATGGATGTACTGACATCAATGGGAAACAGCAGCCTTAATAATGATATTATGGCAGATGATTTTCCGATGTATGTTGCTACAAACAGGAAAATGACAAACGGTGCGGCGGTAATGACTATGAATGATAAGCTCAAAGAGTTCTCCGATGTTATAGGGGGAGACTTCTATGTAATACCGAGTTCCGTTCATGAACTCATACTTTTCGCTGTAAATGATAATAACAGAGCATGTGACATAGATGAGATGATAAGAGAGGTCAACACAACCGAACTTAGCCCCGACGAAGTGCTTGCCGATCATGTGTACCTCTACAGGGCATCGGATGAAGTCTTGATATTTTAATACCCCTATGGTATAGTAGACTACGTGTGAAATTGGCTGTTTATGCGCAAATCAGTGCAGACAGCCGATGTGCACTCGTAGCTCAGTGGATAGAGCAGCGGTTTCCGGTGCCGCGTGTCGGGGGTTCGAATCCTCTCGGGTGCAGCTCGTCTTCTGAGCACAGACTCTTATAGAAACAAAGAGGTTTATTTATGGCTGGAAGAGGTTTTAAAGCATATATGTCAAGATATTACCGCTATTATATTATCGGCGGTTTGTTCGTGGCGCTTCTCGTGGTACTTATCGTCGTCTGGGCAAGGGGATCCCATAAGGAAACCGATGAAGAAGATAATGAGTCGACAATTCCCGAACTTGAAACGACAGTTGAAGTTCCGAAAGATAAATATGAAGAAAATGCCTATGATGATGTTAATTCACTGGTTGCATCATATCTTGGAGCGATGAGTACGGGAGACACCGAGACGATGGCATCGCTGTCTTCATCCCTTTCGGATGATATGAAGGCATTTTACGAGGCACAGGCCAAGTATGTTGGTAATTACTCCAATTATAATGTGTATACGAAAAAGGGACCGGCGGAGAATTCATACTTCCTTCTTGCAACGTATGATCTTACTATTAACGGACAGTCCAAATCACTTCCCGCACTTATCTCTCTGTATGTATGCAGGAACGAATCGGGAGCACTTTATATCAACTCGGAGAGTCTTACAGCAGATGAAGAGGCATATATTCTCGAACTTGTAGCCCAGAAGGACTTTGCCGAACTGATCAATAAGATCGAGATGGATTATAACTCAGCGCTTGAAGATGATTCATCACTTGCAGCTGCAGCAAATGCACTTAAGGATGAGATCAATAAGGATGCCCAGGAGATACTTGTTGCCAAGCAGCAAAAGGATCTTGAGGAGGCCGCCGAGGCAGAGGCCGCGGCGCAGGCAGAAGCACTTGCCGCTGCATCCAGTCAGGTCAGATGTACGAGTGAAAACGTAAATATACGTGCGTCGGCAAGTACGGATGCCGAAAGTATCGGAAAGACCAAGACGGGCGACATATATACACGCTATGAGAAGATGGAGAACGGATGGAGTAAGATCGATTATAACGGCAAAGAGGCCTATATCAAGAGCGAGTTCCTTGAAGATGTTGAAGATACTTCGTCTTCCGAAAGCACTTCCGAAGGTGGTGAAGAATCAGCCGCTTCAAGTCTGAAGCCCGGAGATAAGATTACGGTCAAAGAGAATGTTAATGTCAGAAAGAGTGCAAGTGAGAGCGGCGAAAAGATAGCGACTGCATACAGAGGTGAACAGTTCGAACTGATCGAGTTATCAAACGGATGGTGCAAGATCAAGTATAAAGGCGAAGAGGCTTTTGTTAAGGCTGATTACGTCGAATGATGATCTAAATTGATTGTTTAATTCAAAGCCCCGTAAACACCGGTTTATGGGGCTTTAGTTTCTAAAATACGGGTAGGATATGAGCGAAGGAATAAGAATAAACAAATATCTTGCCGAGGCGGGAGTGTGTTCCAGACGTGAGGCAGACAGGCTTGTGGAGACGGGGAAAGTTACGATCAACGGTATGCGCGCCGAAAACGGCTCAAAGGTAATAGCTTCCGACAAGGTATGTGTTGAAGGAAAAGCAATAAAAGGTTTGGATCCGAAAGTCTATCTTGCATTTTATAAGCCGGCAGGGATCGTATGCACTGCCGACAGGCAGGAAGACGCTAATATAATGGATTATATAGATTATCCTGTAAGGGTTACATACTGCGGACGGCTTGACAAGGATTCCGAGGGGCTGCTTCTGCTCTCGAATGACGGTGATTTTATGCAAAGCCTTATGAGGGGTGCAAACGGTCATGAGAGGGAATATCTTGTCAGAGTCAATAAACCTGTTACTGACGAGTTTATTGCCTCCCTTGAAAAAGGAGTTTTTCTGCCGGAGTTAAACGTTACAACGAAAAAATGCCGGGTTCGTAAAATATCAGATGTTACTTTTACGATAGTATTGACTCAGGGCCTTAACCGTCAGATCCGGAGGATGTGCAGGGCATTTGATTATCATGTAAGATTTCTAAAACGTGTAAGAATAGAGAATATTCAACTCGGTGATATGGATCCGGGTTCATATCGTGAACTGGAAACAGAAGAGCTTGCCGAACTAAAAAGGAGAGTATATGGAAAAATCCGCAAGGATTCATGAACTTGTAAATATATTAAATGCAGCTTCAAAGGCATATTATGCCGAGAATGCCGAGATAATGAGCAACTTCGAATATGACAGGATGTATGATGAATTATGTGCTCTTGAACAGGAGACAGGCATCGTGCTTTCAAACAGTCCGACCCAGTCGGTAGGATATGAGTCTGTCGATGAGCTGCCCAAGGAAAGACACGAGTCGCCGATGCTGTCTCTTGACAAAACAAAGGACCGGGAGGCACTGCGTGACTGGTTGGGCGATCAGGAGGCTCTCCTGTCGTGGAAGCTTGACGGACTTACTATAGTACTTACATATGAAAACGGTATTCTGTCAAAAGCAGTAACACGCGGAAACGGTGAAGTCGGTGAGGTAATTACTGCTAACGCCAGATGTTTTGTCAATCTTCCTACAGCAATTCCGTTTAAAGATAAGCTTGTTCTGCGTGGGGAAGCGGTAATCGGATACAGCGATTTTGAAAAGATCAATAATGAGATATCCGATGCCGACAGCAAATATAAGAATCCGCGTAATCTGTGTTCGGGTTCTGTTCGTCAGTTAAACAGCGAGATCACCGCAAAACGTCGGGTCAGGTTTTATGCGTTCAATCTTGTCTCGGCTGAAGGCAGGGATTTTGGCAATTCAAGAGCCGGACAGTTTGAATTCTTAAGAAGCCTTGGATTTGCTGTGGTTGAGTATCATCTTGTAAATAAAGATAATATTCTTGAGCGTATAGAGTATTATGCAAGGAGTATAGAGAACAATGATATTCCTTCAGATGGTCTTGTGCTTACACTCGAAGACCTTGAATATGCAAGGTCCCTCGGCAGAACTGCGAAGTTTCCGAAGGATTCCATTGCCTTTAAATGGGCTGATGAGATCAGTAAAACCCATCTTAAGTATATTGAATGGAGCCCTTCAAGAACGGGCCTTATCAATCCGGTTGCTGTGTTTGAGCCCGTTGAACTTGAAGGCACAACTGTTGAGAGGGCAAGTGTTCATAATTTGAGCATGATAGAATCGCTTAAACTCGGTATCGGGGACGAAATTACGGTCTACAAAGCAAATATGATCATCCCACAGATAGCTGAGAATCTTACAAAAAGCGGCAATCTTCAAATTCCCGAAACTTGTCCGGCATGCGGTCAGCCGACAAGTATAATGAACGATAACGGTACCAAGACACTGGTTTGTACAAACAAAGACTGCTCTGCCAAGATGATCAAGAGCTTTACGCTGTTTGTCAGCCGTGATGCGATGCAGATAGACGGAATGAGCGAAGCAACACTCGAGAAGTTTATCGGAAGGGGAATGATCCGTGAATATGCGGATATTTACAAGCTTGACGCTTTCAGGGATGAAATATGTAATATGGAGGGGTTCGGGGAAAAATCATATGACAACCTTCATGAAAGTATAGAAAAGAGCCGTAATACCAACCTTATCCGTGTTATATACAGTCTCGGCATATTAAATGTGGGGCTGTCCAATGCCAAGGTTTTGTGCAGATACTTCGATTACGATCTTGACAGAATTAGAGAAGCCCGGGTTGAAGAACTGTCAGCTATTGAAGGTATCGGCGATGTTATAGCCAGAAGCATTGTAAACTATTTTGCGGATCCGGGTAAGGCGAAGGCTGTTGATAATCTGATAGAATGCCTTCATATCGAAAAGCCGGAAGTTTCCGAAAATGCTGCAAGGCTTGCCGGTAAAACATTTGTTATAACGGGATCGTTAAATAATTATTCGAGCAGGGGTGAACTTAAGGATATCATTGAGCAGATGGGAGGAAAAGTCGCGGGATCTGTCAGCAATAACACGACCTGTCTTATTAACAATGATGTAACTTCCTCGTCATCAAAGAATAAAAAAGCCAAGGAACTCGGGGTGAGGATAATCTCCGAGGATGATTTTATAAAGGAATACCTGGAATAATCACATAATACAAAGGAGTCAGGATAATGCCGATCAAAATACAGGATTCACTGCCGGCACAGGCTATACTGGAAAATGAGAACATATTTGTCATGACGGAGTTTCGCGCGATGCATCAGGATATCAGGCCGCTGAATGTTCTGATACTGAATCTGATGCCGACGAAGGAGGTCACGGAAACACAGCTTCTGCGTAAACTGTCTAATTCGCCACTGCAGGTAAATATCGAACTGTTGCAGACTGCAAGTTATACGCCGACGCATGTTGATTCAACTCATTTGGACAGTTTCTATACAACGTTTGACAAGGTTAAGGCAAGAAAGTTTGACGGGATGATAATTACCGGGGCGCCGCTGGAACATGTCGCTTATGAAGACGTGGCTTATTGGGACGAACTTTGTACGATAATGAAGTGGAGCGAAAGTCATGTGCATTGCACATATTATCTGTGCTGGGGTGCTTTTGCGGCTTTTTATTACTTTTACGGACTCATGCATGAGTTCTATGACGAGAAGTTATCGGGAATATACAAGCATAGGGTATTAAAGCCGACTTCGCCGCTGTTTCGCGGGTTTGATGATGAATTCTACGCACCTCATTCGAGAGAAATCTATATAACAAAAGAGCAGATATTGTCGGTTCCGGAGCTTGAACTTATGGCAGAGTCGGATGAAGCCGGTGTTACTATCGTTAAAACCGTTGATTCAAGGAAGTTTTTTGTGACCTGCCATGCCGAGTACGATTCGGACACACTTGCCAATGAGTATAAGAGGGATATTGATAAGGGGATAGCTCCGAATATCCCTAAGAATTATTTTCCGGATGATGATCCTTCAAAAGCTCCGGTCGTAAATTGGCGCTCCACCGGGCAGCTTCTGTATACAAACTGGCTCAATTATTACGTATACCAGTCGACACCATATGATGTTGAATCTATAGGTGACCATTAGTCTGATTAATATTTCGGCAGTGTATAGGATATGGTATAATTAAACAGCACGTAGGCCACACCCTATCAAAGCAAGGTTTTAATGGTGTGGATCTCAAGGAAAAAAGGAGGGTTTACTATGGGAATGAAGTTCTATCGTTGCGCACATTGCGGACAAATCGTTGCTATCGTTAAGGAAACGGGTGTACCTGTAATCTGCTGTGGAGAGGCTATGCAGGAAATTGTTCCGGGCTCGGTTGATGCAGCTGTTGAAAAGCATGTGCCTGTATATGAAGTTAAGGATAATAAGGTAGTAGTTACGGTTGGTTCTACAGAGCATCCGATGCTTCCCGAACACTACATTGAGTGGATCGCACTTGAGACAAAGCAGGGTAATCAGAGGAAAGCCCTCAAGCCGGGTGATGAACCGAAAGCCTGCTTTGCGCTTTGTGAAGGCGATGAAGTAGTAAGCGTATACGCATACTGCAATCTTCACAGTCTCTGGAAAGCATGATTGTTGTCCGAAGAAAGATAGCGGTGTATCGAAGTTGAGATAGTAAAGGAGATCTTATATGGCTAATAAATATGCGGGAACACAGACCGAAAAAAATCTTGAGGCTGCATTTGCGGGAGAATCCCAGGCAAGAAACAAATACACATACTTTGCCTCCAAGGCCAAAAAAGAAGGCTTTGAGCAGATAGCAGCTCTATTCCTGAAGACTGCCGACAATGAAAAAGAACATGCCAAGATGTGGTTCAAGGAACTCGAAGGTATAGGTTCGACAGCCGAAAACCTTGGTGCTGCAGCGGATGGAGAGAACTACGAATGGACCGATATGTATGAAGGCTTTGCCAAGACTGCCGAGGAAGAGGGATTCCCGGAGCTTGCAGCAAAGTTCAGAGGTGTTGCTGCAATTGAGAAGAAGCATGAGGAAAGATACCGTGCACTGCTTCACAATGTAGAGGCTCAGGAAGTATTTGCTAAGAGTGAAGTCAAGGTATGGGAGTGCAGAAACTGCGGACATATCGTTGTCGGAACAAAAGCCCCCGATGTCTGTCCCGTATGTGCACATCCTCAGAGCTACTTTGAAGTTCACGCCGAGAATTATTGATCATTATAAATAATTGGAGCATTATATGAAGAAACTTGAAGAATATGTTACAAGCATTCCCGATTTTCCGGAGCCGGGCATAATATTCAGGGATATAACGAGTGTTTTGCAGGATGCAGACGGACTGCATCTTGCAATCGACTCTTATATGAAGATGCTTGAAGGAGTAGATTTTGACGTTGTTGTAGGTGCGGAATCAAGAGGTTTCATATTTGGGGCACCTATAGCTTATCTTCTCGGAAAGCCTTTTATTACAGCCAGAAAACCCGGAAAACTGCCGCGCGAGACTGTATCGGAGGACTATGAACTTGAATATGGTACAGCATCCATAGAGCTTCACAAAGATTCGATCAAGCCCGGTCAGAAGGTTGTCATAGTGGATGATCTGATAGCTACCGGAGGTACGGTTGAAGCTATAATAAAACTTGTGGAAAAGCTGGGCGGAGAGGTTGTAAAGCTTGTATTCATGATGGAACTTGCGGGACTTAAAGGTCGCGACAGGCTTGCAAAATACGATGTGGAGTCTGCAATAGTATACGAGGGCAAATAAGGCGCCAATAACTGCAGGAGACATTACGCGGAAAATCAGAACTGTGAGTAGATGAATGCTCCGTTTCCGAAGTATGCGAACATTGCCGTTACAATAATGATCATGCAGAAGATGACCTTGGCATATAGTTTATCAAGCGCAAGAGGCTTTATCGGATCGTTACCGTTGTTAAATCTTGATCCGATAAACTGGGTGATCAGCATTAAGACTCCGAAAATGAACGTATACACGTAATAATATGATGCTCCGGGGGCAAATGTTATTATTCGCTTAAATATCATCCATGCTTCAGAGGGAGTTGGTACCCTGAAGGGTATCCACAGAAAGTTTATAAACATAAAATTGATGATCATTGAAAAGATGCGGCTTCCGGTCGCATCTTTTTTGCGCGGCTTTGCCACCGCACGATGTATGATCTGACCTATGCCGTGAAGCATGCCCCATATTAGGAAATTAATGGTGGAGCCGTGCCACAGACCGCTTACTACCATAACAAGAAATATATTGATATATGTTCGAATAACTCCCTTACGGCTTCCGCCGAGAGGAATGTACACATAGTCCCTGAGCCACTCGGACAGGCTGATATGCCATCTTCTCCAAAACTCCGATGGATTTGTTGCAAGGTACGGGAGATTAAAGTTCGGCGCAATATCAAAGCCGAGGAGGGTAGCAGCGGCTATTGCCATATATGAGTATCCCGCAAAGTCAAAATACAGCTGAAGTGTATATGTAACGGAAGTAAAGAATAAAGTCATTCCGCTAAACACAAGTGGAGTTGCATATACTTTATCGACAGCCACCGACAGCCTGTCGGCCATAACGAACTTAAAAAATGCTCCGACCGCAAACATAGTCATGAACGAGTACAGACGTTCTTTGGTAAATGTATGTTTTTTTGACAGCTGGGGGATAAAATCCTTTGCCTTTAGTATCGGCCCGGATATAACGGTGGGAAAGAAACTTATATATACAAGGGTCTGTGTAACAGAAGGCATATTATCAAATTTTGCGTTTGCGCAGTCAGCGATAAAGCCGATAGCCATGAGCATATAGAAAGACATTCCGACCGGCATAGGGATTAGCCCGGAATATTTAAAAAAGCAAAGAACAGCAATTTCAAAGATGATAAATGCTGCGGATGTGTATTTTGCGGCGGAATCATCCCCCTTCTTTTTGTATGAATAGGCAATCTTTCCGCCACAGTATGTAATAAATGACATTGCAACAAGTATACCGAGTGCTTTCAGATCAATTAATCCGTAGAAAACATATCCGGCAATAAGCAGAAGGATCAGTTTCATCTGAGCACCTCCGCAATTCTTTGGGCAATCATTTCATGAGCAGTGCGGTTGATGTGACCGTCGCCGGGAGTCGTATTGGAAAATCCATACGGGATTATGTGATTCTTCTCATAGGCTTCGGTAAATGTGACCGTCATATCGATAAAGTCAATGTTATGATTTTGACATACCCGTTTGTAGTAGTCTTCGGCGTTGTTTGAAAGGCAGGTCATACTGCCGTCAGCTTCAAGTCTTACGGCCGGATGGAAGAGGATGATTATCCTCTTATCTGTCTTGCTTCGAAGATATCCCATCAGCGTATCAAGTGCTTCTTCAAAGTCGCCTTCATACTCGGACTGCCAGAAGGCGGGGTCAAGAATGTCGGATTCGGATGGAGCTTTTTTGGAGTCAAGATATGTAAAGTACTGTTTGTGGAGCTCGCGAACGAGGGGCAGGGCCTGCTTTGTTCTGATCACGGCCTTTTGCTTTGCTGAATAATGAGACAGAATTGAGGATGCCGTCTCATCAGGGTCATAGCCTGTCTGGATCATTGAGTCATACAATGCTTTTGTATCGTAGGCAAGAGAATCTGTTTCGATTATAATGCCCTTTGCATCGGGAAATTCTCCGAGTATCCCGTCAAAGTGCTGCAAAACAACCGAAAAATAGTTTCCGCTCTTTCCGATATTTACGAAGTGTAGCTTATCATCATCATACAGAATTTCATTCAGCCTGTCGCTGAATCGGTATTTAAAAGGGATGAACAGTCCTTCGGTATGTGAAGCTCCTGCCACAACGTAATATTCGTCTGCGCGTTCCATATCACGATTTACGTAACCGTTTTCGTCAACGTGGGCTATACAGTATCCTTCAAGTCCATACACACCGCTGCTTTCAGGCAGAAGATAACCGGTAGTGGATCCTTGTGCACGGGGGATGTCCTGGCATGGGTTATAAAATGTGAAACAGACTGTATTACATATTAAAGCGGCAATAAGAATTGCCGCAATCCAGCCTGCTGTTTGTCTGAAAAACGTGTTAAGATTATGCATGTGATATATTTTATCAAAAAAAACTTGAATATGAAACGATTAAGTTCTATTATTATAGAAAATCAGATGACGTAATATTTTATATTATATACAAATATGAGGGAGAGTATATGAGCGCGGACGAAACACTTAATGCACTTCTTCCTTTATTCACAAGATATTACAATGTAACCACGGAAGGGGTAGAAGCCCCCTTTGATGCGGAAGCTGTTTTTGAGTCCCACAATGAGCAGTATTATCTTGTAAAAGCTGCAAAGGTTGCAGACATTGATACAAAAGAGTATGTATTCTTTGCAAAGCGCGACAATCTGACGGCGGATGATTTTGCGAAGCTTGACAGAGTTGCCTGGGAGAGAGGAACATCAAGGGCAAAGCCCGGCTACAATCACAAAAGCACGGATGTTACTCTTGTGATAGTTGCGGATACCATTGAAGATAATGCAAAGAATATGATAAAAAAATCGCGCCATTACAAAAGCTATAAATGGGGCTTTTACGGATGGAGCATTTACAGACTGGTTGCAATCGAGTCGTCTTGCGGCAAGGCCTATTATAACCACCGGGGCAAAAGCCTTAAGAAACTCGTCGGCAATATAAAATGAAAAGAGTAATAAGGGAGGAGAAAACATGACAGCATTACTTATTATCATTGCAGCTATCATTTTGCTTGTCATCGGCTATGTTTACTATGGCTCCTGGCTTGCAAAGCAGTGGGGCATCGATCCCAGCAAAAAGACTCCGGCTGTAGAACTGGAGGATGGTGTTGACTATGTTGCTGCAAAACCTGCAGTACTTATGGGACATCACTTCTCATCAATCGCCGGTGCAGGTCCTATCAACGGACCTATTCAGGCAGCGGTATTCGGATGGGTACCGGTATTTTTATGGTGTGTAATCGGTGGTATTTTCTTCGGTGGATTACAGGATTTCGGTTCACTGTTTGCTTCCATTCGTCATGAAGGAAAATCGGTCGGCGAGATCATCAAGGATTCAATGGGTCCCCGTGCCAAGAAGCTTTTCATTGTATTTGCACTTCTCGTGCTGATCCTTGTTATAGCTTCGTTCGTTAACGTCGTAGCAGGTACATTCTTTACGGCACCTGATGCTGGACAGTTCGGATTTGTATCAAATCCCAACGGTAACCAGACAACAGCGATGATCTCATTCCTGTTCATCATACTTGCGATCATCTACGGCCTTCTTACAAACAGGGCAGGTGTCAAGACACTTCCCGCAACAATCATCGGCATCGTAGGTATCGTTATTTCCACTATCATCGGTCTTAACTGTGGTCTTGCTATCGGAAGAACTGCATGGATCGTTATAATCGGTATTTATATCGCTGTAGCATCTCTGGTTCCTGTTTGGATCCTGCTTCAGCCTCGTGATTACCTCTCATCATTCCTGCTTTACGCTATGATGGGACTTGCTGTTATCGGTATAATCATTTCAGCATTCTCAGGCAGCACATCATTTGATCTTCCTGCATTTACAGGCTGGTCAACAAAGATCGGCAACCTGTTCCCTGCACTGTTCATCACAGTTGCGTGTGGCGCATGCTCAGGTTTCCACAGCCTTATTTCAACAGGTACATCATCAAAGCAGCTTGATAACGAGAAGAATGCAAAGGCTATCGGTTACGGCTCAATGCTTATCGAATCAGCCCTCGGTATCATCTCACTTATCGCTGTAGGTATGGTATGGGCTAAATACACAAACGGTGATTTCGGTTCACCTTCCGCAGCATTCGGTGCAGGTATCGCTTCAATGTTCGGCGCAGAAAGTACCAAGGTCTATACAACGATCTACGCACTGCTGACACTTGCGGTTTCGGTATTTGCTCTTACATCACTTGATACAGGTACAAGACTTTCAAGATTCATGTTCTCTGAGCTTTTCCTTAAGGATGATGAAGAGACATGGAAGGATGCAAAGGGTATCAGAAAGCTTCTTGCTCATCCGCTTTTCGGTACAACTCTTATGGTTGTTATCGGCTGCGTACTCGGTGGATTGTCACTTTCACAGATCTGGGGACTGTTCGGAGCAGCTAACCAGCTCCTTGCAGGTATAGCACTCCTTGCTGTTGCTACATGGCTTGGCGAAGTAGGCAAGAACAACAAGATGTTCTATATTCCTATGTGCTTTATGCTTATAGCAACACTTACATTCCTTGCGCAGAAGATCATCAGCCTCTGCAAGACAATTGCAGGCATGGCAGAAAATCCTGCAATGTGGGGTGACTACTTCCAGCTTGTGTTTGCTGTAGCAATGTTTGTACTTGCAATCATCCTGATCATTGAAGGTATCCAGACATTCAGAAAGCAGGCTGCAGACAAGGCAAAGGCTGCATAAATAAAAATCACTTGCAAAATACCGGGCAAAGGTATATTATGCAATAGAGCAAAGGCGCTCGAGGATTTCCTTGTGCGCCTTTTTTTATTCAATAATTAATATCAAATATGGAGGAAGAGAAAATGTCATACGTTGATGAGGTTTACGAAAGAGTAGTAAAGCAGAACCCCGCTCAGCCCGAGTTCCATCAGGCAGTTAAGGAAGTTCTTGAGTCACTTCGTGTTGTTATCGAAGCAAACGAAGAGGAGTACAGAAAGGATGCACTTCTTGAGAGACTCACAACTCCCGAGCGTCAGGTTCTCTTCAGAGTTCCCTGGGTAGATGATAAGGGTCAGGTACAGGTTAACAACGCAATGCGCGTACAGTTCAATTCCGCTATCGGACCTTACAAGGGAGGACTTCGTCTTCACCCGTCGGTAAACCTTGGTATCATCAAGTTCCTTGGTTTTGAGCAGATCTTCAAGAACTCACTTACAGGCCTTCCCATCGGCGGCGGTAAGGGTGGTTCGGACTTTGATCCCAAGGGAAAAAGTGACCGTGAGGTTATGGCATTCTGCCAGAGCTTTATGACAGAACTATTCAAATATATCGGAGCAGACACAGACGTTCCCGCAGGTGATATCGGAACAGGTGCAAGAGAGATCGGTTTCATGTACGGACAGTACAAGAGACTGACAGGTCTCTATGAAGGTGTTCTTACAGGTAAGGGACTTTCATACGGCGGATCACTTGCAAGGACACAGGCTACAGGTTATGGACTCCTGTACATGACGGAAGAGATGCTTAAGTGTAACGGCGTTGATATCAAAGGCAAGACATGTGCTGTTTCAGGTTCGGGTAACGTTGCTATCTACGCTATCGAGAAGGCTCAGCAGCTTGGTGCAAAGCCTGTTACATGTTCGGATTCAACAGGCTGGATCTATGATCCCGAAGGAATTGATGTTGCTCTTCTTAAAGAGGTTAAGGAAGTTAACCGTGCAAGACTTACAGAGTATGCGGCAAAGCGTCCTTCGGCACAGTACCATGACAAGGCAAAAGAGGGTACAAACCAGTGGGAGGTTAAGGTTGATATTGCACTTCCCTGCGCAACACAGAACGAGCTTGATATCGAAGATGCCAAGAAGCTTGTTGCTAACGGCGTGATCGCTGTTTGTGAAGGTGCTAATATGCCCACAACTCTTGAGGCAACAAAGTACTTCCAGGAGAACAAGGTATACTTCGTTCCCGGTAAAGCTGCAAATGCAGGCGGTGTTGCTACATCAGCACTTGAGATGAGCCAGAACTCAGAGAGACTTTCATGG
>DFGA01000026.1 GCA_002371615.1 Lachnospiraceae bacterium UBA3762 | reverse complement strand
GCGCTCACAAAAAGAACTGCGAGCAGAATCCATATGCTAAGACTTCTTATTATATATTTCCGCGTTTTTCCCATACTCATGAAAACCTCCGTGCTATAAAAATCTGATACGGCTTATCTCAGGTCATATAAGCCCAAGGGCATTATAACACGGATACTGTCAGGTTCACGCTGCTGTCACCCACTTATTCATCCGGATAAAACACAGGTAGCCGGACATCCTGTCCGGCTACCTGTTATTGCGAGGTTTGATAACTGTTTACTTCTTTTTGTTTTTCATCTGGCCATATTTGTAAAGCGCGTGCATCGCGTTGACGGCCTGCTCTGCTGTCGGATATGCCGGGATTCCATGATCACGAAGCTTCATGATCGCTTCCTGGCATTCCTCGCCGCCCTGGCATTCCATAATGAAGGGCTTTCCAAGATGTTTATATGTGTCATAGATATTGATAACAATATCCGTAACTGCCGGAACATCAGTAACTGCTGTCGGGCAGATCGAGCCAAGAATTCCATGTACGTTCGGATCTCTTATAGCCTGTGTAAAGGCGCCCTTGTACTGCACCGGTGACGCGGTGCCGGAGATGTCGACCGGGTTCAGCGGAGACCCGAACATCGGCATGTATGCGCGGATACGGCCGGGCAGACTCGGAGAGATCTCTACGAGCTCATGCATCGGCATACCAACTCTCTCGAAATGATCGCAGCTTAACAGACCGGAACCGCCACCGTTGGTAATCATGACGATATTATCGCCTTTCGGTGCCGGCTGCATGCCAAGTGCCATGGACACATCCAGGAACTCCTGCCATGTTGTTGCACGGATTGCGCCGGCTTTTTCAAATATCTCATCGTACATGGCATCATTTGTTCCGGCATTTTCGGAAGCTGTATGAGCAAATGCTGCCTTTTCGCCGATTTTCGAGCCACCGACTTTGATTGTTACGATAGGTTTATCGACACTCTGGCAGGCTTCGATGAAAGCCTCCGGGCAGTCAAGACCTTCAATATAAATAGCGAGGCACTTGCTGTGTTCGTCTCTTCCTGCATAGGCTACGAATTCGCAGAAGTCCACGTCTGCCTTATTGCCCAGGCCTACGAAAAAGCTCATGCCGAAATGATCCTTCTGCGATGTGCCGAGTGCTGCAAGGAGGTTCGCGCCGGATTGAGAAATCATCGCGACCGGTCCCTTGATTGGAAGATACGGTATGAATCCGCAGTTGAAGTTCAGATAAGGACTGCCCATGCCGACCAGATTCGGACCGATCAGCGGAAGTTTATTATCGCGGCAGTATTGGGTCAGTTCATCCTGAAGCTTGCCACGGCCAATCTCTTTGAAAGCAGATGTTGCGATAACAACAATCTTTACCTTTTTGGCAACACAGTCTTCCAGGACCGATTTGACTATATGTGCCGGAACTGCAAGAAACGCAAGATCTATTTCATCCGGAATGTCTTTAACGGTCTTATACGCCTTTCGGCCGGCAACCAGATCGGCTCTTGGATTCACCGGGTAGATTTTTCCCTGGTATCCCCATGTCTGAAGACCATCGATGACTTTATAACCGACTTTTGTAGAATAACGGCTTCCGCCAACAACAGCGATAGATTTCGGGTTGAGGGCATACTGAAGATTATTGATAACATACTCTCGCGGATGTTCTACTCTCATTTATTTATCCTCCTCAGCTTCTTTGCAGAACGGGCACCTTACGGAATTCGGATCTGTCCAATCCTGAAGGAAATCATCCGTCATTACGCATTCTTCCCAATACCCGTTTTCGTCATCCAGCCTTGCTGTCCAGCGTCTGAACTGTCTCTTGGAATTGGCAACCCAGACTTCCTCAATTTCCGCATAGTTTTCCAGTTTCTTACGGATAGCGTCTATGTCGTTGATCTCTGCGTAGCAGCTCAGCAGGCAGTCATAGAAAGAATCGCCAAACTGGAAGATATCGACAAATTCAGGCATGTTCATGAATTCGCTTACAATTTCCTGTTTTCTGTAGCTCGGTACATTCTGGAACATACGAACGAGATACATCTGCAGTGAAAGTCCGAGAGCCCTGTAATTAATATAGATTTGCAGGATCATGAGCTTTCTTTTGTCAACGACTTCGATAATGTCTTTCTTCATCTGTTCGCCATCGAGGCCGGAGAGTTCCTCAAGTTTCGCAAAGTTAAACATGTCGGCAATCGACTTCGTACTGTTAAGCGCTTCAATGATCGCGAAATCATCTTTATCGATCTTCGTCTGTGCTTTCAGGAATTTTTGGCGAAGTTCATCACTGATGACAAAGTTCCTGTATTTATCCTCCGGAACATGCCACTGATTTACCATGGACTCTCTTACATCACCCCTGATCGGGCAAAGGTGAACATGATCGACTGCCGGATGATTCTTCCATGGTCCGATAACATCTGAAAGAAGATTGTCCAGAACACGCATGTGGTCGCCGTTGAAGAAATCGAAATCGCCTTCCGTCAGATAGCCGGTGCAGATATCATCCTTATTCTGATACCATTTGATGAACTCTTCCTTGACTTTGGGATCTGTCCCTTCTTTAAGCTTGACGACCCAGTAATAAAGACCCCAGCCGTAGACACCTACATTGGGATTCATGACGAACATGATAAGATGCTCGTCATACAGCCTCCTGAGCCGCTTTGCAATATCCTCTTCCTTTAATCCGGTTTCCTTTGCAACGTAGTCAATATTCCATACTTCCGGATAAATCTGATAGAACGATTTTACTACATTGTACGCAGCGCATTCCGCTGCATCAGTTGCATAAATTCCGGGCTCTGCGTAGCCATAACCTCCGGGCGGAAAACAGTTGATCTGTTTCCATGCCAAGCTCTGATCTGACCCAAGGGTGTAATGCATATCACTCATAGAAATCAACCTCCAATCATAAGGACTTTCCGAGATGTTCTGATTTGACCATATCTTGTTTACCATCATTATTCAATCTTCCCAATAACAATTTGTACAACTTTGAGATCTTTGTTTATTTTTCAAAATTTCCTGTTTATTTGACGCCATTTTGTGTATAATAATGTTGTAGTTTTTGGGTTTTAACTACCAACTTCGAATTATCGACTTCTGTGTAAGGCTTTATGATGTCAAGCGCAGCAAAACAAGATTACTCTCGCACGGCTTTTACTGAGGAAATCATCAAGGATGCCCTTCTGACCCTGCTTAAAAAGAAGAATTATATGGATATCACCATAACTGACATTTGCAGGCAGGCATGCATCAGCCGTGGAACATTCTATTCTCATTTTAAGAACATCCGTGAGATTATTGATCTGCTTTTTGACGATGCACTTAAGCAAATCGGAAACATCCCGCTTCAGACACTTTGCCATCCACTGGATAACAGTAACGAAGGACTCCCTCTGTGCGGCTTTCTCCGGAAAAACAAAAGGTACCAGCCACTGTTCTTTTCAGATCAGTTGTATATCTATGCCGTTCAACGCACAGTGGCTTCACTGAGAAAAGGTTTTTTATCAGTCATGAAAGATAAGACTGATCTGGATGAGGATCTGCTGGAAGACCTGTTGTATTATCAGATCATGGGCTGTATGTCGATTTGCAAACGACATATAAATGTATCCGACGACGAATGGAACCGTCGAAAATGTAACGTGGATATCTTTTTAAAACAAGGTTTTGGCAATCTGAGTGCCCCGAAAACCTAAAGTCAATGGATAGCAAAAAGAGAGGGTCGATTATCCGTCCCTCTCTTTTTAAATACCTGGTGACAGTTTCAAGAATTTACCATCTGAATACAGCCAATCGATTATTTATATTTTTGCCTATAAGCGCGAAGAGTTTTCCCCGTATTGTGTATTTTTTCATCTCCTCGTTATAACTTTTTTCGGAAATATACTTCAGCCTCGGCTCAAGAGCCAGGTATTCCCTTCCTGATTTTGTTCCCCATCCGAAGGAGGCATTGGTGTGTTTGACCGCGTCATGATGTGAGCCATGCTTCTCAAGGAACGGTGAATGCTGCTCGACCAGCAGATATCCGTGCGGAAAGCTGTCGCAAAGCATATTGAGACAGGTCTTCACCTGTTCCTTTGAGAAATATTCCATCACGCCCTCCATGACAATCAGGTACATGTCTGACCTTGGAATATTCTTTGTCCACGCCCCGTCCAGAGC
>DFGA01000047.1 GCA_002371615.1 Lachnospiraceae bacterium UBA3762 | reverse complement strand
CGGATACCCACCGCATCGGCGAGCTGCGAGATACTGGTTGCTTCATATCCATTGACAGCGAAGAGATCCAGCGCTGCCTCCAGTATTTCTTCCCGTGTGTTGCTCTTTTCCATACTTTTCGCCCTTTCTCCAATATAGTAGTAATACTCAATTTCATCGCTTATTATACCTAACGTTCGTTCGTTAGTCAATACCTAACACATGAGCTATTCAAAATTGCTCATAATGATTGGAGCCAATACGTCAATGAGACGCATCGGCTCCGCCTGCTGTATTACCACTTCAGTTCTCCGTCGCCGCCCATCAGCCGCGTCATTTCTTCGATCCGCTCCAAAGGGAACGGAGGAGAAGAGATCGGTTTCATGGCCATCTCGATCAAGTCACGAGGACTTTTATCGTGTTGGGCTTGGTTTAGCTTATCCGATCCACCACTCCGGAGTCAGCTCTCCGAGCGTCACCACTTTATCCTGTTCATAATCCAACATGATTTCAATGTCTTTGTATGTCGTTGGCATCAGCTGCACCATCAGTTCCCTGCAGGCACCGCAGGGAGCACCGGTCTTGCCGTTTGACATTACAGCCAACACCTTGCGGATGTCCTGTTCCCCGTTAGTCAGCATATTGAAAATAGCGTTGCGCTCCACACAAATGCCGAGGGTCGAGCAGGTGTCTACGCATACGCCAGTATAGATCCTCCCGGAAGCGGATAAAATGGCCGCAGACACGCCGCCTGCTCGACATAATCCGATATCTTCCTGCCGTTCTGCACAGATCTGGCCGCTTCATAAAGCTTTTTCCAGAACCAGTTATCCTTAGTCAACAGGTTGACATATCCTGTCCTCTTCTCGTGCATGAGCGGGACATCGACACCCTTAGTGGTCCACTGATAGTGAAAACCGCATTTCTCCTTTCTAACATTATTTCTCCTCCCCGATTCTCACATGAGAACACTTGATTTTCTGGACTTTCTGCACATCAAAAAAGTCGCTCTTTCAGTTGTGTCCCGATGATATTCTTATTCTTTTGCCACGGTGTCCACCTTCATCATCATATTATAATGCTCAATATGATTTAGCTTTTCGAAAATCAACTGGAATACCCTTCTTAATTAGATTACCCATGTTGTTTCCTCCTCTCTGCCTCCCATACGACAGTCTTCGCTCAAAAACAAGTTGACTTTTATGCGATTTCACGATACGCTAAGGTAGTAAAAGAGATGGGCTATACATCACACATCATGTTGTGGGCGGCTCGTTTCTTTTTTTATATTCAGAATATCGTACAGGTACTTCTTTCCGTTTGCTGAATGATTTACAAGCAATCTCGCTGCGAAAATGTTATATCTATCAAGTTCACCGGCAGTTTTCCACCGATATAGATCTTCTCCGAACTCTGTTCCACCTCATAGCAATCCCCGACGAACATCTTGCGGAAGAATTCAAGCCAGTCTGCCGGTACTGTATAGTCCGGCAGATTGGGAATGTATTACTCTATCACTGCCATTTTGCGTATATAGGTATTGACATATCGCGAATATTAGATATAATGTAAGGCATGGATAAGATTGAAATTTTCAAAGCACTATCAAATGAAACACGGCTCAGCATTATTGAGTGGTTGAAGGAACCGGAGAAAAACTTTCCGCCGCAGGGAGGACATTTTGATGATGTGGTGGATCTGAAAGGCGGAGTATGTGTTGGAAGCATCCGCGACAAAGCCGGGATATCACAGTCAACTGTTTCTCATTACCTTGATATGCTGCAAAAAGCAGGTCTTCTTCTTTCAGAAAGGCGTGGAAAGTGGACATATTACAGACGGAATGAAGAGACCCTCGCTGCGCTGTCGGACTACTTCGGTCACGAAATTTAAACTGTGGACAGATTAAACGGGATGAAGATCCCGTTTAATTCAGGACTTATATATCGACAATGCGAGATATAAGGATGTATAGAAATGAGGAGAATTTAAGATGCATTTTTCATGTGGAATTGTCAGACCGCCTTATGAGGCTGGCTCCTGTTTTTTGCAGGTAACATCAGGTTGTTCGCACAACAAGTGCCGTTTCTGTACGTTTTACAAGGAAGCGCAGTTTTCTGTCTCTCCGGAGAGTGAGATCAGGGAGGACCTTCAGGAGATTCGGGATTCCGGATGGAAGGTAAAGCGGATTTTTCTGCAGGGTGCAGATCCGTTCCTGTTGAGTTACGACAGACTTAAAAGAATCATGGACTTGATAAAAGAATACCTGCCCTGGGGCGTCTCTGTCGGTGGTTATGGGCGGGTGGACAGCGTAAAGAATAAGTCTGTGGAGCAACTCAGGTCATTGAAAGAAATGGGATATGACATGATCGTGTTCGGAATCGAGTCAGGTGATGATGCGGTGCTTGACAAAATGAACAAAGGCTATCATGCCAGCGATATCGTGGAGCAGCTCTCCAAGATGGATGAAGCGGAAATGCATTATTCCGTCATCTTTTTATACGGCCTGGGCGGTCATGATTATGGTATGGGGCATGCTGTTAAAACAGCAGAAGTGTTAAACCGTCTGTCGCCTGTCAGGGTACTGGCTTCCGGACTCTCTATCTTCCCTGATACACCGCTTATGGAAGAAGTAAGACGAGGTGAATTTGTAGAGGCTGCAGAGACAGAAAAGATACAGGAACTGTATACCTTTGTGAAGATGCTTGATATCCACACGCTGCTGGATGCAACGAATGTCTCCAATATGATGCCGGTATATGGATACCTTCCGGAAGAGAAGGACAAGATATTGGCAATGCTGGGGCAGGGAGTGGATGAACAGGGGGAAAAGCGGCTCCGGATGCGAAGGGACAGCATGAGAAGCCTATGAGCAGGATAAAAAGAAAGCAGAGGCGGTCCAATGTGAAACGCCCGGTGCCTGCAATATCGACGGTACCGGTTGTTAATAAACTATTTGATGGAGGTAATCATGAAACTGACGAAAATCTTTGAACCGATCACGATCAACAAGACGGAGTTTAAAAACCGTATGGTGGTCTCCGCAATGGTTACGAATTA
>DFGA01000069.1 GCA_002371615.1 Lachnospiraceae bacterium UBA3762 | reverse complement strand
TACTAATCGGTCGAAGGCTTTTTTAAATGTTGCGAGGTGTCTGCGAAGCAGACGGAGTCCTTGCTACACCGCGAGCCCTCTGTCGCGAGAGCGACTTAAAATGGGCGAGCGTCCTTGGTTTGTGTTGGTTGTATATTTAGAGAATGTCTGAGTTTAAGATCATTATCAGTGTTTGGTTGTCAAGGTTAGTGGAATCAGGCTCCGTGGTCAAGCGGTTAAGACATCGCCCTTTCACGGCGGTAACACGGGTTCGATTCCCGTCGGAGTCAGTTTGTAAGGAGCGTCACGCATTTAGAGAAGTCAAGGTCGCTCGCCCATTAGGATCCGACTACGTCGGATGATTTACATTCCTCGATAGCTCAATGGTAGAGCATTCGGCTGTTAACCGAAGGGTTGTTGGTTCGAGCCCAACTCGGGGAGCGAGGAGTTAGCCGTACCCGCTCAAACGGCGCTCCGCCTGTCATGATTGTTTCGCAATCCTGACATATGGCGACATAGCCAAGTGGTAAGGCGTGGGTCTGCAACACCCTGATCACCAGTTCAAATCTGGTTGTCGCCTCTTAAAGTCTGATGTTGTTGTTTATGCAATGATGTCGGACTTTTTTCTTATTTATTATTAACTCAGAGCAGGCGAATATGAAAAAAAGATATGATTTTATCGATACATTAAGAGGTCTGGCTATCATAAGTATGATCGGCTTCCATGCATGCTGGATCATGAACTATTTCGGTATCCTTATTACAGTCGAAACTCTTTATGGTACGATTTTTGCTGTGTGGGAAAGAAGTATTTGTATTCCCTTTATCGCAATTGCCGGATTCTCATTCTCGCTTGGGCATAATCATCTGAGGTCGGGCCTCATTGTATTTGGATGGGGATTGATCATTACAGCTGCAACATGTATTTTCTTATACGATATCAGGATTATATTCGGAGTATTAACTCTTATAGGATCTTCAATACTTCTGACTATTCCTATTGATAATGCCCTCAGGAACCATAATCTTTTAACTCAAAAAGTATCCGTGTTCTTATTATCTGTATCGTTTCTTCTGTTTCTGCTTACTTACAAAATTAACATGGGGTATTTGGGGTTTTATCCGGCTTTTCATGTTGAGATTCCAAGAAGTATATATAAAGGATACATAGCGACATATTTCGGGTTTAAGGATCCGGGATTTTATTCTACAGATTATTTTTCTCTGTTTCCATGGTGGTTCCTATATCTATCGGGATATTTCCTTCACAAGATAATGATCTGTTCCGAGAGGGCTGTATCATTATTAGAGAAGGGAATTCCGGGTATTAAAATAATAGGAAGATATTCGTTGCCTATATATATAATTCATCCGATAATTCTTTATATTCTGTGTTTTTTATTAACCATGCTTCGATAATTGTGTCAATGGCGCGAAAAAATGTGTTATGTAAAGTGCAAATTGCCTAAAATTCAATGATTTTCGACGATTTAGCCAAAAATTCCTTGACTTTTCATAGGTCAAAGATTATAACTTGTATAGGCGCTAATTAAGGGCGTCAGTACTCATGATATTAAGGAGGAGTTCAAAATGAACAAAACAGAGTTAGTAGCAGCTATGGCAGCAAGTGCTGGATTATCAAAGAAGGATGCAGAAAAGGCTCTTAAGGCTTTCACAGATGCAGTTTCAAAAGAACTTAAGAAGGGTGGAAAGGTTCAGTTAGTTGGCTTTGGTACATTCGAAGTTACAAAGAGAGCAGCTAGAACAGGTAGAAATCCTCAGACAGGTAAGGAAATGAAGATTGCAGCTTCTAAGGCTCCTAAGTTCAAAGCCGGTAAGGCTCTTAAGGATCTTGTTAACAAGAGATAATCACTAACCTTAAGTATAAAAAGAACTCCGAAGTCTCGGAGTTCTTTTTTTAACTGCTAACAGCTCATTTTGAAGGAATATAAAGATGCGTTTGGATAAGTTTTTAAAAGTCTCAAGGATAATAAAAAGAAGAACCGTCGCAAATGAAGCGTGTGACGCCGACAGGGTTACGATCAACGGTCGTCCGGCAAAGGCTTCTGCGCAGGTTAAAGAAGGTGACGTGCTCGAGATAATGTTCGGTACGAATCCTCTAAAGGTTGAAGTTCTTTCTGTGAAGGAAACAGTAAAAAAAGAAGAAGCAAAGGAGATGTATAAGGTTATTTAATTTTATGTAACCCAAAAGACACAACATATAGTATTTGACAAGGCTATTGTACTTATATATAATATATTATGTTAACAAGCAATGATTAAGCATATCGAGGGGCGGTAGGTTTAATCGGATAAGGGGAGTATGATATGGCCAGAAGAGTTGCGTTTCGAAAGAAGCGGCAAAATCGGCTGGGTATGGCGCTTGTTTCTTTCGTGGTTCTGATCCTTATGGCAGTTATTCTTTTTAAAGGTCATGAATTGAAGAAAAAACAGGCGGAATATCAGCAAAAAGAAGCGGCATTGCAGGCTCAGATCGAAGAAGAACACGAGCGGACCAAAAAGCTTACAGACTATGAAAAATACACCAAAACAGATAAGTTTGTTGAGGAGATAGCCAAAGAAAAGCTTGGGTTGCTGTATGAAAATGAGATCCTGTTCAGATCTGATATCAATAAATAAGCACGGGGAAAATTATTCCTGTGCTTTTTATTTGAGATAAGATAAGATAGTATGTAGATAGAAGGGGCCCACCAGATATCTCGCACGAAGTACGAGATGCCACCCGGCGAGGGTGGGAAGAGGTTTGTCTACAAAGCACAAGAGGAACACATAATGGAGAAGAAAGCAATCTACGAAAAAGTCATTTCCTATATCAGAGAAAACAATCTGATCAGTCCACAGGATACGATCGTTGAAGGAATCTCGGGCGGTGCCGATTCGGTATGCCTTTTTCTCATGCTTGAGGAGTACAAAAAAGAAGTCGGATTCAAAACCGTTGCAGTTCACGTAAATCACGGTATACGAAAGAAGACTGCCGATAAGGATGAGAAGTTTGTTGCAAAATTATGCGAGTCAAAAGGTGTTGAGTTAAAATCATTCAAAAAGGATATTCCTCTGATATGTAAGATCACCAAAGAGTCAGAGGAGGAATGTGGCAGACGTATCAGATATGAGTTGTTTGATGAGGTTTGCAGACAATATGAAAATGCCAAGATCGCCGTGGCTCATCATATGAACGATCAGGCGGAAACAGTGATATTCCGTATCATCAGAGGAAGCGGAATAAAGGGACTTGGCGGTATGGAAGCCAAAAGGGATAATATCATAAGACCACTTCTGTGCCTTAAGAGGGAAGAAATTGAAGACTATCTTGAGCAATCCGGACAGAATTATCGGATAGATGAAACAAACAACGCCATTGAATACAGCAGGAATTACATTCGAAAGAAGATAATCCCGAAGTTTGAAAATGTGCGCCAGAATGCCGTAGAACATATAAATGCTTTATCCGGAGAAGCGGCTGAAATTAATGATTTTATGGAAAAGAAGGCATTTGAGCTTTTAGAGGGAGCATCAAAGGAAGCCGACAAAAAGTATATTACAAAAGGATTGTCCAAAAAGTACAAGGCCGATGTTCTGTCCGAGGCTGAACCGATACTTTTGAAATTTGCCGTCAGAGCGCTGATCAGTGAAGCCGGAGTTTCAATTAAGGATGTAACAAGAAATCATGTTGAATCGCTCTGTGAACTTATAGAGAAACCGAAAAGCGGTGAGATTCATCTTCCGAAGGGAGTTACCGTAGTCAAAGAATCGGGGATAGTTTATATCAAACCACGGGAAGATTTTGAGGCACAGATACAGGAATTGGTAAATGTTCCCGAGGTTGTAATGCCGGTGGCTAAAGCGGGAACGGAGCAAGAGAATTTCGAGCAGGATACAGGTAAACAGGAAGAAAAGTCTCCGTATAATTTCTATTATCCGATCATCGGGGAAGGAAACTATATGCTTCCTGACGGAAGCGTGGTTTCGTGCAGGATCCTCAACGAATTTAACAGAAACGAGATTCCCGAAGATACCTATACTAAATGGATGGATTATGCTAAAATGTCGGAAGATTTGTGCATAAGAACACGCAAATCCGGAGATTATCTTGTGATCAACAAAAACGGTAATGAAGGAAATCTGAAGAATTATATGATAAATGAAAAAATCCCTAAAAGCGAAAGGGACTATGTGCCATTACTTGCAAGCGGACAAAGAATTTATTGGGTAATGGGACACAGAATATCGGAGGATGTTAAAGTTACTGATAACACCACATGTGTGGTCGAGTTTATGTATAAAAAGGCAAATATGGGATCGGAAGAAGGAGATGATCCCAAAACGGCGGAAGGAGTTGGAAATGGCTGATAAAATATCGGTGCTTTATACCGAAGAGCAGGTGAATAATCGTATCAGGGAAATGGGTGAACAGATAAGTAAGGACTACGCCGGAAAATCAGTTCATCTTGTAGGAATTCTTAAAGGAGCAACTTTTTTTACATGTGAGCTTGCTAAAAGGATAACGGTTCCGGTAACAATTGATTTTATGAGTGTATCAAGCTATGGTGATGCAACAGAGTCTTCCGGGGTCGTTAAGATCACAAAAGACCTTGATGAGCCGCTGGAAGGAAAGAATGTACTTGTGGTAGAGGATATCGTGGATACGGGAAATACTCTCAGTTATCTGCTTGATAATCTGCAAAAGAGAGGATCTTTGTCAGTAAGACTCTGTTCTTTGCTAAACAAACCGGAGAGAAGGTTAAAAGAAGTTAATGTCGATTATACGGGCTTTGTCATTCCGGACGCGTTTGTGGTAGGTTACGGACTTGATTATGCGCAAAAGTACAGAAATCTTCCTTACATAGGAATAGTTGAAACAGATTAAAACAATAAGAGAGGACACGGACAATAGTTGAGTAATAGCAGAAATAAAGGAATCGGTTTTTATACTATGATTCTGCTGATCTTTGTTATCATTGCTCTTGTGTGGTCAAGAATGCAGAATGGCTCGATACAGCAGATCAATCACGAAAAATATGAATCGTATCTTGAATCTGATGAGATATTGGCAGTCAATCTCATTCAGAATTCGGAAGTGCCGACAGGAGAGGCCGAGATCACATTGAAATCCGGGGTAAGAGTATTTATGTATACACCGGATATTAATGAAGTTGCACATGAACTTGATACAAAATTCCCCGCATATACCATGGAAGATGTTAAGAGAGAAGGATGGTTTACGGCGTATGTTCTCCCTGCGCTTATTGTCGGACTTATGATGATCGTGTTCATTACATATATGAACGGATCTGCGGGCGGCGGAAGTAAGATGATGAACTTCGGAAAGAGTCATGCCAAGCTGTCCAGCAGTGACAATAAGACCAAATTCGGAGATGTTGCGGGTCTTGATGAAGAAAAAGAGGATCTTGAAGAGATAGTTGACTTCCTGAAGAACGCTAAAAAATATGTAGATGTCGGTGCCAGGATACCTAAAGGAGTGATTTTGGTTGGTCCTCCCGGTACGGGTAAAACACTCTTTGCAAAAGCCATAGCCGGTGAAGCAGGTGTACCGTTTTTCTCGATTTCAGGTTCGGACTTCGTGGAGATGTTTGTCGGAGTCGGTGCCAGCCGGGTCAGGGATCTGTTTGAGGAGGCCAAAAAAAACGCCCCCTGTATAGTGTTTATTGATGAGATAGATGCGGTAGCCAGAAGGCGTGGAACCGGAATGGGTGGCGGACACGATGAGAGAGAACAGACTCTTAACCAATTGCTTGTGGAGATGGACGGGTTTGGTGAAAATGAGGGAATAATAGTTCTTGCTGCAACAAATCGTGTTGATATACTTGATCCTGCTATTATGCGTCCGGGAAGATTCGACAGAAAGGTTGCGGTTGGAACGCCGGATATTAAGGGACGCCGGGAAATACTTGCTGTTCACAGCAAAAACAAACCTCTTGCCGATGATGTAGATCTTGATGAGGTTGCAAAATCGACGGCCGGGTTTACAGGTGCCGATCTTGAGAACCTTATGAATGAGGCGGCGATAAGAGCGGCCAAAGAGGATCGTAAGTTTATTAAGATGACCGATATAAGGGAATCATTCCTGAAGGTCGGTGTTGGAGCAGAGAAAAAGAGTAAGATAGTATCTGACAAAGAAAAGCGTATCACGGCATTTCATGAGAGCGGACATGCGATCCTACATTATATACTGCCGGATATTGATCCTGTTAATACGGTTTCAATCATTCCCACAGGCCTTGGAGCAGGCGGATATACCATGGCAATGCCCGAAGAGGATGTGATGTTTGAAACCCGCGGAAGGATGCTCAATGAGATCGTTGCGATCCTCGGCGGAAGGGCTGCAGAGGCAATTGTGCTTGATGATATAACTACCGGTGCTTCTTCTGACATCAAGAAGGCAACGCACATGGCCAGAAATATGGTTACTAGGTACGGAATGAGTGATAGTATCGGAGCCATATGCTATGACGATGAAGGTGATGAGGTATTTATCGGTCGTGATCTGGCACATCCGAAAGCTCACAGTGAACTTATGGCCTCAAAGATAGACGAAGAAGTTAAGTATATCATAGACACATGTTATGAGAAGGCAGTCAATTTAATCAATGAGAATCGGGATAAACTCGATGCGTGTGCCGCACTTCTTCTTGAAAAAGAGAAAATCAACCGTTCCGAGTTTGAGGCATTATTCGGGGCTCCGGATTCGGATTTCGAGATTTCGGATGGTGTGGACATAGCAGATTGATGAATAAGCTACGCAATATATAGTGATTTTCACTATAATTGTTAATATTTGTCCGTTATATTGCACAAACAAATGTAGGCATATTTGTAATATTTGTGAATTTAATGGATAGATTTTGCGGGTATACGGGACTATAATCTCCTTGTAACCCCCCAATAAGAGGATGATTCGTAGAATCATTCCCCATAAGAAAGAAATACCTTCTCCAAAAACGGCTCCTTTTTAGGAGCTGTTTTTTTGTGATATAATATCAAATTAATGACAGTATAAAGCGAGGGGAATAATAATGGATTTGGGAAACAGCAGTGAGATTCTGCAGAAGGGCAGATTTATCACAAATTACAAGCCTGTTCTTAACAGAAGGGCAATCTTTTCCGACTATTCGGAAGACTACATAATTCCACTTGAACCAAATGCATATGGTATTGTAACGATAAGACTTCGCAGCATCAGAAATAACCTGGATGTTGCCATGCTCGTGTGCAACGGCGAGAACATACTTATGGAACTTACCGAAACAACGGAGGAGTTTGATTATTACTCCGCAAGTTACCGCTTAAGCAACGAGATGATACGGTATCATTTTGAGGTTTCGTCTGCCGGAACCAAATGCTTCTATGATATAAGGGGAGTCGTAAAGGACCCGAATGATTATTATGATTTTCGTATACGACCGGGATTCAAGACTCCGGATTGGGCAAAGGGTGCCGTAATGTATCAGATATATACGGACAGGTTTTATAACGGTGATCCTACAAATGATGTTCTTACCAATGAGTACAGGTATATAGGTGAAAATGTCACAAAAGTGGATGATTGGAGCAAGAATCCGGCATATATGGGTGTCAGGGAGTTCTATGGCGGGGATATTGAAGGTGTTATGAAAAAGCTTGATTATCTTCAGGATCTGGGTATCGATGCCATATACTTCAATCCGCTTTTTGTGTCACCTTCAAATCATAAATACGATATTCAGGACTATGATTATATAGATCCTCATTTCGGAAAGATTGTTGATGACAAAGGTGATCTGCTTGAAGGTGACAGGAATGAAAACAAAGATGCAACCAGGTACATAAACAGGGTCACAAACAAGGCAAACCTTGAGGCATCAAATAAGTATTTTGCATCCTTTGTGAATGAAGCCCATAAGAGAGGTATAAAGGTTATCATTGACGGCGTGTTCAATCACTGTGGTTCATTTAATAAGTGGATGGACAGAGAGCGGATATATGAAAATCAGGAAGGCTACGAGAAGGGAGCCTATGTTGATAAAAACAGTCCATATCATGATTTTTTCAGATTCTTTGAGGATAAATGGCCTTATAACGGGACATATGACGGATGGTGGGGTCATGATACACTTCCAAAGCTTAATTACGAAGGATCAAGGGAGCTGAGGGATTATGTGCTAAGGATTGCCAGAAAATGGGTTTCACCTCCTTACAATGTTGATGGATGGAGACTTGACGTGGCTGCGGACCTTGGCCACAGTCCGGAATTTAACCATCAATTCTGGAAAGATTTCAGGAGAGCCGTTAAAGAGGCAAATCCCAATGCGATAATCATTGCCGAGCACTACGGAGATCCTTCAGGCTGGCTGGCCGGTGATGAATGGGATACCATAATGAACTATGATGCATTTATGGAGCCGGTCACATGGTTTCTTACCGGAATGCAGAAGCACAGCGATGATTTCAGACAGGATCTTCTTGGAAATGCGGATGCGTTCGAAGGTATGATGCGGGACGGAGTCTCAAAGTTTATGGCACCGACGCTGTTTACGACGATGAATGAGCTGTCAAACCACGATCATTCAAGATTTCTGACAAGAACCAATCATATAGTCGGGCGTGTAGCAGATAAGGGATATGAAGCAGCAAGCGAGGGTATCAACAAGGCGGTCATGCGCGAAGCAGTTGTTATGCAGATGACATGGGCCGGGGCACCGACGATATATTATGGTGATGAGGCCGGTGTATGCGGATTTACCGATCCCGATAACAGGAGGACTTATCCATGGGGTAACGAAGATACGGAACTTATCAGGTTCCACAAGGAAATAATCCGTATTCACAAAGAAAATCGTGAGCTTATAACCGGGTCGGGGATCATCCTACACAAAGATTATAATGTGATCTCGTACGGACGTTTTATAAAAGACAATGAGATCATTGTCATAGTAAATAACAATGATTGTGACAAAGAAATCGAAATGAGGGTTTGGCAGACCGGAATTCCCAGAGAATCAAAGGTTACAAGGCTTATCATGACCGATGCGGATGGATTTACTACAGATCCCGAGGAATATGAGATTGAAAACGGCCGGCTTAGGATAACTCTTCCGAAAACATCTGCCGTTGTGTTGAAAGGTAAACAGGATAAGAAAGAAAAAGAAGAAAAACAGGATGACTCAAAGAAGGTAAGTCCTTTACAGAAGCTGGAATTTCTGCTACATTAAAAAATGTTTTGGAGTAGTAACATATGCGTGATATGGAGTTCAAAATGGAGCGCCCCGGATTGCTTGAAGCCGGACAGAATGTCACGGTTACCGAAGGGGTGCTTCCGACAAGTTTTTACTATACAATAGATCCTTCACTTGCCATGAGCGGTAACTATGAGTTTAGGCAGAGGTTAAAGGGAAGGGAAGGCGTTGTAAAGAGTGTTGAAGAAAGACCTGCAGGATTCTACGTTACGGTAGAATTTCCGGAGGATTAGCGTATGTTTGGTTTAGGAAAGAAAAAAGAAGTTAATAACAGTGACAAGATTGAAGAGGAGAGAAGGTTTGTATCCGAACTGTCTTATAATGTTCGCAACCCTCTGAATACAATATGCGGAATTACTGAGATCACCAGGAAAGTCATTATGAATGACTGTGATAAGGATACGCTTCTTTCTTATGTGGACATTCTTGGCGATGCGGCAACGGAACTGCAGCAGACAATAGATCATTTCTTTGAATGTTTTGAAACAGGAAACTACGCAGCACTTCACGGAACTACTACGGAAGAAGTTGACAGCAGTATTCTGAATAATCTCCGTGTAATGGTAGTTGAAGATAGTAGTGTCAGCCAGCTCATTGCTAAAGAAATGCTTGAATCGCGAGGATCTATCGTTACGGTGTGCGACAGTGGAAAAGAAGGTGTGGATCTGTTCAACAAATCCGTTACGGGAACTTTCGATGTTATCCTTATGGATATCAATATGCCGGGTATGGACGGATATGAAGCAACAGACGCTATACGTAACGGAAGCCATCCACAGGCAAAATCGATCCCTATAATCGCTATGACGGCAGAGGCTCTGCCTGATGATATACAGACAGCTCTTAGGACAGGAATGAACGGGCATATAAGTAAACCTATCAATGTTGAGAAAATCGTATCCGCTATCAGAGGTGTCCTCTAGAAAAAAGTGTTGCAAAAGCATAAAAATATGTGTATAATGGCTTTTGCTGACGCAGATTAGCGATAATTATTCGCCCAGATAGCTCAGTTGGTAGAGCAGAGGACTGAAAATCCTCGTGTCACTGGTTCGATTCCGGTTCTGGGCACCTTGCAGGTGTGGTTCAATGGTAGAACACCAGCCTTCCAAGCTGGTGACGTGGGTTCGATTCCCATCACCTGCTCTTATTTTTGCCCGTAAATACGGGCTTTTTTATTTTTTGAGGTTAGTACGGTTTAGTACGCTAAAGTGCAAGTGGTTGAATTTACGGGCTTTAGAGTGCTTTTTCGAGAATATCCACATCAATTTCGTCGCATTTTTCCGAGTGACAGTATCCGTTGGTAGTACGAATATCCGAGTGGCCGGCTGCCACTTGAATTTTGGTCGGAGCAACATTCATATCAAACAATTTTGTAATATTGGTTGTTCTGATACTGTGAGTGGACAGATAAGGAACATCGGCCATTTTGCAGAATTTTTTCAAATGCTCATTTATTCTGTTTGTGATAAGCGGTGTTCCTGCTTCACTGACAAAAACAAATTCTCCAAAGGGATTAATCCGTTTTTGCTCTCTCAAAACTTCCATGGCCTTGGAATTGAGCTTTAAAGTTCTGCGTCCCATATCCATTACGGAATGCCTTCCGGTTTTTGTGTACGGGACATATTCGAACGTTATTTGACCGTCACGCTTCCGTCTGACTATTTGTGAGTGAATACGGACTGTTTTTTGCTCAAAGTCGATATCCTGCCATTTTAAAGCTTCCAGTTCACCTATTCTTGCCACTAAACAAAAATCAAGCCTTATGATACGTGCATAAACACTATCCTGTTCCTGTAATACTTTTCTCAGGCATTCAACCTCATAAGCTGTATAAGAATCATGACTTTTTCCTTCATTGCAGATCAGCTTGTCTGTTTTGATGTTCATAGCGACATTGTTTTCAATGATATCGCAATCGAGGGCATAATCAAAACAAAGGTTGATAGTTGTTATGACATTTCGAAGCGTACTTCTGGTGATGCGCTTGCCGTTGCTATCCGGTGCGGTAATGTCAGAATAGAATCCTAGCAGATGCCTTCGTCTGATAGAAGAAATCTTCATATCCGGCAGATCGGATTTGCTAATATATCGATTCCATGCTCCGGTGTAGTGGTCATAGGTGTTTTCTTCTCTGTGCCCATTATCAACAAGTTTTCTGTATTCAGTTGTAGCGAGTTTGAATACATCACGGAGAGTATAGGTTGATCCGATACCGTAGTAATGTATGTATAACTCTTTAAGGACGTCAATCCTCTTTTTTCTGCAGACCTGTATCGGGGCGCTTGTTTTATAGCGCCCGTCCCTAATCTGACAGATGCTGCTTAGATTAAAGCCAGCCTTTTTAAGTGCCGTTTCATATTCTTTTGTAAGCATACCATCAACAGCACATCCGCTGTAATGAATTCTAACTGTCTCAAAGCTATTAATCAAGTCAGTATTCATAAACGACGTCCCTCGTGGTTAACAATACTCTTCCCCAAAAAAAAATTAGGTATATTGGGCTTACGGGATACTTTCCGAAAGCCCAAAACCATATACCTTTTTTCAAATGCGTAATTCAGAACGGGCAATTATATCCGGCACCGGAAAGCATTGCCTTCAAGAATCCCCTGCAGTTGACGAACTCACTTTCCTCCGGAATAAATACCCTGTCTTTGAATCGCTCTTCCAGATATTTTTGCAGAAGCTTTGATGTGCCACCGATAAATATGAAGTTCATTCTCTCAAGATCCCATTCCTGTAATACATCTGTTATACGTTTTAAGTGGTGGGTTAACACTTCCTCGATTACCTTCCGGCTTCCTTTGCTCCCTGAAACCTCGCCTGCAAGAAGAAATATCTCAGCATCTTTATTACTAAAGCTTGCGTCACAGAATGCGTTTAATCTGCTACGGACAGAAGATACGATGGAAAAGCATCCCAGTTTTTCTGTTGTGCAAAGATCCGATACAAGGCGCGAAGAATCAAAGTAACTGGCATTAAGGTTAAGACCTCCGATATCGACTATACCGGTATGTCCGATAAACTTATCAGGATACAGAAAGAGTGCTCCGAAGCTTTCCGGAAAGATAAGTCCCTTATCTTTTTCGATATAGTAGAATCTGTTATCACCGTCTACAGTGATATCAACCCGCCCGTTCGGGAACAGATAGTTATACAGATCTGCTTTCTGGTCAGGATCTTCAAAGACAGAAAGGGGACATCCGACACTGGGGATGATCGTATCCCCGTTATCAGTTACAAGAGCTATGGCGGTAAGAGTCATGATCTTATGGATCATATCTTTCTTGGAGTTGCTGTAGGTACTCTCACCACCGGTAGCTCCGATCATCCACTCGCCGGATATTTCCTTGTTATCACTCTCGATCCTTACTGTGTGGTGCGCCCCTGTCTTGCACAGCGCTACAAGGGCATTGGGCTTAGCCACGTTGGTTGCAATAATGCCGGTGCGTATATCCGATGATCCGGGATCATACGCGATCACTTTTGTGTTGGCTTTTCCACAATCGATTGATAAATACTTTGTTGACATATAAAGATTTCCTCCTATTTTCTGTTTCAAATGTCTGATAAACTTGTAGTTCTGTTCATACCGCTGAACATTGATACATCAAATGATGCCTGCGGTGTAGTGCTTGATGATGCTTCCGAAGGCTTCTGTATAGTCGGAGCCCTTGCAACTTCATGATCAGTTACACATACCGTTTTGGTTTCTCCGCTGCCTGACAGAAGATCATATGCCCAGCGTTCAAGGGCATTGATCATTATCAGATCATTGCAGTCTGACAGACCGAGTTCCTTGATAAGTGCAGTAATGATCATGAAGATGATATGATTCCTTCTGCCTCGGGATTGTTCAAGAACCGTAACAAACTGGTTCCAATACCGCCTCTTTTCATAGTCATCGCCATAAATGAGGCCATACCTTTTTGCCATATGCTTCCTCCTTTCAAATGAATTGATAGTTTTAGAGGATTCATCTTTTCCTCTAAGAAGTAATAAAGGCTCATTTTGAAAAATCTGAAAAAATAATTTGTAAAAAAGTAGATCGGAGTCGTCAAAAGTAGAGCAACCTCTATAGACAAGGGACGTCAGAGGTAAACCGGGGACATTTCCGCTTTAAGAGCCTACTCTTAAACTTTGTCAGGCTACGCCTGAGAGCAGGATTTAAGGGGTTTATAGCAATAAGACAGGGTTTAAGGGCGGGCCCTTTCAAGTGAAAATGGGCCCATTTAGGGCCTATTTTCTCTGCTTGTTAAACAAAAAGTGATATATAGAGAAAAACATGGTCGGAGAGTCAATATTAGAATAAAAGAACATGAAAATAACATTTGTGAGAGGACACCAGAACCGATCTTAGGATCAGCCGATCGAAATATATGAATCATGGAAAGGGATGTATGATCGGATGATCGTAAGGTCGGTTGTGCCAAGCGGAAGCGCGGCAGGATATAGAAGTAAAATAATATATACTCTCATCAGGTGCAGACTTTTGTAATTCCTTATTTTTGTATCATCCAACATATAGATCCTTCAACTATAGTGACTCGGGGGCTTATTTTTATTGCTTATGATTCAGATGGGCTGTAAAATATAAATCGAGAATTAAAGATATTTATGGGATTGACAGATGGTCACACCATACTGTCTGAGGGAGGTTCGCTATGGAAAACAATGATAATAATGGAATGCTCACTTTTAGAAACGTTATAAAGACTATATCTATAGTCTGTATAGTACTATTCTTCTGCTCTTCTTTTTTGGTATCTTGCAGCGGAAAGAATATAGAAGTTAGCGGATTCAATATAGTAAAAGGAATACAAGTTGATACAGGATTTGGAGTTGAAGATGTTAGTGATTCTAAACCTATTGTTTTAATTTGCCTGCTCATTCCTATTGCAATAGTTGTGTTTATGTTTCTGAAGCAACTAAAGAATAAGCTCGTATCGTGTGTAGGAAGCATTCTTGCAATTATAGATATAGTGGTGTGGTTTTTCATTAAATCAAAAGTGAAAGAGGCAGCAAGGACCAATAATTGCGAGTTTAAAACGACAGGAGTGTTTGTCTGGACCATTGTTTTTCAAATTCTAACTATATTGATTTTTTGTGGAGTTTTGATTGGAAGGATTACACTTGATTCAAACTTGATAGGTGCATTTACAGGAAATTTTAATCTTAACTCTGATCAAATTCGTGAAGGTACGGCTCGAGTGGCTGAGGGGACAAAGCAGGTATCTAAGCGCTTATCGGAGATTGCAGGGAATGTTTCTAGTTCTGTATCGGATGCGATAGGGTCTTTAAGAAATAAAGATGATATTATGGGCTACTGTCAAAAGTGTGGAGCCCCATTATACTTTGAAAATGAGTTTTGTACTTCTTGTGGTACCCCTATTCCAAAGGATCTAATTGAATCTGCAAAAGCGGAAAGAGAAAGGAAAGAAGCAGAAAGAAGAGAAGCTGAACTACAAGAGAAAGCTCAGATGGAAGAATCTCGGCAAGAAAATGATGTTACAAATAAAGAGACAGAACCTCAATTTGTATTCTGTCCGTACTGTGGGACAAAGCAAGATGGTGATTCTGTTTATTGCGTGAAATGCGGGAAAAAGATGTAAGAGGAGAATCCGGTATGTATTGTAAAAAATGTGGTGCCGAATTAATGGAGGGAACTTCCTTCTGTCATAAATGCGGATGTAAGGTTTCGCTACCAGTAGATGATAATATAAGTGTTTCAATGGAAGAGGAGGCCTCTACATCTAGATTAGTGATGAGGCTGAGTCAAAAGAGAACTATTGCATTAGTAATTGCCGTAGTTATACTTGTTTTGGCCGGGGCAGGAACGGTAGCCGCAAAGACCCTAGTTGATTCTCCTGAAAAGACGGTAAGAAAGATGATCGAGGCCTTTAGTAATGCAGACATCGCTTCAATGCTACAGTGTTACTCTCCTAAAACTAATGCCCAATATGAAGGCGCTATGGGTCTAATGGGGATGTTTGGAATTGACGGGAATGCGATTGTTGGTATAGCATCTTCATACGCTGACACCCCAAAACTTAAGGTTAAAGTAAAGGAAGTTGAGTACTATAAATCGGGTAAAAAGATAAGCTCAAATATGCCACAGATTATTACTAATTCAAGTGCTGATAAAGCATTAATAATGGTTGAACTATATGAAAATGGAGATCTTTGGGATACGAGAACATTTGAATTGAGCAATTACGAAAAAGATGGATGGCTCATAGAAGAAGACTTATTTGGAATGTAAGAGGAGCGGTAGAACATGTATTGTGGAAAATGTGGAGCCGAAGTAAAACCAGGGATTCAATTTTGCGGGAAATGTGGGCAGCCCGTAGTGAATGAACAAAGAGGTATTGATAAAATCTCTGATGTAGCAAAAACAACTGGAGTTGGAGCATCTCGTTTATTACAAGTTATTCCTCGAAAAGTTCTTATAGTTGCTGCTGTATTAGTTGTATGTGTCATTGCATTGATTTGTGTTTTGGCTAATAGAAAAATAGATCCTTTTGAGGGAGTTGAAATTAGATTCTCTGGAAAAGCTCCTATCGGGTATGCGGATATTATGGGGAGCCCCAAGTATAGTCACATAGCCTATGACATGGATGAAACAAATGGATTATCTAATGGTGATACTATTAAATTAAGGGCATATGTAACAGGTATATCAGAGGAAGAATTTGAGAAGGAGTATGGAAAACTCCCATCAAAAATGGAAAAAGAGTATACTGTTGAGGGATTGGAGGAGTATGTTTCTTCTTATTCTGATATTTCAAAAGAATTAATTAGTGAACTTAAATCTGTTGGAAAGGAAGAGACGCGGCGTGAGCTTGAATACGATATAGGAGGAACTCTTCCGGATACGGCTTCTTATAGTGATTTAGAATATTATGGCTGGGTTTTTTTGGCATATGAGCCGGGAGCAAATTTTGGATATGAGGGCAGAAGCTGGAACACCTTATATCTTGTGTACAAGACAGAGTTGTCTGATAGCGCTGGTAATTTTGAGGATACACCAATATATGCCTTTGCGGGATTTGATAGTATCGTGAAAGATGGTAATAAGTGTTCTTATAATGATATAATCGCAATGATATCCGTAGGGGCATTTAACAAAATCCCTGGTACAGAATACCGAACCGAAGGGTATCTAGATCCAAAAGATTGTTTTGAACAGATAGGTGGATTTCACAGAAGGAATCATATTGTTACTGGTGGCGATGGTTTTAAAGAGTACCAATAACGCTATTATCAAAACGGAGATGGAAAATGTTCTGTAAGAAGTGTGGTTATGAATTTTCGTATAATGATGATGTCAAATATTGTAAAAGATGTGGCGCTTTGTTGATTAAGCCCGATGAGAATTTGACTGATAATGAAGAACTTTATGACAATAACGCTTTAAAACCTGACTCATCAAACAGTATTCATGACAAAGATTTAGCTGGTTCAAGTGGAAATACAGCAACAACAGATAAAAGGCATAGTAAGGGAGCTATTATAGCGTGCTCTATACTTGCAATGATTATTGTTGCAGTTGTTTTATGGGTGGTGCTTAGACCAAAAGAAGACGATGTACCTGACTCTATGGAATCTGTGGAAGTAAAGGAAACAGAACAAATCGTAGAGAATAAAGTTGACGAGTTTGATCCTTTTGATAAGATAAAGGTTTCATTTTATGGGGAGGATGGATCCGGTAGCGCTAGTGTAGAAATTATCGATGATAGTGAATATATACATGATCTATCCTATCAAGTAAGTAACTATGGTGAGGCGCTGTCTAATGGGGATATAGTAACCATTACTCTTTCATATAAGACAAATGAACAGGACTATATAGAAAAATTTCATAGGAAGCCCGCATCGTTTTCTAAGGACTATTCTGTTACTTCTTTAGAAGAACCTAAAAGCAGCACTGAAGATATAACTTCGTTCAACCAGAAAATGAAGGGAGTATGGGCCACGCCTGATGAATATGGAAGTCCGTATTATGTTTATTATGATGGCAATAATAATATTACAAGAAGCTGGTACTTATCAAAAGCAATCTCTGTATCTCATATAAAAGAGATCAAAGAAGATGATCAAGGAAGATACATTATAGAATTTGAATGCGACGCATTTACTGATTTTGATGGTAGTCAACATGAGGGTTACCCGTATTCGAGTGTTTATGAGAGCACTGATGATTATACTTCAATTATTGAAATTTCAGATGGTGATAGTGAATGGGAATATAAACTAGTAAGAATCGCAACTTCAATGGAAGAGGCAAATAAACTATTTGAAAGTGGATTTAATGAGGCATATTCCCAGATTGTTTCAGGTGGCAAATTAGACCTGACAGTATCCAATGAAGCAATAACTACAGACTGGATAACGGGTACATGGGTAAATCCAGTATCAGATCCGCTCTATGCCTTTTCAGAGGAATATCATTTTACATTTCATAGTGATGGAACTGTTGATCTGCAAGGAGGAAGAAATAAAGATCATGGAATATATGAAATAAATGATGACGGGACAGCTCATGTCGAGTTTAGTGAGTGCTATTATGATACTTCTGGCGAAGGATGGAATACTATTGAGGGTGCTACATATTCTGTAGATATAAAGAGAAGCGGTAATAGTATAAGCGTTCAGTTTGATGACGATTGCTATGAAAAAACAGGTAGCAATGCGACAAACGGGATTTATGACAGGCAATAAAACAGGAGATGAGCTTTCCTCATATTTGATTTTAATAGGGTTTCGGGAAAGTAAGGGACTTCGATTCTAAGTATGATATAATAAGAGAGGACTGTTGATAAGCAACTTTCGGAGATAAGATATGAATACAATACAAATGGATGCAAAGCCGGTTTATGAGACGACAATATCTGTTCTTAAGGTTCTTTCGGAAGAAAGCCAGAAGAAAGTACTGGACTTTTCAGTTAACTTATTAAAAAGTGATAGAGATAACCCTTTTAGTCCTAAGTCAGAAGCAGAACTGTTTGAACAAATTGATCACTCTCTTGCACAGGCAGATGCTGGAGATCTACAGGATGCAGATGAGGCGATTGAGGAGATAATGGCGGAACTTGGGTTATGAAAATGTACAGTATCAAAGTTACACCTGATGCAAAAGCGGATTTGAGGAAATACTTGTCATATATCAATAATAAACTTAAGAATCCACAGGCTGCAAAAAATGTAGCGGACGATTTTATAAAGACAAAAGATTCTTTGAAAAATCTTGCAGGTTCTTTGGCGGAGCCTGACAGTGAGAAGCTAAAGGATCGTGGATTAAAACGGATTAATTTTATGAATCATGATTATTTTCTCTTATACAGAGTTAAGGGCAATAGAGTTGAAATTACAAATATGTTTCATGGATCGGAAGATTATGAAAGTAAACTTCGATAATGTGATTCAGTTGTAGTACGAATTTAGTATCGTACTAAAGCGGATGTACTTTCCTCCTTGATTTTACTAGGGTTTCGGGAAAGGAAGTGATTTCGATTTCCATCATCTGCTTTTTGATTTTCCCCGTAAACTCAAGGGTTTGCGGAGCTTATGTTTGCTTCGTGTTTGGTTCGCATTGGTTTAGGGGCTATAATTTGCTAGTTCAGCGAGACAAACCCACAAGCTTTTTCAAGAACATCTTCATCAATTGATCCTAGAGTTGAGAATGGACTTAGTCTTGAAGAACTCTCCGCACAGACAGGGTTATCCAAGTTAGCTCTTGACAGTTATAAGAGCAATGATTACAAGGGTATTTTCTACACTTCGATCATTACGCTTGCAAGGTTTTATGGTGTATCGACGGATTATCTCCCAGGTTTGACGGAAAATGATGAAGGAGGTAATATGGGGCGGGCTGACCTCAAATTGGATGATGATATCGTAAATATCTTTAAGAGCGGAAAAATCAATAATAGGCTTCTCTGCGAGATTATTAACATCCTAATTTCTGGAACTTTATGAGCGATATAGAGATCTATATTGACAGCCTTGCAGAGATGAGGATATGGAATTTGAATAGTTATGTATCGATGATGCTCAACAGGATCCAATTGCAGGGAGAGATCCGAGATTCAGAGTACTATGTACGAACTCTGAAAGCGAGTGAGAACGATGAGAATGAATAATTTAGCAGGCTGATCGGTGAGGATATCGCACCAATTGCTAAGGATATAAAAGAAAACCACAGAAAGACGAGAAAACCGGGGAAGAGAATAGTTTTCTGACGGAAGTGATCGATGTAGTGAAAGAATATGCTTTCTCCACCGATTCAATGAATGCGATCCTTTCCGCACTCAGAAAACAACTGAGGATGAATTTTTCTAAAATGAATTCTGCCGAAATCCAGTTTTCACGACAATGGTTGAGAAGTATTCTACGGTTTATAAAAGTATGCTTCCGAAGCTGTGACTAGGAAAAAAATATACTGAATAACGTGGTGAATTCTTTAAAAAAGTATTATTTCTGACGTTTTTAAGGTATACTTGACAAAATATGATAGAATTATCGTAGGTTTGTTAATGAATTTTGAGTCATAAGGAGGGTATGATGGTTCTGTATGAGGACACACAAAAATATTTGGGTTTCTTTGAGTTTCCACAGATGACATCATATGTGTTCTTAAAAGCTTTTTTTGCGGCTTTATTTAATAGAAATTGTTCGCAAGTATCCCGAGATATTACGGATTTTTTGTATGAGATGAAGAATGATAGTCGATATGAGATGCTTTTGGAAGATATAACTTTTCGTTCAAATGGTGTTTTTATGTATTCGAGCGAGATAGAAGATGAAATATTAACATTGCAAAATGTTGGTTTGCTTGGCAAAAGAAATCCATCTTTTGGAAAAATACTTATTGATTATACGGAAGAAATTGTAAATGAAATTAAGTTATCTCTAAAGAAAGAAGAATGGGACCTTATGTTAGAAATAGCAGATCAATTCATAGTATTTCAAAAAAAAATGGAGCTGTAAATGTCGGGGATTAAAAAGCAATTCCCTAGCGAGGGAGATAAACACGATAAAGAGAATGAGCTATATGCAGATTTCGTAAAACGAGCCGATGAATTTGTGAACAAGTTGTTAGGTGAGTATACGCCCTCGACTGGTATTTCTGATAAAGTAATTCATGATCCAGTATGGGGAACTATGGTTGTATATCCGTGGGAACAACAGATAATGGATTCCCCACTTATACAGAGATTGCGTAGAATTAATCAGGTTGGCTTGGCGGTTCTAACTTATCCGTCGGCGCATCATACTCGTTTTGAGCATTCTCTTGGAGTGATGGCAGTCGTTACTAGAATGGCCAACAATATTAATAATTTAGGTCGGGATTGCGATGCACATTCGGAAGATGCAAATAAACCGATAAGTGATGGGGATATGTATACTTTGCGGCTCGCCGCATTATTACATGATGTTGGTCATAGTTTTTTCTCTCACTTATCTGAATCTATATATGGCAAAATGAAACCTTTTGTTGAGCTGAAGAGATCATTTCATGCGTTTAGTTCTGCAAAGGAGCACGAGATATTTGCATATATCATAATTGATACCCCTAGCTTCAGGTCGTTTTTTAATAATAAGGTAGACTATCCACATAAAAATGATAGTTTGTTATCTAATATAGGAAGAATGATAATAGGAGCCTTTCCTGATGCGGAAAAGGTCAAGCGCGGAAATGATACTCAATATAAAAAGTATTATCTTACGCAAATGATTAATGGGCAATTTGATGCGGATAAATTGGATTATCTTCGCAGGGATAGTTATACGGCGGGTTTGGCTCTTACATATGACATTGAAAGATTTTTATATAAGATTCGAATTGTTGAAAAGACTGAAGTATCTGATAATGGAAAGACTGTTATAGGAAAGCATTTAACAATTCCTGTTACAGGAGTTTCAGCTGTAGAGGAAATGGTGTTCAGCCAGCTGATGCTTAATAGTTATATTTATCAGCATCAAAAAGTGTTGGCAACGGATGCGCTTATACAAGATGTTGCAGAGGGTCTTGCAAAAAATGAAAAGCTTGAGCATCCGTGTGATTTCTTGTATTTTTGTGATGATGATATTTTTCAAATATATTCTGATTCCGGAGATGAGGATTTTTTGCAGGAAATATCAACAAAGAAAATTAATTCGAAATCAAACAAGACTCTTTCAGATATAGTGAGACGTGTTCGTATGAGAGAGTTGCCTAAACGAGCGTTTGCATTAAATTATGATTCTGTTGATTCCCTAGATGGCAAATCTGGAAAATATCACATAGCTGATATAGCTGATACACTACGCGGAATCATTGAATTAAGACAGGAAATATGCGAGGAAGCACAAAAAATAAGTAACATGCTCTCGAGTGATGATGGAGGAAATATTCCGATAGATATTTATGATGTGCATATTTCAATACCAAAAACTAGTGTAGCAAAAGATCTGTCTAATGCCTTTGTTGTTGATAATAGGGGTGAATTTGTAAGGCTTTCTGAAATTGTTAGATTGTCTGATTGGGCAGATGCGTTTTCATATCATAAGTGGAATGCATATGTTTTTTCGAGGGCTGATATATGCTCGATTGTCGGAGTTGCTAGTTCTGTAGTCTTTGAGAGACATGGAATAAGATTAAATTCTGACAAAATGTTCAACAATCTAAAAAATGAAGAAGAAGTGGTTGCACTTAGAAATAAATTAAAAAACAATTATCAGTATTTTTGATATAACATTCTGTTGACGTTGCATCACTGTTGAACTTCCTAAAATATTTGATTTACCCTATAAAAGCACAGTTGTTCATGAAGAAGAACTATGCTTTTTGGTTCTATAGATTTATTCAGAAACACTGTTGGAGCATTTAGCTAAACTATAAAGTGGTGCTTCAAAAGGTCGGTTTGGATCTTTACAGTAGTATTATCGGGCGTTAGATGATTAGATTATTATGAATTCATAAGTGACAAATGATAGGCTTCGATAATAAGAGAATAAAATATGAGTAAAAATGTAAGTACGCTTTTAGTACCGTACTAAAGCGGATGTGCTTTCCTCCTTGATTTTACTAGGGTTTCGGGAAAGACAGTGACTTCGATTCCCATCACCTGCTCTTTGTTTTGCTCGTAGTTACGGGATTTGCGAACCGTACCAAAGAATTATTCCTTGGTACGGTTTTCAATTTTCATTAGATTTCGAACTTCGTCATCGCTATCTGCCCCTATTGTCACTATTGTCATCACAGCTATTATACAGTATCATACGAATTATAATGGGAGAATGTATATGGCTTCATGGGTTATTATTGTCGATGATGATGTGACAAATCTGAAAATGGCAGGGCAGATCCTGTCCAAGAACAATATGCGTGCTACAGCCCTTCGTTCGGGCAGCAGCCTGCTTGAATATGTGAAGGATAAAGGTGCACCCGACCTTATTCTTCTTGATATTAATATGCCCCAAATGGACGGGTTTGAGACTTATGACCGGTACCGCAAACTTGAGAAGGAACTTGGAATTCCTGAAACTCCCATAGTTTTTTTGACGGCTGATGAGGATAATGCCAATGAAAGCAAGGGATTCGAGATAGGAGTTTCGGACTATGTCAGGAAACCGTTTGATCCGGATGTTCTGGTAAGACGTGTCAGTAAAATACTGAATACCCGAGGTAAAATGCTCAAGTTCGAAGAAGAGGCAACGATTGACAAACTCACCGGGTTCTATAACAAATACAATGCAAACGAACGTATATCGCAACTGTGCAGTGATCATCACGGAACACTGATGATCATCGATCTGGATTCCTTTAAGCTTGTTAACGATATTTACGGGCATGAGATAGGAGATCGTGTCCTTGCAACCTTCGCCGGAATAGTGAAGAACAATATGCCTTTCCATTCGGTTTTTGGAAGGATCGGAGGAGATGAATTCCTTGTATTTGCCGATGGCATGAAAGACGAGAAAGATATAAGTAAGTTCTCGGATGCCGTCAATATGACTCTTGTTAATGAAGCAAGAGATATTATGGGACCCGATATGAGTATACCGCTCGGAGCCTCGATAGGTGCTATATCCGTTCCGGAGCAGGGGACAGATTTTAACGAGCTTTTCAGATTGTGTGACAGAGCCCTTTATTCGATCAAGAATAACGGTAAACATGGCTATTCGCTCTACAAGGGCAACGACTACGAGAATGATTTGCCCAGTGACATCAATCTGTCTATGATGACCACTATACTCGAGGAGAGAAACATTCCGCAAAATGCTATGTGGATGGGTAAGGAAGCTTTCGGAAACGTATACCGCTACATGATAAGGTATATGGACAGATACCGGGGCACCGCATATAAAATGCTCTTTACGGCCAAATTCATTCCCAAGGATGTGTCTGAACCGGAAAAAGAAAAGATCATGATGAGTTTGCGTTCACTGTTGCAGGAGTCATTAAGAAACAGCGATATCATGATGCAGATAGGGTACAACCATTTCTTCCTGCTACTCCCGGAGATAAGTGATTATAATGTAGGTCGCGTTACCGAACGTGTTATGGAATCGTGGAAGAAGAATAAATACAGTGGTCTTGTAGAACTATCGGTTGAAACCGGAAGCACCGATTCGGAAATGCATACATCACTCATCGGAAACAGTGAGGATGAAAATCATATCGTTATCGCCTGCGATGATCCCGCGGATCTTGATTTTATGCGCAATGCTCTTATTGCAAAGGGCCTTGACGTAAAGGGATGCAATTCGGGAGAGGAACTTCTTGAACACCTTGGTGATAACAGACCGAATCTGATAATGATAAAGGCCGATATGGCAGGAATGAACGGAATTGATACGGTAATAAGGATCAGAAGACAGGGAGGAGCGCTTCGCAAGATTCCCGTAGTTTTCATAGCATCTGATGATCTTGTTATTGAAGAGAGGTGCCTCGAACTTGGAGCCGTTGATTTTATCAAACTTCCCATTTCGCAGGAAAAACTGTTCCTTCGAATAAACAACCTGTTGTCTCTTACACTACTTAAAGATCATATGGAGCAGGAGGTTGAGAAGAAAACCGAGGAGAATGAGCAACTCGGTATGCACATTATTAAAGCTCTTGCATTTGCTATAGATGCCAAGGACCGTTACACAAACGGTCACTCCAGTCGTGTAGCGGAGTACTCAAAAGAGATAGCGGCCAGATGCGGATATGATGAGAAGGGACAGAATGAAATATACATGATAGGGCTCCTTCATGATGTGGGTAAGATAGGTGTGCCCGATGCGATAATCAACAAAAAAGACCGCCTTACGGACGAAGAATACGATGTGATCAAGAAACATCCTGTCATCGGAAAACAGATACTTGAGACGATAAAAGAAATGCCCAATCTCTCAAGCGGAGCCAGATGGCATCATGAAAGGTTTGACGGAAAGGGATATCCGGATGGGCTTGTGGGAGAAGATATTCCGGAAGTTGCAAGGATAATTGCTGTTGCGGATGCTTATGATGCAATGACGAGTAAGAGAAGCTACAGAGATACACTTCCGCAGAACAAGGTCAGGGAAGAACTCATAAACTGTTCGGGTACACAGTTTGACCCGAGGTTTGCGCAGATTATGGTTGGACTTATTGACGAGGACAAGGATTATCAAATGAGGGAACTGTAAGTGGATAAAAACAACGACGAACTGTTTATATCGTCACATCTGATGATGCTGCTCACATACACGATTTTCTCAGTGATTCTGGTTGCCGAGATTTTCGTGATGGATTGGGAAAAATGGATGACATTTCTCATATTGGGAGGTGTGCTCCTGTCGTGGTATATTTATTTTTCCAATATAGGGAGCGGACGGATGCGCCTGTGGGTGTGCTCTCTTCTTATGATGGCCACTTTCTTTTATTACGGAACTCACGATACTAGTACCTTCGATCTTGCTGTTGTGATATGTGTTGTGATGTTTCTGTATACGATGACCGGCATTCATTCACTCGTCACCTTGTGCCAGCTCACGTATTACATAACCATGGCATACGAAATAATCAACCTTGCAGTGGGCGGGATGAAGTTTGATTCGCTTACGTTAACAAGGACACTTCTGCATGTAGCGGTCGTGACAATGACTGCGTGGATCTCGAGAACAATAATCAACAAGTGGCAGGAAGTCTTGGGACACTCTAAGGAAGAGATAACCAAGCTCAATGAGTCGACAGGAAGGCTGAATGATTTTATCGCCAACGTCTCCCATGAGATCAGAACGCCGATCAATACAATATTGGGCCTTTGCAATATCGAAATAAGCAAGGAGACGGACAGGGACAGGAAGAATGATCTTGTCGCGATTGAGGAGGCAGGGAAGCGAATCGGAGAGCAGATAAGCAATATTCTTGATTTTTCGGAGATAGACAGGAACGATGTCGCTGTAAATTATGAAGACTATATGCTGTCTTCCGTTTTTAACGATCTTGTCAGTGAGATCGAACCTCATCGGAAGAAAAACATAGAACTTGTCATAGATGTTGAACCTTCCATACCTTCGGTAATGAACACCGACGTTGATAAACTTAAAAAGATATTATGGCATCTTATTATAAACGGGATTAAGTTTACCAATGAAGGCGGCGTGTACGTTCATGTGTCATCGGTTTCCCAAGTGTACGGTATCAATCTGATCATCGAGGTTAAGGATACCGGCATAGGCATGGACGAACATCAGCTTGAGATGATATACGACGATTTCTATAAAGCGGATTCGGGAAGAGACAGGACGACCGGCGGCCTGGGGCTTGGAATGATGATAGTTCACGGATTTGTAAAATCACTTGGCGGCTTTATGATCATAGAGAGCAGTATCGGAGGGGGCACATCGGTAAGAGTAAGCATACCGAACCGTATTATCGATCCCAATCCGTGCATGTCAATTAAGGACAGGGAGTCCATCAGCCTGGGGGCATATCTTCATTTTGAAAAATACCCCAATCCTCATGTACGCGAATTCTACGATTCAATGGTCAGAAATATAGTTACGGGTCTGAAGGTTTCGATGCACAGAGTCGATAACTTAGATTCATTGCGGGCCCTGGTGGATAACAAGAAGCTCACACACCTGTTTGCAGGCCCGGAAGAATACAACAGTGCGGTCGAATATATGGAATCACTTGCATCGGATGTTCTTGTAACTGTTGTTGCAAATCCCGAGGAACTTAACAGACCCACAGCTTCTAAAGTGCGTGTGATGCCCAAACCTTTTTACTGTTTTCCTGTAGTGGGTATTCTTAACAGCAAGCCGGGAGATGATGTTTTTGAGGAGGGTGCCGTATCTTTCACTGGTGCCAGAGCACTTATCGTTGATGATGAGCCGATGAACCTTATCGTGTCATCGGGAATGCTCCGCAGATACGGAATGATCGTTACAACGTGCGAGTCCGGACAGGAGGCGATCGACCTGTGCCGCCAGAATGAGTACGATGTAATCTTTATGGATCATATGATGCCGGTTATGGACGGTGTGGAAGCAATGAGGAGGATCAGAAGTGAGCAGACAAGATCCAAAATCATTACTCCGGTGATTGCTTTTACCGCTAATGCGGTAAGCTCTGCCCGGGAAATGTTCCGACAGGCCGGGTTCGATGGCTTTGTAGCAAAACCGGTGGATATGGTTGAACTTGAAAGAGTATTAAAACGTGTCCTTCCACCTGCACTTGTCGTAGCAAACAGTAATCAGCCGTCTAAAGAGGATCATTCCGGTATTGCGCCGGATGATATCTTTGACAGACTCAAGGCTATCGGTGTGGATACTGATACCGGCATGTATTACAGTCAGAATGATGCGGAGTTTTACAAGACTCTTCTTAATCAGTATGCCCAAGAATCTACGGCCAAAAAGAAAACTATGGAGGAGTCGCTTGCTTTGGGGAACCTTGGTGATTATGCAATTCAGGTTCATTCCATCAAGAGCACATCCAAGATGATAGGCGAGATGCACCTGTCAGAGATGGCAAAGGAACTTGAAGAAGCGGCCAAAAGAGGTGACAGAGCCTTTGTAGATAAATCACACGATGCCATGCTTGCGGTGTATGAGAGGCTCCTGGATGCCATAGATCCCGATAGAGCAGCTTCCAAAGTAAAAGAGGATACTTCCGATTTTGACGAGATTCTCGAATTTGAACCGGAAGGGGGTGCGTGATCATGAAATTGTCTTTTTCTTCTTTTTTCCGGTTCCTGTTTCACGAGAGGGGCACATATGAGAATGAAGATCTGATCTATAAGGCTATTTACGGGGAAACATTCAGCAAGATGCGTTTTGCCGTGGCAATGGGTGCTCTTGTTCAGGTTGTTCTGTTTGTTCTAAGTCTCTTCCCGGCACGCGATTACGGCAATCTCATTGCATATTACAGGTTGATGTATATAGGATTGTTTGTCCTGATGGTGATATCGCAAAGCATCCTGATGTATGTTAAGAAAGATTATGAAAGACGACTCGGGAAACTCATCTGGATATCTCCGATAGTGTCACTTCTTATTATAACGGGCGGCATGTGTGCGGCCTGTCTTGATGCATTTGCGTGTGGTTTTGCCAATCCTGTTATGTATATGACGGTTATTCTTGTAATTCCTCTTTGCGTTTATATGCATCCGATGGTTTTTCTTCTTATTTCATTGTTCACGGATTCCGTAATGCTGATCTTATACGACAGGATCAGAAGAGTTCTGACTATGCCATCGGCTCCGACGGCTGAAGTGACTCTTTATCTTGTCGCGGAACTTGTTATAGGACTTCTGATCCTTTTCCTGCAGTTCTCATACAGAGAAAACAATATAAGTAACGAGAAACAGAAGAAGGAGATCAGTGAACTGAATAATGCCCAGAACAGGTTTTTCTCAAGTATGAGTCATGAGATCAGAACACCGATCAATACGATAATCGGACTCAATGAAATGATACTTCGTGAGCGAGTAAGTGATGAGGTTGCTGAAAACGCAACAAACATTCGTGCGGCCAGTAATCTGCTTCTCCATTTGATAAATGATATTTTGGATATGTCCAAGATAACTCTCGGTCAGATGAAGATCACACCGGCAAATTACAGACCGGGAGACATGCTTTCCGATATAGTCGGAATGCTTTGGCTAAGGTCCAAAGAAAAAGGACTTGATTTTCATGTTGAGGTATCACCCGACATTCCGTCCGAACTGTACGGGGATGAAGTACGTATCAAGCAGATACTGATAAATGTCCTTAATAATGCCATTAAGTATACGAAGAAAGGGTCCGTGACCCTGACAATGCAATGCAGCGGTATAAAAGACGGTATAGCCGATATAGTGTATTCAGTGAAGGATACCGGAATGGGAATCAGAAAAGAGAGTATGCCATACCTATTCACTGCGTTCAAACGTGTAGATGAAGTCAAAAACCGTTACATTGAAGGAACGGGTCTGGGACTATCGATAGTTAAACAACTTACAGAACTGATGGGCGGAACAGTTTCCGTCAACAGTGTTTATACCCAGGGGTCTACATTTGTTATTACAATTCCCCAAACCGTAAATGATTACAGTGAGATAGGAAATATCAATCTTGAAGAAAAACACAGAGTAAATACTTCCGGCTCCTACAGATGTCTTCTTGAGGCACCGAAAGCAAAAATTCTGGTTGTGGATGATAACGAGTCCAATCTGCTTGTTATGAGAAAACTTCTGCGAGATACAAAAGTCATTCTGGATACGGCGGCATCAGGCTCGGAGGCACTCGAGCTTACTCTCGAAAAATCATATGACGTGATTTTTATGGATCACATGATGCCTGAAATGGACGGGGTTGAGTGCTTTCACAGGATACAAAGCCAGGTTGGAGGAGCCTCAAAAGATTCCAAAGTGGTGGCACTTACGGCCAATGCCGGAAGTGAAATGAAAAAGATATATACGGATGAAGGATTCGACGGATATATAGTAAAGCCCGTAAATGCAGGAGAGCTTGAGAGTGAACTGATCAGACTTCTTCCCAAGGAACTCGTCACGCTGAAAAGAAGTGATGAAGATATAATAGCAAACAGCATGTCATGGCTTGATGCTTCAACACGCAAGAAGAACCTGGCTGTTACGACCGAAAGTGTTGCTGACTTACCGGGGGCTCTTTTGGACAAATACTCAATTGAGGTAATCCCTCATAAAGTTGAGACTGAAAACGGAATCTTTGCGGATGGTTTGGAAATTGATTCGGACGGTCTTATGGACTATATGACCGAAAATCATGTGATCAAGACGCATTCCCCTTCGGTGGCGGACCATGAAGATTTCTTTGCCAAGGCACTCGCAGGTGCCAATAATGTTCTGCATATGTCGATTTCATCACGGGTGGAGCACAGCGGTTACCAATCTGCCGTTGAAGGAGCCGAAACATTTGATAATGTTACTGTGTACGATACGGAGCATTTATCAAGCGGTCAGGGCCTCTTAACTATTGCTGCATGCCGTATGGCAGCGGAAGGGCTGTCGGTCGCGGAGACGGTGAAGCGGCTTGATTATGTCAAAAAATGCATATCAACAAGCTTTATTGTTGATAATCTTGATTATCTTGCCAGATCGGGTCAGGTCGGATTCAGGATTGCAGCTATATGCAAGGCTGTCATGTTTCGGCCTGTCATCGAAATGAAGAGAGGGAAAATGACACTTTCGAACTTCTTCTTCGGATCGAGGAAGAGAGCCTGGGAGAAGTATATAGAAAAAACGCTTGTTTCGGTTTCCGATATAGATAATGAGATACTTTTCATAACATACGTCGGTCTTAATAAAAGTGATCTTGATTTTATCAGGAAAACGGTCGAAAACAAAATATCATTCGAACACGTTTATTGTCAGAAAGCTTCACCTTCAATTGCCGTAAACTGCGGCCCGGGAACTTTCGGGCTTCTATTCGCAAATAAGCTTTGACACCTTTACTTTGACACCTTTTGATCTGTGACACTTTTGTGATACCCTATGATTTACACTTTGTTTGGAAAGAAAGGAAAGGGAAAACAAAGGCAGACAGACGCCCGGAGAAAGCTTATCAGGCTGCACTTAAGCATGCGGGAAAGAAGTAAAATAAAAGAATGAGCTTGATTTTGTTGAGGGTTTTAACGAGTATGAATACGATATCGACGCTACAAATGGTATGATCCTGAAATATGAAAGGGATTTCTGTGATTAAGTCGGATGATAAAGGGATAAGCAAGAATTTAAGGCTGGATAAATATATAGCCAATTCACGGGCAGGGAGCCGCAGCGAGGTAAAAGAGTATATCCGGAAGGGATGTGTGACAGTAAACGGCGAGGTTTGCCATGACAGTTCGTATCATGTCAAAGAGACGGATGAAGTATGCCTGAAGGGCCAGAAGATAGTATACAAAAAACATGTTTACTATATGCTCAACAAACCTTCCGGAGTTGTCAGTGCCACTGAGGATCCTGTTGAACGAACAGTCATTGATCTGTTTCCTGCCGAACTAAGAAAAGGTCTGTTTCCTGTAGGGAGGCTTGATAAGGACAGCGTGGGGCTGATTATCGTTACTGATGACGGTGAATATGCTCATCGATTAACATCACCTTCAGGGCATGTTGATAAAAGGTATCTGATAAGGACGGACCTGCCGCTTAGTGAAGAAGATGCGAAAAAGTTCAGCGAAGGAATAACGCTTGCTGACGGAACTGCACTAAAAAGCGCAAAACTTGAAATATCACCGGATGACCCTTGCCGTGCGGAGGTTACGATCAGTGAGGGAAAATATCATCAGATCAAACGAATGATAGCAAGCTGTGGTAAAAAGGTGATTTACCTAAAGAGGATCTCCATGGGAGATATTGTTTTAGATCCAGATCTGGAAGAAGGTCAGTACAAAGAATTGTAATATCAAATCATGCCTTTACCGGCTTGATCCTGTCATACAGATATGTTCTGTATCTGTACCATGCGGTCACACCACTTACGATCCATACCACTCCGGCAGATACCCATATGCCGGTCTCTCCCATGCCCATATATTTGGTCATGAGTATAGGAAGGGTAAATCTTCCTATCACTTCCACGATTCCGTTAAACAACGCGAAAAATGCATCTCCGACTCCGGTAAGAACGCCCCTGACAACGTAAATGAGGCCTAGCGCAAGGTAGAACAGGGATGTTATTCGAAGACCCATTGCACCAAGAGCAACTACCCTTTCATCAGTAACAAACAGGCTTGTTATCGCTCCTCCGAAGAACTGCATAACAAGCATCATTATTCCGGTGATTACAGCCATGATAAGCAGTCCTTTTTTGTAACCTGTGTACACCCTGTCATATTTTTTGGCACCATAGTTTTGTCCGCTGTATGTTGCAAGAGATGTTCCGAGAGTTGTGTATGGCTGATGTATTAACTGCTCTATACGATTGGTTGCAGTAAATGCAGCAATGACAACTGTTCCGTATGCATTTACAACGCGCTGGACAGCCATCGATGAGATCGATATGAGTGCAAACTGAAGAGACATCGGAACACCGAGGCGGATGACTTTATATGATGTTTGAGCGGAGAGGACAAAATCATCTTTTGTCAGTCTGAAGTAGGGATTGACTTTGTATGCATATATCCCGCATGTCAAAGTAGCCGTAAACTGGGCTATTATTGTTGCAATCGCAGCACCTTTGATTCCCATTTTGAAGTTATATACGAAAACTATATCGAGTATAACGTTCAGAATGGTTGAGAGGATCAGAAAATAGAGAGGTGACCTTGAATCCCCCAATGCTCTTAGCATGGATGACAGATAATTATAGAGTGATACAAACAGAAGCCCTATGCACATATAACGAATGTACATACTTGCATCGGGCAGAATATCAGCAGGCGTGGAAAGCAGCCTTAACAAAGCGGGGGAGATAATATAACCTACCGTACCGAAAAATACGGGAACGGCAAGCATTATCGCCCCTGTGTTTACGATACAGTTTTTGACCATTTTGTCATTGCCCGCACCATAGTACTGGGATGCTACAATGCCTCCGCCTCCGCCTATCCCGTTACAGAGGGCAAAGAACAGAAATGTAATGGATGCGGATGCTCCTACAGCCGCAAGAGCATCAGGACCCACAAAGCGGCCTACAATTATGGAATCCGCAATGTTGTATATCTGTTGAAAAATATTACCGACGAGGGCAGGAAGCGCAAACAGAAGAATGTGTTTTACCGGGCTTCCGACGGTCATGTCGGTTGTATGATCCTTCATAGTATTAAGCCTCTGAATCTGAATGATTGAGAAGTATTTTATAATAATCAGATATACTTGTAAATAATACTTTCGGATGATAACATAAAATAATAAATTGAATTCCGATTTTTGATAAAGACCGTACATATTAGTTGTTTTTAAGAGGAACTGGAATGTATGAAGAAATAATAAATAACCGGTATATAGGGGCTGCCGCAATTATTTCGATAAACGAAAACAGTAAAGACAGGTTCAGTTTTGTTAACGTAAATGACAGATACATTAACGAGATGGAGCTGAATGTCAGCGTAAGTGATTTTCTACGGGGTGATTATTTTGAATTCATCACTGATGCTGAAAAAGACGATTTTTGCAAAATAGTAATGGTTTCTGCCCAAAAAGGTGAAGCAACGGAGTGCGATTACAAGTGCAGGGTCAAATCCGCATGCGTAAACAGTGATGTAATGCATCTGTCGAGCCGTATCGTTTTCATAGAAAAGATAGAAGACGATTATTACTTCTTCGAGGAAATATATAACAACAACAAACATACGAGCAATCTTGAAACGCTTGCAGAAAGCGACAGAAGGTTCAGGATCGCTTATGACCAGATCAATATATATTCGTGGGAATATACTGTTGCGGATCATACGATGCGTCCGTGTTTTCGCTGTATGAGGGATCTCGGTCTTCCGCCTGTTTTGGAGAATTATCCCGAATCGGCGATAGAGCGCGGAATCATTCCCGAAAACTATGCCGGATTGTTCAGGCAATGGCATAAGGCGCTTGATATGGGTGAACAAGAACTCGAAACGATTCTGCCGCTAACAAGTGACAAAATACCTTTCCGTGTCAGATATACAGCGGAATACGACAGTGAGGGCAAACCGTACAAAGCGTATGGATCGGCAACACTTGTTACGGATGATGAGCTTCGTGCAAGAGCAGCCTCTGCGGAAAGACTTGAGCAGGCTCTCGAAAGTGTCAGGGAAGCAAATGAGACCAAAACACGCTTTCTCAGCAAGATATCGCATAACCTGCGGACTCCGTTGAATGCGGTAGTAGGCTTTACATCTCTTGCCAAATTAAATATCGATGACAGGGATAAGACTCTGGATTACCTTGAAAAGATCGAGAACTCAAGCAGCCTTTTGCTTCGGATATTAAATGATATTCTTGATATTACAAAAGCTGAAAAAGGGGATATTAAGTTTACCGAAGAGATTTTTGATACAAGGAAAGAAACAGAAGCTGATGATTCAATCCTTGAAGGGAAAAGGATTCTCGTTGTTGATGATCAGACGGTCAACAGAGTTATAGTAAAAGAGATGTTTAAGCGCTACGGAGTCATTGTTGATGAGGCCATAGACGGAAGTGATGCCGTACAAAAGGTAGAGTCGGCTGATGATAGATATGATGTCATTCTGATGGATGTACAGATGCCTGTTATGAACGGATATGAAGCAACGGAAAAGATCAGGGCGATGGAAGATTTGACAAAAGCATCTATCCCGATCCTCGCGATGACTGCGGATGCGTTTGCGGACGACAAGATCAGGGCGCGCAATTCGGGTATGAATGAACATATAGCAAAGCCAATAGATATTCATAATGTTGTGGAGCTTATTAAGAAATTTATATCTTGACAGGATTGTTTTTTGTGGGTTATATTGTCGGAAACAGCAATTTGAAAAGGATAGTTAACAGATATTATTATGATTAACAGTCAGTTGAGTTTAGTTACATCTGCATTTTTCTTTTTTGCCTTTACGTCGGACCGATGTAAGGGTAATTTGTGATGCAGATCATAGATTGCACTTGCAGGCGGTCCGGAAATCAAACCGGATCGCTTTTTTATTGCTTGAAATGAGCATGGCTTATAAAAACAGGAGGTGAAAAATGAGCGGATTAAAGATAGCATACAGTGGAATAGAAGGTGCTTTTGCACATATAGTTGCAAGAAGGCTGTTTCCCGAAGAAGGATTTTTTTCATTCAAAAGCTTCAGGAAAACGTATGAGTCTGTGGAATCCGGAGAGTGCGACATGGCAGTTCTGCCCATTGAAAACAGTTATTCGGGAGAGGTTAACGACGTTATGGATATGCTGTTTGAAGGTAAACTGTACGTCAATGCGCTATACGGTATGCCGGTTGTTCAGAACCTTCTGGGAGTAAGAGGCAGCAGGATACAGGATATCAAAAAGGTCATCAGTCAGCCCAAGGCATTGGAGCAGTGTGATGAGTATATCAGGAGCAAAGGGTTTGAGGCATTGCAGGCGACCAACACCGCTGTAGCCGCAAAGCAGGTCGCTCAGATGGAAGATATGTCGGTGGCTGCAATAGCAAGTATAGAAACGGCAGCCATATACGGACTCAAGGTTCTGGATGAGCAGATAAATGAAAGGGATGACAATACCACAAGGTTTGTTGTCATGTCAAGAGATAAGGGAAGTGTGGTTATTCCCGGACAGGGCAAAAGCTTTATAACGGTATTTACTGTAGATAATGTGGCGGGAGCATTGCTTGTGCCGCTTCAGATCATAGCAGACTACGGCTACAACATGAAAGTGCTTCATTCAAGACCGCTTAAAAGTCATAAATGGCAATACTATTTTTATGTTGAGATAGAAGGAGATGTCAGCAGTGAAATGGGACAGAAAATGATGTCGGAACTTGAGAGTGCCTGTTCTTTTGCGAAGGCACTCGGCCCTCACTACGGAAAATAAGGAAGTGGACTTTGAATGGCGTGGCTCTCAAGAAGAAAAGGAGACAAAAAGATGGGAATGAATTATGAAAGACAACTTGCTATACCTGCCGAACTTAAGGAAATGTATCCGCTTACGGCTAAAATGAACACTACGATTCAGGAGAGAAGGGCAAAGCTTGAATCAATCTTCGAGGGAAGGGACAACAAACTGATACTTATAATCGGACCGTGTTCGGCAGATAACGAAGATTCGGTAATGGACTATGTGGGAAGACTTGTGGGAGTACAGGAAAATGTGGCGGACAAGATTTTTATAGTTCCGAGGATATACACAAACAAGCCGAGGACAACAGCCGAAGGGTACAAGGGTATGCTCCATCAGCCCGATCCGACCGAAAAACCGAATTTGTTCAAAGGAATAGAAGCAACGCGTCATATGCATATGAGGGCTGTCATGGAAACAGGACTTGCCTGTGCGGATGAAATGCTTTACACGGAAAACTATGCATATCTTGACGACCTTCTGATATACGTAGCAGTAGGGGCCAGATCCGTTGAGGACCAGCAGCACAGACTGACATCAAGCGGTATCAGTGTTCCCGTGGGAATGAAAAATCCTACCTCAGGTGACTATAAGGTGATGTTGAATGCAATTTCAGCCGCACAGAACAGCCATACTTTCATCTATCGCGGATGGCAGGTACATTCCGACGGAAATAAGCATACACATGCAATTCTGCGTGGATATACAGATCAGCACGGAGCCATGAAACCCAACTATCATTACGAGGATCTTGTAAGACTATGTGACAGCTATGACGAGATGAAGCTTGATAATCCGGGGCTTATCGTCGATACCAATCATTGCAATTCCAACAAGAATCCGTTTGAACAAAGAAGGATAATCAAGGAAGTTCTTCACTCGGCAAGACACGATGCGCGTATCGCCGCTATTCTTAAAGGGTTTATGATAGAAAGCTATATAGAAGACGGAGCCCAGGAACCGGGCGGAGGATGTTACGGCAAATCTATCACGGACCCGTGTCTCGGGTGGGAGAAGACAGAAAAACTCATTTACGAAATAGCTGATCTTCTGTAGGAATACACTTGTACTCATGTCAGTAAATGATATAGAATGGTCTAGTATTGTCATGAGAATCGGAAAGGCTTTATTTACCTGATGAAGTTTGAAAAGATCAAAGATAGCAGGATTGCTGTTTACATATGTGCATTCATTATCCCGTTTGTTATGATGATGATCTTCTGGGCGGTATGCGGTATATATCCCTTCGGAGATCATTCAATACTCACGGGAGACATGGATGTTGAGTTTGTTAATTTCTACACATACTTTATTAACACTTTTAAGACTAAAAACGACTGGTCGTACATGCTGACCAAGACTCTGGGAGGAGACTATCCGGGACTTGCGGCATTCCAGCTGCACGATCCGCTTCTGCTTCTTTTGTTTTTCTTTCAGGGCGACAAAATCGCAACGGGAATAGAATTTGTATTTTCATTGCAAATATCAATAGCCGGGCTTACGGCTTCGATCCTTCTTAATGAGAGGTTCAGAAGATCCTGGGAATCGTTGCTGTTTTCCACAGCATACGCTTTCTCGTCATTCTTTTTCGGATATCTTGTACTTACGATATATTTCGGAGCGCTGGCAGTGCTTCCCCTTGTCATATATTATTTCCTTAAATATCTGGATGATCAAAAATCATTTGCGGGATTTGCTGTATCGGCGGCATATTATATTTTTGTCAATTATCATATGGGGTTTATGCTCGTCATATTCCTTGTGATACTCTATATTTCCAGGATCATAGCAGACACTTCGTACATACGGCGTCTTCCGTCGCTGGCACTTGGTGGATTGACAGTTCTTTTGATCGACGGATTTTTCCTTATCAGAACAGGTCTGTCGCTTATGGGCGAGAAGACAACGGAAGGTGCGGACTATGGGTTTTACAGACGGTTTCCAATGAACCAATTGTTTGCGCAAATGTTTTCGGGGTGTTCGAGAAACGACCTTCGCCCGCTTATATACGCATCTGTAGCCGCTCTGTTTTTTGCGGTTATGTATCTTCTGCATAAGAAGATTCCGGTCAGGGAAAAGATTGCCAGTGTGTTTGTTATAGCCGTAATTGCGGTCAGTATGTGGATAAACAGCATTGATGCCATCTGGCACGGATTTAATAATCCGGAAGGATTTTACTGGAGATATGCATATTATATAAGCATAAGCGTCATCGTTATGGGATATAAGGGATTTATATCATTCGCTTATGATGAAGAGGAAGGTTCGAAGCGTACGGTAATATTTACTGCATTTATCATTCTCGCGTATATGGGATGGCTTACGATAATGCATAATGTGTATCTTGATCGTACCAGACTTGTGATAAACATATTCCTTGTGATATCGGTTGCTATTCTCGGACTTCTTGTTAAAGAGAGCAGATTTCGTTCAACCGGATTCGTACTTCTGATGCTCTTGTCGATAGGGGATATGCTATACAATTCCAAAACAGCGTATATAAGCCTTAATTCTGAAGGGCACGAACTTCCCCTGATGGCTGATTTTAAAGATGATTATCATAATATAAACGATGTCATCTCCTACGTAAAATCGCAGGATGACGGATTTTACCGAATAGAAAAGGATTTTGACAGGGCTATAAACGATCCCTCCATGTTTGATTATATCGGATTATCCCACGACAGTTCGTGTGAAAAAGATGAACTGCTTGACTGGCTTGTTAACTTTGGTTTCTGCAAGACGGTTTATTTTACATACTATAACGGTGGAAGCACTTCGTTTGTTGATAATCTTTTCGGAATAAAATATTACGTCTCCAGATTCGATTCCGTTGACAAACCATATGAGAGCATGCAGTATGACGGTAAATACCACGCGTACAGAAATGAAAATGCTCTTCCCATGGCATTTTCCGCGCCCGAGGGACTCCCGGATTACGATATAAACGAAGGGAATACATTTGAAAAACAAAACAGGCTTGCATCATTATGGAATGACAGACCGATATTCATCAAAGCAAAGCCTGATGTTTCGCTGTCAGGTGCAAAAGAGGAGGGCGGACGTTATGTGCGGACGGATGAAGAAGGTTATATTGTTTACGATATAACCGTAACAGAAAAAATGCCCTTGTACTTCTATTTCTATGCACCCGGCAGACAAAATGCCGAAGTGTTCGTAAACGGCGAATCAAGGGATGTTTATTTTACGGTTAATCATTGGAATACGCTTTGTGCCGGAATTTTTGAGCCGCAGGACAAAGTGGAGATCAAAATGCAGATTCTTGAGGATGCGCTTGAGATTACCGAAAGCTGTTTCTACTATGAGGACCCGGATGCTCTGAAAGAGTGGAGCGATGCAGCATCGAAACTTAACGTATCAGTAGGCAAAGTGAATGAGATCACAAGCTCGGATCTTATGTTTTCTACGGATTCCACAAAGGAAGAGACTATCGTAATGTCGATCCCGTATGAGGATTCTTGGCGCATTACCTGTGATGGAGAGAGGATAGAATCCGCACCGGTAATTGAACAGCTTATGAGCTTTCAGGTTCCCGAAGGAAGGCATATCATAGAAATGAAATATGTTCCCAAAGGGACAGGAATCGGTATAGTGGCAAGTATCATCGGAATAATACTGTTTACCGGGCAGATCTTATATTTCAGGAAGAGAGCTTAAACAGTTCCTCTGTGGCAAGCCTTGTTCTTGCTACTACATCTTTCTTATCGGGGAAGCAGTAATACAACCTGTTTTTGTCTCCTATACAGATAACATCGCCAATCTCATACCAGTAATAATCACTGTAACAACTGTAGCACTTTCTCGGACCCTGTTCATAGTGGAGGGCTCCGTTGCACCCGTCGAGAACAAATCCGTTTATGTCGTGATGAAGGTGTCCGTCCCCAACCATGTAAAGAGCCTTGTAATCAACTATCATCCCGATCTTTACATCGGTATCAAGACTGTAAGTGCCTTCTTTTATTTCTTTTTTTATCTCTTCTCTTTCCCATAAATACCAGTCGGGTATATGAGAGAAGATCGTATTATCAGCTCTTGCGGTGAGTCTTCCGAATTCGTCCATATCATAAAGCGCCCCGCAGTTATGGCATACAAATGTGGTCCCGACGCCCTCTGTATTACCTTCGGCAAGGCAGTGGGGGCATTTGTACAGTATGCGGTTCAGTCCGTCAGCACGGAATTTTTCGGTAATGCTTACATGATTTTCCTGCTGCCATTTAAAGTAGTCAAAAGAGAAAGCATTATCTAGTATGTCATCTATTTCGGAAACGGAAGCCGATTTAATCTCTTCAGGAGTTAGGAGACATTCCATCTTTGCCGTTACTTTCACTTTTCTTTTCTGAAGATTGTTATACAGAGGATCCCTTGCAAAGGAACCGTACGTTGTTATCATAACTACAGGAACTTTAAGTGCTTTAAACAGAACACCGAGTTTTCTTGGCAGCTTTGTTGCCGTACCGTCAAAGGAATAGCTTGCTTCGGGATACATAAGAACACTTGTTTTGTTTGTATTTACCGCATATTTCAGATCCGAGATAAGGGAAACGTCGGTTACGAATTTCTGTGTGGGAATGCATCCGAGATGACGCATAATTCCTTCTTTTCCCACAAGACCGTCTGAGGTGCATACGATATTGTACGGCATGGGAATCATTCGTGATGCGATCTCAAGATCAAGAAAACTTGAATGATTCATAAGGATCAGCCAAGGTCCCTTGCCGGCTCTTTCGATTTTTTCGGTAGTATACGAAAAATCAACCGCTTTAAGATCAAAAGCGGATAATGACTTCATAAGTGCCCGGAGAGCAGGGTTTGGTTTCTTGGGTCGTATGTGTTCGGGCGGGGTAACAGAACACACTTCATTGTATGATTTTTTCACTGTTTTTATTTTCATAAACCGAATTCTATCATATTAATATTGACAAAGGAAGCGCTGCTCCCAAGTCAAAAATTGTTAAAAAGGTCGAAAATGCCCAAAATGTCAAAAACGCGTACTATTTAGCAGGATTTTTGCTATACTGAAAGTGGTTTGATAGGTTAAAGAGGAATAGAAAATGGATGTTTTCAGCGCTATTTCATTGTTTGGAGGATTGGCCCTGTTCCTGTACGGAATGAGGCTTATGGGTAATAACCTGAAAGAGAGTTCATCCGGAACTCTTAAAATCGTTATAGGAAAGCTTACTGACAATGCGGTCAAAGCATTCTTTGTGGGAATGATAATGACGGCAATAATCCAGTCTTCAACGGCTACTATCGTTATTACATCAGGTCTTGTGGCGGCAGGGGTCATTTCATTCGATCAGTCATTCGGTATTATCGTGGGTGCAAATGTCGGAACCACAATAACAGGTCAGATAATCAGACTCATGGATCTAAATGCTGAAAACGGTTCTTTTCTCAAGTTTTTCCAGCCGTCAACGCTTGCGCCGATAGCTTTGATAATCGGAATAGTATTGTTGATGGGCTTCAAATTTAAAAGAGCCGATAATGTGGGCAATATTGCCATAGGTTTTGGTATTCTCTTTACCGGACTGATGAATATGACAAGCGCCGTGAGCGCTTTTTCGGAAAGCGGGATAATAGATGTTTTGTTTGAAAACATGGGTAGAAATCCTGTTATCGGCTATATAACCGGTGCAGCGATTGCTTTTGTCCTGCAGAGCTCATCCGCTACAGTCGGTATGCTGCAGGCGTTTTCACAGGCCGGAACGATTCCGTTTAATGTTGTATATGTTGTTATAACGGGTATATATCTCGGTGATTGCGTTACGACCGGTATAGTATGTTCTATCGGAGCCAATGCGGATTCAAAAAGGGTCGGACTGATGAACATACTGTATAATCTGGCCAAGACAGTACTTGTTATTGTTGCTGTAACCATATTAAGACATACGGGTGTAATAGATGGTTTATGGAACAAAACGATGCGCTCTGGTGATATAGCGAACGCCAATACTATTTTTAACCTTGCAAGTGCAGTGGTTATGCTTCCGTTTGGATGGGCTCTCAAGAGAGCGACCGTGACTATAATTAAAGATGATGAAAAAGCCCGTGGTAAATATGCCGATAAAGTTACCGCGCTCAATCCGGTATTCTTCAGAACACCTGCGATCGCATTTGGAGGCTGTTATGATGTTCTGAATGTAATGTTCAAAATCGCAAAAGAGAATATAACAAGAGCATACTCGGCCATAGCCAGGTACGATCTGACGACTATAGAGACGATCCACGAGGAGGAAGAAAATATAGATTATCTGACTGACTGCGTCGACAAATATCTGATACAGTTGGCACCGTATGTCAGTGAGGATCTTCATATCAGGATACTGAAACAATATCACAAACTTGTATCCGAATTCGAACATCTGGGGGATTATGCCGATAAGATGGCAGATGCGGCAACGACGCTCAAGGAAGAAAACGTATCATTGTCCCAAACGGCAATGAATGAAATTATGCTTACGCAAAAGCTTATAAACGAAATAATGGACTATTCCGACAAGGCATTTGAGAAAAGGGACATAAATGCCGCTTACCATATAGAACCATGTGTCAGTGTTCTTCAGGACATTGTTACAACGCTTCATGACAATCATCTGATAAGACTAAGGGAAGGGCAGTGTACCGTAAGGGGAGGCGTCATATTCTCCGATATCCTTACAAATATTGAGAGAATTGCCAAAACGTGCTCCAACATAGGAATAGCAACTATCGCGAGAGTCAGTTCCGAAGTTGATAATCATGCACATTCGTACACCGCTTCAATACGTCAGGGTAATAATGAGTTATACAACACAGAATTTGACCGTGTACAGAAAGAGTATTACGGTCAGCTGGCTTTAATAGACAATAGTACGGAGGCAGCAAATGCTTAAGTTAATGAAGCATTTTATAACCGTCGGAGAACACAGGCGGTTGGTAAGACAGGGGTGTTTCAGGGTTGGATTGTATTTGCAGGGGTTAACACATGATCTTAGCAAGTACAGTCCCTCCGAATTTTTGACCGGAGCTAAGTATTATCAGGGATACAGAAGCCCTAACAATGCAGAGCGTGAAAAGAAGGGATACTCTGAGGCGTGGATCCATCATAAGGGAAGAAACAAACATCATTATGAGTATTGGACTGACTACAAGGCAAGCCGTGAGGGAGAAGAACATACGATCATACCGGTAAGGATGCCCAAAAGATATTTGATTGAGATGTATGTAGACAGAGTAGCTGCATCCGCTATTTATAATAAGGGGCACTATACATGCGATATGCCGCTTAAGTATTATCAAAAGGGCGATTATACCTATCTCATGGAAGAACATACAAGAGCCGATCTTGAAAGATTACTTAAGATGCTTGCTTCAAACGGACCGGAAGTTACAGAGAGCTATATCAGGAACGTATATCTGAAGAACTATCCGGGAGCAAGGATTGCTGAATTCCTTCATAATCGCAGGAAGAAATAAGAGAGCCTATGGCAACCAAACGTACATTAGAGATCATTGATATATTCAGAGGAATGTACTCCGACGATGTAAGGTGTTATCTTACACATTCGGATGCCTGGGAACTCCTTGTAGCTACGATTCTCAGTGCACAGTGCACGGATGCAAGAGTCAATATTATTACAAAGGATCTGTTTGTTAAGTACCGGACTATCGAAGACTTTGCAAAGGCGGATCTCAAAGAGCTTGAGCAGGATATCAGGCAGGCGGGATTTTACCACAATAAGGCAAAGAACATTATAGGAAGTGCCAGAATGATACTCTCCGATTATGGCGGAGAGGTTCCGCGCGATATAGAAGATCTGACAAGACTTCCGGGTGTCGGCAGAAAAACCGCCAATGTGATCCGGGGGAACATATACGGGATAGACAGCATAGTCGTGGATACGCACGTTAAGCGTATTTCGGGAAGGCTTCAACTGACCGGGGAGGAAGACCCCGAAAAGATTGAGTATGATCTTATGAAAGTCATACCTCAGGAGTACTGGATACTTATTAACATCTGGTTTATCACATTTGGTCGGACGATTTGTAAGGCACAGTCTCCAAAATGTCAAGAATGTCCGCTGGTAAAATATTGTCGGGATCAGGCTCCGAAGAAGAAGCCTCGTCCCCGGAAAGCTTGATAACGGCAGATGTATGTGAGTCGAGTATGTTCTGGAGCTTCTTGATCGTGGAAGTCCGTGTCAGTGAACGGATATTATCAGCACAGTTGATAAGTCGCTGGATCTCGACATACAGACCTTTTTCGGCATACATTTCGGCAAGGGTTGTATAGGTTCCGGAGATATCGGTTCCGACACTTATCGCAGCATTGAATGTAGCGATCGCTTCATCTTCATGACCGGTAAGTTTGTATTCGCATCCGAGCTCATGGAGATTCATACAAAGAGAAGTGAAATTCTGATCGTACTCTGTCAGTATCGGAAGGTTCGGAGCCCCGTATGTAAGCTTCAGATCCGTGTTTGATATTCCGGTCAGATTGACGATCTTTTTACCTGCAAGGGTATTCAGTTCATTAAGGAGTGCGGCGCATTTTTCGTTAACTGCCGGTTCAGGTGAGGGTATACTGTCAAGGGGTACCTGAATGAACGGGAGATTATCAAGAGGCTGCTTAAGAGTACTGTCGGCACGGCGTTCCTTTTCACGGAAACTCCTGATGCCGTCACCGGGTTTCTCGGAAGTGATCTTCATAAAGACAAAGATGAATCCGGCAATAATCACAATGGTTGTAAATAGCGGAGATATCATATATAATTACCTATTATTTATGTCGGGTTTTTCTAATAAAAGAGGACTGTATCATGATGAATTTTCGTAACAAAAAAACAAAGCAGGCAGTGTCGGCGGTAATCATCATTATTCTGGTACTTGCAATGGTAGTACCTACTTTGCTTTACATAGTATCATAATCATAATCAAAATAAGAAAGTGTGTCAATTATGATGAAACCGATATACGGCAGATTCGTTAAAAAATCAATATTGACAGTACTTGCAGCCGGTTTTATGTTTGGCCAAAACGGCAGATATGTTTATGCGTTTTCGGGAGATGACGTGTTTGCCGGAGCAACCGGACTGGTTAAAGAAGCGTTCGAAAAGGTTCAGAACGGTCCGCAGGATGAGGATCTCGGTGAGTCTTTCAATATGGAAATTGAACCCATGGTTGAAAGAGATCTTTCCGGGACTATAATGAACGGCATTTATTTTGATGATATCAATATGTCGGGCAAGACATATGATGAGGCAGTTAAGCTTATCCGTGATAAAGTAAAATCAATGTCGACTGCAAATATTACACTTAATTCCATAGGCGGTAACAGTGTAAGTGCTACAGCCCAGGATCTGGGCCTGACCTGGGACGATACGAATCTCGTTGCGGATGCTCTTTATGTCGGAAGAAGCGGTAACATTGTTGAAAGATATAAAGAGCGTAAAGACCTTGAACATGACAAGAAGGTATATCCGATCAATGTAGAATTTGACAGAGAAACTGTTGAAGCAATCGTCAATGAGCAGGGAGAATTATACAACGTTGAAGCCACAGATGCGACTTTGTCAAAGGCAGACGGAGATTTTGTGGTAACTCCGGGCACAAAAGGCGAGAAGATAGATGCGAATGCTTCTGTATCCCGGATCATGTCTGCTCTTGATAATTTTACCGGATCGGATCTGACAATAGATATGGTTGTGGTGGAGGATATTCCTAAGGCCACAGCAGAGGATCTTGAAAAGATCCATGATGTTATAGGAAGATACAAGACAAGCTTTAAGACATCAAATGCCGACAGATCCGGAAATGTCAGAAACGGAACAAGACTTGTAAACGGAACGGTGCTTCTGCCGGGAGAATCATTCTCAATGTATCAGACTGTCAGCCCGTTTACCGAAGAAAACGGATATTATCTGGCAGGCTCCTACTTAAACGGAATGGTTGTGGAGAGTCTCGGAGGAGGTATCTGTCAGGTTAGTTCAACTTTGTATAATGCGGTACTTCGTGCGGAGCTTCAGATTGATGAGAGACATAATCATTCGATGATAGTTTCGTATGTGGATTTGTCGAGTGATGCTGCCATATCCGGAACAAGCAAGGACTTCAAGTTTACGAATAATACGGAAAATCCTATCTATATTGAAGGAATAACAACCGAAGATAAACAGGTAGTGTTTACGATATACGGAGTTGAAACAAGACCATCAAACCGTGTTGTCTCATATGAGAGTGAGAAGATTTCCGAAACAGTGCCCGAAGGAGATAAGATAATCGCGGACCCTTCGCTTCCGCTTGGTTCCATAACCACCCAGTCGGCACATACGGGTTATGTCGGAAAACTATGGAAGGTAGTTACGGTTGACGGAAAGGAAACAGAGAGAGTTGAGGTTAACAAGAGCACATATCTGCCTACGCCGAGGACAGCAACTGTCGGGACAGCAACGGATAATCCGGCCGCTCTTGCAATGGTACAGGCGGCAATTGCTTCAGGAAGTATAGATACGGTTAAAGCGACTGTCGGAGAGCTAAATTCTGCTGCCCAAGCGGCTGCAGCAGCTGCCGAGGCTTTCGGACTCTGAGGGATGCTTTAGGACATAGATATGTTAAAGATAGGTAAAGTACCTGAAAGTGTACTTAAAAGATCCATAATAAAACAGATTAGGACAAAGCGAAGCGAAATTGTCGTTGGAGCAGGAGTCGGAGAAGACTGTGCGGCTATAGAACTTGCGGATGACGAGATATTTGTTACATCGACCGATCCGATAACGGGAACAAGTCACGATATCGGGGCACTGGCTGTTCATGTTACAGCCAATGATATAGCTTCATCCGGAGCCGAGGTCATAGGTATCATGCTTTCAGTCCTTCTTCCGGAAGGGACGGAAGAAGAGGAACTTAAGACGATCATGAAGCAGGCCGAGGAAGTCTGTTCCAGACTGAATATCCAGACGGTCGGAGGTCATACGGAGGTTACAAAGGTTGTCAACCAGACCGTGATAACGGCTACCGGTATAGGAAAGGTCAAAAAAGACAAGCTGATCACAACATCGGGAGCAAAACCCGGAGATGATGTGGTCGTTACAAAGTGGATAGGTCTTGAAGGTACGAGTATAATCGCCAAGGAAAAGAAAGAACATCTACTTAACCGCTTTGCTCCTTCTTTTGTCGAGACTGCAATAGGATTTTCGGATTATCTGTCCGTTGTGGAGGATGCAAAGGTCGCGGTGTCAGTCGGAGTTACGGCGATGCATGATGTAACCGAAGGCGGGATATTCGGAGCTTTGTGGGAAGTTGCCGAAGGTAGCGGATGCGGGCTTGAGATCAATCTTCTTGATATCCCGATAAGGCAGGAAACCGTGGAGGTTTGCGAAGAATTCGGGATCAATCCGTATGAGCTTATTTCAAGCGGATCAATGCTTATTACAACACCTGACGGACCCGAAGTAGTCAGACAGCTCCAGAAATCAGGCATTAATGCTGCTATTGTAGGAAAGGTCACGAAAGGAAATGACAGGGTACTGCTTTCCGGCGATGAGAAAAGATTTTTAGAACCGCCGAAATCAGACGAACTCTATAAGATAGAAAGGAATTGACATGAGAGAAGAGATATTGAGCTTAATCGAGAAGAACAGCAGGATCGATCTTAAAGAAGTTGCGGCATGCCTTAATATTTCCGAAGTTGAAGTGGCAAATGAACTTGCCGCAATGGAAAGCGAAGGAATAATCTGCGGTTATCATACCCTTATCGACTGGGATAAGGTTACTGAGGAGAGAATACATGCGCTTATCGAAGTCCGTGTAACACCCCAGAGAGGAAAGGGATTTGATGAGATAGCAGAGCGTATATACAAATATCCGGAGGTACAGTCGACATACCTTATAAGCGGTGGATTCGATCTGCTGGTATTTATGGAAGGTAAAACACTTAAAGAGATATCTTCTTTCGTGTATGAAAAACTGTCGACGATGGATTTTGTCCTGAGCACGACTACGCATTTTGTACTTCGCAAATACAAGGATCACGGAATGATCCTTAACAGCAAGAGCGAAGATGAAAGGATGATAATGACGCCATGAGAAATCCTCTGTCACAGACAATAGTCGGGATCAAACCATCGGGTATCAGAAAATTCTTCGATCTTGCAAGCGAGAGAAAGGATACGATCTCACTCGGTGTGGGAGAACCTGACTTTGACACACCCTGGCATATAAGGGATGAGGGTATTTATTCCCTTGAAAAGGGGAAGACCTTCTATACATCCAATTCGGGACTGATGGAGCTTAGAACCGAAATATGCAATTATTACGCAAGAAGGTTTGATATTTCATATGATCCGAAGCATGAGACGATAATAACCGTCGGAGGATCCGAGGCTATAGATATTGCTCTTCGTGCAATGATAGATCCCGGTGATGAGGTTATAGTTCCGCAGCCAAGCTATGTTTCATATGAGCCGTGTGCAATATTGGCCGGAGCCAAGCCCGTAATTGTCGAGCTTAAGAATGAAGATGATTTCAGGCTTACGGCGGAGGAACTTGAAGAGGCTATTACGGACAAGACGAAGATACTCGTACTTCCTTTCCCTAATAACCCTACGGGTGCGATCATGGAGAGGGAAGACCTTGAGAAGATCGCCAAGATCTGTATAGAGAAGGACATTTTTGTTTTGTCCGATGAAATATATGCGGAACTTACATTTAAGAAAGATCACGTATCGATAGCATCGCTTCCGGGTATGAAGGAGAGAACGATAGTAATAAACGGGTTCTCCAAGGCATATGCAATGACCGGATGGAGACTCGGGTATGCACTCGGACCCGAAGAGATAATTGCCCAGATGACCAAGATCCACCAGTTTGCGATCATGTGTGCACCTACAACGAGCCAGTACGCGGCAGTTGAAGCACTGCGGAACGGGGACGAAGATGTTAAGAAGATGAGGACTTCATATAATCAGAGAAGAAATTATCTGATGAATGCCTTCCGTGAGATGAAGCTTCCATGCTTCGAGCCTTTCGGAGCGTTTTATGTATTTCCCGATATCAGGGAATTTAATATGACGAGTGAGGAGTTTGCATTTGCGCTTCTTGATTCCCAGTCTGTTGCTGTAGTTCCGGGTACTGCTTTCGGAGACTGCGGAGAAGGGTTCCTCAGAATATCCTATGCGTACTCGATAGAGCAGCTCAAGACTGCCATGGGCAGACTAGCCCTGTTTATAGAGGAGCTGAGAAATTAATCGTCATCATCCGGGTTTTTTGATCGGGGAAGTGTAAATATGAATTCGGTTCCGACGTCAACCGTGGAAATTACGTTTATGTTTTCGTGATGTGCGTTAATGATCTCTTTGACGATTGACAATCCCAGTCCGGTGCCCTTCTTGTCCTTACCACGTGATATGTCCGTTTTGTAGAACCTGTCAAATATCAGCTTCAGGCTGTCTTTGGGAATTCCTATTCCCGAATCCTTGACCGATACGAATACGGTTTCATTCTTTTCGCTTGTTTCAAGCTTTATTACCGAATCGGGTCTGCTGAATTTGATCGCGTTATCGATCAGGTTGTACAGCACCTGCTCGATCCTTCCTTTGTCGGCTGACACAAGGAGCTGTTCACCGAGCAGAACAAGGTTGAATGAGATATGTTTATTCTTGCATGTTCCCTCAAATGTTGCGACTGTATTCTTAATTGTTTTGTTAATATCGAAGTCGGTGATATCAAGATTCATTCCCGAAATGTTCAGGTTGTTAAGGGTTAGCAGATTGTTCGTAAGTTTGGTCAGACGTTCCGTCTCGTTATTGACGATATTGATATACTTTTCGTGCTGCTCGGGCGGGATCGTACCATCCGCCATAGCTTCAAGATAGCCTTTCATCGACGTCAGGGGAGAGCGAAAATCATGTGACACGTTTGCAATGAACTTCTTCTGATCGTCCTCAAAGTGTGACAGCTTGTCTGCCATATAAGTAAGTGAAGCCGCAAGGTAGCCGATCTCATCGTTCTTATCGACATCTATCGGGTATGAAAAATCACCCTCCGCATATGCTTCGGTCGCTTTGGTAATCTTTTTGAGAGGGATATACACGATATCTGTAAATACAACGAGTATGAAAGTGGACAGAACGAATATAACCGCGACTGTGGCAAGGATCAGCAGGTTCAGGTCGTTACGCTGTTCACGTATCCTTACAAGCGGAGAGTGTACTACAACATATCCCTTCAGATTATAGTTATAGGTTATGGGAGACAGAACGGAGAGCATTTCTTCGCTAAAGTAATTATAGAAAGTCCCTTCCCGATAGAAATTTTTCCCGGTGTCTTCCTCAATGAAACCATCGATCGTAAAATCAGTACCGCTCTCACCGTTCGTTGCCGAATTGTATATGACTTTGCCGTCGGTATTGATTATCCATATGGTCAGTCCCGAAAAATCACCCGCCGCCTTTAACTGTTTCCTTACATCTTCAGTGGAAAGAGAGTCATCATAGAAATAGGCAGCATAGGTGTTGGAGATCTCATTCGCTGATCTGTACAACTCGGCGGCTTTCTGTTTGACGAGAAAATTGTACATTATCGGAGAAGTGATCACGAGAACGACACCTACACACAGAGCGGCAAAGAATACATACGCAAGTATGAACTTGTAGTATAACTTGCGATTTTTCTTCATATTGAGCGGGCCTCAAACTTGTAGCCGACACCCCATACGGTATGAAGTCTCCATTGTGCGTGATCGCTTATCTTCTCACGGAGACGTTTGATGTGAACGTCAACTGTTCTTGTATCTCCCGCATATTCATATCCCCATATATGATCGAGGAGCTGTTCTCTTGTGAACACCTGATTAGGCTGTGAGGCAAGGAAGAATAGCAGTTCGATCTCTTTGGGAGGCATATCCAGGTATTTGCCGTTGTACATTACCGAGTAATCGTTGAGACTGATCACAAGGTCGGGATATTCGACAACTTTTGTATCGGAAGTAGGAGCAGGAGTCTTGGTCTGTGTGCATCTTCTGAGCACAGCCTTTACCCTTGCCACAAGCTCCTTGGAATCAAAAGGCTTTTCCATGTAATCGTCCGCACCCAGTTCCAATCCGAGAACTTTATCAAACACTTCGCCTTTGGCGGAGAGCATTATTATAGGCGTGGGATTTTTGGATCTTATTTCCCTGCAGACCTGATAACCGTCTATTCCCGGCAGCATAAGGTCAAGAAGTATAAGGTTTGGCTCATATGTTTCATAAACCGCCAGAGCCGACTCACCGTCGTTTACGATCTTGGTATCAAAACATTCCTTGGTCAGATACAACTCGATCAGCTCGGCAATGTTTTCATCATCATCAACTATCAGAATCTTCTGTTTTCCAGCCATGATTGAACTCCTTTGTTACTATTTGAATTCTACTATCGTTACACCTGCATCACCTTCGCCGAATTCTCCGGCCCGGTACGAGGCAACATAGGATACTTTTTTAAGATGCGCATTTACCGCTGAACGCAGCGCACCGGTTCCTTTTCCGTGAACTATCCTGACCGTCGACAGATGTGACAGATAGGCATCATCCAGATACTTGTCAAGCTTCGGGATCGCTTCGTCCACTTTAAGTCCGATAAGGTTTATCTCCGAAGATATATCGCGGGATTTCGATAAACTTCTCGAAGATGCGGCAAATTTTTTCGCAAATGATTTTCCGCTTATATCGTCCGATGATGCTATGATCTCTAGGTCGGATATATTTGTGTTTATATTCATAATACCACATTGTACGGAAAGATTTCCTTTTTGATCGGGTTTTGTATGAACATGCCCGGTAAGGTCCATGGATATTATCCTGACATCGCACCCTACGGTAAAATCAGCAGCTTTGTGTTTTGGTGAACTTTTTCCGGGTTGCTTGATCGAGTCACCGGACCGGTTGTCATCCATTGCCTTACGAAGAGCAGCTCTGTCACCTTCGAGTTTTCTGATATCACCGCTGCCCCCTTTATTGATGTCCCGTATAACGGAGTCGGCCAGATCCTTTGCCTCTTTCAGAATATTGCGGGCCTCCTCCCGGGCTTCATTTAGTATCCGCTCCTTTGAGATATCAATCTTTTCCCTGCGCTGTTCGTAAGTATTTTTCAGAACCTCTATATCGTGTTTGTATTTTTCGATCTCGCTTCGGTTTTCTTCCATGGTTATGCGGTCTTTTTCAAGCTTGGAGATCACATCTTCAAATGAAGAATCATTGGAGGAGATCTGCTCGCGGGCGCTTTCTATTATGTCCTCCGGCAGCCCCAGTTTCTGGGAGATGGCAAATGCATTACTCTTTCCGGGAATGCCGGTAAGAAGTCTGTAGGTAGGACGGAGCGACTCAACATCGAACTCGCATCCTGCGTTTTCCACACCGGGGGTGTTCAATGCATATATCTTGAGCTCACTGTAGTGAGTGGTTGCCATAGTACGGATACCTTTTTCGTGAAGTGTATCAAGTATTGCAATTGCAAGTGCGGCACCCTCTGTCGGATCGGTTCCGGCACCCAGTTCGTCAAAGAGACACAATGATTTTTCGGTTGCTTTCTTCAAGATAAATACAATATTCTTCATGTGAGACGAGAACGTTGACAGGCTCTGCTCAATGCTCTGTTCATCCCCGATATCGGCAAATACGTTTTCGAAAACAGACAGTTCGCTTCTGTCGGAAGCAGGTATGTGTAGTCCTGCCTGTCCCATAAGAGACAGGAGCCCTACCGTCTTGAGGGATACCGTCTTTCCGCCTGTGTTGGGACCGGTTATTATGAGAAGATCATATTCGTCACCGAGGGTAACGTTAATGGGCACTGCAGTCTTCGGATCCAGAAGCGGATGGCGGGCCTTTTTGAGAACTATTTTTCCGTTTTCGTTGAAGAGGGGACGGGACGCATTGATCTCAAGAGCAAAGGAACCTTTTGCAAATATAAAATCAAGTTCCGCGATCGTATCGATATTGGCAGAGATCTTATCGGAATCTTCACGGCAGCTTGCGGAAAGGGCAGCAAGGATCGCTTCTATTTCGGCTGCTTCTTCAAGATCGAGCTGGTGGAGTTCATTGTTATACGAAACAATGGCAGCAGGCTCGATAAAAAAGGTTGATGCACTGGCTGACTGGTCGTGGATCATTCCGGGGACACTGCCCTTATACTCGGCCTTTACCGGTATGCAGTATCTGTTGTTCCGCATCGTTATCACTGCATCCTGAAGATAAGTGCGGTATGTATCCGACACCATTTTGGATAACTGTGTGTGGATTTTGTCGTTAACGCTCTTTTTCTTTCTTCTGATACTGTGGAGATTGCTGCTTGCATCATCCGCAATCTCATCTTCGGACAGGATACATCTTCTGATCTCTTTGCACAGAGGTGAAAGAGGTTCAAGAACTTCGAAGTAATCCGAAAGAGAGTCTGTGGATTCGTCATCACCCGTACCATATGATTTTACGCGCAGGACATTTTCAAGAAGAAGTGCGATCTCGAGAAGGTCATGTGCGGACAGGGAGCTTCCCTTTTTGAGGAGAGAAACAGATTCGTACATATTGCGGCGGGCGGTAAAAGATATGTTTCCGTCGCGAAGAATCCGCTTTAGGGCATCCTCTGTGTTTTGCTGCCACAGATCTATATCAAACAGGCGGTCCGAGGGTACAAGAGATAATGCTTTTTTCCTGCCGAGTTCGGTGCTTGTTCTGTCAGCGAGCATCTGGGTGATTTTATTGAATTCAAGTGTTTGCAGACTCTTTTTATTCATAGCCTACTAATGATAGCAGAAAAAGGGATAACAGGCAATGAACGTGGGAATTCGGTATGGGAAAACGGCTTGGTTTAAGTTGTGGTTTCAAATGATATTTTGTATAATAAACTTCAAATGTAAAATCAGGTGATCAAATGGACGAAAAAGAACAGATTGTAGCTGACGAAAACAAGGTTTCCGGGGAAAGCGGAGACAATTACGAATTTATAACGGAAACGATAAAAAAGCCGCCGGTCAATAAGCGCAAGCTTTTTAGGAAGATATTTCTAACAATCTTTCTGGGGGCTTTGTTCGGATTGGTCGCATCGGTAGTATTTGTGATGTGTTTTCCGAAATTGCAGGCTTATTTGTATCCGGAAGATGGAACAAGACCGGTTATGCTTCCGGTAGATGAAGTGACAGCAGAGGAAACACCGGTGGAGCCATTTGTTCCGCCTGAGAGTGACGGAGCATCCGAAACAGTTGATCAGGATAAAGAGCCTGAAGAGGATAAGAACTCCGAAGATAATAAGAATACCGAAGAAGAAAATGCAGACCAGGAAAGTGAAGCTGTAGATGAAAACTCCGGACAGACAGAGGCAAAAGAGGAGGAAGCTACGGATGAAACCAACCCGGAAAAAGGACAGGACGTAGTTGTCAACAATATAGTCGAGACTATAGAAAAAGACCTTGAACTTGATGATTACAGAGAACTTCTGCGCAAGATATCCGCCATCGCGGAGACAACTCAGAAGAGCCTTGTTACTGTGGCGGGTATCAGCTCCAATACGGACTGGTTCAACAATTCATATGAGAATAACAATTCCACAACCGGACTGATAATCGCAGACAACGGAAAAGAGCTTCTTATAATATCTCCTTCTGACATTCTCCACAATGCGAGAAATGTGAGGGTTACTTTTTCCGACGGGCAGACTTATGCGGCACGTGTTAAGAATTCGGATATCAACACGGATCTGTGCATAGTATCCATAGACATTGAGCGACTTGATGAGAAGACTATTGAGCAGATTGAGATGGCGCAGTTCGGAAGTATTGCGACATCGGCTGTGGGAGTTCCGGTCGTTGCCGTCGGAGCACCGTACGGTGCAGCAGGCTCGGTCGGAATGGGTCAGATAACATCCAATTCGGTTGTTCTTGATAAAGAGGATTCCAACGTTAGGATTTTGTCCACGGATATATATGCGAGCACGGCGGCAAGCGGAGTTCTTGTTAATTATAACGGACGTATAGTCGGTATAATATGCCATGAAGATATGTCCGGAAATATGCCGAACCTTTTAAGAGCTTATTCGGTTTCCGATATCTCCGAAACTATTGAGAAGATATCAAACGGACAGGCACTTGCAACTCTCGGTATCATCGGAACCGATGTGACTGAGGAGGCAAATGAGGACAGGGGAGTTCCCTTCGGTGCGTTTGTCAAAGAGGTTGTTGCAGATTCTCCGGCAATGAATGTAGGAATCAGGATCGGCGACGTGATAGTGAAGATAGGAACAATAGAGATAAAATCATTTGATGAGTATAAACAGGCAATCCTTCGATATAATCCGCAGGATGTCGTAACCGTAACGCTGCAGCGTCCGGGACGCGAGCAGTATACGGAACTTACATATGAAGTGACTTTGGAGGAACTCAGATGAAATATATAGACAGCTTTAAAGAGGGCGAGGGAATAAACGATATATATCTGGTCAGATCAAAAAAGTCCGATGTTACCAAGACAGGAAAGCCGTATGACAAACTTGTTCTTGCTGACAGGACCGGAAGCGTTGATGCAATGATATGGGATCCCAATTCAGCTGGAATAGATGATTTTGACACTCTCGATTATATATGTGTAAATGCTGTTGTTAACAGTTACCAGGGAGCCAATCAGCTGAATATCAAGCGGGTCAGAAAGTGCAGTGAGGGAGAATATGATCCTGCGGACTATCTGCCTGTTTCGGAGCGCAACATAGACGATATGTGGAAAGAGCTGATGGCATATGTTAACGGTGTTGAGAACAAATACCTAAGGCAGCTTCTTGAAGCATTCTTTGGCGATGATGATTTTGCAAGGAAGTTTAAAAAGAGTTCCGCTGCCAAGGCGGTTCATCACGGGTTCGTGGGAGGCCTGCTCGAGCATACGCTTTCTGTTACCAATCTGTGTAATTATTATACGAAGGCCTATCCGATGCTCCACAAGGATCTGCTCCTTACAGTAGCGATGCTCCATGATATAGGAAAAACGCGTGAACTGTCTGATTTTCCGCAGAACGATTACACTGACGAGGGACAGCTTATGGGGCATATAGTTATAGGTGCCCATATGGCGATGGAGAAGATGGATGCGATATCAGGATTCCCACAAAAGCTGTATTCGGAAGTGACGCACTGCATTCTGGCGCACCATGGGGAATACGAATTCGGATCGCCGAAAAAGCCTGCCATCATGGAGGCGGTTGCGCTTCATTTTGCGGATAATACGGATGCAAAAATGGAGACCATGAAGGAGATATTCAAATCAACGACGGATGACGGGTGGCTCGGGTTTAACAGACTCATAGATTCCAATATCCGCAAAACGTCGGATTGATTGCGGTTTAATATATAGTGAAAGGGATATATGGATTATCATAAGAATCAGATCTTAACGGTCACTATAGATGATATAGGTGCAGGCGGAGAGGGTATAGGCAAATTTGAAGGCTATACCCTTTTTATTAAAGACGCCGTTCCCGGTGATGTTGTGGAGGCAAGGCTTACAAAGGTCAAAAAAAACTATGCGTATGCGCGATGTGAGAAGATAATCACGCCCTCGAAAAAGCGGACTGCGCCATTCTGCACGGAATACAGAAGGTGCGGAGGATGCCAGATACAGGCACTGTCATATGAGGAACAGCTAAAGTTCAAAGAGAACAAGGTTAAGAATGACCTTGCACGAATAGGCGGTATTCCGGCAGATGTGATCGAAGGGGTATTTGAGCCGATCATAGCCATGGATGAGCCAAAGCGCTACCGCAACAAGTCGCAGTACCCGATAGGAACGGATGCAGAAGGCAATCCGGTCGCAGGCTTCTATGCAGGACGAACCCACAGCATCATACCATGTACGGACTGCGGACTTGCTCCCGAGGAAAACAGTATGATACTTGGGATCATACTGGATCATATGCGCCAATACAAAATACCCGCATACGATGAATCAAATGGCAGCGGAATAATACGACATGTGATGGTCCGAAAAGGCTATAGGACCGGTGAAATAATGGTGTGCCTGGTAATCAGGCATACGCAAAAAAGGTTATCTATTGAGGAGGAATTTATTCCTGAGCAGACCGAACTGATAAAAAAACTTTGCACAGTTCAGGGAATGACGTCGGTATGTGTATCAATCAACAATGATAACACAAATGTGATAATGGGAAATGAGATTCACACACTGTTCGGGAGCGACAAGATAAACGATATTCTGCTCGGAAAGAAATTCGAGATATCCCCTCTGTCATTCTACCAAATAAATCCTGTTCAGGTTGAGAAGCTGTACAGCACCGCTATCGAATATGCAAATCTGTCCGGAGTCGAGGAAGTATGGGATGTATGCTGCGGAATTGGTACGATTTCGATATGCATGTCAGATAATGCAAAGCTTGTTCACGGACTCGAAATAGTTCCTGAAGCAATAGAAGATGCAAAAAAGAATGCAAAGCTAAACGGAATAAAAAATGCGGATTACATATGTGCCGCGGCGGAAGACTATCTGCCGGATCACAAGGACGATATTACTGCGGATGTGATAGTGCTGGACCCTCCACGGAAAGGTATGGATGAAGCAGCTCTTTGCGCCATAGCCGATGTATCACCAGACAGGATCGTGTATGTGAGCTGCGACAGCGCTACACTTGCGAGGGATATCAAGTACCTGACGGGTCGTGGGTATGAGGTTAAGAGGATAAGGTGTACTGATATGTTTCCGCAAACGGTGCATGTGGAGACGGTAGCACTTTTGTCCAAACTATCTGAGGCAAGGCATTTTGTGAATGTAAAAGTTGAAATGGATGAGCTTGATGTGACCTGCGCAGAGAGCAAGGCAACGTACAGGGAAATAGAGGAATGGGTGCAGGAGCATTACGGACTTTATGTTTCGAATTTCAATATTGCTCAGGTAAAACAAAAATACGGGATCATAGAACGTGAGAATTATAATAAGCCCAAATCACCGGACAGTCGTCAACCCGGATGCCCGGAAGAAAAGATTAAGGCGATAGAGGACGCGATGCGGAGGTTTCGAATGATATAAGCTTGTTAGGATTTGTTTTGATTTAAGAGGAATAATATGGCAATATTAGAAAAGGATTATACGTTGAAAAAACAACCAATTACACATGGAGGAAATATAATGGCAGATAACAAAATAATATCTATACCTGATGGAAAAATCTGTGACTATATTGACGGAAAGTATAGAAATGATACTCCTGAAGAATATGTACGCCAGACAATAGAGAAAAGATTAATAAATGAACATAAATATGATTCTTCCCAAATCAAGATTGAATATACACTTCAACTTGGATCAAGAAAACCACGAGCTGATATTGTTATCTTTAATAAAGACTGTTCTGATCCAAAGCAGGAAAATATATATATTATTATAGAATGCAAAAAAGAATCAGTTGATGCGCGAAATGCTAAGGATGGTGTTGAACAACTAAAGTCATATATGTCTGCATGCCCAAATTGTGAATGGGGGATGTGGACTAACGGTAGGCAAAAAGAAGTATTTAGAAAGTATGTCAATGATCATGGTCAAATTGACTTTATGGATTATAATGACATTCCCTCGGTTGATGGAAACCTTGATGATATAAACAGACCTAAGAGGAACTCATTAAAGAATGCTTATGATGATAATCTTCTTTTTGTATTTAAAACTTGTCATAATCACATTCATGTTAATGATGGGTTACAGAAGCAGCCGGCCTTTTTTGAACTCCTAAAAGTTATTTTTTGTAAAATCGAAGATGAACGTAGTATCCCGAACCCATTGGAATTTTACACAACATCCGAGGAACGATCGAATCCTGACGGTCAACTTACAGTAAAAAACCGTATAAGCAAAATATTTGAGCGTGTTAAGAAAAAATATGGCAAGATATTTGACTCTAATGATGAAATTAAACTTGCCCCTAGAAGTCTTGCTTATATTGTTAGTGAACTACAAAAATATAGTTTACTTAATACTAATATTGACATAAAAGGTAAGGCATATGAGGAAATTGTTGGTGCCAATCTACGTGGGGATAGAGGTGAGTTCTTTACTCCGAGAAATGTTATGAAAATGACTGTTGAAATGGTTAATCCAAAAGTGGATGAAAAGGTTCTAGATAGCTCGTGTGGAACAGGTGGATTTCTTGTTACAGCCATGACGCATGTAATTAATCAACTGAAAAATGATTTTTCCAAACAGATAGAACTTGAGACGGAAAAGTGGGATTTTACGATAAAAATGCAGTTACAAGATAAGATATCTGAAATGGCAGCGCATAATTTTTTTGGTTTTGATATTAACCCGGATCTTGTGAAAGCGACTAAGATGAATATGGTTATGAATAATGATGGAAGTGGGAATATCTTTCAGACCAACTCCCTGCTACCGCCTCATGAATGGAGTGATGAATTCCGTTCCAAACTTGCAGAATCACTCGGGATAAAGAAGGATGAGCTTCGTAACTATAAAACGTTAGAGCATTTTGATGTTATAGTTACTAATCCACCATTCGGCAGCAAAATACCAATAAAGGATAAGAATATCCTTGAACAGTTTGAGCTTGCACATATCTGGGAGTGCAATAAGAAAACCAATGAGTGGACTATGACAGACCGTTTACAATCGTCTGTTCCACCTGAGATACTCTTTATTGAACGTTGCACGCAGTTTCTTGTTCCCGGTGGTCGTATGGGCATCGTGCTGCCGGACTCTATTCTTGGTTCACCCGGACTTGGATATATCAGAGAGTGGCTTATACATAATCATCGTATAGTTGCAAGTATAGATCTTCACGCTGACACTTTCCAGCCGAGAAATGGCACTCAGACTTCTGTTCTGTTCCTGCAAAAGAAAACTCAGGAGCAGAAAGATAAGGAAGAAAAAAGCGGAATTATGGCTGATTACAATATTTTTATGGCTATGGTTGAGAAAATCGGTCATGATAAGAGAGGAACACCTATCTTCAAGCGTGATAAAGAGGGCAACGAGATACTCATTCCTGAGAAGAATAATGTGTATGTGCTTGATGAAACTAGTTCAGGTGACAGAACTGTTGCCCATGAGCGCAAGACAAAGATAGAAGATGATCAGACTCCCGATGTGCCTGAGATATTTGCTCAGTGGAAGAAACAGGAGGGATTATCATGGTAGACAATTTAGCCAGAAAACTTGATGATGCTCCTAAGGTTGAAATTGAAATAAGCGAAGCACCCGTAAAATGGTGTTCGGTTTCTCTTGCCGAAATGGTAGAACGTGGTAAAAGACTTGAAGCCAGTGTTTTTGATGTTGAGGCAAAGCAGGCACATGATTTGGTTAAAGGTAACAAGTATGGATGTAGTATGTTATTAGGCGATGAAGGCGATGACGGTATAATTGATGCTGCTTATTATCCTGGTCGTTTTAAAAGAATATACTGTGATAGAGGAAATGGTGTTCCTTTTTACCTTCCTTCACAGATGACTGACATTTATCCTAAAGCAGATAAATTCATTTCTAAACTGACTAAATGTGATATCGACGAGCTTAGACTAAAAGAAAAAACATTGTTGCTCACTCGTTCTGGTACTATAGGAAATATTTCTTTAGTGTCAAAAACACTGCAAGGAACAGTATATTCTGATGATGTAATACGAGTTACCTTTAAAAATGATTATGATTTAGGTTATACATATACCTATCTCAAATCTAAGATAGGAAATACTATATTACAAACAAATGGATATGGTTCCGTAATTACTCATTTAGAGCCTGAGCATCTTTCGGAAACGCCTATTCCTAACGCGCCTGTAAAAATCAAGAAAAAGATTCATGATTTGATAATGCAGTCTTATACGCTGCGAGACGAATCCAACGCTATTATTGATCAGGCACAGGCATTACTTGTAAAGGAACTCAATTTGCCGTCTATCAGCGAAATAAAGGTAGATACTCTTGATGGAAGCAAAAGCGTTCAGACATTCAATATTAAACTTAGTGAAATGGCAGGCAGGGCGGATGCATCTTACCATGTGCCGATAGTTGACGCTATTGTGGATATTCTGAAAAAGAATGCTGCGGAAGTTACTACTGTTGGAGATAAGAGGATAAGTTCGGATATAATCCTGCCCGGTAGATTTAAGAGAGTGTATGTTGAGGAAGGGTATGGTAGAGTTTTTATTGGTGGAAAGCAGCTTTATGAACTTGATCCAACTAATAAAAAGTTTCTTTCATTAGTACATCATGGTGAAAGAATTGCAAAACAGTTAGAACTACATGAAAATATGACGCTTATTACATGTAGTGGCACTATTGGAAAAGTCACTTTAGTTGGAAAACAATGGGAAAACTGGACGGCTAATCAGCATATCATTCGCGTTGTACCTGCAAACAATGATGTTGCCGGCTATATTTCTACCTTCTTATCATCAGATTACGGTTATGAGCTTATTAAGCACTTTACTTATGGCGCGGTTGTAGACGAAATCGATGATAATCATGTACGTCAGATACAAATACCTATCTTGAAAAATCAAGATATTCAAAAGCAAATCAACGATCTTGCTCTACAAGCAAATGAAAAGCGCTATAAGGCTTTTTTGCTCGAACAGAAGGCGTTGAAGATTCTTGATGATGATATTATTTATGCAAAGTGAGGGATGATAGGTGGCAGGATATAAAGAATGGATAGAAAATGCTGAGGTTAAGATTGACTATTATTCAGCTTTTCTCAAAACATGGATAGCTTTTAACGCATGGTATAATGAAGAAATACATGAAAAGACAGATCAGCAATGCATAGAAAGAATTTGTGAGGATAGTCGTTTTAAATCTTATATTACAAATCTATTAGATGCTGATGATAATGAATCAAAAGCGTTTAGAAATAATATAGCAAAATTACATGAATCATTAAACAATTCTCCAATAAAGAGTCAGGATTATTTTGGAGTAAAATCAAATATTTCTTTTTCTATGGTTTTAGAAAGAAATAGAAAATCGGAACATTACGTTGTATTTAGAAATATTAATTATCGGTGCAATAAGAATCATGGTAGATTTATTACGGTTGTTACTGATTCTAAAAGAGGAATAGAATTATTAAACTGTGAGCAGGAAGAATGGAATCTTGACTCGTTAAAGCAGCAGACTGATTTTGAAAACCTATTCGCTGAAAGAAAAACAAAATGTGAAGAGTGTTATATTGAGATGCGGCCTTATATTGAGTCGAGTGTATTAAGCATATCTGAAGATGAAAAGCAAAGTACTAAAATAGGTGCTTATCTTTTTATTAAGAATCATGAGAAAATAGCCGAAGCAACTATTAAAATACTATATCTATTACGCTGTTGTTTGGCTCACGGGGATATAACACCAGATAAGAAAACCAATGACGTATATAGATATGCATATGAAGTTTTGTTGACCCCACTTCAAAAATTAGTATAGTTAACTGTATTTTATCCTTGTATTATTTCAACACATTTTTGATTAGTTCTCTTCAATAATATATTGTTAAAAAGGTTATAATACTTGCAAGCAGGTATCACAATATTGCTAGCCGGAATACGTTTGTTGGAGATATCACCAACCCTCAGGCGCATCCGCATAATTAGGTGAACTACGCGATTAGTGAATTTATTTCGGCATTTCTTTGACAACATGCTTATGAGTTGGCACCAATTGTCCCCAAATGTTTCCATAAATACCTCTGAAGTCCCCATTATCTCCCTTTTCAAGAATAATATAGTATGATAACATTAAAATTAGAGCCTGCATTCCCGTGACACCACACTA
>DFGA01000046.1 GCA_002371615.1 Lachnospiraceae bacterium UBA3762 | reverse complement strand
GGGATGATTTTAATGGTCTGTCCATGTATTCCAATGAGAGCGGGTATTACGAACCGTTCGTCGGTGGCGATGACGGTGGTTTTTTCACCGGGGAATGCGGCGGATACGGAAGCGGGTGGCTGTCATTTATCTTCGGTGTCATGGACGGCGAGCCTTATGAACTCGATCTGTCGATGGAGATTGAAGGCTTCTATCAGGAGGAGACGGGAGACTTCTATACGCTGACGGATGATTTTACCGATGGTCACAGGTATCTGATAACCGAGCTTATATATGACAGCAAAACAGGCCAGTTCAAAAAAGGTAAGGTCACGGACAAGGACTGGGCATATTAACAAATATCATCCTGAGATGGAGAAATACGGGAAATGAAGAGAAAATCACTTGCAACGATCATCATTTGTATTATCAGCGTAATGATTCTTGCGGGATGCGGCACGGCTGCTGAAAGCAACTCTGCGGACAAGCCGGAAGCTGTCGAAGAAGATGCAGAGATAGCGGAAGATTCAGAGGATGAAGCCGAAGACTCAGATGATGAAGATGATCAAAAAGCTCACGAGAAAAAATCAAAAAAGAAGGCATCTGAAATGGCAGAAGAGTCCGGGGAACCTGCAGCCTTAACAGAAGCAGAATGCGAGGCCGAGGTTGAAAAACTGATAGAGACAGAGCCCGTCACACCGGATAATGCAAAGCTTCTTTTCGAAATGGCAAATTGCGTGACCTTTGCAAGAATTCTTAACAATGAGGGAGTGATATTCTCCGGAATGGATAACCGGGATAAGGCATCACTCCGGCATCATATCCTGGACAGTGTACTGTGGCTTAATGGGGATATTCATGAGGATATGTCTGTCACGGTAGACAATGAAGCCGCAGTTTTACTGGAGGATGCGGAAGAACTGTTTGAGGATTTCTACGGAGAGAGGGACTTTTCGCCCTACGAGTATGAGAGGGTAGAAAACGGATATTTATATCCGTTGCTTGCTGATGGTGAAGCCTGGCAGAAAGTGGCTCATATGCAATACTTTGAGGATGATGATTATATCCTCTTTTCGGGACCGGGTTTCTATGAGAGCAATGGCTGGGATGAAGAGTATCTGGGATATGCCGACATACTTTTTGCGAAAAATCCCGACAGCAGATATGGAGTGACTCTTGCCTATGGAAGATACCGTGACAGGCAAGTAGATGTGGCCTACGCTGAGGCTTCGTCGGAGCTTGCAGACTCGGGTGCCAAGAAATACGCTGCCGGTAATCTGATTGATGGCGATTATACTACCATATGGGCTGAAGGCGCTCCGGGGACGGGTATCGGAGAGACCATCACGCTTTATCTTGATAAAGAACAGTACGTATACGGCGTGCTTATCTGTAATGGCTATACAGCCAGCTATGATCAGTATCGGAATAATGGTCTTATTACGAGGGCGGAAGCTGATTTCGGCGGCGGGAATTATGCAAGCGCAGAGTTTGAAAGCAATGGATATGACGGCGCCACAGCAGAAATCCTGGCGGAAAGTAACCGTACAAAGATTGAGCTGGAGTCACCTGCACTGACGGATACGATTGTCATTACTATCACGGACGCCACTTCAGGCGCTAAATACGATGACACCTGTGTAAGTGAGATTATAGTGTATTAAAGAGAATTGAGCATGAAAATGAGGAAAACACTTGTAACAATCTTGATCTGCTCAGCTGGTGCTATGCTGCTTGCAGGTTGTAGCAAAGAAAAGCTGATATTGGAGAAGGAAACCAATAATGACAAGACTATTGAGGTCGGAGAGTTCATATCGCTCACTTATCATCCGGGCTATGCAGATGAGGAAGGCGGCAGGCATAATGAATCCCTTACGAAAACTAATGATGGTGAGTGGATCATCGAATGTCTCGATCAGGAGACACATGATGAACCTGCGACTATTAAAACATATGCCGTGTCTGATGATGATGTAGAGAGGTTTGAAGCATTCATAAAGGATAATAATGTCCTTGCACTTACAGACCGCAAAGACAGTGATGATTTTGTCACGGACTACAGTCCATGGAGTTATAGCATTATATTTGATAATTCATCCATAGGCGGTGATGATTACGAGACCTTCAGCATAGATGAGTTCAAGAAGTATTCCGATGCAGATAGTGAGCTCCTTAAGAAGCTGCGAAAGCAGTTTGAGAGTCTTCGCGGTGAGGTGATATCCGAAACCGTGGAAGGTGATGAAGATGATCCGGAGCAGGAAGATGAGCCAAAAACGGAGACAAGAAATGATACAGACTATGAATCCGAATACGCGCCTGTTTTTGATGAGGTGCTTGAGGTTCTTGATTACGGATTCAATATGGACAAGGAATACAAATACGTTTCCGGCGGCCTGTCGGAGAAGGTTATGTATTCCGGGGATGATGATCTGCTAAACAGTATAGGTTATCTGATGACAGATCTGAGCGGCGATGGAGTACCTGAACTGCTGATCGGATCAGATGAAGAATATGACGGACGCAGGATCGGTTATATCTATACTCTGTGTACCATTATAGACGACGAGCCTGTATGTGTGTTATTCGGCAGTACACGAAGCAGTTACAACTACCTGGGCGACGGACACTTCTACTACGAAGGCTCGGGTGGAGTAGCCATTACGATATTTGGGGAAAATCATCTGAGTAAGGACGGGAGCGAGCTTGTATGGGATGATTTTTACTTCACGGATGAGAAAGAAGACGGCAATATCGGCATATATTACAACGATTCAGGTATCTTTGGAGTGGAAGAATCCGAAGAGCTTAATATGTCCGAGAAAGAGTTCCGCAGTAAGATGAGCAGCTATCAGGACAGATGTGAGATGATATCGTGGATACCTATCGGGAATTACAGAACCGGAGGTGGAAAATCATCGGACGAAAAGTCGGTTTCCGGCAAGAGCACAAGAATACAATACTATCAGTATAGCGAAGATGATGCGGAAATTACAAAGACAAAGGTAACACTGCACGAAGTTAGCTGTGTGAACGTTAACGATGAAGATGATGAAGGTCCTATGGATCTGATCGTGGATGAAGATACAGTATTTGACAGGTCGTGCGATATGGAGGCGTTTCCGTGGTGCGAAAAGGGAGATTCACCCCTTGAATGGTATAACCGCGTAAAAGAGTTGAAAGATAAAGATCCTGAACATTATATGGCTGACGGCCCGGCACTTATCGGAGTGTTTGAAGTGGAAATAACCGGCAGACACATAGACAAATATTATGGCAGCTATTGGTGGGATTGATAGGAGAACTATAATGCGAAAATCACTACTTACAATCTTCATTTGCCTTATAAGTGCGATGCTTCTTTCAGGCTGTGGGAAGTCCGATGACAGCAGCCTGACGGACAAGTTCGAGAACATCAGGGAGGATGCGGAAGAGAATGAGAATGAAGAGGAAAATGCAACTACCTTTGATGTAAAGCAGGCTGAGAAGAACCTGAAGGAAATGAGTGATGCCATGGTCAGTTACCTGTGGGTTGCTCTGATGACGGAATCTGAGGGCGATGTTTTCAATCTCGGAGAAGGTGTGGATCTTAAACTTTCTGATTCCGATAAGATCAGAGCCGCTGTGCTAGCGTCAGAGACGGATGGTGTCATTGACAGTTACTTTACCTTGAAAAAAGGAGAACTCGTAGAGGATAAGAATGCCGAGACAGGGCCGGACAGTGACGGATTTCACGGGATGTCTGTTCCTGATAAAAGCGTAGAGGAGAATTACATGGATCTGTTTGGGGAAGAGGCGGATTGGGATGCTCTCCCTACAGAGCCTGAGTGTGATTTGTTAGATGCTGTTTCCTATACCGATGAAGACGGAACATACGCTCTTCAGATCGATCAGGAAGTTGATACAGAAACTGCACTCCAAAATCACGAATGCAAGGTCAAAGAAAATGTCGGCAAATATATCGGTGAAGTCAACATATTCTGGGGATATTGGGGCGAACTGGAACAAAAGCCCGGTTATTCGAACTATATTGTATCATATTCACTTGAACTAAATGATAAATCAAAGTATGGAATGGCAATAACTGCGATAAGTGTTAGGAAGGCAGAAGTGGCTTCCAAAGAGGATGTGACAATAACGGATGTATCATGGAATTTTGGGAGCTATGAGGAATGGAGTGAGAACAATTCGGATGTTGGAGAAGTGTACTTTAAGCTTAGCAACGGCGATACCACAACAGAACAGGTACCTCTCGGATATTATGTGGAAGGCATGGAAGAACTTGATATAGACGGTGACGGCGAGGATGAGATCGTCATTAATCAGTATTTTTTCAATACAATAGGCGAGTTCAACATTATCTATATCTTTAAGCTTGCAGACGGAAACATTGAAGATATCTCTCCTATGGGAGATGTCCCCGAATTGACTGATGATGTTGCGGATATGATGATCAAGCCGCTGGATAAAGAAGGGTATCCCAAGTATGCGCTTGATGTGACCACATATCAAAAGGAAAGTGCGGATGTCTCGGTAAAATATCATACACTATTGGCTTGGCATAATGGTTCATGGGAAGAGATCGAGACCAATGAGCCTGATGAGAAACAGTTCGAGGAAACGTCGGAGGATCATACCATACCGGAGTATTTTATCTACGTAATATCCCCAGATGGTTATGCGAACCTCCGCACAGGTCCCGGTGCCGAATATGATGTGATATGTCAGATACCGACCGGCGATTCCATGGAAGTATATCGCGAGACAGCGACGGATAAGAAGGGTAATAAGTGGCTAAAAGTAGCTTACTGGCATCCCGAGGGAACATCCCAGCTCGACGGATCCAATGAACAGGGAATAACAGAGATCGGATGGATCGCCGAATCACAGGTTGAATAAAACAGGAGGGAAAACATGACATATTTACTTGATCACACAAAAACGCTATGTGGAATTATAGCAATAATTGTCGGTATTGTTATTGGAGTTACAACATTTAGAAACTGGGCGGGATATCTTGCAGCGGATGAGAAGTTCACTGTATCTGCCACCTGTATTGGCACAGAACAGTCGACATATTATGACAGCAGCAAGCCTATAGACAGATACAATGCGCCGTATGAAGCAACATGGCAATTTGAGGTAAATGGAGAAACGCGGACCTTTACTACCAAGGAAGAGTATGCAAACCCTGTCTCAAAGAGCCTGACTTTTTATGTTGATAAAGATGGTAATCTTCAGCAGGTAAATGGTGGTCCCTTTAGAGCGATAGTCGCTCTGGTAGTATGCGTTGGTGGAGGAGGAGTTCTTGTATACGACGATAACAAAGAATTGAGAATGCGTCTGCGTCACAAAAAGAAATCTAGGGACGAGGCAAGAGCTATTACGGAATTAAACAAACGTGATCGGGAAAGACAGTTGAAGCAACAAAACAAGGATTAAAGAATATAAGGAGGATTAGAAATGGCTTATCTTGTACCAATTGTAGTTGTCGCTTTATTAATTTGGTTGTTTGTAACGTCAAAAACTGAGGATAATATAAAGAAGAATGGGGTTGTAACGGAAGCAGTTGTTTCTCGTGTCAAAGAACGCTCACATATTGATAACGATAGAAAGAGTATCACTTATGGAGAAAGAGAGTATTCATACACATATTACGTTCAGTATCAGGATCAGAATGGAAAAACCATTGAAACTAAGCTGAGAACTCTTCTTAGCAATTCGGATTTAAGACTTTGTAAGGGTGATAAAATTCGAATAAAGTATTTACCGAAGAAACCAAAACATGTGATCCCTGCAAAATAAACATATAACTGTATGGGGAATGTCAGAGGGAAAATGAAATGAGTGAAAACAGATCACCGCTTCGGATATACTGCAAAAACTGCGGGGCTTCGGCAGGCTTTGATATCATTAACCAGACATACAGGTGTCCTAATTGCGGGGAAGTTACCGGCATACAGGAAGCCAATGATGCGGTATATCAGTGGAAAAATCTGCAAAAAGAGAACCTCCGCACATCATCTGCGGCTGAGCGTGGCGAGGAATGCTCTTGCCCATCCTGTGGCGCACATGTGATATTCGGCGTGGGCGATGCCTCGGAGAAATGTGCCTTTTGCGGAAGCAAGGTCGTGAGAAGTGAGCTGACGGACGAATCGCAGCTTCCCGATATGATCGTCCCGTTCTTCATCACGCCGGATGAAGCAAGGAAAAGGATGCTTGAATGGGGAAAAAGCCACGAAAAGACTCCCGAGGGGAAGAGCATCGTTTCTTCTATGGGCGAGTTTATCGGATATTACCTGCCCTACCGTATAGTCAAGGGCCCCGTGTATGCGGAAGTGATCAGGGACGGGAATGACAGGAAATACGAATGCGGAGGTTTCATAGAAGGGACTGCGGTAAATACATCAAAGCAGCTTGATAACCTTGTGCTCAATGATGCAGAGCCTTTCGACTGGTCAGAGGCAAGACCTTTTGAATATGGGCTTATTGCCGGAATGCCGGTTAAGCTTAATGATTCTTCCGATGCCGATATCAATAAAAGGATTGTAGAAGAGGTGGCGGAGGATTTTCGCCCCGAGGTGGAAAAGGTCATGCAGACAAGCGGGGTTACGATTCATGCGAAGACCGGAAGCATGAGCACATTATCCGCGCTGCTGCCCATATACTTTATCAAGTCAGGCAAACTTACCGCCGTGATGAACGGTCAGACCGGAAGGATAGCGGTATCAAAGGAGCGCAAGAAGGTATCATATCCTTGGGTGATCGAGCCGCTCATATACACGATCATCCTTACGTGCCTCATGGGATGGTGGAGTCACTGGTATTCGGAGATGGTGTTCCTTTCTGCGATAGTATTCGGGGCTATAATATTTTCGGCCATGGGAGACGGCAGAGGATCTCTCATAAAAAGAGTAACGCTTAAGAGTAAGGCATCTGCCGCGAAGCGTCAGGACGGAGAGCTTGTCATTGATGAATCGAAGAACATACTGAAAAATCCGTATGACAATACTCCGGTATTCTATGAAATGAATGACAAGGGGCAGAAGGTTCCCGTGCGCATCAGGTTCTATACCTTAGGCAGGTGGCTGTCCATACTGTTTAACGGTATCATTACCGTAATGCTTCCTCTCCTGATAGGAGCTTTTTTCCGTTGGTGTTCCATGGAAGAGGGGGAAACGTTCATGGAAGGTTTTCATCCTTTGTACGGGGCGGCATGGTATACACTGACGGCATTCATAGTCCTCCTGTACTTTGTAAAGGGAGTACGAAAGGATGCCTATGATCATCCGATCATCTATCAGCTCTTTTCAAACGGCAAGACGAAGCTGATAGGCAAAAGGCGTGACAGGAAGCTCAGTGTCCTGTCAATGTTCGGGATCGGAAGCATAGATAAGGATGGAAAGAGATTGACCGTATTCAGGCTGATCCACGACCTTGGCGGCCTGGGTATCGGCATGGCACTGATAATCTTTTTCATTTTCCTTGGAAGCACGTTGGCAATGGTATTTTAGTAAATAGAAATGGAGGAATGTAATATGCAGGAAAAATGTTCTGGATGTGGAACAGAAATCGAGGAAAATGAATGTGTTGCTTGTGAAGGAGGATATATCTGTCAGGAATGTGCCAAGAAGCTTAGAATACTGTTTCCCAAGGTGCTTACCTGGCAAAAGGAGATAGACAGGGCTGGACGAGGGGATGTAGATGTAGAAGAGAGGGCTATATGGTTGGATCCCTTAGCCGAAGCATCCTCTGATGAAATACCGGAGATGATAAAAAGAGCTGATGAAGAAAGGAACGCAAGAAGACAGCATTATGGCGCCGACAACAGAGCTGTATTTATTGTTGATGATAATCATAAAAGAATGAAATACCCAGGGGAGAGCGACAAGGTTCTGGGCGAATATGTGATAATGGGCAGGGTTGTCCTGGGGGATATAAGTGGAAACGGTGAAATAGCGGTGTCGAGAAGGAATAAGGTTTACACTAAAACAATCAAAAGGGTAGAACTGACTACTGGTGTAATACTTACGAAAACGGATTCTATTGATGAAGGTAATTATGGAGCTATTGTGGTTCAGGAAGATACGCCGTTTATATATCCCGGTGATACGCTGATAATAAGATGACGAGGTGGAAGTTATGAGTGAAGTTAAAACAAAGATAGAGTATTTAGATAAAGGAACCTGTGAAGTATGCGGTCGAAAAGCCTTGGTTGTTCGTAAGCTTGGTGCGAAAGACCTGAAGGATGGTTCAGTCATATGCGGAGATTGTGCTCGCAAGATACGCTTTATGTATCCCGTAATGTATAAAATGAATAAGCAGAACAAGCTTGAGGCAAAGGATCCTATTAAGGAACTGAACCTTGATGAAGCTAAGGAAGCCATCGGAAATGCCATGCAAAAACTTGAAGACATGCGCGAATCCAACGGATTCCACAATGCGGTTTTCCGAGTGGATGAGGTGAATATAAAGAAAGGTGGTCTATTCAGTAAGCCCATTGCTACTATTACAGGCTATGTGATATATGGAAGATTTGATAAGGCTGAATATTGCAAGATCATTCATGATGGAGTAGAACAGGAAACTCGAATTGCTGAGCTTGGGGATGATTATCGGTTTTCCACGCCGGTTACCACTATATATCCCGGAGAAGCGGGATATCCCTGCCTTATCACAATAGTTCAAAAAGGTCTTAACATAAAGCCGGGAGACTTAATCGTTAAGGATTAAACAGCATGACTTCAAATTATAAACCAAAGAATCACTGTCACTATTTAAGACCAATGCCATATCAGGATGATAATGGAAACACAATTTTGCTGAGAATGATATCAGCTGGTCCGGCAGAACTCCACGAGTGGGGATTCCTGCATTAAACTCCCGAAACGGGGCAGTACACGGGGCTTCTCCGTGTGTTCCGATCCAGATGACGGTCATCCTGCCGATGATATCGGGATTTGTCTTTATTGCCATGGCAACGTTTGTGATCGCCCCTTGGCAGAGGACGAAAAGAGGATGGGGACTGTCAGACAGCGCTTCTTTGATAATAAAATCAACACCCTCGGATACGAAGGGGTCGGAGGAGAGGGGCCCGTTCTGTCCCATAAAAGACGGAAAATCAATAGCCATTGCCTGCTTTAGGGCTGAGATCTCGTCGAAGCTGTCCTCCATGGAATGAGAAACGTTAAAGTGTTCTGCTATAACTCCCCTGACGATAAGCTTTGGGGAAAGCAGGGCATGAACTATCGCAAACGCGTCATCTGCTTCGCAGGCTGCATCCGTATCTACGATGACTCGTACTTTCTTGTGATCGGGAATATCAAATCCTATATCAGTCATATGTCTCCTGTGGTATTATCTCAAAATCGCGAGGTTTGGTCTTTTTGTACCTGATCCTTATTTTCGTACCGATAAGGCTCTCAGGGTCGGGATCGGGCAGTGGGTGGAATGTGTGCCATCTGTAGATCTTTTTCTCATCGGCAAAGTATGATATTTCGTAAGCGTTGTAGTTAGCTTCGACGATTCTTCGGCGTCTCATTACCGTGGCTTTCCTTGTTTTCCCGGTAAAGGTTGCTGTTGTCTCTTCCCAGAAACCTCTTATGTGCATGTGTGTCAGTTTTACGAAGATTTCAAATAGGTTCATGTCTTTCGTTAAGACTTACATCATATCCTTTTTGTTAATTATTCTGACTGGACCGTATGAGGATCGAACTGACGAGACTCATACAACACCAACTATTATACCAAAGAAAAACCTATTTGCGTCAGAATTCTGCATAAGCTGCAAGACAACACAACAGTTCCTCTTCAAGTCATTCCCATGATTGCTCTATATAATATATTTCGGCATAAAATGGGCGTTTTGCAATGTAAAGTGCCATGTAAAGCACATTATAAACAGTAGAAAAAAAGGGCCAGATATGATTCTACTGAACAGGAAAAGGGAAGTACGGAGGTAGTTTAACGCATGGGTGCGTTAGATGCGGAAGCAAAACAGTATCTTGGTAAGAAGGAAGCTTTTGCGGATGCATTCAATTTTTTGATATACAATGGTGAGCAGGTTATAGATCCTGACAGTCTCAGTGAGATGGATACTTCACAGCTTGCTCTTCCATATGGGAATAATGCAAGGCTTCCGGTACAAAAATACAGAGATATTCTCAAAATATGGGAAGCCATGACAGACGGGAACAGGATTTATGTTATTCTCGGAGCCGAGTTACAGGGGAAGGTGCATTATGCCATGCCTGTAAAAGACGGTCTGTATGACATGATCGGTTATTCCAAGCAGGTGGAGGAGAACCGAAAATCACTGTCAAAGAATTCTTCGGATGCCGATGATGCAGAGATTATTTCGGAAGATGGCGTACTCAGGATAAAGCTTACAAGCGAAGAGTTCTTGTTAGGTTTTCGTAAGGAAGACAGACTGATACCGATCATTACGGCAGTCATATATGTCGGTGCGGAACCATGGACTGGTCCAAGGTGTCTTTTTGATATGATGGATATAGACGATGAGAGGATTAAGCCGTTTCTGAATAACTATAAGCTTAACATCATATCGGCGGCAGATATGGCGGAAGGTGATTTCGAGAAGTTCCATACCGACCTTGGTCTTGCAATGCAGATAATTAAGCATCAAAAAGATGATGCCGATAAGATAATCGAAGGTACAAATCATAGGAGAATTGACAGGGACGCAGCATTCTTCCTGAAGAAGGCTGCTAATCAGGATTTGTAATTTGAAGAAAAGGACGGAGGTGTCGACATGTGTGAATCTCTTAAGAAAAAAGAGCAGCGAGACAAGATTACCGGTGCAATAGAAGGAATGAGGTTGATGGGAGCCTCTGAGAATGATATTGTTGTGAAGATAGTTGAGAAGTTCAATGTCACTAAAGAGTATGTGATGGCGTTGCTTGCACCTAAAACAGCATAACAATCAATCTTTTCATAATGGATTGCAAACCGTCGGACAAAGGAGTCATACAGTTCGACGGTTTTATATTTGAAATATAGACTTTTGGTGGTAGCGGAAAGGATAGGTTTTGTTGCATAATATATCTTGTTTTCACGGAATATGAAACAGACAAACCATTAGAGGGAGCGGAAAATGCGAAAATCATTACTTACAATCATCATTTGTTTAATCAGTTCAATGCTTCTTGCAGGGTGCGGAGCTGCTTCCAGTGGCAGCGCTTCGGACAAAGCTGAAAACGTCAAGGACGAAGAAGACGGCGGTAAGGACGAGGATAAGCCCGAAAAGAAGAAGAAAAAGAAGAGTAAAAAAAAGAATAATGATGACTGGGAATCCGTGTCAGAGGATAATGCAGCATTCGTCGAGGATATATACGCGCCTGTACTTGAAGAGGTGAGAGATGTTGTGGAGAACGGTTATGATCATGACAGAAACTATGACTATGTCGGAGACGGGCTCATGGAAAGGTCAATGTATCCGGACGGAGATGACCTGGGTGAAGTGATCGGATATTATCTTCATGATATGAACGGTGACGGAGTGGATGAACTGCTGATCGGAGAGAACAGGGAATTCGAATACGGAAGTGTTAATGATGTGGCATATGTTTATAACGCATTTACCGTTAAGAATGGTAAGCCTGTAAGCTTTGCCGAGGGCTGGGCAAGAAACAGACAGCATTACAAAGGAGATGGACGGTTTTTCAACACAGGCTCCGGCGGTGCATCAAATACGATATTCGGCGAATGGCATCTTGAACCGGGCGGAACCGAGCCCACGTGGGATGATTATTATTTTTCCTGCGAAGTAAACGGAAAGATGGCTTTTTATCACAACACCTCGGGTTCAGACGAACCGGGCGAGTCCGAAAAACTGAATATCACTGAGGATGAATTTTTTGATCAGCTTGATATTATGTCGCTTAAGATAGATGCGATAGCGTGGACTCCTGTCGGGCAAAAGGAAAGCGGTGGAAAATATATCGTAAACACTATGACTGATGATGAACTTTTGAGCTATGAGAATAAACTAGACAGCATCGGGTATTACGGTTTTATGCTAAGCACTTACGATGATCCCACCAAGATAGACTGGAATGAAGTATTCTACGTGGGAGCCGGACTTGACAGTACAAACGGCAGCCCTTCGGCAAAGGTCGCCAAGGCATATCTGAAAGCAACTGGAGAAGATGAGATATACACAGATCTTACCTGCGTTTCGGGAAAGGATATCGAGGAATATGTCAAGGAGACAACAGGACGTGAGTATTCCGAAATGAAATACCCCCTTGACTGGGTATATCTTAAGGAGCTTGATCTGTATGTCAATGAGCATGGCGATACCAACCAGTCATCAATATCGGTTAAGGCAGGTATGAAAGACAGAGATGAAATCACCCTGGTTTACGAAGGCTATGACAATATTGAGTATTGCGTAACATTTAAGGATAAGGGAGGCAGATATCAGTTCATATCGAATCTTCCCAAGTGGTTTGTCGAGGATCCCACAAACGGCGGTGATGTAGACCAGTCAGCAATCACAGACGGTATGATCATTCCTGACAGTGACAGCAGGAAGCTTACAGAAGATGATCTGGAGGGTCTTAGCGCCGAGAAACTGAGGATCGCCCGTAACGAGATATATGCCCGTTATGGAAGACGGTTTAAAGATAAAGAGCTTCAGGCTCACTTTGACAGCATGGAATGGTACTTCCCATCAGATGAGTCGCAGGAGGTTATCGACGGCAAGCTTAATGAATACGAGAAGTATAATGCGGATTTCATCGGCAAGTATGAGAAAAACTCAAAATAGCTTTTTGAATTTCTGAAGGGAAGGATCATAAATGCGAAAATCATTACTTACAATCGTCATTTGTTTAATCAGTGCAATGCTTTTTGCAGGCTGCGGCGGAAGCGAAGCTCCAGCACCTACAGATGTCGCACAGGAAGCTGTGCAGGAAACAGCACAGGATCAGGTAACTCCGACTGAAACACCTGCACCGGAGGAGAAGAAAGAGGCAGAACCCGAGCCGGAAACGCCTGCACCTGAAGAACCCGCTCAGGATCAGAAAGAAGAAAAAGATTATGCTTTATATATGTACAGGTTTGACTCTTTCGATGATCTGCTGTATGCGTATAAAGAAACGCAGGATCGGCATTACACACAAGATCAGATCGAGCATATTTTCGGATTCAGGGAGCCTCTTCTAGAGCGTGGCTGGCCGGATGAGACATCGCCGTATGACGTCGGATATGTATATTATGATGTTGATTCCAACGGCACGGATGAGATGATCATCACTTTGGGTAAGGATATAGTTGAGATATACAGTTATTTCGCGGATAAAGTGCAGCGTTTCTATTTTGCGTCCGTCGGCGATGAGGTAACCCTGTACCCCGGAGGTATCCTTAAGCAGTATGCTCCGGAGACTTCGGAATTTCCTGGCACATCATGGTATTCGTATGATTCAGGGCTTGCCGGATATTATGAAGATTTTGAAGAATCCCGAGGGGAGTACTATACATTCTGCCACCGTGATTTTAGCGGCCCGGAGTATGATGAGATAGCAGCAAGGCTCCAGGAGGATCCATACGCTGATATGCCTGTATGGATAGGTGAATATGAGGACTGGCTGTCTGAAGCCGAATATAAAAAGCTCCTTCCGAAGACCAAGCCTGTACAGCTTCCCGAAGCCAAGAAGCTGGCAGATGTCGAACTCCCCAACGGTTATGAGCCAAGGTATGAGGCTAATGAAGGCCCCAGGGACGAGGTTATCCCGGAGTATTTCCGATATGTAGAATCTTCGGACGGTTATGCAAATATGCGCACAGGTCCGGGTACCGAATACGACGTTATATGCAAGGTTCCGACCGGCGAACAGTTAGAGGTTTATCGCATGAACGCCGTGGATTTCAAGGGCAAAACATGGGTGAAGGTCATATATTCGAATTCCGGAGTGACAGAAATGGGATGGATCGCTGAATCACAGCTTGACCATTAAATGTAGATAGGCGAAGCGATTCAATTGGGGAGCGACCATGTATTATACACGGAGGAATACCTTAAATGAAGAGAAAATCACTTTCAACGATCATCATTTTCCTTATAGCGTCAATGCTTCTTGCAGGTTGCCAAGGAAGCGGGAATGATAGCAGCGACATTTCCGACAAACTGAAGGATAAGGTAAGTGCTGCCGGCGAGCAAGATAATGCTGATGAGAAGCCGGAGCAATCCAAGAAAAAGAAGACAAAGAAGGAAAAAGCCAAGGAGCCGGGTGAGCCCCCTGTTCTTGTCATGCACAAGGACAGTAAATATGAATGGGGAGATGGCTCTGTTCCGCTGATCAAGCATACTTTCGGATACCTGCTTGTTGATGACGAGTATGCTAAAGATCACAAGGGTCTTGCGGACA
>DFGA01000053.1 GCA_002371615.1 Lachnospiraceae bacterium UBA3762 | reverse complement strand
GTGATATGAGGTTGGGATGGTCAACCAGTAAAAATTCAATATCCTATTACGCTCAGAAAACGATATATGTGAATGGTAAGAATAAGTCAAAGGTAGTTAAGCGTTTTGGCTCCGATAAATTCATCTGCGAAACATACGGCGTAACCGATGCAAAAGCCTGGGCCAAGGAACAAGTGCGCTTACTGAACGAGGCAGAGAAAGAAGATTCTGCCAAGTTCAACATAGAACTCTGTGCCGGCACAGATCTGGTCATAGATGAACAGCGCCGCTTCAACGGAGGGTATCTTTTCCTTCAGGATGTTTATTACGAGTTAGGACTTCATAAGATATGCCGTGCGATATCTGGAAGACATCTTTTCGAGTATGACCTTAACGATATTCTTTCGAGGCTGATCTATACAAGGATCCTTTATCCCTCATCAAAAAAGAGCAGTTTTGAGGAATCAAAACGATTCATAGAACAGCCCTCTTTTGAACTGCATGATATTTACCGTGCTTTGTCTGTCATTGCAGAAGAATCCGACTACATCCAAAGCCGCCTGTTTAAGAACAGCACCGCTATTCAAAAGCGGAACACGCAGGTTATCTACTACGACTGCACCAACTTCTATTTTGAGATTGATTCTGCCGAAGATGACAAACAGTTCGGTAAGAGCAAAGAAAACCGGCCTCTTCCGATAGTAGGCATGGGTTTGTTCATGGATATGGATGGCATCCCGATCTCCTTCTCAATCTATCCCGGCAACAGAAATGAACAGATGACGATGATTCCTTTAGAAAAGAAGATGCTTGAGAAATTCGATATGTCAAAGTTTGTTGTCTGCACCGATGCAGGACTCTCTTCTGCGACCAACCGTGTGTTTAACTCCTATGATGGAGAGAACGGTATGCGGGCCTATATCACAACACAGCCAATCAAGACACTGAAAGGATTCCTGCAGGAATGGTGTATGGCTGATGACGGATGGACACTCGATGGAGACGGTTCAGGTAAGAAGTATAAAATATCAGAACTTGACGACGAACAGGATAAGGACAAGATCTTCTATAAGACCAGATGGATCAAAGAAGAAGGAATCGTCCATACGGACAAAGGTGATAAAAAACAGATCATCGAGCAGAAACTCATCGTTTCATACTCGATAAAGTATCGCAACTTTATGCGTCACGTCAGAGAAGGGCAGATCGAACGAGCAATAAAAATGGTTGAATCCGGAGAGAAAACGATCAACAAGAAAAAACAAAACGACCCCAAGAGGTTTATAAAGACGGATCACGCGACCAGTGATGGCGAGGTTGCAAATCTGTCTGTCAGTTACATCGACGAATCCGTGATCGCTGATGAAGAAAAGTATGACGGTTTCTATGCCGTCTGCACGAATCTTGATGACAGTGTAAGCAGTATCGTCAAAGCGAATAAACGCAGATGGGAAATCGAGGAATGCTTCCGGATCATGAAGACTGACTTTGAAGCCCGTCCGGTATATCTGAATCGTCAAGACCGAATACTGGCCCACTTCATCTCCTGCTTCATCGCACTGATAGTATACCGCTACCTGGAGAAGAAACTCGACAATAAATATACGATTGATCAGATACTCCCGGTTCTGCAGGAAATGGATTTCATGAAGTATGAAGGTAAAGGCTATCAACCTGTATACACAAGGACAGCCTTGACAGATGCCCTTCACGAAGCATTTGGATTCTGTACATCGAAGGAAATAATCCCGATCGCAAAAATGAGGAATATCATCTCTCAGACAAAGAAGTAACAAAGGAAGCCAGGGGCTTACGCCCCTGCCCTTGAATGAAAGGTGCTTTGACCTAATAAAGGGCCGACCGTAGCACAGCGGAGGTCGGACTTCCTTTTCAAGCAGGATACGACCAACAAGCAGATAGCGTAACGTGCAATCGTAAAATATATAAAAGTCTCGAAATCCGCTCCCAGAGCGGCTTACGAGACTTTTTTCATCAAAACACTGTCAAAGACAGGATAGAATTCGATCTGCATAGTATCAAACCATTATTCTGAATACTTAAAGTATTATATTTTATAATAATACGAAATGGTGAAGTCACAATTTGCGACTTCACCATTTTAAGATATAGGCAATATAAACTTGCCATCAGTAATTTACTTATTCTTCTCTACGTTTTCTCTTCCTAATGATCACATAATTCAGTGCAAGCGCTGCATCTATCATAATAAAGAAGGCAAGAAGTGGTTGTGCGTTATCACCTGTCTTAGCTGAAGAATCGTTCTTAGATTCGTTCGCTTTATCAGTGGTTGTATGTAGAATGATATTTTATTTTCCATCTGCATTTTTGACAATTGCATTATACTTAGCAATGATATCATAGATCTTAGATCAAAATGACAAAAAACAGCATTTCGTCTGACAATGGTTTCTGTAGAAAAGGAAAAGCCATACCCATACTGAATATGGCTCTTATTTTGAATATCACAGGCAGTTTTCTGCCAGATCAAAGGCTGAAGACATACGTTTCTTTTCAGCCTCGGAAATACCATGCTTTGTGGCAAACGGTCGCCATAATTCAGCTACGATTTCTGATATTTCTTTCACAATACTTTGTGCATGTTCATGTGACAAATGGTAAAATTCCGCTGTAGCGAGAGCTTTCCCATATGACCTCCGTCCATCATCCATATCGATGTTCAATGACAGGTAATCCGCATTATGTACCGGATTCAGATCATATGCCGGAGAGAGTGTCCATGAATTGTTATTAAGCAGAAATCCATAATTTCTCAGATGATTGTCCTGATTAGATATTGATATATCAAAAACAACCCTTCTGAATAGTTTTTCAAGCTCCTTATCTGTATTTGAAGTAATCCTTCCGAGAACTTCTGTTATGTCCAAAAAGCCGGCTCCATCTGTATGTCCGTCTCTCATACCAAGCATAGTCATTGCGGATGCAAAATGTATTCTTTTTTCTTCTCCTAAAGCATCGATTGTTCTATCAAAGCGTTTTATAAGAAATGTACTTCCAAGGTCACTGTAGCGGTAAATTTTAGACTCTGGAACTGTAATACCGCATTCTCTTGCCAGATCATGAGCAACCTTTTCCCACGCTCCGATATCATAATCGTCATACCTTGAAGGGAATTTGGCAATCCACAAGGTTCCGTCAGTATCCCTTACGTTGGCTTTTGGTCGGGCTCCTCCAAGTGACGATCCGGGATTAACCAGTTGCCCAATCCATCTTTCATCGTCTCCCTTTTCATACCCCAAAGATATTTGTTCCAATTCTCGTACGGATGATATTGGAGGAACGCTCAGATCATAGTTACCCAAAAATTCTCCATGTTCATCTGTCTTGAAACGAAAAGCACCGCTGCGGGTGTTATCCTGCAATCGGAGCAGATATCCTGTTTCATTAAACTTCTGTGGCCTGCGCTTTTCTTTCTCAGCGTATATAGATTCTCGTCTATCTATAAGTTTTCGGCCCCATCTGTCCGGACATGAGTCCTGAAAAGCGCCAAAGAGCATTTTATCCTTTGAATAGAATCTATATGGTGATTGTTCAAGTGTTGGATCCAAAATGAGATATGGATGTTTATGCAGCCATTCCGGCTCATAAGCGAATGATACTATCTCATTACCGTTTAAAATATCGCTGAATATAGTGCCGATTTTCAAATCATCTTCCCAACCGGCGTATACAAATATCTTAGCCTGTTCCATTTTTTCTTGACCTCCTTGGTATCTTCAAGTTCAAATCCTGATATGTTCTTCCCATTACATCGTCACGGGCTAACAGAAGAATATCTTCCTGTAGACCCAATGCATTTAAAACCGCAAGATACATACCCATGGAAACAGAAGGTGCGCCTTTCTCAATCTGTGTCACCGTAGAACGCCCAATAGCAGCTTTCTCGGCAATTTCCTGTGCTGTCCAGCCTCTTCTGAGACGAGCAAGCTTTATCTGATTACCAACTGTCTGTAACATTTTTGCTGTTTTAGGCAAAAGTAATGCTTTATTCTTCCCCATACATACGCTCCTCTATCAAATAATGTTTATATTTACAATCATTATAATACTTTATGAGTGTTATTACAAGCATTGCACTAAAAATCTCCACAAAACCTGCATATTTTACCGTTTCACCTTTCATTCTTTATAAATACGCACCGTCAGACGCATCTAAAAAGCGCTGCACCATGACCATCG
>DFGA01000001.1 GCA_002371615.1 Lachnospiraceae bacterium UBA3762 | reverse complement strand
TAGCTCGTCGGGCTCATAACCCGAAGGTCGTAGGTTCAAATCCTACCCCCGCTATTTTGCCTGAACCGTATGGTCCGGGCTGTTTTTTTATTATGATTATGAAGATAAAAGAACAAACACCCAAAGAACAAAAAAAGATTACATCTGATGGAACCAGACTGGCAGTAATCTCCTTTTTTATAATGATTGCTGTTATAGTTTTATTATTTATTGCCTATTTCTTCATAGCCCATATGATAGAAGATTCTTTTGACGAAAGATCTCCCGAAGAGATTAAAGCGGAGATGGAAGCTGAAAATAATTTTTTTCCAAAACTTGACAAACTGTATTCTTCCGGAGACTATGAAGGTCTTGCTCAACTGATATTTAGCAATGAAGCCGATAATATAGATGTTTGGAATTATGAACACTATGATCTTGCTGATTTTTACAGACAATATTTGAAAGTAAAAAATAATTATGTCCCGATGCTTGATGGCGGAAGTATTAATGGTATTGACGCAAGGGAGCTGACCGCAAGTGTTTTCTCTTATTATTACAGATGCTATGACCATACGATGGGGGTTAAAGGACATTCAACGGAGGCTGATATTAAGATCCTTGATGATATCAGGGAAAAATATATGTTGAAGATATTGTATGATCGAATGGGTTATACTATTGAAGATATGGAGGCGGCCAGACCGGACATAATGAAAGACAATTTCTTTCATGCGGATATAGCATATAAATATTCAGATAAATACTATGAAAGATACAGATAATTATAAACATGATAAGAGTTACTGTGATAAAATAGTAAAGTAAATGGAGAATTTTATGTCGATTATTTCACTGCAGTTTTTTTTCTTATTTTTTATAATTAGTGTCATTTATTTTCTTTTGCCCGCCAAGGTTCAGTGGATATGGCTTCTCATAGTCAGCCTTGGTTTTTATTACAGCCAGATGTACTATTCTGTTGCGGGCATTATCTATTTTCTTGTAATCATTTTTGTAAACTGGGGAGGAACACAGTTTCTATCAAATGATAATCCAAAAAGAAAAATAATATATATATCAGTGTTGATGTTTGATGTAATTACGCTGGTTTTATTTAAGTATTCAAAGTTTTTGTATGAGATCATTTTGGCTGTTGGGAAGCTGTTTAACGCTGATCTGACAAACGATATTTGCGGATTAATCGTATATTATACTCAGGAAAACTGCCCTGAAAGAATCTCATATTTTATGCTGATACTTATAGCATACATAACGGATGTGTATTGGGGAAAGAGCAAGGCTCTTAAAAATCCCGGGAAAACACTTCTCTTTGCATCTTATTTTCCGCTTATGACCTCAGGTCCGATAGTTACGTTTGAGCAAATGGAAAATCAGCTGTTTGGAGAAAAACACAGATTCTCATATGACAGATACGTAAGAGGAATGGAAAGAGTTCTCTGGGGCCTTTTCAAAAAAATGGTTATTTCCGAGAGGCTGGCTGTAATTGTTTCGAGAATCTATGATCATTATGAGGTTTATAACGGATTATATATTTTCATAGCAGCAGCAGCATTTGCATTTCAGTTATACTGTGATTTTTCCGGTCTTATGGATATAGTATTGGGTATTTCCGAGGTACTTGGTATCAACCTTCCTGAAAACTTTAATACTCCTTTTTATTCGGTAAATCTTTCGGAGTTCTGGAGACGCTGGCACATCACACTTGGAGGCTTTCTGCGTGATTATGTTCTATATCCGGTTCAGAGAAGCAAAGGCTTTAAAAATCTGCGTAAATGGTGCAAAAACAATTTAGGTAAGGGATATGAAAAAAAATACAATATACCGCTGTATTTAAGCCTTCTTGTTTCATGGTTCCTGATAGGACTGTGGCATGGCGGAGGATGGAACTATATATTCGGTGTAGGCCTGTATATGTGGGCTGTTATCGTTATCGGAGAGCTGTTGTCACCGTTTTTCGGGTGGATTGTCAGAGTACTTCATATTAATACCGAATGTGCATCATATACATTATTCTTACGTTTAAGAACATTTTTGCTTTTCATTTTCGGTCTATCGTTCTTTAGGGCAAATACATTAAAGGATGGGTTCCTGATGTGGAAGGCTGCATTCTTTAGGTTTAATCCCTGGATCTTTTTTGATGAGAGCCTGTTCAACCTTGGTCTTGACCGAAGGGAATGGGGTATATTGATCTTCGGGCTGATACTTTTGTTTGTGGTTTCTTTCATTTCTCAGAAAAGAGATGTGAGGGATTTTATCAAAGAACAGAATTTTGTTGCAAGACTGGCGGTATTTGCGGTCATTTTTATAATGATAATTGTATACGGTTATTACGGTGCCGATTTTAATGCAGCGGATTTTATTTACGGAAGATTTTAGAGTATGGAAAAAAGTACGAAACCAGTTGTTAATTTCATAAAAGCGGTCATTATTATCCTGGTCGCATCCATCATTGTGGTTGGAACATCAAGAATATTGGTGCTTAAAAGCGAGGATGGTATCAATCAGTTCCAGGCGTTTTATAAACAGCCGGAGAATTCAATTGATGTGATCTTCAGCGGTAGTTCCAAGGTTTTCTGTGATATAGCAACCGGTGTATTATGGGAAAACTACGGGATAACTGCATATGATCTTGCAGGGGCCGAAGCGCCCTCATGGGTATCTTATTATCAGCTCAAAGAAGCATTTAAAACGCAAAAACCCAAAGTCATCTGCTATGAGGTATCGGTAGCTGCAATGTATGATATGCTTTATCAGGCAAATAACTGGGCAACAGATAACAGTTACGGTATGAAATGGAATAGTAACAGAATAGATCTTCTTAAGATAGATTCGGAAGAGGATGCATTTTATGAGAGACTAAATCCGTTTAATATTATGCACGGAAGATATAAAGACCTTAATGAAAATGATTTTACGAATGTAAGAAATACTGCTAATTATAAAGGGTTTGATCCCAGAGAAACTATCGTGGAAGTGAATACACCGGATTTATGTGATATTTCGGATATTGAACCGTGTACGGAAAAGGAGGATATTTATATCAGGAAAATCATAGAACTTGCCAAACAGGAAAATGTACCTATAATACTATTTGCCTCTCCATATGAATCACCCGAAGAGGATCAGAAAATTCTTAACTATGTAAGAACAATTGCTGATGAAGAAGGCGTTGAATTTATAGATTTTAACAGGGAATATGACAAATTCGGGATGGATTATTCCAAGGATATGTCAGACGGGGGACATTTAAACTTTAGTGGAAATTATAAGTTCACAAATTATTTCGGATCCATATTAAAAGAAAAATATGATATTCCGGATCATTGCGGTGACAAGAATTATACCTCATGGGATTGGGACTTGGCATTGCAAAATTATGAAAGAAACAATCTGAAGATCAAAAATACAGAGGATGCAACAGAGATCCTTACTATGACACAGAACGGCTATATTGTATTCGGAACCAATGGTGAGAAAGCTTACATTATAGACAACGGAGAGGTTGTTTCGGAAGGAGAGGGCAGTTTCCGTCTGCCCTATACCAAAGGTGAAGATGCATTCCTGTTTAAGGAATGGAATGACAAGGGAAACCGACTGATCTCATTATTTATAAATGATGAAGAGCACATTGAATATTACGGGAATATACTGTTTATATATGATACAGTCAATCATGTATTTGTAAGATCTATATACTATTAAATATGAATCAGACCAAACGACTGGATTATCTGGATATGGCGAAGGGCATCGGTATTTTTTTCGTTGCTCTCGGGCATATGGAGGATATCGCTACGGGAACCCGTGTGTGGATATCTTCTTTTCACATGCCCCTCTTTTTTATCATATCAGGGATTTTGATGGCAGTAAAGAATGAGCCTTCAAGGGATTTGAAAGAATCAGTAAAGAAGAGATTCAGAGGCGTTATTATTCCGTACCTGTGGTTTTCGCTGAGTTATTTCGTTATAGACATTGGAAACTTAAAAATAGTTCATAACATCGATCTGCGCACTTTTATAGTTGATACGATAGATTCCGTAACATTTTACGGAATGAGCGTTCTGTGGTTTTTGCCGGCATTGTTTTTGGCATCGGTTGGATTCTTATATCTTAAAAAGAAATTCCCCGATAAATATGTGATTCCCGGAATATTTGTTATTGCGGCGATTGCTTATTTTATAAAGTTTCAGTTTGCCAAATTGTATGCTGCGCATGAGGATTCAATTCTTATTACTTCCCTGATCAATATTGTTTACATCTTCCTGCGGGCAGCGATCGCCCAGAGTTTTGTGGGTATAGGTTATTATACGAAGACAATTTTTGACAGACTGGTTGCCTCAAGGGCGAAAATCACAAGCTTTGAGTCATCCCGCGGGGGTACGCTTGCTGTCGGGATTATGATGCTTGCCGTTAATATGGCTCTTGCAACACAAAACGGGTGTGCGGATTTAAGAAATATAATACTGAACAATGTAGTTGTTTATTATCTCGGGGCATTCTTCGGATGCTTTGGGATAATACTGATATGCAAAGCCATCCCTGCCGTAAAGCTTATAACATATTTCGGGCGCAACTCGATCATTGTAATGGCCTGTCACATCAATTATTATATTCTATATGCAGGAATTAAGCTGGCGTGGCTGGTTGATTCGGTAAACAAACGTGCAAAGCACTACGTGTTTGTTGCGGTAGTCATGATAACGGTTTTTGCGTTGTCTGCTGTTGTAATAGAAGTTATCAACCGGTATTTTCCTTTTGTTCTCGGAAAGAATTATGTAAGAAAGCCGGAGACGAAAAATGTCTGATACAAAAAAAAGACTTGATTATCTGGATATGACAAAAGGGCTCGGAATGATACTTGTACTTATCGGTCATCTGCAGGGAGACTCGATATTTACATTTTCTCCGTATATCCAGCCTTTGTGTGTATTCATCTTTTCATTTCATATGCCGATGTTTTTTATCGTATCCGGAATCCTTCTGGCAATAAAAAACGATGAGGTTAAACCGCTGAAAGAGGTTGCAAAATCACGGTTTCGGGGGATCATGATCCCTTACTTATGGTTTTCACTTTTTTACCTGATAGTGGTTGTTGCTGCACTAATTAAAGGTGAGATAGCGGTACAGACTCTGTACCTTAATATCTGGTATGTCATAAGCGGTTACGGAATGAATGTATTGTGGTTCCTTCCGGCACTTTATCTCGGAGAGCTTCTCTTTATTTTCCTCAGAAGAAGGATAAGAGATCATATACCGTATATTACGGTTGTGGTATTGTCAAATGCGATAGTATATTTCCTCTCGTATTTTGTGGGGATCGCAAAATATCCGACTCCTTTTGCCGAAAGAATGCATGATCTGATAACCGTAATACTACGGCCCATCCTTGTGTGCGGTTTTATTTCAATAGGGTATTATATGCAAAAACTTCTCAGGAAGGGATCACGGATCGGGGACTTTTTCAATAAGCCGGAACTAAACGAAAAGGGAAGTGTCAGCTTCAAATACAGAGCAGCATATATCGTTCTCGGATTAATGCTTTTCGGAGTCTGTTTTGGGCTGTTTCGGGTAAACAACGGAATTGATTTTCGCTCTCTGGCATTTAGAAATGTATTCTTCTTCTTCGTGTGCGCACTTTCGGGAAGTTTCGGAATGATATCGCTTTGTAAGGGATTACCGAGAATACCGCTGTTCTGCTATTGGGGAATCGGGTCACTGATCTTCATGGCAACACATAACTCTCAGACGGTGCTAACGTTTTCGCTTAAGACGGCAATGTACGTCAATCAGTATCTGACAAGGGCGCGGGGATATATCTGCTATGCAATAGTTATCGTGATAATAACAGCTTACTCGACCTTTATGATATGGCTTATCAGACGATTTTTCCCGTTTATAATAGGAAAACCGTTTAAACTGCCGTGGAAAAGGAATTAGTATAATAGGAGCATTTCTATGGATAAAATCATAACATCAAACGATCTTGTATACCTGTTCAGGATATTTCTGGCAATATGTGCCGGAGCGGTAATAGGCTATGAACGTGAACACAGATACAAGGTAGCGGGACTTCGGACGCATATTCTGATTTCACTGGCATCAGCACTTATGATGATAATATCCAAATATGCATTTTTTGATGTTCTCAATATAGCAGGTTATTCTGGTCTGGGACTTGATGTATCGCGTGTTGCTGCCGGAATAATTGCCGGTATGGGTATTTTTTCAGGCGGAATCGTATTTATAGGAAAACGGGGAAATGTGTCGGGTCTTACTACTGCCGCCGGGATATGGGCTATGATAGGTATAGGAATGGTCATCGGTGCAGGTATGTATGCTGTCGGGATCGGATCTGTCATATTTGTGGAGCTTGTACAGTTAATATTACACAGGGATCTTGCCATATATAAGCATGAGGTAGTTGCATTGATTACAGTAAAGCTTCCGGATGCGGACAGCAGTTATGACAGTTTTGCAAACAAAATGTCTGATTATGGGACGAAGCTGTACTCGATGAGATGGGAGAAGAATTCGGAAGGAACATTTACACTTCGGTGTGATGCAGTATTTAACAGGAAATACAACAGAGGAGAAGTTCTAAAGATTCTCAGTAAGATAGATGGGGTTACCGGATTCGAGCTTCAGTAAATGCCGTTATTTCGGTTGACGCAGAGATAATATTTGTTTATAATTCAGATTCGGGAATAGAAGGAGGCTCGCCGTGTAGTGAGGACTCCGACTGCTACGCAGTCACCTCACAACATTTAATAGGAGTGTCGGGCCACCCCCACCGCTAACGCGGTCCCCCCTATCAACATTTGCAGACGTATCGAAGTGGTCATAACGGGGCGCACTCGAAATGCGTTTGCCCTCCGGGGCACGAGGGTTCGAATCCCTCCGTCTGCGCGCTTTGGAGGAGTTTTGAGTAGCTCCTCCAAACTTATTTTTAGGAGAGAACAGGAGAGAACTCCTTTCTCTTAACAGCTTGTCGGGCTTTAAGCAAATGCTGTGGTAGGTGCTTGCTATAAGCCTTACGATTCAGAAGTGGCCTCTTCTTTTGAGTTTACGGTTACATTTTCAGCGCTCAATCCAAGGGTTCGGACCATTGAAGCCATGGTGCTTTTCTTAGTATCACTTGTAAGATGGGAGTATCTGTTCGCTGTGGTTGAAAAATCACTGTGACCAAGCCACTCCTGAATCTCCTTCATGTTAACCCCAAGCTGGCATAACGTGCTCCCTGCGGAATGGTTCAGCTTAAGAAGCTGCATGACGAATACTACGAAAAATATGAAAACACCCATCACAAGGATCGTGAAGCGGTCTGGAAAGAATATATAGAGAAGAACAAAGAACTGCTGGCATGATTGCCCGCAGCTTTTTCATTATTAAGTGTCAGATTTTCTACCCGCTATTCGTTTTATAAGTGAAGGCCTTCAAAAGAAACGGGGTAAAGTCAATGCCTTATATGAACAGAGACAACGTAGATTACTTGGTAAACAAATATGCAGACATGATCTTGAGGATCAGCTATATGTATCTGAAACAGACACAGGATGCCGAGGATATCTGTCAGGATGTATTCATGAAGCTTTTAGCAAAGGATTATCAGTTCGCTGACCCATCCGCCGAAAAAGCATGGATTATCCGAACAACAATAAATGCCTGCAAAGACCATCTGCGGACAAGCTTTTGGAAACGGGTTACTGTATTGGATGAAGATTACGACATTCCTGCACCAAAAGAGCCGGAATCAGACCTTCTCCCATTGGTCATGGAACTGCCAAAGAATTATCGGATCAGCATCTATCTTCATTATTACGAGGGATACCAGGTAAAGGAGATTGCTTCTATCCTCAGAAAACCGGAAAATACGGTTTCCGCATACCTTGCCCGTGGCAGAAAGAAACTGAAATCTGTTCTGGAAAGTCGGAGCGAACAACAACTCAATATCGCAACATAAGGAGGATCCCACTATGCGAAAGACACTTGAAGATGAATTCAAGAAAACCATGGATACGCTCCGCTTTTCCCCGGAGCAAAAGACACATATGGCAAAGGATATCTTGCAATACCAGAATCAAAAAGCGAAAAGAGAGGGCGCACGATGTCCTGTGGACATCGGCTCTGCGCCGACCGAAATGAAATGGAGAATCAAAATGAATAAATGGACATTACCGAAAGCCGCAGCTGTTGCTGCAACATGCCTTTTAGTCACCGGTGGAACTGTATTCGCCGCATCAAAGATTATTACGTACACAGCATCATCCAACGCAAGCTACGATTATTCTTCTGCAACAGAAATGAATTCTGCCACATCAGATCGTCAGGAAAATGCTGAAGTAAAAATGCCGGATTTCCCGGATTCCTTGGGCGGCTATTCTTTTGACGGCGGAAATACTGTATATGTTGCCGGAAAGGATGATGTAGGGAATACTCTTGGCAAATGGGATGATCTCCAAGCCGTATACAAAAATAAGGACGGCGATATCGTTAATCTCACCTTATCCTACAACTTATCAGATGATGAAAATCGCACCCCTACCGAAACCCGTACAATAGATGGTATTACTGTTAACTTCAACTACGATGAGTACCTTATTCTCCCTGATGAAAATGAGCCCCTTGAGGCATCGGTGCAGGAACGCAAGGAGAATGATGATCACTTTTTCGTAAGCTATGGTGGCGAAAAAGAAACATATTTCTTCAGCAATGTCTCCTTCACAAAAGATGGTATACGCTATCTTATTTTTACCAACGATAATGTATCTGCCGATGACCTGTTTAAGATGGCAGAAGAATTGATCGAGCAATAACTACTGTGAACTTTTGACATCATAATAACACGATAGAGGGAGCATATGATGCAATCGCAATGCTCCCTCTTATCTCATCACAAACTTTCTATCAGTTTCACCGGATCCACTATAATTCCAAGCGTGTATTCCTTGCCGTCGCGAACGATCGTCTTCTGTATTCCGGTCTCAAAATGGCGGCTATTATCATCACTGCCAATAACAGTCTTTTCTTCTTTTTCTTCATATGTCTGCCCTCCGATCAAGCCCTCATCGATGTAGTCTTTCCCTGATCGGAAGCAATAGGATCGCAAAGAACAGGCCATAGAACATGGTGATAAGAGCCACTGCCACATTAGGCCCAATCTGTTCAGGCGAAGTAAGCTGTGTCAGCAGATACATGAGCGCAGTCAAGGTGCCGAATAACCCTCCAAAGAGATTGGCTGTTATGGCAGTCTTTATCGCAGAAAACGCTGCTTTTATATCCGGATCATTCTCTGCCCCACCATCGCCTGCTATGGAAGACTTCTTAAACGCGAGTCCTATCCCCTTAAAGAAGGTTCCCAAATTCCCAGAAGCAACAAGAATCAGAAAGGTTACCCCGGCAACGCAGCAAAATGACGGCAGATCGATAAATCTGATAAGATAATTCCCATTGAAGCCTCCAAGAGAGAGCATATAAAGGAACAGAAGGAGCAAACCCGCAATCCCTCCTATGAATGACCATCGTGATTTCGCATTTACCGTTTTGTTCGTTTTCATCAGTTCCATGACATTTTCCTCCGCTTTCTGGCTGAAGGACTCTGCACTTTCCAGTTTTTCCCCGGCAAGCAGTTCATTGGAATTCACTGAAAGAATCTCACACAGCTCAGGTATAACGGAAACATCGGGCATCCCATGCCCCGTTTCCCATTTTGAGACCGTTTTATCACTGATTCCCAGCTTCTCAGCAAGATCCTTTTGAGTAAGCTCCTTCTGCCTCCGATTTTCCGCAATGAACTTTCCTGTTTTCTCCTGATCAAACATATGCATTGTCCTCCATTTGTTTATGGTTGGATTCATTCTATCAATCCGCTCCATAGAATCCACCCACAATCAGTAGAATCCACGGAAAATCGCACGAATGCCGATGTTTCCCGAACTCTACGCTCCATTCTACTCTCCATAGAGCCACTCTATAATAAAGCCCTACTCAAATAGACAGTGGTATTTCTCATAGAAAAATACGGCGAGAACTTCTCTCGCCGCAAGAATATATCTAAACGATTATCTATGTCTTTTTGACTTTCTTTGGTTTCTTTTATTCTGTTTCTGAACAGATCGCTTGGGTAATTTTTTCCCCTTGTTGCATTCCTTCTCAAGTGCTCCATAATGTGGACAGATTGATCTCTTGCCAAAGGCTACGTCACTACATACTATTTCGTAAAGATTCTTGGCAAAGCGTTCTATTTCTGACAGATGATCACGACACCATTTCAGCTCTGCTGCGCAGGTCTTCTTGAACTCTATCTGCTTTTCTGTATCTTCAGCATGAATTTCTATATCAAAGAGTTCCAAGTACTCGTCCCTTACCGGGATCATATTGTTGATATTCAGGATACCAATCACTTTATTATCGTCATCCCGAATTTTTTTCATTGTTATATTTTCACGCATGTTTTCATACTTTTTCTTTTCATCTGCACTGCAAAGTGGAATACAGTATTTTCTGTCATTTGCGACAACAATAATACCAACATATGGACGCCCCTGTTTATTTCGCTGTGGAGAAATGGAAAGAATAGTATTGCAACGATTTTCCTTGGATGCTCGTTTTTCAGCATTCATCAGATTTCGAACATATTTTGCATTTACCATATAAAGGTTTATTTCATTGTTCATTAGCCATCACCTTCAACACAAAGGGCTATGCTTCAAGCATAGCCCTTTGGTAGTATCCGTCGCAACGGAAATACTCTATTCAAAGTCCACTTTACTTCGGCAGGACCCTCCATCTGCGTAAATTATACCAAATATAGGGCTTTTGTCAACTGGATTTCTTTGATAGGATCTTGTAAAACATGCGTACTTTATGGTATGTTTTTACTTGAAAGAAGTAGTTAATCATTTGAGTTTCTTGGAGGTGAGCCATATGATGTATCCATATATGAAGCTTCCGGACAATACCGAAATAGTCCATTCGGAATTACTTGAAGGAAACAAAGTGTTTGTCCATTTTGAGAGACCGACTGAAAATGGATTCGACTCGGTTCGTTTTGAACTTCCGTCATATGATAGGGTATTCTGGGAAGGAAACTATACTGAAGATGAATTGAAGAGTTTTGTTGAATTGCTGAGGCATCATGCTCATCTGATATACAGGTATGCAGCGGAAGGCGGTGTGAATATTGCCTAGTATTTTCTCTACCGGAGGATATGTGGTTTTTTTCTGGTCGAATGAAGGAAATGAACCTATCCACGTACATATAGCAAAGGGACAGCCGGCAGCGAATTCAACAAAGGTCTGGCTTTTGGAAAAGGGAGGATGTATTCTTGAGCATAATAAAAGCAAGATTCCTCGCCATGATCTTGATGTCATCATGGACATGATTAGTGCGCATTATTTTGTGATATGTGACAAATGGAAGAAGTTCTATTGTGTTGATGAAATCAGTTTTTACTGTTAGTGGAGTTCTATCTGGAAAAACTATGAATTGACAGAATAGTAATCACACTCAGATGGAAGATAAGGACATAATCATTGATGAGAGAATTATGACAAATTATGACTTTGACGAAACAGCACTCTCCAAAACCATTGATTTTACTGCATTTCTAAAATAGTATTGCTTTCGAATCCCTCCGTCTGCGTAATTTTTAAAACTTGGAAGCCCTGTATTTTAGGGCTTCCTTTGTTTTATGGTCTGAATTAACTTCTTATAATTTGGTTAAGATTTGGTTAAGAAATCATATAGATGTGGTGTCTTTGCTAATGTGCTATAATTTCATTAAGGAGGCTTGATATACCTATGATTAAGATGATTATCAAAATGAATGAGGAAAAGATAAGCACTTCAAAAGAGTATACGGTTGAACGCATTTATCAAGCTTTAGATAGAATTTTCTCCAATAAGGGTATGGACAGAACAGATACAGATCGCGGTATTGAGTATGTTGGCCATGACCGTCCCACAGATTTTGCTTACTTTGGCAAGATAATGCTGGGGTTGAAAGATCAGCCCTGGTTTATGGATAATGCTAAGACGTGGTTATATTGTAATAGCGATGATTCAGATAATCCCAAGGATTTTAACGAAGAGGATCTTCTTGTTCATTACGGTAAAGTCATAGCGTGAGGTGAGCATTGGAACGTAAGTATTATAAGGCGATCAATTTTGATCTTGATACAAACAAACTGAAGAAATACTATCCCAGGTATCAACAGGCATACAGTGATCTGCTTAGGTTCTTTAAGGTAAATGGGTTTTTACATAGACAAGGATCGGGATACGTTACAAACGTAGGAGCCCAGTATGATTTAATGGCTTTGCTTGTCCCGGATGATGGTGACGATGCTTTTTCTGTTTGAATTATGACAAATTATGACTTTGACGAAACAGCACTCTCCTCTTTTCTGTACAGGTCCTTTTTCTTTAATCCGTTCTTTTTTGCCGCGATCGGCCAACCTGAAGAGGCCGCAAGCATGTACAGGGCTCTTGGAAAGTGAAGAGGGCCGGCATAAATATCGGCAATCTCTTTTGATTCATTGATGGCATCAGCGAGATTATTAAGCCCCTCCGCCACAATTTTTGCGGGACCTTTATCTGTTGATGACAACACGGAGCCCATCATTTCACCTCCGCCTATTGCAACTCCGCCACCATAAATATAGCCGCAGTGGTTACACCAGCTTTTGACCATACTCATAAGATTTCTGAGCTGAGTACACTCATAGAACCCCATATTGGAGACAACATAAATGTGCTTTGCACCTTCTGTATCACAATGTTCAAGCCTTTCCATCATGCGAAGACACTCTGAAGGTATCCCGTCAACATACAGAGGAATACCAAGTACAATGCTTCCGGCACTTCCAAGTATTTCGGATAGTTCATCATAACGGTTTATATATGAAGAAAGGTTGACAGACTCGGAATTTGCTTTGATATTTGGGGCGATCCGGTCAAGGAATTTTTTTGAGTTGGAGTTATTGCCTCTTAAGCTGCAATTCAAAAGTATTATCTTTTCCGGGTTAGATTTCACGGATATTTTATTATGGCTCAACTTACAGCCCGGCGTCTCACATTCCTCAAATATAATGTCTTTTATGATACCATGAAAATTTCTGCATACAGCTTCAACATAAGACCTTGCTTTTGCTTTATCGGAATCGTTCATTTGTCCGCGAAAGATAAAAGTGATGGGCTTATCTTCAGGATATCTTCTTTTATGATGCATCTCACCCTGATAGATTTCAAAAAACGGAAGTACCCAGCCTATACTCCGGTCAAAGACATTCTTTACAAAGGGACTGAAGCCTCCGTATGTATATCTGCTTATTACAGTGATCTCATCTGCTCTGTGTATGGCAGCGCCCATATTATCATAACCGTCTTTGATAACGCACCGGCCGGGGGTTTTTACCCAGCAGCCAAAACATCCTATGCACGGTTTTATCGTACCGTCATCGGAAATGATTTCCCATCCTGTGTATTTCTCACTGATCCTGTTCCATTCTTCTTCATTCAGATCATGTATCAGCAGATTCATAGCTTTATCCTCCGTGGTATTTTTGAGAAAGAATAGGTAACTGTGTTACAAATTAGTTTATAACATACTTATATATTCAAAATCATTAACAGAGGATTAATTATTTATTAAAAAGTGATTTTCATCTTTTTTGGATACACCAGTCCTCAATAAATGACCAGAACATCAAAATGTAAATGGGAGTGAATATGTGAAAATCAGCCGGCAGAGGTGTAAGCATCCCCCAGATCGGTAATGTAAACACAAGACCGAATAATATAGGATACACCTTGTTCGATATAGGCTGATCATCATGACAATCATAAGTTTCCTTTAGGTAGAAGACTAAAGGTATCAGCAAATATACTGCCGTATATCTGTAACTGAAAGGAACATAGACAGCCATAATGCCTGCAGGATAAAGAATCTGTTTCCATACCTTCCTTGCTCTGAATACACTTGCGACACCTGCCAGAAGAAACAGGTTTTCAGCGAATTTAAAATATTTGACAAAATAAGCGGATCTTTCATAAACTCTGAAAAGATCGGAAATCGAAAGCAGATAGTTTCGTATATTTGTCCAGCTTCTGTATCCCTGTCCTTCAAAAAAGAACAGAATCTTCAGGTATTGGATCAGCCCCTGCAGACCTCCGCAGAAAGCAAATGGGACAAAGAATACCAGCAATCCGTAAATCACAAGACGGATCGCCTCTTTCCAGCGTTTTTCCCTGATGTATATCAATCCTATTATGGCAGGATAAAGCTTCAATCCGGCAGCAAAAGCTATGAGAATAAGTGCTGTTTCCCGTAAAGCTTTGTTGTTAGAGTCCTTCAGATATAGTGCATATATCACCAGTATTGCCGTAAAAAATGATATATTACCTCTTTCGATTGCTCCGACAAGAACCGGTGCGGAAAAGATGGTTGCGATAACAAACAAGGTTCTCTTTTCGCTTGAATACTTTTCAAGAATCCTGTCACTTATGTATTTATACGATATTACTACAAGTAATAGAAGGGCTATATAAACTATGATGTTATACCTGTAATCTCTGCACAACTTCCAGTCAGATACGCCCCAGGAGTCAGGATTTATGCGATACAGTATGTAATACAGCAGATAGGCAAACGGCGGAAAAGTAGCATCGATCGTATTAAAATAAAAATGTTTCATATCAGAAGCAAATGCTATATGTCTGAAGTGATCCGTAAAAGAGTTGTCAAAACTATTTTCCATTACTATCCATTCGGCCCCAACCCCTTTTCCAATGATCATGGTAACAATAAATATAATTGTTCCGGTAAGAGAAACCGTCAAAAACAGATTAAAAGGATTAAACAGATTTTTCTTCATGATATTCTTCCTCCGTATTAACGTTCCAGACAGCATCTTTATTACGGCTTCCGGATAAAATACATTTAACAGCTTCAAATGCCGTAACCATGGAATGGTCAATATTATTATATCTATGCTGCCCGTTTCTCCCTACACAGTAAAGATTATCGATTGATTTTAAATAATCTGTCAGTACATCTATCTCATCATATGTATCAAAGTATGCCGGATACGCTTTTTGAACTCTTTCAACATGCGAATCTATTACTTCATCAAAGGAGTCGATAAGACCCAGTAAGATCATTTCATTGATGGCAAATACTGAAAACTCCTCATCCGACATAGACCAGTATTTATCCCCTTCGTTTACGAAGTATTCAAGACCTATCCATACGGAATTCTCAATATCCCTGACCATATAAGGTGACCAGTTATTATATATCTGAAATCGTCCCAGTTTTACCTTTCGATCCTGAACATATATCCAGCAGTCCGGAACTATGTTTCCGATCGTTCTAATCCCGGTATTATTATTGAGGTGAAGCTTCGATACAAGTACCCCAAGGGTCATATAATCCCTATAAGGAAGACCGGCTGCTATAACTGCCTCTTTTTTTGGTACGTCATTCATGCCGGCAACCAGATCCTTTAAGGGCATTGAAGATATGATAACATCAGCTTCCTCCAGATATTCGTTTCCATCTCTTTCATAGGTAATGCCTGTTAGAATGTTTGCCGGGTTTTTGTGAATCTTTGTCACTTTGCTGTTTTTAACGATCTTTCCTCCCAGTTTTTCGATCTCGGCCGCCGTAACCTCCCAGAGCTGTCCGGGTCCAAGTTTGGGATATTTGAATTCCTCTATAAGAGAAGTGTTTACTTTTCGATTTTTGATTTTTAAGGTTCGGCCAAGAAAGTCTTTTATTATACCTGAAACTGAGAGCCCCTTTGTTCTCTGTCTGCCCCAGGATGCGTCTATTTCTCTGGGATGTCTGCCCCATAAGTTTTCTGTATAGTACTCAAAGAACATGCTGTACAGCTTTTTCCCGAAATTATTGATATAAAGATTTTCCAGATTATTTTCAGGGCGTTTGCGTAAAACAGAACCCAAATACGATAGCCCGACACTCAGTGTTGTCAGCAATCCAAAGTTTTTGAAGGTTTCCGGTTTAAGTGAAATGGGGTAATCATAGAATTTTGATTCGAACAGTATTCGTGAGACTCTGTGTCTGTTTAGCATTACACGGTCATTCTTCTCGGGATCAGGACCTCCATCTTTTAGATTCATCACACGGTCTAACCTGATATCATCCCATGTCGGGGCTCCCTGAAGCGGAAGCATTTTCTCCCACCAGTCATTGACCTCCGGAATCTTTGAGAAGAACCGGTGTCCACCCATGTCCATGCGATTGCCTTTATAATTTACAGTTCTGGAAATGCCGCCAATATAATCACTTTCCTCGAAAACGATTACTTCCATGTTGTCAGATTTTGTCAACAATTCATATGCGGCTGTCAGCCCCGCTGGTCCAGCACCTATTATAATGATTTTTTTCAAATCAATTTCTCCAATCTCATCCTTTAAAACATTATCTTTTACTAATATAACGTTACCATCATATCACTATTCCAAAAGCAAACCAATATTAGAATTAGAACATATAAAGGGATGGTTTGTTATATGAACAATTTGGATGTAAAACCTTCTCATATAAGCAATCAGACCGCGCTACAAAGGAAAAGATACTGCAGATTGTAAATATTTTATTGTAATGATTTTACAGGGTTGTGATAGCTGTCAAAATAATATATAATGAAAATCGATTTCATTTTATGCAAAAGAGGGGGGGCAATAAAATGTCGGAACGTGATGTGAGGGCGGTCGAAACATTAACACGTACGGGAATCTGTCTTGATGATCTGTGCAGTGCATTCAGGCAATTCTATTATGAGGATCTGGAAGTAATCTTTCAACGTACAAGAAAAGAAATAATAGCTTCCGATCAGGACTAATTATTGGTTATAATACGTTATATGGATACATATAACGTATTTTTTTTGTACTTAATTTGGTAAGATTTTAATGGCGTGGCTCTCAACATTAAGGAAGGAAGAAGTCCATGATTTATTATGTAAAATCAAATGCTCCAAAGGATGGTGACGGAAGCCAAAATGCTCCGTTTAATACGATTTCACAGGCAGCACGGATCGCGGTAGCAGGAGACGAGATAGTTGTGGGAGCCGGTATATACAGAGAATCTGTCAATCCCGCTAATTCCGGTAAAGAGGACAGCCGTATCGTTTATCGTGCGGAAGAGAAAGGCACTGCCGTAATAACAGGTGCCGAGGAATGGAATAAATGGGAGAGCGAAGGCGGCATATGGCGGGCCCGGATACCAAACAGTTTTTTTACCGACCGTAATCCTTTTACCGAACTTGTTGCAGGAGACTGGTTCATCGCAAGCTACAATGCCCATCTGGGCGATGTATTCCTTGACGGAAAATCATTGTATGAAGTCTGGTCAAAAGACGATGTAATAAATCCTCCGAAAAACACTACGTCATGGGATCCGGATTTTACTTCTTATGTCTGGTACACCGAGCAGGACGAGAAGAATGATGCTACTGTTATTTACGCCAATTTCCAAGATATTGACCTTACAGGCGCCAATGTCGAGATAAGTGTCAGGAAGAACTGCTTCTATCCGGACAAGACAGGGATTAGTTATATTACCGTTTCTGGATTTAAGATCTGCCAGGGGGCAACCCAGTGGGCTCCTCCCACGGCATACCAGGAGGGTATGGTAGGCCCTCACTGGTCAAAGGGATGGATAATAGAGGATTGTGAGATATCCGAATCCAAATGCAGCGGTATCAGTCTGGGGAAACTGTACCAGCCCTATGATGACAACCGCTGGTCCAAAGAGAAATACAAAGACGGGGCTCAGACACAAAGAGATGTTGCCATGAGTGCTCTTCTTCGCGAAGGCTGGAACAAGGACAACATCGGCAGTCATACAGTCAGAAGGTGCGATATTCATGATTGCGGACAGACAGGAATAGTCGGCAACCTCGGCGGGGTATTCTCCATTATAGAAGATAATCACATTCATCATATAAACAACAAGCAGAACCTTGCAGGTGCCGAGATAGCCGGCATCAAAATGCACGCTGCGATTGACGTTGTATACAGAAGAAACCATATACATCACTGCACAAGAGGAATGTGGCTTGACTGGATGGCACAGGGTACAAGGGTCACACAGAGTGTTTTCCACGACAATACTCTGCCATATGATTTTCTGATGAGGGAAGAAAATCAGGTTGCATACGGAGAAGATGTGTGGATTGAAGTATCTCACGGACCGACACTTGTGGATAACTGCATTCTGTTATCTACAAGAAGTATCAGGCTCTCCGCACAGGGAGTTGCCTTTGTACATAATCTGATCGGAGGCTCTATTTGCGCAGTGGGACGCGGAACGGATAACGGAGCGCCGGGAGTAGCTTCTCCCAGATATACGCCGTATCATGTTCCTCATTCAACGGATATTGCAGGATTTATGACATTCCTTCACGGAGATGCCAGATTCTACAACAACATATTTATTCAGAGACCTTTTAATCCGTATCTTGCCAGATTCGTCGAGACAAACAGGGATTCGCAGTGGGATGACGGTAATCTTACCGTCGGAACATGGCCGTTTGATCCGTATCCGACATATGAAGAATGGAGATCCATGTTTGAGGGATACTGCGGAGAAGGCGGTGAGCGTACCGACAAATATTACACGGGACTTCCGGTGTGGAGCGAGGGTAACGTATATTACAACGGTGCGATACCATGGAAAAATGAGAAAAATTCCCGTATATCGGATCGCAGGGTAAATGTTGATATTATAAAGAAGTCGGATGGCTGGTATTTAAGCTGTAATATTGATGCATCAGAGGATGATTTTCCTCTGAATCCGATAAATACCGAAACACTTGGCAGGGCATTTGAGCCGGATGCCGGTTTTGATAATCCCGACGGCTCCGAGATAGTATTTGATACGGATTATTTCGGGAATAAGCGGGAAGGCAGGATAATTCCCGGTCCTTTTGCCAAAGATGACTTAATTGATAAAAAACTCCCCATTTAGTATAATTATCAAGATTATGCAACATGGAGTAGGAGTATGCATTATATTGTATTTGACCTTGAGTGGAATCAGGCTGCCGGAAGAATAGGGCATGAAGGCGGGCTTCCATTTGAAATAGTGGAAATAGGTGCGGTTAAACTTAATCGCAGAATGCAGATAGTTGACAGGTTTGAGGAAGTTATCAAACCGAAGATATATCCGCATATGCACTTCATGACCACCAAGATCGTGGGCCTTGAGAAGGAAGATCTTGATAACGGCAAAGAGTTTCCCGAGGTTATGGAGCGGTTTCTTAAATGGTGCGGAAGCAATTATAAGTTCTGTATCTGGGGGACGCTTGATATAACCGAACTGCAGCGGAATATGTGTTACTATGGCATGGACGAGCTGACTGACAAGCCATTGCCTTATCTGGATGTCCAGAAATTGTACAGTCTTGCGTACGAAGACGGTAAGATAAGACGTGCTCTAGAATATGCGGTCGATGAACTGAATATCACGAAGGATGAGCCTTTCCACAGGGCGAACAACGATGCATATTACACGGCGAAGGTTCTCGAACAGATACATAAGAGTCACACTGATGTTGAAAGCTATATTTCCTATGATCTCTTTATGCTTCCGCGTGATAAACGTGATGAAGTCAAAGTAAAGTTCAAGACATATTCGAAATATATTTCAAGGGAATTCCCGGATAAAACCGAAGCTATGCAGGACAAGATGGTTTCGTCCACCAAATGCTGCGTATGCGGACGCCAGACCAAAAAGGTTATCAAATGGTTTTCGGTAAACGGACGTCATTATTATTATGTGGGCTCCTGCAGGAAACACGGGTTTATTAAAGCAAAAGTAAGGATGAAAAAAGCCGATGACGGCAATGTTTTTGTTGTTAAAACAATGAAAGTGATAGATGAGGCTGCCGCCCAAGCAATAAAGGAAAAGCAGGAAAAGCTTCGCGCCCAGAGAGCGGAAAGGCGGCACAGGGATTAGGGAATGAGACTGAAAAATGTACCCGGCTCAAGGGAAGCTGTTGCGGCAAGTGATTTTGTCGTAACGGAGGCCGAAAGGTATAAGGGTTGCTGGAAGAGGGATATATTTGCAAATGACAACCCCATCTATACCGAGATCGGAATGGGAAAAGGGAAGTTCATTACAACTCTTGCGGCTCAGAATCCCGATATTAACTATATAGGTATAGAGAAATACTCAAGCGTGCTCATCAGAGCGATTGAAAAGGTGCAAGCGGATCCGCTTCCCAATCTTAAGTTTATTCGGATGGATGCAGAAGATATAGAAGATATATTCGGCAAAGGAGAGATCGGCCGGATATATCTGAACTTCTCCGACCCGTGGCCCAAGGATCGTCATGCAAAGAGGAGACTTCCATCGCGGAGATTCCTGGGAAGATTTGCAAATATCCTTGCAGATGGCGGTACGATCGAATTCAAGACGGATAACAGGGATATGTTTGATTTTGCCCTTGAGGAGATAGAGCCGGCCGGATGGAAGCTTTTGGCCTCAACATTTGATCTTCATAATGATCCCAAGATGAACGAAGGAAACATTATGACGGAATACGAGGAGAAATTCTCGGCAGCGGGCAATCCGATTTGCAAGTATATAATAGCACCCGATAAAGAGTAAACAGGAAGGATAAGTAATGAAAGAACTGGATTATCCCTTTGATTCAAGATACATAATCAAGAAGAAAAAATCATTAAAGAGAGAACTGCTGGCCGCCGATACAAAGTACATTGACAAAAAGATCGCAGTTCTCGGCGGGTCTACAACTCATGATATAGCGGCTATTCTTGAGCTGTTTCTATTAAACTTCGGCATCAGGGCTCAGATCTACGAGAGCGAATATAATCAGTTCTGGGAGGATGTGATGTTCGATAATCCGGAACTTACGGAATTTGCTCCCGATATTATTTATATTCATACAACAAACAGAAATATAACGTTTCCTAAGATAGGAATGAGTGCGGACGAGGTAAAGAGTCTTCTTGACGGTGATTACAACAGATTTTGCGCCATGTGGGAGAAGGCGCAAAACACATATCACTGTCCGATAATCCAGAATAATTTTGAGTTTCCCACATACAGGATACTCGGGAATTCAGATTGTGTAAATGCAGCCGGAAGCGTTAATTATATCAACACCCTTAATGCCAGATTTGCCGCATATGCAAGAGAACACAAGGATTTCTATATTGAAGATATCCAGTATCTTTCGGCTTCATACGGGCTTGATGCATGGGCCGATCCTCTATACTGGCATATGTACAAATATGCCCTTTCGATGGAGGCGATACCGACGCTCTCATACAGTGTTGCATGTATTATCAAATCGATATACGGCAAGAACAAGAAAGCTCTTACGCTGGATCTTGATAATACACTGTGGGGAGGTATTGTCGGAGACGACGGGCCTGAAAATCTTGCGATCGGACCGGAGACAAGCATGGGCCAGGTCTACGGTGAATTCCAGGAATACATTAAGAGTCATAAGGATATCGGAGTAATTCTTACCGTTGATTCCAAGAATGATTACGAAAATGCTATCGCGGGACTAAACCACCCGGATTCGGTGCTTCATCCGGATGATTTTGTAGTTATCAAGGCAAACTGGGATCCCAAGAGCAAGAATCTTGCCGATACCGCAGCCGAGCTTAACCTGTTGCCCGAGAGTTTTGTATTTGTGGATGATAATCCCGCGGAACGGGAGATCATCAAAGCCCAGATACCGGGTGTTGCGGTACCCGAAATTGGAGAAGTGGAAAACTATATCCGCGCGATCGATCATGCAGGATATTTTGAAGTGACCAATCTTTCCGCCGATGATGCCAAACGTAATGAGATGTACAAGGCAAATGCTCAGCGTGCGGCTCTTGAAGCTACCTTTTCCGATTACGGACAGTATCTGGATTCTCTTGAGATGACAGGAGTGATTAAGAATTTTGAGCCCGTATTTCTCGACAGGATCGCCCAGCTGACGAACAAGAGCAATCAGTTCAACCTTACAACCAAGAGGTATTCAAGGGCGGAAATAGAGGAAGTAGCCGGCTCTGATGAGTATATTGACTTATACGGAAAACTTATCGACAAGTTCGGAGATAATGGTGTAGTATCAGTTGTGATAGGACACAAGAATAAAGATGTCCTTGATATGGATCTGTGGATAATGAGCTGCCGCGTATTAAAGCGTGATATGGAATTTGCGATGATGGATGAGCTTGTGGCAGCCGCGAAGGCAGCAGGCCTTCGCAAAATCATGGGATACTACTATCCGACAGCCAAGAATAACATGGTTCGCGATTTTTATGAGCGCATGGGATTTTCCAAAGTTTCCGAGGATGGGGAAGGAAATACAACCTGGGAATTTAATCTGACGGATGAGTATACAAATCAGAATTCGCATATTAAAGTAAATGCAGTTAATCAATGAACAAAAGGGAGACAGAGATGACACGGGAAGAAGTATATGAAAGATTAAATGCAGTATTTGCCGATGTTTTTGATGATGACGAGCTGACGGTAAATGATGAAACAACAGCAGCCGATGTTGACGGATGGGATTCTCTGATGCACATCACGCTGATCGATGCAGTTGAAGAAGAATTTGACTTCAGTTTTGACATGAAGACCATCGTTAAGCTCAAAAATGTCGGGGAGATGGTGGATGTAATTCTTGAAGAAACCGAATAAAACTGAACAGAAAGGATGACGAATTATGAAGAGAATCGGAATGCTTACAAGCGGTGGAGACTGTCAGGCGCTTAATGCTGCAATGAGAGGTGTTGTTAAATCACTCATCAACAGCAAAGAGAATGTAGAGATATACGGTTTCCTTAACGGCTACAGAGGATTGATCTACGGTGATTTCAAGATGCTGACAGGAAGGGATTTCGCCGGAATTCTTACAGTCGGAGGAACGATCCTCGGAAGCAGCAGAACACCCTTTAAGACAATAAAGGATCCTGATGAAAACGGCCTTGATAAGGTTGAGGCAATGAAGCAGAACTACTACAAGCTTCGCCTTGACTGTCTTGTTATCTTAGGGGGAAACGGAACCCATAAGACAGCCAATCTGTTAAGGCAGGAAGGTCTTAACATAGTTACACTTCCCAAGACTATAGATAACGATCTGTACGGAACGGATATGACATTCGGGTTCCAGTCGGCTGTTGACATTGCTACGGAATGCATCGATTGCATACATACGACAGCGGCATCCCATGGACGGGTGTTTATTGTTGAAGTAATGGGGCATAAGGTCGGATATCTTACACTTAATGCAGGAATGGCAGGAGGTGCGGATATTATCCTGATTCCCGAGATCCCTTATGATATAGACAAGGTTGTTGAAGCTATCAAACACCGTGAAGAGCGTGGAAGCAGATTTACCATCATAGCGGTGGCCGAAGGCGCCATCAGCAAAGAAGATGCAAAGCTTTCCAAGAAAGAATACGCCAAGAAACTTGAGAAAATGCCTCATCCTTCGGTTTCATATGAGATCGCGGAAGGTATCAAGCAAAGAACCGGACAGGAGGTTCGTGTTACGGTTCCCGGACATACACAAAGAGGCGGAAGCCCCTGCCCTTACGACAGAGTATTTGCAAGTCGCTTAGGTGCTGAAGCCGGAAAACTGATCCTTGAAGGAGAATATGGATTCATGGTTGGATACCGTAATCGTGAGATCGTGAAGGTTCCTCTTGAGGATGTTGCGGGAAAACTTAAGATGCTTGACCCCAAGGCTACGATCATCCAGGAAGCCAAAATGCTCGGCATAAGTTTTGGGGACTGACAGATAGGAGGGGCCCACAAAGTGGGAGGAACCTGTCTGTACGGGGAGCGCCCATCGACGAAGTCGATTTGATTGCGCGACCCTCCCGACACTGACAAAATTAATAATCGGTAATATTATGTACATAGCACTCTACAGAAAATGGCGTCCGGCTGATTTTGATGAGATAAAGGGGCAGGATGCCATTGTAACTACATTACGAAACCAGATAGAATCCGGAAGGATCGGGCATGCCTATCTGTTCTGCGGAACAAGGGGAACCGGAAAAACAAGTGCCGCCAAGGTTTTTGCCAAAGCGGTCAACTGCGAGAATCCGGTGGGCGGAAATCCTTGCGGGAAATGCGAAAGCTGCAAAAGCATAGCCGATGGAACAAGTCTTAATGTAATAGAAATGGATGCGGCTTCCAACAACGGTGTTGATGATGCAAGGCAGATCAAGGAAAGTGTAGTTTATTCTCCGACAAACGGAAAATACAAGGTATATATAATTGATGAGGCTCACCAGATAACGAAGGATGCATTTAACGCACTGCTCAAAACTATGGAGGAGCCTCCGGCATATGTGATATTTATTCTTGCGACAACTGAGCCTCACAAGATTCCGGTAACGATTCTGTCAAGATGTCAGAGGTATGATTTTAAGCGTATTGCAACGGATACTCTTGAGGAAAGGCTCAAAGAGGTTGCCGCTAACGAAGAAATAACGATCGAAGATAAGGCAATTAAATATATCGCCACCAAGGCGGAAGGCGGAATGAGAGATGCCTTATCTCTCCTTGATCAATGCTCATCTTTTTTTCTTGGTAAAGAGATAACTTATGAAAGAGCACTTGAAGTGCTCGGAGCGGTAGATACCGCAGTCTTTTCGGAGTTTCTCCGTGCTTTGTGCGCCAGATCTGTAACCGACAGCATTAACGTCATTGACAGGATACTGGTACAGGGAAGGGATATCACAACCTTTACAAATGATTTTATCTGGCATATGAGAAATGTACTTCTTGCAAGATCGGCAGAGGATATTTCGGATGTTGCGGATATAACCGCCGATAATATGAAGCTGTTGCAACAGGAAGCAAAGGCTATATCGGAAGAGCAGATTATCAGGTATATACGTATTTTTTCGGAACTTGCCAACGACCTGAGATTTGCGGTACAAAAAAGGGTCCTGATTGAGATTGCTATTATCAAGATATGCAGGCCCGTTATGGAGACGAATCTTGATTCGGTAAATGACCGCCTCAAGGTTATTGAAGATCTTATAGAAAGCGGTAATCTTACAAAGGACACATATAAGGAGCGGGTTGAGAGTGCCGTTGCGGTGGAAAATGCTGCGGAAAAATCGGCAAAGAATGATGCAACCCGGTCGGCAATGAACCTTCCCAAGGCTACCATAGAAGAATTAAAGAGCATAGCCTCGTCGTGGAGCGAAATCTACAGGTCTATGCCGGAAATGTATATGGCATGCCTTAGAAAAGCCACGCCTTCGGTAAGACCTGATGATGGAAAGTTCATTATTCAGTTTGAAGATGATACGGTGATGTGCCTGTGCGATGATGAATCATTTAAAGAAAGTCTTAATAAGGCATTCGAAAAAGTCATTGGCAGGGAAGTTGATTATGAGCTGACTTCGTTGACTCAAAGCAGTGCAAGCGGAGTGTACTATCCGCCGACATCGATATTCGGAATGGAAGTAACAATCGACGATTCGGATTTCGAATAGGATTATATTTAAGATAGGAGATCAGACATGGCAAAAAGAGGTGGGTTTCCCGGAGGAGGAATGCCGGGGAATATGGCAAATCTGATGAAACAGGCGCAGAAGATGCAGCGTCAGATGGAGGAGAGCCAGAAAGAGCTTGAAGAAAAAGAGTTTACCGCAAAAGCCGGAGGTGGAGCCGTTGAGGTAACCATTACCGGAAAAAGGGAGATAACGAAGATCAAACTTTCGGAAGAAGCGGTTGATCCGGATGATATCGAAACGCTGGAAGACCTTGTAATGGCAGCGGTTAATGAAGCGCTTCGAATGGTTGAAGAAGAGAGTTCGCAAAGTATGGGAAAACTTACGGGCGGACTCGGAGGAGCGCTGCCGTTTTAAATGTTGCGAGGAGTCGCCTATCCCATATCTTTGATATGGGATGCCGCCACGGCGAGTGGCAAGGCAGACGGAAAGGGAGTAAATAGGGGATGGATCTGTACAGCGGCTATATAAACAGGCTTATAGCAGAACTTGCCGTATTGCCGGGTATCGGGAATAAATCAGCACAGAGGCTGGCTTTCCATATAATCAACATGCCCAAGGAGCAGGTTGAGAAGCTTGCAAATGCCATGACACAGGCAAGAGAGAACATCAGATACTGCACAGAATGCTTTACACTGACCGATCGTGAAGTATGTCCGGTATGTGCCGATGCTGCCAGAAACCACAAGCAGATCATGGTGGTTGAAAACACCAGGGATATGACCGCATATGAGAAAACTCATAAATACGATGGCGTATATCATGTACTTCACGGAGCGATCAATCCAAGTATGGGAATAGGTCCTTCGGATATCAGACTTGCCGAACTTATAAAGAGATTGCAGAAAGATGTTGATGAAGTTATTATCGCAACCAATTCGAGTATCGAAGGTGAAACTACCGCGATGTACATAAGCAAACTTATAAAACCGACAGGTATTAAAGTTACGAGGATCGCCAGCGGAGTTCCGGTCGGCGGAGAACTGGAATACATTGATGAGGTTACTTTATCTCGCGCACTTGACGCAAGAGTTGAGCTGTAGATGATATACAGACAGGCAAATAACACAAAAAGGAGAGAAAATCATGGGAGTTACTGTATCACAATTTGGAAAAACACAGTTAAGTAAGGATATCAAGCTTTATACGATCAGGAACAAAAACGGAATGGAGGCGGCTGTTACAAATCTCGGAGCGTGCCTTGTAAATCTTGTTGTTCCGAATGACAAAGGTGAATATAAAGATATTATACTCGGATTTGATTCCGGAGAAGAATACCTCGTAAATGCAAGTTTCTTCGGAGCTACCGTCGGAAGATGCGCAAACAGGACAGCAAATGCAAAGTTTACTATAGACGGTACGGAATACAAACTGGCTGTTAATGACAATGAAAACAACCTTCACTCGGATTTCCACAAAGGAATGCATAAGGTATTGTGGGATGTGGAAGAAGGCGATAACTTCGTTAAATTCTCATATCATTCACCTGATATGGAAAACGGCTTCCCCGGAAACCTCGATATTTGTGTTACCTACACGCTTACGGATGATAATGCGATTGAGATCGATTATGACGGTGTAAGTGATAAGAAAACACTTATCAACATGACGAACCATACATATTTCAATCTTTCGGGACATGATTCGGGATCAATTGAAAATACAATGCTTATGATTAACGCATCGAATTATACCCCGGTTGTTGAGGGTGCGATCCCTACCGGAAAAATCGAATCCGTCAAAGGAACGGTTATGGACTTTACTACGGCAAAAACTATCGGACAGGATATCGAGGCTGATTTTGAACAGTTAAAGCTGGTAAAGGGATACGATCACAACTATGTTGTTGACGGATATGATAAGAGTTCAAGACTTATAGCAACGGCCGAATGTGACGGAAGAAAAATGGAAGTATTCTCCGATCTGCCCGGTGTTCAGTTCTATGCCGGAAACTGTATAGCTCCGCAGGGAGGAAAGGGTGGAGTAACATACAATGTGCGCGAAGGATTCTGTCTTGAAACCCAGTATTTCCCGAACAGTGCAAATGATCCGGCATTTGAGCATCCCATATTTGATAAGGGACAAAAATACAAAACAAAAACGATATATAAATTTAGCTGACCGGGCGATTGAAAGAGTATAGATGTTTATCAACAGTGACAAAGAAAAGCAATACCGAAAAGAAAAGAAAAACAGGGACAGGATAACGGTAACCATAATAGGAGTTGTTATCTACTCAATGGTTCTTGTTGGTGTTCTGACAGGCTCTTATGTCGGTGTTAAGGCAATATTCAGAAATCATGATAATAAAGTTGCACAGGCAAAAGAACAGCAGACCGATGAAGTAACAGAAGAAGTTGAAAGCAAGCCAACTCCTACACCTGAACCCAAACCTGAAGCTGAGGAAGAAGATACTTCGGAAACAGATCATGAGATTCCCCCTGAGGAGCTAATTGATCCTGATTCCGGAGTAGTGGATTATTCGGTAGTTCATTTTAAACCCGGCAAAAGAAATACTGACCTTAAATGGAAGGATTCGGTATTCTCAAGGATCGAAAATGTTAAGGACAGTGCATCCGCACCCGTTAACACATATGAGTATAAACGTGTTTCGGTAAGCCTTAAGGATAATAAGACGTCCGAATATAAGGTGTATACTGATCCGCAAAGCAAGCTGGTGGAGAAAATCACAGAGATTGAAAGCAGCGGTGATGTATTAAGAATATTCAATTACTACTATGATAACGGAAATATTAATTATATTTCCGAATACAAAACATATGTAGACAAGCCGATCAATCCTTCTTCATCGGATATAGAGTCAAGATATTATTTCAGAAAAGACTGCCTGGTTCGTTATATTTATTGTGAAGGGGGCAGTGCCACAGAGTATGTTCTATCCGACATTGATACATACAGCAAGGGAACTGTGGAACAATATGATTATCTTGAAAAGGATATGATCAATCGTGCATATACGGTATACAATGTTGCCCCTTCGATCAAAGAGACGGAGCTGCTATACGGATATGTAATGGATGAATTCTCAATGCCGGTCGAGGATGCGAAAATTGTGATCGAATCCGAGAGTAATGGGGAAACAGTTGCCGAAACCATAACGGACGGAGACGGATTCTATAAAGTGTCTATCGACTGTGCCGACGATGAATCATTTCGTGCATATGCAAGCAAAGAAACACTAAACGAAGTCGGTGTGTTTGGAATTACAGCGAAATTCGGATCCGGGAAATATGCTGTGGAGCCAATTTATCTCGGATATGAAAACAATGCGGTAAACTATCCCGTCCAGTTTGTTGTAAGAGATGCTTCCGATCCGAACAAACCTCTTTCCGGGGCCGGGATAATGATCCGAAGAGGTCTCAATAACAGGACGGGAGAAGTAATGCAGACAGGAGCTCTGGATGATAACGGTACCGCTTCTGTCGAGATGCGTTCCGGAAGCTACACGGCCGAGATTTCAAAAGGCGGATATGAAACATTGTATCTTTCGGTAATCGTAAGACTTGACCATCAGTATGCGGTTGGATTTGCAATGCCGGATGTTGAGTCAGACACCTATCGCGTGGCGGTTTCATGGGAATCGGCACCTCTTGACCTTAATTCAATGGCAATATCATCCAACCGGTCACGTATTTTAAGATCATCGGTTGACAGCCTCGGGCTTACAACTGCAGAATGTGTTACTATAGACAGTGCCGGAGATGATGATTACAGGTTTTATGTTACGGATTTCGGAAGCATTACTTCGGGAGATTCGATGTCATATAACATGACAGGAAGCGGAGCCTATGCAGATGTGTACAGCAGTGAGGGACTGATCGGAAAGTTCCATGTACCGGTCGCCAGTGCAGGTGTTATCTGGGAGGCATTTGAGATCCGCAACAGGACGCTTCTACCGGTTAATTCATATTATTATTCCGTAGAAGACGATGAATTATGGAAAACTAAATAGATTTATAACGTGTTTAATGATAAGATATAGAAAGTATTTTTTATAAAACAGAAAGGAAAAAGCTATGAACAATTTGGATTTGGCAAAAACGGCTAATGAAGTCCGTAAAGGTATTGTTACGGCTGTTCATTCAGCCAAGGCCGGACACCCCGGCGGATCATTATCCTGTGCGGATTTAATGACCTATCTATATTTTGAGGAAATGAACATTGATCCCAAAGACCCCCAAAAGGCTGACAGGGACAGATTTGTCCTTTCAAAAGGACACTGTGCACCGGCTCTGTATTCCGCTCTTGCGCAAAGAGGATATTTTCCTGTCGAGGAGCTTACAACTCTTAGAAAACTCGGCTCTCATCTTCAGGGACATCCGTGCATGCAGCATACCCCCGGTGTTGATATGTCAAGCGGTTCGCTTGGACAGGGCATATCCGTGGCAGTAGGAATGGCCTTATCCGCAAAGCTTTCAAACGATTCATACCGTGTATATACTCTTCTCGGCGACGGGGAACTTGCGGAAGGTCAGGTTTGGGAAGCATCAATGTTTGCCGGACATAAGCATCTTGATAACCTTGTTGTTATCGTAGATAACAATGGACTCCAGATCGACGGTAAGATCGAGGATGTATGTAATCCTTACCCTATCGACAAGAAATTTGAAGCATTCAATTTCCATGTGATCAATATTGATGCTCATGATTTTGACCAGATCAGAGCAGCATTTGCCGAAGCCAAAGAAACAAAAGGTATGCCGACCGCCATCATTATGAAGTCCATAAAAGGAAAAGGGGTTTCATTCATGGAAAATCAGGCGGGATGGCACGGAAAGGCTCCTAATGATGAGCAGTACGAAATCGCCATGGAAGATCTTAAGAAAGTAGGTGAAGCATTATGTCAGAAGTAGAAAAGATTGCAACCAGAGCCAGCTACGGTAATGCGCTTGTTGAGCTCGGCAATGAAAAAGATGACCTTGTTGTATTAACGGCTGACCTTGCTGCAGCTACCATGACGGGAGTATTTGCCAAGGCTCATCCTGATAAACATATTAACTGCGGTATTGCAGAATCAAACATGACCTGTATTGCTGCCGGACTTGCCGCAACGGGAAAAGTTCCGTTTGCAAGTTCATTTGCTATGTTCTCAGCGGGAAGAGCTTTTGAACAGGTTCGTAATTCAATCGGATATCCTCACCTTAATGTGAAGATCGGAGCAACACATGCCGGAGTATCAGTCGGAGAAGACGGAGCATCGCATCAGTGTAACGAGGACATTGCTCTTATGAGAACTATTCCGGGAATGGTGATCATCAATCCGGCAGATGATGTTGAGGCCAGAGCTGCTGTCAGGGCAGCGTATGAGTATGTCGGTCCCGTTTACATGAGATTCGGACGTGCTGCCGTACCTGTATTTAACGATGAGAAGACTTACAAGTTTGAGATGGGAAAGGGAATAGTTCTTCGTGAAGGCAAGGATGTTTCCATAATTGCTACCGGAATTACCGTTCCCGCATCGATCGAAGCTGCCGAGATGCTTGCAAAGGATGGAATTGACGCGGAAGTTATTAACATACATACGATCAAACCTCTCGATGAGGAACTGATCCTCAAGACGGCGAAGAAAACCGGAAAAGTCGTTACTGCCGAGGAACACTCGATAATAGGCGGATTAGGAAGTGCGGTATGTGATGTATTATCGGAGAAGCTCCCCACGCCGGTATTCAAGATCGGAATGAGGGATGTATTCGGAGAAAGCGGAACCGCTGCACAGCTGCTTCACAAATATCTGCTTGATGCCGAAGGAATATACGATCAGGTTAAAAAGTTTGTTAAATAGTATCAGATGATCAAATGTCCTGTATGGTATTCCATACGGGACATTTACTGTTAGTTTCATAGTCTGAAAGGTTATTGTATGAGAGAGCTTATCTTCCTTGAGCCTGTTGTTAAAAAGCTCATATGGGGAAAGGAATACTGGACCGTAAGCGCGCATGAGAACGGCGATTGTCTTGTCAAAGGAGGGCGCTTTGACGGAATGCACCTGTCGGAAGTCTGGAGCAGTAACAAAGAAGTGTTCGGAGTAGAAACGGAGGGTGATTTTCCGTTTATTGTCAAAGTTATAGATGCAAGGGATTCCCTCAGCATTCAGGTACATCCGGATAATGATTATGCATTTGAAAATGAAAACGGTGCCTCGGGTAAAACGGAGTGCTGGTATGTTATGGACTGTGACAGAGACGGTTCCATTATCATCGGACATAACGCCCGGACAAGGGAAGAGGCCGAGAGCATGGTCAACAAAGGTCAGTGGGATGATTTTTTGAGAGAGATCCCGGTAAAAAAGGGGGATTTCTTCCAGATCATTCCCGGAACGGTTCATGCGATCAAGCAGGATACAATGATAATGGAGATTCAGAAGAGCTCCGACATTACTTACAGACTTCACGATTATGACAGGATCGTTGACGGCAGCAAGAGAGAACTTCATGTTGATAAAAGCCTGGATGTCATGATGATTCCGCACAGGGACGCAAACTGCTACACAAACGGCATTCCCGGAAGACTTGTCTCATGCAGGTATTATGAAGTTGATAAGATAGAGATATCAGGCTCGAAAGATTTTGAAAAGAGCGATACGTTTATGATCATATCCGTCCTCGACGGAGAAGGCGGAATAGACGGACGTAAGATTAAGGCAGGAGAGTCGTTTATAGTGTCCGGCGGATACGGGGATTTCACCATTTTCGGAAGACTTACGGTTATGGTGACGAGACTTCCGAAGCTGTACGGAGGACTGGAGGCCGGCGGAACAAGAATGGTATGTGCACTCGGTTACGCCGACGGTACGATAATAGACAGACAGTCATTTGCGACAACCACTCCCGATGATTCAATACCGAAAATAATAGATTACTTTAAGGATAAAGAAATATGTGCTCTCGGGATAGGATCATTCGGACCGGTTGACGTTAATCCCGATTCGGAAACCTATGGTTCCATTCTTGAGTCTCCAAAACTGTCATGGCAGAATTATCCGATAAAAACGGTACTTGAGAATGCTTTGAGCGTGCCAATCAAGATTGATACCCGCGCGAACGGAGCGTGTCTCGGAGAAATGACATTCGGGTGTGCCAGAAATATCGATAATGTAGGATATGTAACAATCGGAAACGGAATCGGAGCCGGAATGGCCGTAAACGGACAACTGGTTCACGGAATGGGTCATCCCGAGTTCGGACACATTCTTGTCTCAAGAGTGCCGGATGATGATTATAAAGGAAGCTGTCCGTTCCACCCCTCATGCTTTGAAAGCCTGGCATCAGGGCCCGCAATAGAAGGCAGATGGGGAAAATCAGCTGAAGAGCTTACCGACAGGCAGGAAGTCTGGGATATGGAAGCTGATTACATCGCTCAAGGGCTGATGGTTATGGTTCTGACGATAGCTCCGAGAAAAATCATACTGGGGGGAGGAGTTATGCACCAGCTTCAGCTTTTTCCTCTCATCAGACAAAAGCTTCTGGAGAAACTTGCAGGCTACATACGCACAAAGGAACTGAAAAATATAGATGAGTTTGTAGTACCGGCATCACTGGGTGACGATCAAAGCATAATGGGAGCAGTTCAGCTTGGTGTGCTTGCGCGGATAGAGAGTAAATGGCCGGAGAAATAAACGAAACATTAAAAGATAAATACGAAAAGACCCAAAAGGATTTTGAGCAGAAGATCCGTCGTCACAGAAGAGCGATCCTGTACCGTATTGTGATCGGTATTGCGATAATTGTCGCTCTTATTGCCAGCGCCTATTACAACTACCGGAAAATGGTGTATACCGACACGGATGTTTTGCGCAGTGTCTCATATCCTGAGGCATCGAATGCCAGATATGTCAGATTCGGTAATAATATTTTAAGATACAGTCAGGACGGAGCATCTGCCTTTAATATATCAGACGATATGATATGGAACGAGACTTTCGAAATGCAAAATCCCATTGTTGACACGTGTCTTGATTATGTTGCCATAGGCGATTATATGGGGACAACGATTTATATATACAACAGTGCCGGACTGCAGGGAACCATTGACACGTCTACTCCTCTTAAGCGTTTTTGCGTTTCCGGAAACGGAAATGTAGCGGTCGTTCTTGAAGATAACGAAGTTACATGGGTAAAACTCTATGATGTAAACGGTACAAACATAGCAAGTGACAGAACTACCATGTCAAAGAGCGGATATCCGGTATGTATAGATATTTCCGAGGATGGAGTTCTACTTGCGGTATCATACCTGTTTGTTGACAGCGGCGTAATGTCAACATCTGTAGCATATTACAATTTTGGGGCAGTCGGTCAGAATGAAGTGGATAACCTTGTCAGCGGATATAATTATTCGGGCACGGTTGTATCATATGTGGATTTTATCAATTCAGACACAAGTTTTGCAGTCGGAGACAATATGTTTTCCATATATAAAGGAGCGGATAAGCCGGAGAGCATATTTGAGAAGGAGCTGGAAAAAGAAGTTTACAGTGTGTTTCATAATGAGAGTATGATAGCTCTCGTATACGAAGACGAAGAAGGCAATAACAAGTACATCGCCGAGATATACGACGATAAGGGAAATATTGTAGCCACACAGGGCTTTGATATGGACTACGGAAATATCTCATTATATAAGGACATTATGATCATATATAACAGTGAAGCATGGCAAATATACAATATGTCAGGACTTAAGAAATACGACGGAAGCTTTAGCAGATCAGCGGTTGCTGTTTTCCCGGAAGACAGCAGGACCAGATTTCTTGTGCTGTACGGAGACGGAATGGAGGAAATAAAACTAAAATAATATGAGCGATTATTATCTGCTTATTGCAGTCATACTCATACTGATATTCGGAGCCGTTAAGGGCTACAGAAAAGGCTTTCTCAGATTGGCGGTATGGTTTGCCGGACTTATAGCGGTACTGTTTATAGTTACAAAACTATCCCCGTATGTGAGTTCTTTTCTGATCGAAAACACATCTGTCTACGATAACTTAAGAGTTAAAATCGTGACTGCATATAAAGACGCCAATACAAATACTGTGACGAATGAGTCATCCCCGGGTGATGAAAGTGAAAATAATGCGATAGATGCGTTTGGATTTCCGGCTCTTATCTCTGACTATCTGAAGTCAAACAATACAAGTGAAATATATGATAAACTGGCTTTCTCGCTTTTTGAAGAATACATATCCGGTTATTTGGCCACCCTTTCGATAAAGGCCGGAACCTTTGTCGGACTGTTTGTATTGCTGGCTATAGTTGAGTTCATTATTATCATGGCAATCAAAATACTTGAGAAGATTCCGGTGCTGAGGACTTTCAACAGGCTTCTGGGTATGGCAACCGGTATAACTTTGTCTCTTGTGTTCATATGGGTATTTTTCCTGGCTGTCATGATGTTTTTCGGACATTCATTCGGGGCATGGGTGTTCTCCCAGGTCAAGGCGAGCAGGTTTTTGACACTTCTGTTCAACAATAATATTCTCTTTGAACTTATAAGATAAAAATCCTTACTGGATATTTTTGTATATTCAGAGTAGGATTTTTTATTTTATCGATAATCAATTTGTAATAAATTGTTTTCATCCGATGTTTAATCTCCGTGGGTAGGAGATTACAAAAAATCTAAGGAGGATGGATATGAAAAAGAAGTTATTAGCAGCTATTATGGCAACAGCAATGGTAGCACTCACAGCTTGCGGCGGTGCAGCAGCACCCGCAGCATCAGGTGACGCAGCATCAGGTGATGCAGCACCTGCAGCAGCATCAGGAAGTGGCAAGAAAGTTGCCGTAGCAATGCCTACACAGTCATCAGAGAGATGGATGCACGATGGTGCAAACATGAAGGCTCAGCTTGAAGAACTCGGATATACCGTAGATCTTCAGTACGCAGAAGATGATGTTCAGGCTCAGGTTTCACAGATTGAGAACATGATCGCAGCAGGCGCTAACTGCCTTGTTATCGCTTCTATCGACTCAGACGCTCTTGTAAATGTTGAGCAGCAGGCTAAGGACGCAGGTATTCCTATCATCGCTTATGACCGTCTTCTTATGAACACAGACGCTGTAAGCTACTATGCAACATTCGATAACAAGGGTGTTGGAACAAAGATCGGTGAATACATTGTTCAGCACTGCGGCGCTACAAAGGAAGATCCCAAGACTATCGAGCTCTTCATGGGTTCACCTGATGATAACAATGCTCATATGCTTTATGCAGGTCTTATGGAGCAGATCCAGCCTCTTCTTGATGACGGATCACTTATCTGTAAGTCAGGCCAGATCGATTTTGATTCCAACAACACACTTCGTTGGGATCAGCAGACAGCAATGAAGAGATGTGAAGATATCCTTACAAGATACTATGCAGACGAAGACCTTGACATCTGTGCATGTGCATATGACGGACTTTCATACGGATGTATGTCAGCTCTTGAAGGTGCCGGCTATACAGATGCAAACTGGCCGATGATCACAGGTCAGGATGCTGAGCTTATGGCTACAAAGCACATCATCTCAGGTAAGCAGACAATGTCTATCTACAAGGATACAAGACTTCTTGCTTCAAAGTGTGTAACAATGGTTCAGGCAGTTCTTGAAGGATCAGAGCCTGAGATCAACGATACAGAGCAGTACAATAACGGCAAGATCGTTGTTCCTTCATACCTTTGCGAGCCCGTTGCAGTTGACAAGGATAACTACAAAGAAGTTATCATCGGCGGCGGATATTACACAGAGGAACAGTTAGCTGAATAATAAAAGCTATCACCAAAGAAGTTAATTTAACACAGGCGGCGGCAAAGAGCTGCCGCCTTGTTGTTAAAGTCAGACAGAAGGAGTTGGTAGGATGTCGGATTACATCTTGGAAATGAACCATATTACAAAGGATTTTTCCGGTGTAAAGGCTCTCGATGATGTTAACCTGAAGGTTAAAAAGGGAGAGATACACGCTATATGCGGAGAGAACGGTGCCGGAAAATCAACCCTGATGAATGTTCTGTCGGGGGTGTATCCATACGGAACATATGAAGGAGATATCTTATATAAGGGAGAACACTGCAAGTTCCATAATCTTAGGGATTCCGAAGCTAAGGGAATCGTTATCATTCATCAGGAACTTGCTCTTAGTCCGCTTCTCTCTGTTGCGGAAAATGTTTTTCTGGGCAATGAGCGGACAAAAATGAAGGGAGTCATTGACTGGACCGAGACCAGGCGAAAAGCTCAGGAGATGCTTGCCAAAGTTGGTCTTGAAAATGAGGATGTCAATGTTCCGGTCAACACACTTGGTGTAGGTAAACAGCAGCTTATTGAAATAGCCAAGGCAATGGCGAAGAAAGTTGAACTTCTGATTCTGGATGAGCCCACTGCGGCTCTTAACGATGAAGAGAGTAGGAAACTTCTGGACATCATGCTTGATCTGAAGAAACAGGGAATTACCTGTATCATCATTTCACATAAGCTGAATGAAATAGAATATGTATCGGATTCCGTAACAATTATCAGAGACGGTAAAACAATAGAGTCCCTTGTTAAAGGAGTGGATGATTATTCCGAAGACAGGGTAATCAAGGCAATGGTAGGTCGTGAGATGACCAACCGCTATCCTGTAAGGGAAGGTGTTAATATCGGTGATGTAGTATTTGAGGTCAAGAACTGGAACGTATTTCATCCGGATGATGAGCACCGTCAGATGTTAAAGGATATCAATATCAAGGTACGCGCCGGAGAGGTAGTCGGTCTTGCGGGACTGATGGGTGCCGGGAGAACAGAACTTGCAATGAGTCTGTTCGGTCACAGCTACGGACAGAAGATATCCGGACATATCCTGATAAACGGCAGGGAAGTTCAGCTTAAGACTGTTAAGGATGCCGTTAAAAACAAGCTGGCATACATTTCAGAGGACAGAAAGACATACGGTCTGAATCTTATAGGCGATATCAAAGAGAATATGACTATAGCAGCAAGACCGTTTTTCTTCTCAAAACGTGGTGTCATAAATGCCAATGACGAAATAGTTGCTGCAACAGATTACAGAGAACGCATAAACGTCAAGTCCAATTCCATCAATCAGGTTGTTGGAGCACTTTCCGGAGGTAACCAGCAGAAGGTAGTTGTCTCCAAATGGATGATGACTCAGCCGGATGTCCTGATCATGGATGAACCTACCAGAGGTATAGATGTAGGTGCAAAGTATGAGATATACTGTGTAATTAACGATCTTGCCAAAGCAGGTAAGGCCATCATCATTATCTCGTCCGAAATGCCCGAGATCATCGGAACATGTGACAGATGTTATGTCATAAATGAAGGAGAGATTGCAGGCGAGCTGACCAAGGAAGAATTTTCACAGGAGCGTATCATGCAGCTTATCATGGCTCATATGAGAAAGGGAGAAGGAAATGGAAACTAAAAATAAAAAAATAGTCAACATGGACTTAAAACAGTACGGAATGTTTTTGATCCTGATAGGTATCTTTATTCTGTTTGCAATAACGACAAAAGGAGCAAATGCAAAACCCGTTAATATCAATAACCTCATCATGCAGAACGGATATGTGGTTATTCTGGCGATAGGTATGCTGCTTTGCGTACTGACCGGTAATATCGATCTTGGTGTAGGCTCGGTAGTTGCCGTTACCGGTTCTATTGCGGGAATCATAATGATCGATTACAAAATGAATATGTGGGTAGCAATATTGGCAGCTATCGCTGTCGGATTGCTTACAGGTCTGTTTGCCGGATTCTTCATAGCGTATCTGAATATTCCGCCGTTTGTCGTAACGCTGGCGACAATGCTTATGGGAAGAGGACTTACATATACTCTTCTGCAGGCACAGACAAAGGGTCCCTTCGATGCATCATATAACTTTATCGGAGCAGGATTTCTGCCTACGATAATGGTGCCTTTCGGAGACGGAACTCTTGATATTGTCAGTATTTTAGCGGCCATTGTTGCATCGGTCGGCTTGATATTTTCTGAATTCAAGAGTTATGCAACCAAGAAAAAATATAATTTCGCGGTTAACCCCGTATGGCAGATAGTTCTTAAGCTTGCAATCATGCTGTTCATCATCTGGTTTTTCTTCTATAAGCTTTCGAGAAACAACGGTTTGCCGTTTGTATTGCTGATAATGGTTGTACTGATTGCGATCTATGGCTTCATAACAAGTAAGACTGTAGCAGGCCGTCAGATATATGCTCTCGGCGGTAACAGAAAGGCTGCAAACCTTTCAGGTATCGATACGAATAAGGTTTTCTTCTGGGTATATGTAAACATGGGACTTCTTTCTTCGATAGCCGGAATAGTTCTTGCAGCAAGAAACGGATCGGCAACTCCCAAAGCAGGTGACGGTTTTGAAATGGATGCAATTGCATCATGTTATATCGGTGGAGCTGCTGTAGCCGGTGGTGCCGGAACGATCGTCGGAGCTGTTGTAGGTGCTTTCATCATGGGTATTCTTAACAACGGTATGTCTCTTATGGGATTTACGACAGATGTTCAGAAGATATTCAAAGGAATGGTTCTTCTACTCGCGGTAACGCTTGACGTTCTATCCAAGAGGAAAAAGGGATAGGCTGATAGGAGGGGCCCACGAAGTGGGAAGAACCTATCTGCACGACGAGCCCCACATTCGACGAAGTCGAATCCAAATGGGCGAGTCTCCTTATTGGCTGTGGAGCATATATGTTCCGCAGCCATTGTTGTTTATTTAATGATCTGATGATAAACTTAACATACCGGCCTATAGGAGGATTCTAAACCCATGAGTCTGTATAAAGTAATTCTTGTGGATGATGAGGAAGAAGTAAGAGAAGCGATCAGAAAAAGAATAGATTGGGAGTCAATAGGCTTTACCGTTGCCGGAACAGCGGAAAACGGAGAGGAGGCTCTTGAACTTGCGGAGACAGAGGAACCGGATGTTGTTATGACCGATATCCAGATGCCGTTCATGGACGGACTTACCATGCTGAGGAAGCTTAAAGAGAAGCTTCCCGATCTTCGCAGTGTGATTTTCTCAGGATATGATGATTTTGAATATGCCAAAGAAGCAATAAGGCTGGAGGCGGAAGAGTATATATTAAAACCTGTTGATGCGGATGAGCTCAAAGCAATCTTTCTACGTATCAAAGAGAGGCTTGATGAGCAGATGGAGCAGCGCAGGAATGTGGAGCAGCTGTCCAGATATTACGAAGAGATCAGGCCAATAATGAAAGAGCAGCTGATCATAGGTCTGCTTGAGGGAAGGGAACTTCAGTTTGACCTTGAAAGGTATCAGAGAGATTATGACCTGGAACTTGAGTCGGCGTTTTATTGTGCAGGTGCTTTCAGGATCACGCCGATCGGAGATGATAAAGACACACTTAACAAGAACCTTATGGCGGTATCATTGAAGCAGATAGTTACGGAAAGATTTAAGGATGTTCTTCCCGTGGAGGCATTTGTATATCTTGATACGGTATGTGTTCTTGCCAGGTTAAAGAGCACGGCACAGCACAGAGTCTTTATCAATGAGATGGACAAGATATGCAAAATAGCGCATAAAACACTTGATGCTGATGTGTGTGCCGGAATAGGCAGAGTATACGGAAACGCCGAGAGTATCCACAAATCATTTATAGAAGCTAAGGATGCTTTTCACCATAGGATATTTGTTGGAGAAAATCAGGCGATTTTCATAAATGACGTAGAACCTTCATATCCTATAGAGGACTATGTAAGTGAGAAGCAGATCCGCCATATATTAAGGCAGATCAAGATCGGAACTAAAGAGAGCCTGGAATCTGAAATACACGAATTCATAGACAAGCTAAAAAGGACAAATATTAATCTTAATCAGCTGCAGATATTTTATGCGGAATTTGTGGTTGAACTGCTTCGCCTTTGCCGTGGGCACGGAATAAGTGCCGCAGATGTGGGAATGTCGAATATTAACACAAATGAGGAACTTACTCAAATGGCATCAATGGACGCTTTTGCGGACAGAATCAGCGAACTGTCCAATACACTGCGTGAGAAGATAGGAAGCGAAAGACTTGATTCAACGAAAAAATTCGCGGCGGATGCAAGGCAGTATATTGCCGATCATTACAGTGAAAGCAAACTTTCCGTAGATGAAATATGTTCGCATCTCGGTGTCGGGACATCTTATTTTTCGTCTGTTTTTAAAAAGGAGACAGGGAAGAGCTTTGTTACATATCTTACGGAAGTTCGCATGAATGAAGCACAGAGACTGCTTGATACAACTGATGAGAAGAGTTATATCATTGCAGGCATGGTAGGTTACGAGGAGCCGAATTATTTCAGCTATGTCTTTAAAAAGCATTTTGGGGTATCGCCCTCTAAGTACAGACAATAAAAAAAGTCTTCAGTGGACAATATCACTTTCATTTACAGCAATAGCCATTATCAGTATCGTATCAATGACTGTTGCCTTCTATTCCCGTTCAATTAATACTCTCAGATCAAACACGATCAAACAGAATGAACAGATCGTGGATCAGGTCAGCAGAAATCTTAACTCATATATAAGAAGTATGATGAGTATTTCCGATACGATGTACTACAGCGTCATCAAGAACCGGAATCTGACTAACGAGAGGATCAATAATGAGATGAACCTCTTATATGAGGCAAACAAGGATAACCTTACAAGTATCGTATGCGCCAGCGAGGACGGAGCAATCATTGCGGCATCTCCCGTATCTTCGAGAAAGGCGGGAGTTGATCTTAAGACACAGGAATGGTTTCAAAGAGCATTTGATGAGATCGAAAACATTCATTTTTCAACCCCTCATGTCCAGAACATTTTTGACAACAGTAATTACAGATATTACTGGGTAGTTTCGCTTTCAAGAAATGTCGAACTTACCTATCTCGGAACAGTTCGTAATGGAGTTCTTCTTGTTGATATGAATTACAGCGGGATAGAGCAGATATTTGAGAATGTAAATGACGGCGGTGTCGGATTCGTGTATTTGTGTGATGCCGACGGAAATATTATTTATCATCCGATGAAAAAGGCTATAGCAGCAGGATTGGTCAAAGAAAATAACATAACCCATGCCGATCATGCGGATGGTGCCTTTTCCGAGAGATTTGACGGGGTTGAAAGAGATGTGGTAGTCAAAACAGTAGGATATACCGGGTGGAAAATAGTCAGTATAACACCTACAAGTGAGCTTGCAATGGATATGGGACAGATGAGAAACTATTTGTTTATGGTTGCGATCATAATCCTTCTGTTTATTGTTTCGGGAAACTATATCATATCCTACGTTGTGACTGATCCTATCAGAAAACTGGAAGAATCCATATCGTATCTCGAAGAGGGTGTTGCGAATGAGGATATCATGAATGAAGACGATATCTTTATCGGGGGTTCGCATGAGATCAGGCACCTCGGAAGGACTATCAAATCCATGATACGCCAGATGAAGAAACTGACGGATGATATGGTTAAAGAGCAGAAGGCAAAAAGAAAGAGTGAACTTGATGCCCTGCAGAGTCAGATCAATCCACACTTCCTATACAATACTCTTGATTCCGTTGTCTGGATGATAGAGGGTGAGAGATACAAGGATGCCATATCAATGGTAACTGCGCTTGCCCAGCTGTTCAGGATATCATTAAGCAAGGGAAACAATATCATACCGATCCGCGATGAGATAATTCATGCAAGAAACTACCTGAACATACAGACGGTCAGGTTTAAGAACAAGTTTTCGGCGAGCATAGATATTGATCCGGCCATCGAGGACTGTGCGACTATTAAACTTATCGTTCAACCGTTGCTTGAAAATGCCATATACTATGGCGTTGAGCATATGGACGGAGAAGGCGAGATAAAGGTTAAAGGATATGAAAAGGATGGGGATATATACATTTCCGTTTCCGATAACGGAATGGGAATCCCCGAAGATGTTCTAAAAACCCTGCTTACCGATAAGGCAAGAAGCAGGGGGAAAGGCTCCGGTATCGGTCTGTGGAATGTCAATCAGAGAATACAGATTTATTTCAAAGGAGATTATGGTCTTATTATCGAGAGCGAACTGGATGAGGGAACAACCGTAACGATCCATCTTCCCAAGATACCTATAGAGGAGTACAGGAAGGAGGAGGATGCCAAATGAGAAAGGTACTTAAGAATAAAAATCTTATTATTCTGATTGCTGTCCTCTTTGTTTTCCTTGGTATTACCTTGTCATCGACCTATTCCAATTCCCCGGGAAAGGAATCAAGAAAAAAGGTTTCATTCATCGTATACGGTGATGATTCCGAAAGATGGGAGAATATGAGGCAGGGAGCCGGTCTTGTCTGTGAGGAAAACGATGCGGACCTTGCGCTTATAACCACGCTGTCGGAAAACGATGTCAAAGAGCAGGAAGAAATAATATCCAGAGAAATATCAAACGGTGCGGATGCACTTATTATTGCAGCTTGTAACAGTAAGGAAATAAGGGATTATTTAAACGGATTAAGAGTGAGGATTCCGGTAATCTTCATTGGTCCCGGTTCAGAAGAAAACAATAAAACAGAGTATATATCACCGAATGACTACCAAATAGGTTATGACCTGGGAAAGCAATTTGTTAAGAACGAAAGCGATATCGTAACAGTCGCGATCATCTCGGAGAATACCGAAAGAGATACGGTCACACTCCGTGAAAAAGGATTCCGGGATGCCATCGCTAGTGAAGGTAAAGTAGGAAGGGTCTTGACCTGGTCGAGAAATGATAATGAAAAGACAGTAAACAGAAGGGTTTTTGTTCAAAGAGCACTTGTTTCGGAAGCGTGTGATGCGATAGTTACATTTGATAATTTGGCAACCGATGCGCTTCTTGATGCACTTGTTAACCTTAATCAGCACAGCAAAGTTTATTCTGTCTCTACATCCAACAAAGCGGTCTATAATTTGTACGATAAGGAGATCCGCGCCCTTGCTTATCCTGATGAATACAGTATGGGATATCTTGCTGCAGTGTATGCTCTGGATAAGAAGAATGCCGGTAAGAAGTATACAGGAGAAGAGATAGATTACAAGATCGTAAGGAAGGAGAATATGTATGATGAGGACAATCAGACATTACTGTTCCCATTTGTTAATTAGAATACTGACGCTCCTTGTAGTTACGGCAGCAATGTTTACAGGTTGTGATACCGGGGAAAAATCATCCAAAGATATCAAGATCGCGGTACTTACATATGATGAGTATGATACATATGTTGATTCAATGACAAAGTACATGACAAAGTGGTGCCGTCAAAAAGAGAATGAGGACGGTATCAGGATCACTCTTGATATCGTCGGTGCCAAGAAAAGCCAGCTTACTCAAAATGATCAGGCAAGAAAATATATTGCGGCGGGGTACGATATATTATGCGTGAACCTGGTTGACAGAACAGATGCAACATTGATAATCGATAAAGCAATGGCAAGCGATACTCCTGTGATTTTTTTCAACAGAGAGCCGGTTGAAGAAGACCTGTCAAGATGGGACAAGATATATTATGTGGGAGCCCATGCGCGCCAGTCCGGAGAAATGCAGGCAAAGATAATAATAGATGCTCTTACTGACAGGGAGACGTTTTCAAAGATTGATGTTAACAAAAACGGCACCATTCAATATGTAATTCTTGAGGGAGAGGCCGGACATCAGGATGATATTGTAAGAACAAATGTATGCACCAAGGAGCTGTTAAACGCGGGATTTTCTCTTGAAAAGCTGGGAGACGAATATGCAAACTGGGACAGGGATCAGGCAAGAACCAAGATGAGGGAGCTTATTGACCGGTATCCGATCCAGATAGAGATGGTCATTGCAAATAATGATGATATGGCACTTGGCGCCATAGACGCTTTGGAAGATGCAAACTACCCATTGGATCCTTTTGTCGTAGGGATCAACGGAACGGAGGATGCCCTTGAGGCGATCAGGACGATGAAGCTGGACGGAAGCGTATACAATGATTCAAGGGGGCAGGGAGAGGTAATAATGGAAATGGCATATGCGCTTGCCCAGAACAGGCCATTTCCGGATACGGTCAAACTCACATTTGATAAATACGTATATACCCCTTATAGTATTATTACTTACGATAATGTACAGGAGTATTTAAAGTAATGTGGCTCTCAGGAGTTAGAAAAGGAGAAAATGAACATGAAAAGATTCGAAGGATATCAAAAAGGAGTCAACCTTGGGGGATGGCTCTCACAGTGTGTCGCCTATACAGAAGAGCATTTCAATAGTTTTATTACGGAAGAGGATATCAAAAGGATAAAATCATTCGGGCTTGATCATGTGAGAGTTCCTGTTGATTATGATGTTTTCATGAAAGAACAGGGAGATCTCGATGTGGTCAATTCCGAGGGAATATCACATATTGATGACTGCATCGGCTGGTGCCGTAAGCATGGGTTAAATATGATTCTTGATCTTCATAAGGCCAAAGGGTATATGTTTGATGCGGGGGCGGTACCTGATGCAGATGTATTTTTTGAGGATGAGATGCTTCAGGAGACATTCTACGATACATGGGAAATGTTTGCAGCAAGATACGGAAAAGATAAGGACATTCTTGCTTTTGAACTTTTGAACGAGGTGGTTAATCCGGATTATGAGTCAAAGTGGAACGAAATTGCCACAAAGGCTATCGGAAAGATCCGCGCAATTGCTCCGGACAGCTACATCATCGTTGGCGGGGTAAACTACAACAATGTGTTTGCGGTTCCCGGCATCAAGGTACCGGTAGATGAGAAGATAGTCTTCAATTTCCATTGTTATGAACCGTTGTGCTTTACCCATCAGAAGGCATACTGGGTAGAGGGGATGACGGATGATTATGAAATGACATATCCCGAGGATATTGAATACATAAGACGCAAGAGTGAAGAGTTCTCCAAAAATCATATGGGTGCTGTATTCAGTGAAGTGATGGACGGTGAAGGAGCCTTCTTTGATAAGATGTTTAAAGTTGCGGTGGATACGGCGATTGAGAAGAACGTTCCGCTGTATTGTGGTGAGTATGGTGTAATAGACCGTGCGCCGCTTCCCGATACCCTTAACTGGATGAAGGACATTCACGCAAGCTTTGAGAAGTTCGGAATAGGAAGAGCACTGTGGAATTACAAGAACAAGGACTTCGGGCTGGTGGATGAGCATTATGCTCCGATAATGGAAGAGATGATTAAAGTATTATAAGCATAATGAATATAGTACTACTTGAGCCGGAGATACCGGCAAATACGGGGAATATAGGCAGAACCTGCGTTGTTACAGGGACGAAATTACATCTGATAGAGCCTCTGGGCTTTCAGATCAATGAGAAAACCCTGAAAAGAGCTGGTCTTGATTACTGGGATAAGCTGGACGTAAGTATATACAAGAATTACGAAGAGTTTATGGCAATCCATGGCGGCAGCAGGATATGGTACCTTACAACGAAGGCCGAAAAATCATATGCCGAGGCAAGTTTGGGAGCAGATGATTTTCTCATGTTCGGGAAAGAGACCGCAGGGATACCTGAAGAGATACTAGTTGAGAACAGGGAGAGATGTATCCGGATACCTATGATGAAGGGAGAGAGGTCACTTAACCTTTCTAATGCAGCTGCGATCGTGTTATATGAGGCACTGCGGCAGAATGATTTTGCGGGACTTGAGGAGGCGGGCAGTTTGCACAGACTCAGCTGGTATGGTAATATCAAGGACTGATACTTCAATAATAGTATGTTTTATGAGGATGGGATAATGGAAGAGAAAAAAGAAAGTTTCGGAAGCAGAATAGGATTTATCCTTGCGGCAGCAGGCTCGGCTATAGGACTGGGAAATATATGGAGATTCCCGTATCTTGCGGCCAAATACGGTGGCGGGATATTTCTTGTTATCTATATAATACTGGTGGTAACTTTCGGATTTTCGTTAATGGTAACGGAGATTTCACTTGGCAGAAGAACGGGAAAAAGTGTCATAGGGGCATATAAGCATGCGGATGCAAGATTTGGTTTTCTGGGTCCGATTGCGGCTCTTGTTCCGTTTGTTATCACACCATACTACTGTGTTATCGGTGGATGGGTACTTAAATATCTGGTTACATTTGTATGCGGACAGGGGGCAGAGGCCACATCGGACGATTTTTTCGGAGGGTTTATTTCCACAGCCGGCCAGACATCGGTATTCTTCATAATATATGCAGCACTTACCGCGGTAGTTGTAATATTCGGAGTTCAAAAGGGAATAGAGAAGGTTAGCAAAATACTGATGCCGATTCTTGTACTGCTGTCCATCGGAATAGCAATTTATGTTATGACGCTTCCCGGTGCCGGGGAAGGATTAAAGTACTATGTTCTGCCGACTTTTGCCGGATTTACGGTTGCAAAGCTCCTTAAAACGGTGGTAGCAGCCATGGGTCAGCTGTTTTACTCAATGTCGCTTGCAATGGGAATAATGGTAACTTACGGATCCTACATGAGAAAACAGGATTCGATAGAAGCATCTACGAGACAGATCAGCTTTTTCGATACGCTTATTGCGATAATTGCCGGACTAATCATTGTTCCTAGCGTTATCATCTTCAGCGGCGGAGATGCGGCAGCTCTTAATGCCGGTCCCGGCCTTATGTTTGTGACACTTCCGAAGGTGTTTGACTCGATGAGAGGCGGGTATATTGCAGGTGCGGCATTTTTTATACTTGTAGCATTTGCGGCACTTACATCTTCGGTTTCGCTTCTTGAAACAATGGTATCAATTGTATCCGAGAAGTTTAAGTTAGGAAGAATTGCGTCGACGACGGTGTGCTTTATCATAGTTATCGTAATGGGAATGCTGTCCGTACTCGGATACAGCAGCTGGAGCGAGGTAACGATATTCGGATACCAGATACTTGACTTCTTTGATTTTATATCCAATAACATTATGATGCCGATAGTTGCCCTGCTTACGTGCGTACTTGTAGGCTATATCGTCAAACCGGAATATATAGAAGATGAGACAACGCTTAACGGAGAGACATTTAAGGCAAAGGGACTGTATAACATAATGATGAAGTTTGTATGTCCGATATTTATGATAATCATCCTTTTAACTCCGTTCTTTGTGGAAATCTAAAAGCTGACAGGCTCTTTAATAATGAAAAGAGGAGAAAAATGAAGAATAAGAAAACTTTAAGAATATTGGCAATGCTTGTTACGGCTACTGTTGCGCTTACTCTTACAGGGTGTAATCTTGCCGAGGACCTCTCAAAGATCGCAGAGCAGACCAACTCTGTAAGTGAGACGGATTATGATCCGATGAATCTGATAGCGGGTCTGGCCGATCAGGGAGAGTCACCGGAATGGGTAGGAAAAATGCAGCAGGCATCCGATGCCGACCAGTTATTTGTTGTTGCTGCTGTAGGAAAGACGACCGCATATGTATCTATGCACCAGAAAGATGAAAATGGCAAATGGGAGCAGATTATTTCCACACCGGGCTATATTGGCAAGAACGGAATTGGCAAGGAAAAAGAAGGTGATGCAAAAACTCCCGTAGGAGTATTCCGATTTACTGAGGCGTTCGGCATTGCCGGTGATCCGGGGTGTGCTATTCCCTATAAAAAGGTAACTGATGATGATTACTGGTCAGGTGATCAACGAGACGGATATATGTACAACAAAATGGTAAGCATCAAGGACTATCCGGACCTTGATGTGGAAAGTTCGGAGCATATTAAGGACTATACCATTCCGTACCAGTATTGTCTGAATATAAGCTATAACGAAGACGGAGAGGCAGGACTCGGATCAGCGATTTTCCTCCATTGCTTTAAACTGGACAAGCCTTATACCGGCGGATGCGTTGCCATTCCGCAGGACAAAATGATCACGGTTATGCGAAATGTCAGGGAAGACTGCGTTGTTGTGATCGATACATTGCAGAATATAAGCCCCGATCTGTATGAGGAATGGGATCCCGAAAATGAACTTGCAGCCGCTGAAGAGACTGTTAATTATTCGGATGACTCGTCAGACTTTGTTCTTCTGTCTGAGGCAGTTCCGGATGCGATTCTCGAGATACGCTATTATTCAACATATAATTTTGTCGGAGACCGCATAGAAGGGTATGAGGAACCGGTTGCTCTGCTGACAAAAGAGGCGGCAGCAGCTCTTTTAGAAGTAAGTGAGGAGCTTACGGAAAAGGGATACCGCCTGAAAATATACGATGCTTACCGTCCGCAGATGGCTGTAACTAATTTTGTCGAGTGGGCGGAAGATACAGATGATACGAGAATGAAGGAGTACTTTTATCCCGATCTTGAAAAGGACGTTCTATTCCCTCAGGGATACATTGCCGAACACAGCGGACACAGCAGGGGAAGTACGGTTGACCTGACACTGTTTGACATGGAGACCGAGAAGGAACTTGATATGGGAGGCACGTTTGATTTCTTCGGGGAATTGTCCCATCCGGATTACAAAGAAATCACAGAGGAACAGTTCAACAATCGTATGATCCTAAGGGATGCTATGTTAGAGCATGGATTCAGACCGCTTGAAACAGAGTGGTGGCATTTTACCCTTGATGATGAACCGTACCCCGATACATACTTCACATTCCCGGTAAGTTCCGAATCTGTAAGCGAATAAATCCGGTATTTACGCTAATTGCAACCGCCGGTTGACAAATTGAAAAGCCGGCTTTATAGTTTGCAACCGCCAAAGTTATTATTGTCAGATTGTTCGAACAAACAAATTAACAGGTTTTGGTTTTGAAGAAGACAATGATGAATTCGGAAAGGATAAGCAAATGATTTTAGCTGATAAGATTATTAATGAAAGAAAAAAGAATGGATGGTCTCAGGAAGAGCTCGCCGAGATGCTCGATGTATCAAGGCAGTCCGTTTCAAAATGGGAGGGAGCCCAGAGTGTACCGGATCTTCAGAAGTTATTGAAGATGGCGGAAATATTCGGTGTAAGCACGGATTATCTTCTAAAGGATGAAATGGAGCCCGAGGATACGGAAGTGAACTATGAAAGAGGATCTTCCGACTCACCGGTAAGAAGAGTATCCATGGAAGAGGCTACGGAATATATTTCCTGTAGAAAACAGTATCTTCCCAAGATAGGTCTCGGAGTATTCCTGTGTATAACTTCTCCGGTAATACTGCTATTTCTGGCGGGTCTGCAGGCTTCCGGACTATGCCGCATTTCGGAAGGTGCGTGTGTGGCTATCGGACTCATCGCGTTATTTGCACAGGTTGGCACAGCTGTATTTTTGTTCATTACAAAAGGAGGCAAACTTTCAAAATTTGATTATCTTGAAAGAGAAGCATTTGAGACAGAGTACGGTGTTGACGGGATGGCAAAAGAGAGACTTGCCGAGAACGAGGGCAACAATACAAAAGCATTGGCAACAGGAGTGCTTATGTGTGTTCTTGGAGCGGTTCCGCTTATAGTATGCTCGGTACTCGGAATGTCGCAGTTTGTTATCGAGAGCATGGTCTGCCTGCTGTTGCTGCTTGTAGGATGCGCGGTTTACCTGTTTGTTTCCGTGTGCGGTGTCTACGGTTCTTACAAGATCATTCTTCAGAGCGGTGATTATACCCGTGAAAGGAAGAGGAAAAATGTAAAACTTGAGCCGCTGACGGGGATATACTGGCTCCTGATAGTGGTTATCTATCTCGGGATCAGTTTTGTGACTAATAGGTGGGACCGTACATGGATAATCTGGGCTGTATCGGGAGTGTTGTTTGCACTTATCAGGTTGATAGCCGAATCGTTTGTTAAGGAAGATTAACTCATCTATAGTGTTCATTAATTGTTCTTTATACCATATATTGTATACTGATCGGTGAAAAGAAAAAATGCCCTTAAAAGCTTAATTTTAGGGCATTTTTTTGATAAAAATTTTTTGAAAATTCCGTTGACAATGCCCAAATGCAATGATATATTAATAAAGCCGCTTCAAGCGGGGTTATTTTTTTGCGCTTTTGGCGGAGTACCTTGAAAATAAAATAGTACAACCAATCCCTGAAATTAATGTGCCATATTTGCGTAAGCAAATGTGGTGCCAAGTAACGCCGAAAGGCGTTACAGAATTCCTTGAATTAAAATTTCAGAACGAAACCAAACAGTAGATTAAACGGACGAAGCGAAGCTACGTTCAACTGATCGCTGGATTAAACATTAAATTAGAGAGTTTGATCCTGGCTCAGGATGAACGCTGGCGGCGTGCCTAACACATGCAAGTCGA